>JAZUGV010000030.1:0-20176 GCA_045641385.1 Agathobacter sp. | reverse complement strand
CTCCTGTAAATCAATCTCCTTGACTTCTAAAAGTTTCTCATACATATTCTCATATTCATCTGCAGATGCTTCCCATGAAAAATCCTTTTTCATGACGCGCTTAGCCATGGCATCCCAATTTTCTCGATAATCATAGAACGTTCTTGCAACGTTTCGAAGAGTTTCTAAAAGCTCATGGGCATTATAATTGCTAAAGCTAAAGCCATCGCCAGTAAGCTCAAACTCATTATAAGGAACTACCGTATCCTTCAATCCGCCTGTCTCACGAACGATTGGAAGAGTTCCATAGCGCATGCTCATCATCTGAGATAATCCACATGGTTCAAACAGAGAAGGCATTAAAAAGGCATCTGCACCTGCATATATCATGTGTGCTTTCTTTTCTGAATATCCAATGTACGAGCCTACCTTTGTAGGGAAATTCTGGCGGAAATAATGGAACATATTCTCATAACGGTTTTCACCAGTGCCAAGCACTACCAGTTGAATCTCCATCGTACTGAGCAGTTCCTCAAGCATATAGGCAATCAAATCAAAGCCCTTCTGGTCTGTCATTCTAGAGACAATGCCTACAACTAAAACATTCTCATCCTGAGGAAGACCAAACTCCTCCTGAAGCTTCAGCTTATTTTTCTTTTTGCCATTCTTGATACCACGCTCAGTAAAATGATCCTCGAGATATTCATCTGTCTGTGGATTGAAAACCTCATAATCAATTCCATTTAAAATGCCATACAGACAGTCCTGACGCTCTCTCAATACTCCATCAAGTCCTTCTCCGCCCTCAGGAGTCGTAATATCATTTGCATAGGTTGGGCTGACTGTGGAAACTGCATCTGCATAGATAAGGCCACCCTTTAACAGATT
The DNA here is from genome assembly GCA_045641385.1 of Agathobacter sp. Classification (GTDB taxonomy): domain Bacteria; phylum Bacillota; class Clostridia; order Lachnospirales; family Lachnospiraceae; genus Roseburia. Next base: position 19,309 of record JAZUGV010000030.1, on the reverse strand, counting down.
TGCCTCGCCATAAGCCTCAAGTCCTTTGGAATCAAACAGATTCTCTGGAAGACCAGTGATATCCATAACCTCTTTGATTTTCCAACGCCCCTGAAATTTTAAATTGTGAATCGAAAATACCGTTTTGATTCCAAAGTAAAATGGATCTGATCCCATTTCTGTATGTAAAAATACAGGAATCAAACCAGTCTGCCAATCATTACAGTGAATCACCGATGGCGTGTATTCCAAATACGGAAGTGCCGTAAGCACAGCCTTAGAAAAGAACGCAAACTTCTCTACATCCTCATATATATTGTTGTAAGGAGAAGGTCCAGCAAAGTAGAATTCATTGTCAAGGAAATAGAATGTAATTCCCTGGTAGCTTGTCTCAAAGACGCCGCAGTACTGCTTTCTCCAGTTCAAATCAACATAAAAGTGGCAGACATATTTCAAATCATCCAGATAGTCCTGATTCAGACAGGCATATTTGGGCAGGATTACTCTGACATCATACTGCTCTTTATCTATGTACTTTGGCAATGAGCCCACAACATCGGCAAGTCCTCCTGTCTTGACAAAAGGTGCTGCCTCTGAGGTTGCAAATAAAATCCTCTTCATACGTTATATTTATCCTTTCTCCTTTGCAAGATTCTTCATCTCGCGTGCATTCTGTAAAACAGCCTCTGTAATTTCGACGCCGCCTAACATTCGTGCCAATTCATCCACAGAATCTGATTCAGATAACTCAGAAATTTTTGTATGCGTGTTGGCATCAACCACACTTTTCTCAATTAAGAAATGGTGATCTGCCATCGCTGCAATCTGAGGCAGATGCGTGATACAGATAATCTGATGCGCCTTTCCAAGATTCTTCAACATCTCAGAAACCTTCTGCGCTGTTCTTCCACTAATTCCTGTATCAATCTCATCAAAAATCAAGGTATCAATCTCGTCTGCCTTTGCAAGAACAGTCTTAATTCCAAGCATAATTCTTGAAAGTTCTCCACCCGATGCAACCTTTAGCAATGGCTTTAATGGTTCTCCTGGATTTGTGGAAATCAAGAACTCACAATCGTCAATTCCATTTGAGGTATAATCCTTTGTTTTTTCAAAATTCATACAGAAGGAAACATCAAGGAAATTCAAATCCAATAGTTCTTTTTTTACCTGCTCCGTCAATTCCTTTGCCTTACTTTGACGAATATCGGAAACAGATTCTGAAATGAGCTTCAACTGATTTTCAGCCTGCTTTACCTTCTCCTTAAGTGAATCTAAATATGCATCATAGTCATTTAGCTTTGCAATTCTTTCACGCTTCGTCTCGCAGCTTTCAAGAATTTCATCAATGGAATTACCAAACTTGCTCTTTAAATGATTGATTAAATCTAACCGATTCTCTACCTCATAAAAATGCTCATCATTGAAATCTGCATCAGACAGGTAGTCAGACATTTCACGGTTGAAATCATTTAAAAGATTATCAATCTCAGAGGCCTGAGATAATAAATTTTCAATTCTCTCATCATAGCTTGCTACACTCATCAGTTCTCTGACTGCGCGTGAAATCGCATCAGAAGCTCCTGCTTCTCCACTTGCCTGATAAGCCGCTCCCATTGCCTCTAAAATCTTTTTCCCATTTGATATTCTCTTATATTCTGCTTCTAATTCCGCATCTTCACCTAAAATGAGATTAGCCGCATCGATTTCTGATACCTCATAGGACAGGAACGAGATTTCCTTGGTCCGCTCCTCCTGATTGATGTCGGCCTGATTTAATTCTGAAAGTAAATTTTTATAGTTGTGATAGCACTCTGACATCTGAGCTTTCTTTTCTGAAAGTTCATCCTTTGCATACTCATCTAGAATTTCCAAGTGTTTCTTTTTCGAAAGGAGACTGTGATGCTCATGCTGTCCATGAATATCAATCAGTACAGAAGCAGCCTCCTTAAGCTTACTTCCTGGAACGCTCTCCCCATTAATCTTGGAAACGGTTCGTCCTGCTGATATGCGGCGACTCAAAATCACCTGTCCATCCTCAGGCTCAATTTCCATATCCCGTAGAGCCTTTAACGTCTTATCATCATTTACATAAAAGATCAGTTCAACATAGGCATTATCTGCATTCTCGCGAAGCATTTCCTTTTGAACCTTCTCACCCAGTGCCAGATTTATTGAACCAATTAATATTGATTTACCGGCACCAGTTTCTCCCGTCAAAATATTTAAGCCTTCTGAAAAGTGAACCTCTTCCTCTTCAATCAGGGCAAGATTTTTGACAACTAAACTTTGTAGCATATAACTCCTTCCACTCTCCCGACTTAATAAATGAGTTGTTGAAGTTTTTCCGCAAGATGCTCTGCATCCTGAATCGACTTGGTTGCACACATGATGGTATCGTCTCCTGCGACAGATCCAACCACCTGCTCAAGTTCAAGCGCATCAATGGCTGCGCATACCGCGCTTGCCATTCCAGATGCTGTATGAATCACAACAAGATTCATCGCAGTGTCCATAGAATTAAAGCCTTCCTTTAATACACGGACATATTTATCCTTTGACATGGTGCTTCGCTGCTCATAAAAAGGAACATATTTCTGGCGTCCACCACCAATGGCAAGCTTTGTGAGATTTAACTCTCGAATATCTCTTGATACCGTTGCCTGAGTTACCGAAAAGCCAGCCTTTTCAAGCATATCCAAAAGTTCTTCCTGTGTCTCCACATCGTACTTTTCAATTAACTCTAAAATTTTCAAATGCCTTTTTTGCTTCATCTACTGCTCCATTTTTCTACGAAGATTTTCAAGAAAACTAATTTTGCTTAATCGAAGAATCTTAACAACTGCGACTGATTTTTTTATCTGATAGCGTTCTCCCACATGAAGCGTGTTTACCACATCTCCATCAAAGAGAACATCTGCCACCTCGTCCTGTTCCACACGTCTGGAATTTAATTCCACCTCAATCTCATCCGATGCAGAGAGCACGATGCTCTTTGAACCAAGATGATGGTCATTGATTGGTGTTAATAAAATCATCTTTGCGGAAGGGGTCACAATCGGTCCTCCTGCGGAAAGGCTGTAACCTGTAGAACCAGTGGGTGTTGAAACAATGATTCCATCTGCATGATAGGTATTTAATCTCGTTCCATTGACATATACTGTCAGATGGATGAATTTCTGTTCTCCCCCGCTCTGAAATACCGCGTCATTTAACGCAAGGACCTGATCTGAACTGGAGGTAAGCATCATGCGTTCTTCAATACTGTAATCATTGTTTAAAAGCTGCTCGATGGCACCTAAAAAGGATGCCTCGTCCAACTCGCATAGATATCCAAGTGTACCAAGATTGACTCCCACAAAAGGAATGTCTAGAGAATGCAGGCGAGTTGCGGTACGAATCAGTGTTCCATCACCACCTAACACAAAGATGCACTCAACACCTTTTGGAATATCCTCTGGAACAACATCGCCATGCTCGATTACAGAAGCCGTTCCACCTCTCAAACGGATATAATCGATAATTCGATTAGACACTGCAAGTTCTGGATCCTTTGCAATGTTTGTTACTAAACAAAAGTGATTCATTAATCTAACTCCCCATGCGCCTTTGCGACAATTTCATCCACTGAAATTGTATCCGATAGCGCTGTCTCCCCTGTCTTTTTAATATGAACGAGGTATTCAATATTTCCCTCTGGTCCCTTGATTGGTGAGAAGGATAAATCCAATACCGAAAAACCATTTTCCAATGAAAACTGAATGATTTTTTCGATAACCTCTTTGTGAACCGCAGAATCTCTTACTACGCCCTTCTTGCCAACCTTCTCCTTGCCAGCCTCAAACTGTGGCTTTATCAGGCATACCATCTCCCCGTCATCGCGAAGCAGCTCATACGCCGCTGGCAATACTTTGGTAAGAGAAATAAACGAAACATCCACGGATGCAAAATCTAGAACATCTCCGATATCCGCTGGCGTCACATAGCGGATATTCGTTTTTTCCATGCACACAACTCTTGGGTCATTGCGCAGTTTCCATGCGAACTGACCATAGCCTACATCGACGGAATAAACCTTGCTCGCTCCATTTTGAAGCATACAGTCTGTAAAGCCTCCTGTGGATGCCCCAATATCCATGCAAATGGTTCCATCCAACGTAATGTCAAATTCTGCCATAGCCTTTTCAAGCTTTAAGCCACCTCTGCTGACATACTTGAGAGTGTTACCATGAATTTCAATCTGACAATCGTCTGGAAACATGCTTCCTGCCTTATCCTCACGATTGTTATTCACAAATACATTTCCCTCTAAAATCATGGTCTTCGCTTTTTCCCGCGAAGGAGCCAAATTTCTCTGAACTAAAAGGACATCTAATCGTTCCTTCATAATTCCTCCATTATTCTTTCAAAAATCTTATTCGCACTGATTCCAAGCTTGTCCTTTAAGACATCAACACTTCCCTGCTCAACAAACTGGTCTGGAATTGCAATTGGAATCACCCGAAGTGGAAGTTTTTCTCTTTGAATCATATCTGAGATTTTCTGCCCCATGCCTCCACTGAAAACATTCTCTTCCAGGGTCACTAACAGCTGATGCTTATCCGTCAGATTTTTTATGCATTCCTCGTCAAATGGATTTGCAAATCGCGCATTGATTACGGTTGGCTTATATCCCTTTTCTAAAAGCATCTCAGAAAGTCTTGTTGCAGTTTCTACCATGCTTCCGAGCGCAAAGATTGCTATTTCCGCGCCCTGTTCAATAAGTTCTGCCTTTCCGTATTCAACCTTTGCACGGTGTTCCTCAAACAAATCGCAGGCCTCTCCCCTTGGATATCGCAATGCGATCGGACCATCCTGGTAACGAATGGCAAACTTTAACATATCCGAAAGTTCCCATTTATTTTTTGGAGCCATGACTGTCATATTGGGAATCGAGGAAAGATATGAAATATCATATATTCCCTGATGCGTTTCTCCATCACTTCCCACTAAACCTGCGCGATCAATTGCAAATACTACAGGAAGATTCTGTATACAGACATCATGTAAAATCTGATCATAGGCGCGCTGCAGGAAGGACGAATAAACCGCAAATACCGGCTTTAAGCCTGATGCTGCAAGTCCAGCAGCAAAGGTCACTGCATGCTCCTCTGCAATTCCCACATCGAAAAATCGATCTGGAAAGAGACGATGAAATCTCGCCAGTCCTGTTCCGCTCTCCATTGCCGCGGTAATCGCTACCACCTTTGAATCGCGCTCTCCCATCTTTTTCATCACAGTGGAAAAGACATCTGTGTAATTCGCCTTTGACTGTTTTCTGACAGGAAGACCTGTATCAATCTGAAAGGCAGTGGTTCCATGAAAACGTTCTGGATGTCTTTCCGCAGGGAGATACCCTTTTCCCTTTTTTGTCAAAACATGAACTAAAACAGGTCCCTTCACGCGTTTGGCTTCTCTGAAAAAGCGACACATTTCAGCGATATTATTTCCGTCAACGGGGCCTAAATAGATGATACCCATCTCCTCAAAAATCATTCCCGGCACAAACAACTGCTTCACTGAGCTTTTTGCATTACGGATTTTTTTGACCATCTTTTCACCGTAGACAGGAATTTTGTTTAAGGAACCAACCACATCCTGTTTTAAATCGCGATAGCTCTTCGCTGTTCTAAAGTGTGACAGGTATTGGTTCATTCCTCCGACATTTTCTGAAATTGACATCTCATTGTCATTTAACACAATGATGAAGTTGTTCTTGATATGAGATGCGTTGTTTAGCGCTTCAAAAGCAAGGCCGCCTGTTAATGCGCCGTCCCCAATCACAGAAACGACATGATAATTCTCATTTAAAATATCGCGAGCTTCAGCCATACCAAGTCCAATAGAAATAGATGTAGAACTATGACCGGTATTAAAGGCATCGCAATGACTCTCGTTGGTCTTTGGGAAGCCACTTAAGCCTCCATACTGGCGAAGTGTTGAAAAATCCTTCTTGCGCCCTGTCAAAAGCTTATGCGTATAAGACTGATGTCCGACATCCCAAATGATCTTATCCTTTGGGAGATCTAATGATAAATGAAGTGCCATGGTCAACTCAACGACTCCAAGATTTGAAGCCAGATGGCCACCATTATGAGACACAGTTTCCACCAGTGTATCTCTTATTTCATAGCGCAAATCATCTAATTCTTTCGCTGTTAACTTTTTTATATCATTCTCTTTTTTTATCTTATCAAGAATCATAGGTATCTTCATGATTCCTTTCCAATTCAGCTACTTCACGCGATGAATCAGAGAAAGAATCAACTCCTTTAAAAATGGATTCTCACCATTTAGTGTTTCGAGTGCTGCAATTGCTTCCTGCGATAAGGTATCCACATCCTTCTTTGCCTGCTCAAGTCCAACAAGACTGACATAGGTTTCCTTCTCGTTTTTCACATCACTGCCAATCGGCTTTCCTAACTCCTCAAAGTTCCCTGTAAGGTCTAGAATATCGTCCTGAATTTGAAACGCAAAACCAATCTTCTTTGCAATTTGCTCTACTGTTTCCAGCTCGTTTTCACTTGCACCAGCGAGGACCGCTCCAATCATCATGGAAGCCTCGATTAATGCAGAAGTCTTTAGTTCATAGACAAATTCAATTTTCTGCCGGTCTAACGCTTCGTTGTTCTTTTCGGCCTCTACATCTACAACCTGACCTCCAATCATGCCGTAAATGCCGGCCTTTTCGGTAAGAATTCTCATTGCCTTAGCCGTTGCCACACAGGGTGCCTTTTCCACTGCGATTGCCGCCAGCTCAAATGCATAATTGAGCAGTGCATCGCCAGCAAGAATTGCCATTGCTTCCCCATAGACCTTATGCGTTGTCAGACGACCTCTGCGATAGTCATCATCATCCATCGCTGGCAGATCATCATGAATCAGTGAATAGGTATGGATGCATTCCATAGCCGCCATAAATTCTGGAAGAATCTCCTCCAGATGTGCTTCATCTGTCGCCGCTTTTGTAGCAGATGTAAACAAAAAGTAAGTCTCCTGCATAAACATCGGACGAAGTCTCTTTCCTTTTGCGGATAGAGCATATTCCATCGCTTCAAAAATGGTTTTCTGATAACCAGTTTTTTCTGGAAAATAACCTTCTAACATGGCATCGATATCCTGCGTTTTTTGAAGAAGCAGTTTTTCAAAATCCATTAAAATTCCTCCAGCGCTCCGTCCTGCGTCAGAACCAACATAGCCTTTTCCATCTCATCGAGCATATCGCCCGCCGCCTGAATTTCGGCCAGCCCCTGCTTATATAATGCAAAGGAATCATCCAACGAAATGTTGTCATCCTCCATCTTTTCAATCAACTGTTCTAAGTCGTCCATTCGCTCCTCTAATGAGCGCTCCTTATTCTCTTCCATTGCTATTCCTCTTGCAAAAATTCATTTCTATGAATTCTGCTATATTTTTTGAATTGAAATAACCTTTGCCTCAACCTCGCCATCTGCGAAATTCATCTGCAGACTTTCATCGACACTTAACTGCTCTACAGAGGTTATTCGTTTATGATCTTTATTTGCCACATATGCAAATCCACTCTCAAGCTTCTTTAACGGAGAATTCGCTTCCAACGTTTTTGCCAGAAGTAGAAATCTTGTTCTGCGGTCTTTTATCTTTTGCTGCATATGATCAGTTAACACATCACAAAGATCCGCAAGGCGTCTCTGATTCTCCCGCAATTTATGCTGTGGACTCAGCAGACGGATCTGCTTTTTGGTATATTCTAAGCGATTTTTGTAGCCAATGATTCGCTGCCCCATCAATCGGTTCATGCGATTTGCCATCACTGCCAATTCACTTTTTACTACTGAACGATCAAACACACAAAGTTCAGCCGCAGCTGATGGAGTCGGTGCTCGCAGGTCAGAAACATAATCTGCGATTGTCCAATCAACCTCATGACCAATGGCAGACACTATCGGTGTCTGACACTCAAAGATTGCTCTTGCAACAATTTCTTCATTGAACGCCCACAAATCTTCAATGGAACCGCCTCCGCGACCAACAATGATCACATCAACACCATACTGTTCGAGTGCTCTGATTCCCTCTACAATGGTCTCTGCAGCGCCTTCCCCCTGCACTAATGCCGGATATAATATCAGCTGAACTGAAGGGTTTCGACGTGTTGCAACATTGCGAATATCCTGAATTGCCGCTCCTGTTCTTGCAGTGACAATTCCTATTTTTTTTGCAAATTTAGGAATTGGCTGCTTATATTCCTCTGCAAACATTCCCATCTCTTCAAGTTCTCTCTTTAGAGCCTCGTACTTTAAGTAAAGATTGCCCGCTCCATCAAGTTCAATTTCTTTTGCATAAAGCTGATAGGTTCCGTCTCTTTCGAAAACATCCACGGAGCCTGTGACAATTACCTTGTCACCTTCCTTCATCGCAAAGGTAAGTCCACTTCGATTTCCACGGAACATAACACAGCGAATCGCTCCACTCTCATCTTTTAACGTAAAATAAATATGTCCTGTAGAGTGATATTTACAGTTTGATACCTCCCCCTTGATGCTGATATGACTCAACAAAAAATCCTGGGCAAACATATTTTTTACGTATCGATTCAGTTGCGCTACGGTATAAACATTTTTATTCATAGAATATTATTCAGCAAATTTTGCAAGCACACCGTTTACAAAGCTTCCAGAAGATTCCGTTCCATAGCGCTTTGCAAGTTCAACAGCCTCATTGATAGAAACCTTTACAGGAATATCAGGGACAAACTTGATCTCATAGATTGCAAGACGAATGATTGTCAAATCTACCTTTGCCATTCTGCTACTCTTCCATCCTGTGGAAGCATCATTGATCATGGCATCAATTTCAGATAACTTCTCAAGAACAGCAGACACATTGCTCTGAATATAATTTCGATCTTCCTCTGATAAAGTATCAAGATTTTCAAGCACCTCTAACTCTTCAAGCTTTTTTACTTCGCTGTCAAAGAGAGATACCTGCTCCTTCATCTCCTCCTCATCATGGAAGTCTGCACGAAATAATAATGCAAAAATATTTTCTCTTAATTCTCTTCTTGTCATATGCGCTCCTACTCACAAAAAAATCAAAATAAAAAGGGTATCTACAGCAAGGCCATAGATACCCATAATTATACTACAAAACGGTTTATTTATAAAGGTTTTTATTCCTCCATATCAACACTGGCAATACGCACATTTACCGCGCAAACATTCGCTCCGGTCATGGTCTCAATTGCGTTGCGAACTTTTTCCTGCACCTTCTCAGAAACCTCTGGAATTGCATAGCCATATGCAATGTTGATTGCCACATCAATCTTAATCTCGTTGTCCATAATCTCGATTTGAATTCCCTTTGAAAGGTTCTTCATACCAAGCTTAGCAACGATCTCGTTTGTAATATTTCCTGCCATAGAGCTAACGCCCTCAACCTCAGTTGCTGCAAGTCCAGCAATGATAGCTACAACGTCCTCAGCGATTTTTACATCACCTGTCTCATCTGACTTAATTTTTAAAGTTTCTTTCTCAGACATAATTATGCCTCCTTTATCTGCCGGTATTCATACATCATCATTATAACAGAAAAAGTATAAATTACTATACTGTCTGATTCTTTGAAATATGAATCTGGAATGAGTCATTTCCAGAAAGATATTTGTTAGGGCTAATCTTTACATTCTTATCCGTGATAACATACTCAAGACTTGAGTTTTCACCAACAACAGTGTCCTGTAAGAGAACGCAGTTTTTCACTTTTGCACCCTTGCCAATTTTAACACCCCTGAAAAGAATACAGTTTTCAACTTCACCCTCAATTACACATCCGTCTGCCACAAGAACATTCTTTGCGCTTGAGCCGTTCACATAACGTGTAGGGTTGTCATCTCTGACCTTTGTGTAAATCTTGTTTCCGCTGAAAAGCTTATCGAGATTATCCTCCTTGAGAAGTCTCATGCTCTCCTCAAAGTAGGTCTTAATGCTGGTGAACTGAGCCACATAGCCAGTGTACTCATAAGCATAAACCTTCATATCATCTACATGTCTTGCAATGATATCTCTTGTGAAGTAGGTGTATCCGTGAACATAAGACTCATCAATCATACGAATCATCATTTCGCGCTCGCAGATATAGATATTAAATGCAAAGTTCTGCTGTCCAGCCTCTTTTGGATTGACATAAATCTTCTTTACGCGGTCTCCATCCAAATCAAGGGTATAGTAAAATTCATGGAAGTTTGTGCTTGGATGACTCAGGGACACAGGAATATCCTGCTTGCGATACATAAGGGTAATGTCCGCGTCATTCTTCACATGTTCCTCGATGAGCTTCTTAAAATCAAAATTAATCGCCATGTTGGAATCAGCCATGATCACATATTTTTCTTTCTGTGATTCCAAAAATCCACGAATGCTCTCAAGTGCCTCAATACGGCCACTGTACATTTTTAAATTTTTCTGAGCATATGGAGGAAAGATATTAAGTCCTCCAACCTTGCGGGCAAGATCCCACTCTCTTCCACTGCCAAGATGATCCATCAGCGAATGATAATTGTTTCGAACCAGCAGAGAAACATTGCTAATTCCACTGTGTACCATACTTGAAATCATAAAGTCACATAAACGATAACGGCTGGCAAAAGGGATGGAAGCCATACTTCTTTCTGAGGCAAGCTCAGGAATTAAGCTGTCATAGCTGTTTGGGAAAATAATACCCAAAGCATCATTTTGAGATTTTACCATTGTTCTTTGCCCTCCTCTACATCTTCATAAACCATGGCATTTGGTCCAATCTTTGCACCGTCTCCAATCTTGACATAAGAAGCAACGGTTGCAACCTCACCAACGCCACCATCCTTTGGAGTTTCTCCAACAATAGCGTTCTCGCCAATGATAACATTTTCTGCAAGAATACAATGCTTCACGACAGCGCCCTTTTTGATTACGGTACCACCCATGATAACTGCATCCTCAACTGTTGCACCCTCTTCAACCGTGACACCGGCGAATAAAATAGAATGCTTAACGGTTCCACTAATGCGGCAACCATCGGTAATCATTGAATCAATGATGCTTGCACTGGTCGAAGCATAATGACCTGTCATTCCACTGTTTCGTGAGTATACTCTCCAGTTTTCATCAAAGAGGTTGATTCCACTGTGTTCAGGGTCTAAAACCTCCATGTTTGCTTCCCAGAGAGAAGGAATGGTTCCAACATCCTTCCAATATCCGTCAAAACGGAAAGCATACATCTGGCGCTTATCCTTTAAAAGATTTGGAATAATATTGTTACCAAAATCATTTTCAGAATTAGGATCAGCCTCATCCTCCTCAAGGTACTTCTTAAGGATATCCCAGTTAAAGATATAAATTCCCATAGAAGCAAGGTTACTCTTTGGCTCCTTTGGTTTTTCCTGGAACTCAGTAATCTTGTCATTTTCATCAGTTACCATAAGGCCAAATCGAGAAGCCTCTTCCCATGGAACCTCCATAACTGCAACCGAGAACTCTGCGCCCTTTTTCTTGTGGAAATCCAAAAATTCGCTGTAGTCCTGCTTACAAATCTGATCTCCAGAAAGAATGATGACATATTCTGGATCATATCTTTCAATGAACGAAATGTTCTGATAGATTGCATTTGCTGTTCCTTTATACCAGTCGCTGCCGGATGCACGCTGATATGGTGGAAGCACATGAACACCACCATAGAGACGGTCTAAATCCCATGGCTGTCCATTTCCAATATATTCGTTTAAAACGAAGGGCTGATACTGTGTTAATACACCTACAGTATCAATACCAGAGTTTACGCAGTTCGAAAGTGGAAAATCGATGATACGATACTTACCACCAAATGGTACTGCTGGCTTTGCAAGTTTTTGGGTCAATGCATACAGTCGAGAGCCCTGTCCACCGGCTAATAGCATTGCTACTATTTCTTTCCCCATACATTCATCCTCCTTGGATATTTAGATGCTATATATTTTACCACATTTTCCTGTGATGAAACACATATTTTTGTCTATTTTCCATAAATTTCATTCATGTGAACGAACTCATATGGAGTTGTTTGATACACATAGTAATTCAGCCAGTTTGAGTACAAAATATTGCCGTGGCTTCTCCACTGTAAAAGTGGCTTTTGTGTATCATCATCATCCGGATAATAGTTGACTGGAAGCTCAATTGGAAGCCCCTTATCTTTATCCCTGCGATATTCCTTGTCCAAAGTCATTCGGTCATACTCTGGATGTCCCATCACAAAAATTTGCTTTCCTGTCGCATCTGTCACAAGGAAGACCCCCGCCTCCTTGGATTCTGCCAGAATCGTCAGTTCCTTCACTGCCTCAATCTCCTCTGTCCTCATCTCTGTATGACGAGAATGAGGTGCGTAAAAGATATCATCAAAGCCGCGAACCAGAGGAACCTTTCGGTTCTTCACCTGATGCTTATAAATGCCAAACATCTTTTTATCGAGATCATATTTTTTAATTCCATAGTGGTAATACAATCCCGCCTGTGCACCCCAGCAAAGGTGCAGGGTTGAAAAGACATGTTCCTTTGTCCACTCCATAATTTCACAGATTTCAGGCCAGTAATCCACTTCCTCAAAAGCCATCTGCTCCACCGGAGCACCGGTGATAATCAAACCATCAAAATACTGCTCCTTCACCTCTGAATAGGTCTTGTAAAATTCATTCAAATGACTCATTGAGGTATGCGTAGACTCATGCGATTCGACCGCCAAAAAGGTCACATCCACCTGAATTGGCGTATTCGATAAGCTTCGCAAAATCTGGAGCTCCGTCTCCTCCTTTAAAGGCATGAGATTCAAAATTGCAATGCTGATTGGACGAATATCCTGATGTGTCGCACGATGTTCATCCATAACGAATATATTTTCCTGTTCGAGTAATTCAAGTGCCGGAAGTCCGGACTTTGTTTTTATAGGCATATCAAAAATTAATTCCTTTCAATCATTATTTTCCAAAGCGTTCCACAAATTCATCCTCGCTTATGATTGGAATATTAAGTGATCTCGCTTTTGTATTTTTCGAGGAGGTTGAATTGATATCATTGTTTACCAAAAAGCTTGTCTTTGCAGAAACAGAGCCAGCCACCTTACCGCCTTTGCCTTCTACATAGGCCTTAAATTCATCTCGATTTTTAAACTGGTGCACATCGCCAGTGATAACAAAGGTAATTCCCTTCAAATCTCCCTCAAGTGCCATCGCCTGCTTTGATTCGTCAATCAAAACCTCTTTCAAAAGAGCATCAAGCTCCTCCTGATGGGAAACATTCGCATACCAGGCCTCAATTGCTTTCGATTTTTCTTCTCCAATGCCATCGATATCGGAAAAGTTTTCGCCAGCCCTCATTCGATCAATAAATCCAGTAAAGCCAACGTTCGCAACAATCTTCTTTGCAGCATCGGTACCTATCATTGGTATGCAGAGAGCATAGATAAAGCGTTCTGGCGTAACGGTTCTCTTATCCTCAATCGCTCGCACCAAATTATCACAAGATTTTTCGCCAAAGCCTTCCATCTGTGAAATCTGTTCCACATGCTCCTTGATATGATATAAATCTGCAAATTTGCTGATAAAGCCTTCGTTGATAAAGCGAAGCATGGTCTGCTCAGAAAGGCCTTCCATATCCATACCATTTTTGCTTACAAAGCGGCTGAAATTTTTCATATTCTTTGCAATACAGTCTGGATTCGTGCAGTGAAGTGTTTCCGTCCTGGTTTTTTCAGAAATTTTTATCCGCGTCGGCGCCCCACAAACTGGACAGTTCTTCGGAACCTGAAATGTCCCCTTTGCATCCTTTACTGCAATACACTTAGGAATAATCTTGTTCGCCTTGATTACAGAGACCACACAGTCGTCAGTGATTCCAAGTCGCTTCATCTCTGAAATATTACAGAGAGATGCTCTGCTCACTGTGGTGCCCTCAATGGAAACAGGTTCAAATACTGCCACTGGAGAAATTGTAGATGCTGCGCAGGACCATTCAATGTACGAAAGTTTAGAATCAACTGACTCATCCTGCCATTTAAACGCATATCCACCTCGCGTTGCATGATGTCCAGTGACTGAACCTGTTGCCGCATACTCAGTGTCATCATAGCAAATGACAAGACCATCCACTGGAATATCCATCTCCCCTGACTCCACACGTTTGGTCCATTTATCGACTACCTCGCCCACATTTTGTGCGTCACAGGCTTCCCTGTCTACTGTTACAAAGCCAAGCGTGTCCAAATAATCCATGCGCGCGCCCCAGGAAACCATCTCCTGCTCTGTATATACCAGAGTAAATGCATAAAAATTCACATGCCGACTCTTTACGACCTCGACATCATCGAGGTTTAATGTGCCTGCCGCAAGATTTCTTGGATTCGCATATTTCTCATCATCATCCTCAATCAGATCATTGATCATATCAAAGTCATGATAGGTAATTGCCGCCTCACCGCGCACAACGAAATGTCCTTTTTCTTTGATTTTGACAGGGATATTCCCAATTGCATCCTTTAGGTAGGTAATATTCGTCCCAATTGTTCCATTTCCTCTGGTTAAAATCTTTGTCAGATTTCCTCCATCATAGGTCAACACCAGCGTCAAACCATCTAACTTCCAGGAAAGCCAAATTGGGCGTTCCCCAGCCCATGTCATTAGGTCAGAAACTTGTTTCGTCTTTGCCAAAGAAAGGGCAGAAAATTCGTGCTCTTCCTTTGCCCCTGCGGTCTCGTCATATCCCGCTTTCTGCGATGGAGAGTCTGAAAGTACAAGGCCGGTCTCCTGTTCTAATGCGACAAGCTCGTCAAACAGTGCATCCCACTCGTAGTTCGACATAATCTCGTCCGCGCCATTATAATATTTCTCAGATGCCTCATTCAGCAGCGAAATTAATTCTCTGATACGCTTTTCTTTTTCCACGTAAGCTACTCTCCTAACAATTTGATGAGGTTGGCATATTCCTGACCTTCAATTTTGCGGTATTCACCAGTTTTCAAATCACCAAGCTCAATATTCATAATACGAATTCTCTTAAGCGAGAGTACTCGATACCCAAAATATTCACACATTCTGCGAATCTGTCGATTCAATCCCTGCGTAAGAATAATCGAAAAAGTCTTATTTCCAAGTTTTTTCACAACACATTTTCTGGTGGTTGCGTTTAATTCCACAAGAGGAACTCCTCCTGCCATACCACGAATAAAACTTTCTGATATTGGTTTATTCACTGTGACAACATATTCCTTTTCGTGGAAGTTACGAGCCTTCTGTATCTGATTGCTCAGTTCTCCCTGATTGGTCAAAAGCAAAAGCCCTTCTGAATCTTTATCAAGTCTTCCGACTGGATAAACCCTCGTCTCATAGTTGAGATAATCGATTACATTATCTTTCTCACGTTTTTCCGCAGTACACACAATGCCGACTGGTTTATTAAGTGCCAGAAGCACTGGAGCATCCTTTTTGTGAACTACCTGCCCCTTGAAAGAAACCTCATCGTTTTCTTCAACACGGTCCCCCGGCTTTGCCACAATCCCATTGATACAAACATTGCCTGCCTCAAGTTCTCTGTCTGCCTCGCGACGAGAACAGATTCCTGCTTCTGATAAATATTTATTAATACGAATTGAGTCCATCTCTTCTCCTTGTCGCCATAACATAGTTAAAACACGCTTCACAAGTTTCGCCCTGATTAGCGGTCGTCAAATCTCCTTGCATGCGAGCATGCAGTCGAACAAAAAGGGAGTTCTAATTAAGAACTCCCTGGACGTACTTATTGTACAACCTCCACATAATCACTTGCAATGTATCCGGTTGTTCCGTTGTAATCAATCTTTGTAAACTCGTTTTCCTCGCCGAGCTTGGTATATTCAGAGTCCTTTGTAGCCTCACCAAGCTTTTTGCCGCTCTTTGAAGCGGATGCACGCACATTGACCTTTTTCACAGTGACCTTAACCTTCACCTCTGGTGCCTGAGCCTCCGGAGTCTGTTCCGTTGTAGCTTCTGTTGTCTCTTCGGTTGATACTTCTGTCGATGCTTCTGTTGAATCCTCTGTGGACTCGATGTTTTTCTTTGCCCACTCATACAGATCCTTTGGAAGTGTTGAATTGGTAAGAATATATAAGCTCTCGTCAGAAGCAACCGCCTCATAATATGCAGTTGACTGCTCATTTACAAGCTTGGTAACCGCATCTGTTCCCTTTGCCATCCAGATTACTGCAGCAACCTCTGGTGCAATTTCATTTTCCTGATGCTCCCAGTTATATTCACAGTAAAGGTTATTTACATAATAGTTGCCCTCGTCGTTCTTCTCAACATAAAGAAGTGTCAGACTTGGTGCAGTCGTATCAATTCCATTAAATTTAATTTCATAGCCGGCAAGAACAATAAACGAATCCTCTGTTAAACCCTTTAATGTATAGCATTTTAAATCACTAAAGGTCTCCATGTAATTTGCAACTGTAGAAATATATGATTTTTCCTTGTCGCTGACTGGAGTTGCAACAGCATCAAGCGCATCAAAATCCGCAGCCACATAAGCGGTTAAATAATTAGTAACAACCTCATTTACATCCGCAAAGGCATCGGTCTCATATTCCGTATCAATTTCAAAGTCCGCAAGCAATGCGCTAAGTGATTTCTGAGACTTCTTTTTTCCGTTGATGGCAGTACAGCTGACAAGAACAATAATAAGTACCAAAACCAAAATTGCTGCATAACAGTATCTACGGTTTTCAAGGCACCACTTCTTAATCTTCTTCCTGGTTTCTTTTTTGAAGAGATTCTTAAAAAAGGCACAAACCTTTCCCCAGCCTTCCTTCAATTTATCTAAAAAAGCTTTCATTTATAGCCTCCTAAGTATTCAAAAAACTCCAGTGCGCCCGGCGAGAATCGAACTCGCATTTCAGGAGTCGGAGTCCTGTGTTTTATCCATTAAACTACGACCGCATTTAACCTAAAAATTATACAACATTTAGCATACACGGTCAAGAATTCGCCACATTATTTAGTGCTTAAAATCTCTAATATTTCGGCCATTTTGCCAATTTCAATCTGTCCAGGAGCACTTGCCTCGCCAGCACTCGCAAAGGTTAGGCAGGATCCAAAAATTTCACCTGAAATTCTTGAGATTTCTCCCAATTTTCCCATCGACATCGTAATGACTGGTGTGTTTTTGTTTTCAATGTGAAAGCGATTTGTCGCAGCCAAAAGTGCTAGAACATCTGCGCTTTCATTCGGCATAACTGCAAGCTTGACGATATCAGCCCGACTATCCTTCATCTGCTTTAAAATCGCAAGCATGACATTCTCCTCCGGAGTCATATCAAAATCATGATGAGACGCAATGATTCTCACTCCCATCTTCTGCAGTTCCTTTATTTCCTTTGCAGGATTTGCTGTTGAAAAGAACTCTAAATCCACAAAATCAACTGTTCCGGACTCTGCGCCAACCTGATGCAAATCATAGATTTCAGCCGTTGGGAGCTCACACTCTCCTCCCTGAGCCTTTGAACGAAATGTAAATATAAAAATTATATTTTCAAGCAATGGTTCAAGTTCCGCCAGTACCTCACGAATCGCATTAAGGGAATGCACCTGAGAAAACGCATCCACTCTCCATTCAACCGCGTCAGCATTTAGCGAGACCAGACGTTTTGTTTCCTCGACAATTTCCTCCTTGGTACTCTTCATTACAGGGAGGCAGACAAGTGGCTTACCACTATAAAAAACTTTTCCCTTTACGCATAGTTCTTTGCCTTTGTCTTTTTGAAATATCATGTAATTATCCCAATCAGATTCTGATGATGCAAAATCTGCCTTTCATCCTTTGTATTGTCTCTTGTTATAATAGTACATTTTAGTATTATCTCATATTATAACAAGTATTATTATTATGTATTTCCATGCTTTTACACATTTTGATACTATTATGTTACTAAATCAATATGGTAAATGCAATGTTTCAGCATTGACATGCCATTTGAGATTCGATAAAATATCGAACATGAACATTTTAGCACTTTAAAGTGTAAAAAGGAGATATAAAGTTATGAGTTTCAAACATTTAAATGAATTACCAACTCCTGCAGAGATCAGAGCTCAGCTTCCTCTCGGAGATAAATTAACCGCACTCAAGGCAGCGCGCGATCAGGAAGTAAGCGACATTATTACTGGAAAGGATAACCGTTTCCTGTTAATCATCGGACCATGCTCTGCCGACAACGAGGAGCCTGTCTGTGATTACATTCGTCGTCTTGCTGATGTCCAGGCAAAGGTAAAGGATAAGGTATTAATTGTACCTCGTATCTACACCAACAAGCCACGTACAACTGGTGAAGGCTATAAAGGAATCGCATCTCAGCCAGACCCAGAAAAAGCTCCAGATATGGTAGAAGGACTCCTTGCAATGCGTAAAATGCATATCCGTGCCATTGAAGAAACCGGGCTTACTGCAGCCGACGAAATGCTTTACCCAGAAAACTGGGGTTACGTTGAAGATTTATTATCTTATGTAGCTGTCGGAGCACGTTCTGTTGAGGACCAGCAGCATCGTCTTACAGTCAGCGGATTTGACGTAGCAAGTGGTATGAAGAATCCTACCTCTGGCGATTATTCGGTTATGTTAAATTCAGTTTACGCCGCACAGCATTCACATCAGTTCATCTATCGCGGTTGTGAAGTATTAACAAGCGGAAACCCTCTTACACACACAATCCTTCGCGGAGCTGTTTCTAAACATGGAAATACAACAACCAATTATCACTATGAGGATCTGATTCGCTTAAATGAAATGTATGACAAGATGGACCTTGTAAATAAGGCCTGCATCATTGATACCAACCATTCAAACTCTGGCAAAAAGTATAAAGAACAGATTCGAATTGCCAAAGAGGTCATGCATAACCGTAAGATTTCAAATGAAATCAATGCTCTCGTGAAAGGGTTAATGATTGAAAGTTACATCGAAGAAGGAGCACAGAAAATCGGCGAAGGCATCTATGGCAAATCAATTACTGACCCATGTCTTGGATGGGCAGACAGCGAACAGTTAATTTATGATATTGCTGAGCAGGTATAAACCCTTCTCCAATGGATTTCGAAATCAATATAGCAAAGTTTCCTTAAATGGAACTAAAAAAGCATCCTGAATGTGGTGACCCCAAAAAGTTAGACTTTTTAAGCGTAGCAGTTTTGGCTGCTACGCTATTTTTATGCAGCCAAGAGACTAAGCCTATATTGGACAGGACTTAGCCATCCTAGTTTCTCTTTAATTCTTTGTTCATTGTA
>JAZUGV010000029.1:0-20050 GCA_045641385.1 Agathobacter sp. | reverse complement strand
TTCCGGTGACATTGATTCATTTGCCTTACAGTGGATGGTCCCGTTCTGATCCTTAATCTCTCCAGAAAAGACGGTTAAATCCCCCTGCATAATATCCTCTTTGATATGCTCCACAAGGCGATTCACACCAGCTGGCACATTTTTTGAAGCAATCAGGTCAATTACACCGGAAGACATTCCCCACCAGTAGTTCAGAGGACGTCTCTCATCCCATTCCTCTGAGGCATAGGTTCCCGACATGATACTGAGAATGAGTTTTTCATAGAAAATTCCCCAGTTCCAGATAGGCATAACCAAGTTAATTTTATCTCCGATGTTTTCGTAGGCATGAAGTCCAAAATTATGGAATGGGTCCTTCGGTGTAATCATATCCTGGTCAGAAACGATATGAATTTCATTATCAAACACATGCTTTTTAAAATCGTAATCCTGTTTTGTCGACCATTCGAGATATACTTTTGCGCGAGGATTCACACACTGCACTCCATATGCGAATGCGTTGATGTTTGCAATCATTCCATAGATTGGATAATCCGCGATATAGGCAATCTTGTCATTCTGTGTCAAAGCAGCAGCAATCATGCCCGTCAGAAATTTTGCTTCATACATTCTCGCATAATAGGTACGAATCGATTTATGTGGTGTATTTAACGAACAATTTAGGATGGTCACCTCTGGATGCGCAATCGCTACCTTTAAGCTTTCCTCCATCAGCTGAGGGGCAACCTCAAAAATAATCGTTGCTCCCTGAGCAATGACATCCTCTAATACGTCGACTACATTTTCAGGAGTGACATGCTCCACTGCTATGGTTTTGATTTTATCTGGATAAGTATCCTCTAAATAAGAGCGACCAAGCTCATGTCCATAAATCCAGTCGGAGGCATCCGGCGTTCCTGGGTAAAGAAAAGCGACTGTGCAGGACATGTCTGTCTCTCCGCCAAGTCCAAATAGTCCTCTTCTTTTGATTTCCGCCGGGTCCATAACCAAATCGACCTTATAATGCTCTGCAAGAATTGCAATTTCATTCCAGGCTTTCTTTATTTCTGTATTTAAGGCAGCCTCATTCATCTGCTTTACAGCTTCATAGCCATGAATTTTCAAAAACTCTGCAATCGCATCTCCGAGCTTTAAGTTTAATTTTTCTCCACCAAGCTTTTTGTATACTCTTGAGAAAAGAAATGATACACGATGAAAATCCTCTTTTGTCACATCATCCCAAGGAGTATTTGCTCCCACTGTATTAAGAAGCTTTTCCGCGCTTCCAAGTACGGAAAACTCCAGCTGATTATTACCGGTCTGCTTTTGAAATTCCAAAAATTCATAATACAAACGCACCTCAGGATCGTCCGTCAATCGAGGCACCTTTCTGGTAACATATGCGGGAATAGAAACAGCATCAAAATATTTTAATACGCTGACACGTTTGTTCCCTTCAACCACATAATATCGGTTCATATATTCATAACAGATAATTGGATCACGAATTCCTTCTTCCACCTGTGCATCCGCGAGTGTCGCCCATTTAAAAGCAAACTCAGAACTCTCTCCTAAAATTGGCATAAAATTCGCTGCAAAGGCAGTCGTTCTTCCCGCAGTTGCAGTTCCAATTACATATTCCAAAGGGATATTCATAAGACCGAGTGGCAACTCTGTCTGAATATCCGCATTGACTAAAATTTCATCTAAAACTGGCAAATATGGCGAGCGTCCCAAGGACACACTATACTTATATTCCTTTTTCCCAAGTTTACGTGCTTCTTCATAGTCTGCTTGACTCATAAAAATGCTCCTTTTTATGCAAAAAAACTTGTTTAATGTACCAATTACTTTTATAATTTTAACATATTAAAAAAAAATGAAAATATTTCTTCCATATTCAATTTACTTTTGCTATAATCAGTTTTAGGAAATAGGTACTACAATGGAGGTATCGTATATGGAACAGATCACTCAGCAGCAGGCTGATGTTATCGGTGAGATTGCAAACATCTGCATTGGTAACGCTGCCACGACTCTAAGTTTGATGCTTAACCATGCCACTGACATTTCTACTCCAGTAGTTTCAGTCCTCACCAATGAGGAAGAATTACAACGAGAGGATCGTGTCCTGGTTAAAATTCCTTACACAAAGGGGCTAGACGGAACGAATCTCATGATTCTCTGTGTTCAGGATGCACTTATCATCGCAAACCTTATGATGGGAGGCGATGGAACAGTCACTGAAACTGAGCTTGATGAATTATCTCTTTCGGCGATTTCTGAAGCAATGAATCAAATGTGTGGAACAATCGCAACATCGATGGCAACCCTTTTGGGGAATGCAACAGACATTGGTTTTCCACTTGTAAACAGCAAGTTCAAAACCACATTTGTAATTCCAGATGAATTATGTAATGGAAGTGATATTGTAAAAGTAACATTTCGACTCACAGTGGGCGACTTAATTGATTCACAATTAATGCAGCTCTATCCAATAAGTATCGTTAAACAGATTTTAAAACAGGAGGACAATTAAATGGCTAGTATTTTGATCGTTGATGACGCTGCATTCATGCGTATGATGTTAAAGGACATCCTTACCAAGGGTGGCTATGATATCGCTGGTGAAGCTGCTGATGGAAATGAGGCTGTTGCTAAATACAACGAATTAAAGCCTGATCTTGTTACCCTTGATATCACAATGCCAAACAAGGATGGTATTCAGGCATTAAAAGAGATTAAGGCAGCAGATCCTAATGCAGTATGCGTTATGTGTTCAGCTATGGGTCAGCAGTCAATGGTAATCGAGGCAATTCAGTCTGGTGCAAAAGACTTTATCGTTAAGCCTTTCCAGGCAGACCGCGTTATTGAATCCATTAAAAAAGTAATCGGATAAGGAGGCATTTATGCAGGAGAAAAAAAAGAGTATCTCCTCTTCTCTTGCAAGAATGACCGTCATTCCAATTCTCTTTTTAGGAATCATAGTAATTATATTTGGTATCTTCTCAGTCAAGTCATCCTTAGAAAAGGAAGTCGAGCGCGAACTAAAATCTGATGTTCGTCAGGCGATAAACGCCTTTGATCTTTTGTATCCTGGTGACTATGCGGTAGACTCTTCAGACGAAGAGCTTCGTGTGACAAAAGGAGATACCATTTTAAATTCCAATTTTACTTTGATTGATTCCTTAAAGGAAAGTTCAGAAGCTGATATTACCCTCTTTTTAAGTGATATCCGAATTCTTACCACACTAATTTCAGAGGATGATGTCCGTCTGATTGGAAGCAAGGCCAACAACACCATCTATCAGGATGTATTTGTTGCTCAAAGCTCTCACTTTTATAAAGAGGTCAATGTATTAGGAAGCAGATTTTATGCCTACTACGAACCTATTTATAACAGTAACGGAACCTGTGTTGGAATGATGGCAGCCGTGTTGCCGTCTCGAGTGGTTCAGGGATTCATCGCAAAAGCGCTCCTTCCTCTGATCGCTCTAATCATTCTTGCTGCTGTCTTTGCAGTATTCTGGGCAATCTATTTTGCCAGAGATTTCAAGAGAACGATTCTACGCTTAACTGGAGCCTTTCAAAAGGTTACAGAAGGAACTCTTTCAAACACAGTTGCGCCTGATTTGCTGGCGCGCAAAGATGAATTTGGACAGATGGCCCATTCTGTTGTTGATATGCAAAGTAGTCTGCGCAGGCTTGTTGATGAGGATATGTTAACTGGTCTCACTAATCGAAGAAGTGGACAGATTCGATTAAACCAGCTGGTGGAACAGACTCGCGGCACCAGTAATCATTTCTGCCTTGCATTGGGAGACATTGATTTCTTCAAAAAATTCAACGACACCTACGGTCACGATTGTGGTGACCTTGTCCTGATTGAAATAGCAAAGCTTTTACAAAAACAGGTCAAGAACTATGGTGTCTGCAGCCGCTGGGGTGGCGAAGAATTCCTGATCATCTTCAATCGCGGCAGTTTTGAAGAGGCCAAACAGGTTATGCTGGATTTAATTGATGCTGTGCGCAATTTAAAGATTGAATACGAGGATTTAACGCTTGGCGTTACCATGACCTTCGGATTAATCGACACAAAGGATTTAGACACCTCTGATGAGATGGTAAAGACAGTTGATCAGCTTTTATATATCGGCAAAGAACATGGTCGTAACCGACTCGTCACAAAAGAAGATGTCCCAGAATAAATATAATGAAATAAAAGAGAGAGTCTGCAAAGACTCTCTCTTGTTATATTGTTAAATTGTTATATTGTTATATTGTTATATTATTATATTATTCTATCATATTATTCAGACAAAGCCTTTAAGGTTTCAATTGCCTGATCTTCAATAATCAGCTCTGCATGTTCTTTCATAAACGCGTATTTATCCGCTCCGAGAAGTAGATTTGATGCGTATTCATCTGTCAATACCGAAAGAGCTAGAATTTCATCTTCAGAATACTCATTCATATCCAGTAACAGATAATATTTCTCTTTATACTTAAAAAGCTTGGAAGCCGGAATACGATCAATCTTAATATTTTTGGCATATCTGCAAAGAACATCCATCGATAAAAACTGCAAAAGGACAATGATTGAAGCTGTTGGTGCAGCTTCTGACATTGCACTCTCCTTCTTCTCTTTGTTTGCAAGTTCTTTTAGCTCGGCTAATTTTTCCTTTGAGACACCAATCATCTCATTGACATAATCGAGCAAATGGCCCATCAGATCATTAACTCTCTGCTGCGCCTGATTTTCAGAAAATGTAAGTGAAATTGTATGATCCGGCAGAAAATCTGCACGAACTGTGCGCACGCCCATCTCAAATTTCATTCCAAACTGGTCTTCTGCCAAATCAAAAATGCGATTCATGAATTCCTGGGTACGCTCTGCATTCCCCAAAATATCATCAATGGTATAACCTAAATCTTTTATTTCTTCTTCTGTGATAACACAACGGATGGTGTGTGTTCCGATTCTTGAAAATTCCATTCGCTCACCTTCTTTCGAATTCGTTGTAGCGCGTTATCGATTGCTTTTGGTGATTTACACATCAAATCAGCGATTTCTGTATAAGAGCGTCCCTCTCGATAAAGAGTAAGCACTGACTGCTCTAATTTACTAAGTTTCTCCCAAAGATTTCTGTAGAACTCTTCCCAAAATTCCTGCTCAATAATCAGTGTTTCCGGGTCATCCATATCGTCAGATAAGAGTTCCTCTAACTTTGTCTTTTCTTCTCCTTCCGCTGAAAAGGAGATATAGGAATTCAGTGGCGCATGTTTCTTTCTTCGCGAGGCATCCATCGCTGTAATTACCTGGCGGCGGATACAAAGATGTGCAAAGGACATAAAGCTTGCATCCTTTCCAGTCTCATAACTGCGAATCGCCTTAAACAGGCCGATCATGCCCTCCTGTATCATATCCTCAGCCTCTCCTCCGATGATATAAAACTCATTGGAAAGTTTGCGAACAAGCGGCTTATATTTTTCCAGAAGATAATCCGCAATTGCATTCTCTTCCTCCGGGAACTGCTTAATTCGTTCAATTAACTGTTCGTCAGAATATTTGATGTAATCAGTCATTCCTATTTGCTCATTCTCTGTCGTAAGATTTCGTATGCAAGAACACCGGTTGCAACCGATGCATTTAAGGAATCGATGTCCCCCTTCATTGGGATAGATGCAATCATGTCACAATTCTCTTTTACAAGCTTGCTGACACCCTCTCCTTCATTTCCAATGACAAGACCAATCGAACCCGTCAGATTCAAATCATACATGGTTGTACCGCCCATATCTGCGCAGACAAACCACATTCCCTGATCCTTTAACTCCTTGATTGTCTGAGTCATATTGGTAACTTTTGCTACTGGCGTATAATTGATTGCGCCAGCGGAAGTTCTGGCAACGGTTCCAGTTAATCCAACAGCCCTGTGCTTAGGAATGATAATTCCATGAGCACCAACCTGATTGGCAGTACGAATAATTGCACCCAGATTGTGAGGGTCCTCAATGCCATCCAAAAGAATCACAAAAGGGGCTTCTCCCTTTTCCTTCGCCTTTTCAAGGATGTCCTCGACCGTCGCATAGTCGTAAGCAGCAGAAATCGCAATCACGCCCTGATGCTTACCACCAGTTTCAGAAAGCTGATCCAATCGCTCCTTTGCAACATAATTGATAATGGTATTGTTTTTTCTGGCTTCCCTTGTGATGGACTTAATTGGTCCATCCTGACAACCATCTAAGACAAATAATTTGTCTATGGTTTTGCCAGAGCGAAAGGCCTCAAGTACAGCATTTCTGCCTTCGATTTTATTTTCATTTACGCGATTTGCGGTTTCATTTTCTCGTGCGTTCATAAATTTTCCTTTGATTTATATATCGGCGAAAGCCAGCTAAAAAAGAGTTTATAGATAATCAGATTGAAATATCAAGGCGCTGCAATCCAATTTTTGTAAGTTCAAGTACTCGCTCAAAACGTTCAGTCAAGTATAGATATCCAACAACCGCCTCAAAGCCAGTTGCCTTTCTATAGTCAGATACCGATGCGTTCTTTGCCGTGGTAAAAGATTTTGCATTGCGGCCTCTCTTATACACAGACATTTCTTCCTCTGTAAAGTCTTCTGCCAGCGCCTCTGCCAGCTTTGCCTGTGTCTCTGCCTTTACGATTTTGCTCGTCTTTTGATGCAGCGAATTTGGCTTGGTATTTCCTCTGCCCACCACTACCGTTCGAATGACAATATCAAAAATTCCATCGCCAATGTAGGCAAGTGCAAGTGGCGAGTAGGTTCTAACATCTACCGGCGGCACATCAAACTGCTTCTTGATATACGCATCTAATTCCAGATTCATATCGTCGTTTTTGTTTGTCATAGTATCCTTATCGTCCTATAAACTTCTTATACAAGTTCCCAGACTACGCCTTCACGTGTATCCTTAATAGCAACACCCTTTGCCAAAAGCTCATCACGAATTGCGTCCGCCTTTGCAAAATCCTTTGCCTTTTTTGCTTCCTTGCGCTCTTCAATCTTTGCAAGGATAAAGCTCTCAAGCTCAGCATCTACACTGGTCGCACTTTCTGCAAGTGCCTTTCCATTTTCGTTAAGTTTTAAGCTGAGTACCGCATCAAAGTCATTGATTAATGCAAGCTTTGTGGTGTCGTTTGTCTTATCCTTTAAGACATCGTAAACCAGAGTCATTGCCATTGCTGTGTTCAAATCATTTGAGATTGTCTCAGTAAATTTCTGCTTGTATAAAGCGTAGGTCACTTCATCAATTGGTCCATCGTTTGTAAGCTGTGCCACTCTCTTTGCAAGCTTATCATAGGTAGCCTGTGCCACATCCATTGCATCGCTTGAATACTCCAGTGGCTTACGATAATGAGACTGCAGGCAGAACATACGGTAAGCAAGCGGATTATATCCATTCTCCTCTAGCACTGAAACGGAAAGAGTTGCGCCCTTTGACTTACTCATCTTTCCACCGCGGTCATTTAAGTGATGTACATGGAACCAGTAGTTGCACCATTTGTGTCCAATATACGCCTCAGACTGTGCAATTTCGTTGGTGTGGTGTGGGAAGATATTGTCGACACCACCACAGTGAATATCCATATACTCTCCAAGATGCTTCATAGAGATTGCTGAGCACTCAATATGCCAGCCTGGATATCCAACGCCCCAAGGGCTATCCCACTTAAGTGCCTGATCCTCAAACTTTGATTTTATAAACCAGAGCACGAAATCGTTTTTATTTTTCTTGTTCTCATCCTCTTCTACGTCATCACGCACACCGACCTCAAGCTGCTCCTTTTCAACGGCTGAAGAGAACACAAAGTAATCCTCTAACTTTGAGGTATCAAAGTAGACATTGCCTCCAGCGACATAAGCATATCCTTTTTCAATCAGCACCTCTACCATGTGAATGAACTCAGGAATGCAATTGGTTGCAGGCTCAACAACGTCTGGCATACGGTTTCCCACTGCCCCAAAATCCTTAAAGAAGGCAAGTGTATACTGCTCAGCGATTTCCATAACCGTCTTGTGTTCTCGCTGTGCCCCCTTTAACATCTTATCCTCTCCGGTGTCACCATCACTGGAAAGATGACCTACATCTGTGATATTCATAACACGTTTTACATCATAGCCTACATAACGAAGAGCCTTTTCTAAAACATCCTCCATAATGTAGGAACGGATGTTTCCAATATGCGCATAGTGATATACGGTCGGTCCACAGGTATACATCGCAACCTTTCCATCCTCATTTGGAATGAAGGTTTCAACCTTTCTGCTTAATGTATTGTAAAAACGAAACTTGTTTTCCATGATAAAATCTCCTATTTCTTTGCAGCGCAATTGCTGCGATTTTTGTCCTTTGATCATCGTCTATTGTGGTTTCATATTATTGGCGACTACAGCCTGGACAACCACCGCAACCACCATAAGCTGCTGTGCTGGCCTCATACATTCCAGAAAGCATACAGATTGCCTGTGCTGCAATTCCTTCCTCTCTTCCAGTAAAGCCAAGTCCTTCTTCGGTAGTTGCTTTTATATTCACCTGTTCTTTGGCAAGGCCAAGAACACGGGCTACATTCTCTTCCATCTGTTCTATGTAAGGTCTGAATTTTGGCTTTTGTGCAATGATCGTGGCATCAATATTGTCAACCACATATCCAGCCTCTGCAATTTTACTTCCGACCTCTTCTAATAATTTTAAGGAATCCGCTCCAGCATATTTCGGGTCTGTATCCGGAAAATGCTTTCCGATATCACCGAGCGCAGCTGCGCCAAGTAACGCATCACTGATGGCATGCAATAATACATCCGCATCAGAATGTCCTAACAGGCCAAGTGAATGTGGAATTTCCACACCGCCAACAATCAGCTTACGGCCCTCCACAAGCTTATGGACATCGTATCCCATTCCTACTCTCATATATAACCTCTTCACCAATTTTCATTGGATTACATTAAAATCTCGAAAATATTTTCATAATATAATAACACAAAACGGACGGGTTTCACAAGTGAACCCGCCCGAAGAATTGCTTATTTTCGCGAATATAGGACCTTATTATGCAAGTGCTGCAGTGATGATTGCCATTGAATATACTTCCATCGCATTGCATCCACGTGAAAGGTCATTGATTGGAGCATTTAAACCTAAAAGGATAGGTCCATAAGCTTCAAATCCACCAAGACGCTGAGCAATCTTGTAACCAATATTTCCTGCGTTGATGTCAGGGAAGATAAAGGTATTTGCATGTCCAGCAACCTTTGAATCTGGGCACTTGGTCTTTGCTACTGCTGGAGAAACTGCAGCATCAAACTGTAATTCACCATCAATATTTAATTCAGGATACTTTTCCTTTGCCATGTTGCAGGCTTCACGAACCTTATCAACATCCTCTCCCTTTCCAGATCCAAGAGTTGAATAGCTAAGGAATGCAACCTTTGGATCAATACCGAAAATCTTTGCACAGTTAGCGGTTTCACCAGCGATCTCAACAAGTTCTTCCGAAGTAGGCTTGATGTTGATTGCACAGTCTCCCATTGCAAGAACTTCGTTTTCTCCTGATGCAGCTGGACGAACCATAATGAAGCATGAAGATACAATCTTGTTGCCTGGCTTAGTCTTGATTACCTGAAGTGCAGGACGAACGGTATCAGCAGTTGAGTAGGTAGCTCCACCTAATAATGCATCTGCAACGCCCATCTTTACAAGCATAGTACCAAAATAATTTGAAGCAGAAAGAACCTTGCGAGCCTCTTCTGGAGTAACCCCCTTGCTCTTTCTAAGTTCGCAGAATAAATCAACCATTTCTTCGAAACGGTCCCAATTTGCTGGATCGATGATTTCAGCGCCATTTACGTTAAAACCAGTTTTCTCAGCTGCTGCAAGAATCTCCTCTTTATTTCCTACTAACACAGGGGTAAGGAAGTTTCCTGAACACAAACGAGCAGAAGCCTCTAAAATACGAGGATCAGTTCCTTCTGTAAAAACAATTTTCTTTGGATTAGCCTTTAAGCTGTCAATTAATTTTCCAAACATCTTTTCGTCTCCTTTTGGTTGGTAATTTAATTGTTTATATTCTTATTAAGTATATACCCCTAAATATCAATTCTCAACAATTCAAACTGTATTTTTTCGAGGACAGAACAAATTTTCTTTGGCCCTAATTAAATGAGAACAATATCCTTGACGGATTTCTCATTTCGCCCCTATTCCTCCTCAATCAGCGAAAAGAAACCACCGTCTGTAATCATTTCTCCAACAGTGAGTTCAATCACTTTATCAAGAGCATCTTCCTTATCGTTGTTGATGACAAAATCACAGATTTCGCGATTTCGTTTTTCTGCATCAATCGACAAAATGCGAAGTGTCTTTTCCTCAGTACTATAATCTTCCTCGAGAATATCGTGAATCAGAATTTCCTTATCCCGGTTCAAATAAATAATCGCCGTTTTAAAATGCTGCTTCATCGCAATTGCACCGCACATATCCAGGGGCATCACTGCGAATTTGCCCTGATCAAGAATTTCCTGAATATCTTCCTTTTTTGTGCCATATTTGATACCTGCATATTGCGTTTTTTCGATAAACTTCTGCTTTTCAAACTGCGCCTCGGTCAGATAGCGATGCTTATGGCTTTTCTTCGTACAGTAGGTCTTTGGATTTACAAATCTCGGGTCCACGCAAAGACTGTTAGAAAGGTGCGTCTTTCCCGAGCCTGATGGACCAACCAGAGCCAGTACCGCTGGAGCTTCTATCTCTGTCACCTTTGTATGACTCGCAAGTATGATTTGCTCCACCAGGGAAACAAATTCTGTCATATTATTCACAGACAAAAGGCCTGTCATCTTCCAGTTCCACGGTTTTCTCATCAATACCGGATACGATGCTGGCGATTCAAGAATATTGTGAATTGCATCATCCAAAACAATATCAAACTGAACAAGACTCTTGGCGTTGCCAAGAATAATATTATTGGAATTAAATTCTGGAAACGCCTCCAGAATCTGCTTTGCGCGAATCCCCATAAATTCTGGATATGCGGCAGTGATAAAATATACATCTGCAATTTCCATCAGTTTTCGAATCTGTCTTTTATTTTCCTCCGGAACGGTCTGACGTTCATATAATTCCTTTTGAAAATAAAACTCCTTGATTACAGACGCCCTGCCCTGGTTTGCCCAGGACTCGATATCATTTAAGGTAAGAGGTGGGTCAAACTGATATTTCTCATTTGCCATCTCAATCGCAACGTCATTAAATGGAGCGGTCACATCATCCCAATCCAAACCAATCTTTGGTCTTAACATGTAAAAATTCCTCCAAACATTTTACAGCGAAAGGTTATCTGTCCTCGAAGTTGGCGTTTTTTGCCAGCTCTGGATTACTTCTCGCAAGGTCTTCTTCCTTATACTCTTCTAGCAGAGTAAAATCTAAATCCCAGAATATCAATTCCATATACTGCGCCGGATCCTCAAGCTGTTCCAAATACTCCGTCGCATCATTCAACGGAGACTTTGAACCATCTGCCTTAAAATCTTCTGCAAGTTTTTCCATAACATAAGCACGATTTGGCATTGGCTCATGTTCATTTACTCCCATCTCCTCATAAAGACCAAGCAACTGAGCAAGAACATATTCCATTACCTGTTCTGGCGCATAAACCTCCTTGTCCTTCAAAAGGCCATAGAGTTCTAAAAACTTTTTCGCCTGCTTTTCGCGTTCGTAATTTTCTGGGAAAAGATAAAAGATTTCCTCGATAAACTCCTCATTTTGTTCGAGATCATTTGCGTCGAACTCACATAAAATATCACTCATCAAACCAACAAGTCTCTCGTTGACGTAAGCATTGATTATCTCATCCGCTTTTTTGTCGCCACATAATGGGCCTGGAATTTGAAGCATAAGGTTACTCCTTTAATAAAATAGTGAAACTATTATACCATAGCGAGTGCAAGGTTCAAATCCCTCTTCTGCTTTGAAAAAGCAGAAAGAGAGGGGGATTTGCTCTCCGCTTTTAGTAGCGAGAGGGGGATTTGCTCTCCGCTCCGCTTCGGTCCGCGCTAAACAGATGTCCACTGGACATCTAGCGCCCTCAACACCACGTTCCTTGCTTTTCTTTTTTGGGGTTCAAATCCCTCTTCTCGCACAAAAAAGAGTCCAGATAAACTGAACTCTTTTTTAGTAGCGAGAGGGGGATTTGAACCCTCGACACCACGGGTATGAACCGTGTGCTCTAGCCAACTGGGCTATCTCGCCATATATGAAATTTTTGAAGATATATCTTCAAATGGGACCTACAGGGCTCGAACCTGTGACCCTCTGCTTGTAAGGCAGATGCTCTCCCAGCTGAGCTAAGATCCCATGGGTCATATCGTCATTGCTGACCGACTTGATTAGTATATCTAACCGCACGAGTAATGTCAACACATTTTTACAACTATTTTCAATATTTTTTCAAACTCGAAAAAATAGCAAAACATAGTTATTCTATACACAACTGATAAGCCAGACGAGGAGAATGATCTCTCACATATATGATTCCACAATAGGAAAAACCAGCTCTTTTTACAAGTTTTTGCATCACAAGATTATCTTCATGTGTATCAATGCGAAGATTCTTTAGCCTGGTATCATCCTCAAGAACTGTACTTTTACAAAATTCAATACATTTTTCAAACACCTCTGCATGAGGGCGTGCTGCCGCAATGCGGTGGATTGTACCGTAAAGCTCGTCGTTCAACCACTCTCCCTGCTCAATATTTAAATATGTCTCATCGATTCCAACGATAAATGCAAAGGTTCCCAAAATGCCCTTTTCATCCTCAATGATGTAGCCTGTCCCATTCGCAATATCCTTTTCAATAAGCTCCGGCAACGGATGACAGTCTCCCCATTGATTTGGGTTTCCTGTGTTTCTCATAAATTCACGCGCATAGGCAAAGGTTTCCAGCAAAGCTGGAAGGTCTGAAGTTGTTGTTTTTCTAATCCAATATTGATTCATAAAATTAAGTATAGTTTTATTTCGTAAGTGTTTTCTGTCATAAAATGTAGTTTTTTCTATTTTCACTTTATTATATCAAGTTATATTTGAAATAATAGAAAAATATTTCAAATTTTCGCGAACATCTTTTAAGATTGCTTTAGAAAGTTTAAAATATAAAGCGTTATAAAACAACGCTTACAAAAACAATGATATAAAAGGAGAACTAATTATGAGTATTAGAATTGGTATCTATGGATACGGAAATCTTGGAAAAGGTGTTGAATGTGCTATCAAGCAGAATGCTGATATGGAATTAGTGGCAGTATTTACCCGCCGCGATCCAGCTACTGTTTCTGTTTTAACTCCATCCGCAACCGTTGCAAACGTAAAGGATGTGGCTGACTGGAAAGACAAAATCGATGTTATGATTATGTGCGGTGGCTCAGCTACTGACCTTCCAGAGCAGACTCCAGAAATCGCAAAGATGTTCAATGTAATCGACAGCTTTGACACTCACGCAAGAATTTCAGAGCATTTTGCAAACGTTGATGCTTCCGCTAAGGCAGCAAACAAGGTTGGCATTATCTCTGTCGGCTGGGACCCAGGAATGTTCTCATTAAACCGTTTATACGCAAATGCAATTCTTGTAAATGGAACTGACTATACCTTCTGGGGCAAAGGTGTCAGCCAGGGGCATTCTGATGCAATCCGTCGTGTTGCTGGTGTTAAGAATGGCAAGCAGTACACAATTCCTGTTCCTGCTGCTCTTGAAGCAGTTCGTTCAGGTTCTAATCCAGAGCTTTCTACCAGAGAAAAGCACACCCGTGAGTGCTTCGTAGTATTAGAGGATGGCGCTGACGCTGCAAAAGTTGAGCAGGAAATCAAGACGATGCCAAACTACTTTGCTGATTATGACACTACTGTTCACTTCATCTCTGAAGAAGAATTTGCTCGCGATCATCAGGGAATTCCTCATGGCGGTTTCGTAATCCGCTCAGGAAAGACTGGCTGGAATGAAGAAAACTCTCACATCATAGAATACAGCTTAAAGCTTGATTCAAATCCAGAGTTTACCGCCAGCGTAATTGTGGCTTATGCACGCGCTGCATACCGCTTAAACGCAAAAGGGGATAATGGATGCAAGACCGTTTTCGACATCGCTCCTGCCCTTCTTTGCCAGGCAAGCCCAGAAGATCTTCGTGCACACCTTCTGTAATTCGAAGATTCCGCGTTTCGCAGAAAAATATAGCAAATGCAAAAGACCCGAAGCTTTTCGGGTCTTTTATTTTATCTAAAATGCAAAAGATATATAAAGCAGAGGCAATTGCAATCAGCGACTGCTACATAATTGCACAAGATTAGGATTTGCTTTTTACAGCAAATTTTGTTCATATTTGATGAGCGCGCTATTTCTTGCCTCCCAATGGACTGCGCTATGAACTGGCTATTCATACGCCTAAATTTAGCAACTCTAAAATGTCTGTTTTCATCTAATTAAGTGCCGCCGACCTGAACCGCCATCCTTGGCTTGTGCAGGTCTAAATGTGCATCCATGCACATTTGCGGCGCATTAGATGAACAGACATTAAGAGTTGCACAATTTATTCGAAATCATTGCCAGTTCACAGGCAGCCTCTTTGGAAGGCTTAGAAATATCGACGCAAAAAAATATGAATGACAAAATTTGCAAATACAAAAAAGCAAATCCGTTGTTGCAATTATGAGCAACGGAGCGCGCAATGCCTTGCTTTATATAGCTTTTGCAATGCTAGAAAACAACAAAAAGACCCGAAAAACTTCGGGTCTTTCATGATTGTTATTTATTTCTGCGAAACGCAAAACCAACGAATTTCTATTTGGTGCCGAAGATTCTGTCGCCTGCATCGCCAAGTCCAGGAACGATGTACTTGTGGTCATTTAAGTAGTCATCTAAAGCTCCGATGATGATGTCGACATCTGGATGAGCCTCCTGAAGCTTCTTCACTCCTTCTGGAGCAGCGATAATACACATAAAGTGAATGTGAGTAACACCCTTATCCTTGATCATGCGAATAGCATCAACTGCAGATCCACCAGTAGCAAGCATAGGATCAACAACGAAAACCTCACGGTTTGCGCAGTCTTCTGGAAGCTTGCAATAGTATTCTACTGGCTCAGCAGTTTCAGGATCACGGTAAAGGCCAATGTGACCTACCTTTGCAGCAGGAATCATCTCAAGCATACCATCAACCATTCCAAGTCCAGCTCTAAGAATTGGAACAACTGCTAACTTCTTTCCCTTTAATTCTTTTACAGTAGTTTTACAAATTGGAGTTTCAATCTCAACATCCTGAAGTTCAAGTTCTCTTGTTGCTTCATAGCACTCAAGCATTGCAACCTCACTGACAAGAGTTCTAAAATCCCTTGATCCAGTCTCTACTCTTCTCATAAGACCAATCTTGTGCTGAATCAATGGATGATCCATTACTACCACTTTACTCATTTAACTAATCCTCCTGATTTATAATATTTAGTCATTTATTTTTTCATTTTCTTCTGCCGATATATCATCCTCATCAGTTGTTTCTGGCAAATAAATATGAACCGAGTCAATTCGATTCTTCTCAACAGACTCTACAACAAGACGAATATGATTTTCTGTTTCTACTTCTTCGCCGCCTTCTGGCAAATCCCCAAGCAGGCCTATAATTACGCCTCCAATGGAATCATAGTCCTCAGATTCAATATCAAGTCCCATCTGATCCTGAAGGTCCTCCAGCTTCATTGAGCCTTCTACTACATACTCTAATTCTGAGATTTTCTGAATCTGATATTTTTCTTCTTCATCATATTCGTCTCGAATTTCTCCAACGATTTCTTCAAGCAAATCCTCTAAGGAAATCAGGCCCGCAACAGATCCATATTCATCTAAAACAATTTCAAGCGAAATGGAATTCTCTCGCATTTCGCTCATAAGCTCTGAGGTCTTTTTCAGCTCATGCGTAAAGGTTGCTTCTCTTAAGATATTGCGAACAGAATACTTTTTAATATCCTCGCACAGGAGTAAATCTCTCATATTTACGAGGCCGATAATATTATCATGGTCGCCTTCATAGACCGGCATACGAGTAAACATATTCTCACGATAGACATCCAAAGTCTCCTGATAGGTGGCATCCACAGACAAAAACACCATGTCTGCGCGAGGGACCATGACATCCTTTGCAAAATGATCATCGAGGTCAAACACATTGTTGATCATCTTCTTCTCTTCGCTCTCGATTTCGCCGTCCTCGTGCGACTCATCCACGATGCTTCGGATTTCATCTTCTGTAAAGGTATCTGTCTTTTGATCTGGATTCACGCGAAACATTCGCATCAGTCCTCGTGACACCTTATTGATTACAAAGCTGATTGGCGTCATTAATACGGTCCAGCAATAAATCAGATTTGCATAGGCAAACGACACCCTTTCCGAAAAAATTGCTGCAGTATTCTTCGGAGTGATTTCTCCAAAAATCAGCACCAAAAGTGTCAGAACACCTGTAGCGACACCAGCTCCGGCACTTCCTAACATTCTGGTCGCAAAGACAGTCGCAATAGCAGTCATTGCTATGTTTACAAGATTATTCCCAATCAAAATTGCTGAAAGCATTCTGGTTGGATTTTCAATCATCTTTAATATTTTAATCGCTCTCTTATCCCCATCCTCTGCCATCGTTCTTACGCGAACCTTATTTACTGTCGTAAGCGCAGTCTCTGCCGATGAGAAAAATGCTGACAAAATCAGCAGAATAATTAAGCTAATCAAATGTATGACATCTGTCGTGTCCAAATAATTTCTCCTTCATCCAAAAAATAATAGAAGTGATAATCTCATAAAATTATCACTTCTATTTTACCTTTGTATGTAATCTTTTGCAAGTTGTACACTTTCTATACGAGCTTCTTGTCCATCCACTTACCAGAACGGTAACGAAGCATACAGATGATAACAGACACAGCCCAACTGATTGGCATTGCGATCATAATTGCCACCTCATGAAGCGACCAAACCAATGAATAGGTAATAATCAGACGAACTGCAAGGTTCGCAAGCGTCTGTCCCATGAACCACTTCATATCTCCTGCGCCTCTTAACACACCACCAGCGGTGTTCATAAAAGCAAAGAGGAAGTAGAAACATGCAATGACACTCAGGTATCTGGCCCCTGCGTTAATCGCTTCGATATCCTTTGCGGAATCCATGAATAAACCAACTAAAGGCTTGCAGAAAATCACAGTAATAAGCGATAAAATAACAGCAAGAACAAGTCCCATTCCAAGGCCAACGTGGAAGCCTTTCTTTGCTCTATCCTTCTTCTGTGCCCCCATATTCTGAGCAACGAAGGTTGATACTGCGTTCCCAATGTTAACAATTGGCACAATTGCAAGACCATCAATTCGAATGGATGCGGTATATCCTGACATAAAGACATCGCCCTGTAAATTGACAGCGGCCTGAATCAAAAGCATACCAATGGAAACGATGGACTGCTGAATGATCGATGGAATCGCAATTGTAATCATACGCTTCATCAGCGACCAGTCGTATGTTCTGTGCTTTCCGCATTCAATCTTTTTTAGCTTAAATACCAGAACGATTAAGGATGCAATCGCTGCCACTGCCTGTGAAATCAGGGTTGCCCAGGCTGCACCTGCAATTCCCATAACTGGAATCATTGTATAATCGAGTCCAATATTCAATAACGAAGAGCAGATCAAAAATATCAGCGGAATCTTTGATGCTCCAAGTGCATTAAAGATTGAATTTACCATATTGTACAGGAACAAAAATACGAATCCATAGAAATAGATGTTCATATATATCTCTGCGGACTCAAGAATATTGGCCGGAGTCTGCATTGCAGTAAGAACAACTCTGCTCAACAATCTTCCAAGAATACTTAAAAAGATGGAAAATCCAAATACAGTAATTAATGCAGTTGAAATTGCTGTCTTTAAATTCTCATACTGTTTTGCACCAAACAGCTGTGAAATGACAACAGAACATCCAATTCCCGTTCCAGCCGCAAACATTACAAATAACATGGTAAAGCTGGCAGATGCACCTACGGCAGCAAGTGCCTGGCGATCAATCATATTCCCTACCATGATGGAATCCGCAATATTATAAAACTGCTGGAACAGATTTCCGATAATCATCGGGATTGCAAATATAAGCATCACCTTAAGAGGCTGTCCCTGCGTCATATCGCCTTTTATATGTTTCTCTTTTACATTTGTTGTGTTGTCTGACATTCTTTTTCTCCCAAAATCTCTTGCGAATATTTTCATTTAAGATAAAATATTTAGCGTACTTATGCACACCATGTGTGATAATAGCACAATTTTTTCAAAAAATCTATGAGGAATTGATATGATAAAGCTTGTAGCAATTGACTTAGATGGCACTCTATTTGATAGTCATTCTGCCATCACTGAAGAAAACAAAAAAGCAATTATGAAGCTGAGTGAGCATGGAATTTATCCCGTCATTTCAACAGGCCGCCCTTATATGGGAATTCCAGAAGCGCTGAGAAAGGAGCTTCCTTTCGCCTATGCTATCACTGCAAATGGAGCAGGCATCTACAAAATTGATACAGAGGAATGCATTCATGAGGACCCAATGAGCCAGGAGCTCTTTCTTCCAATTCTTGAATTCCTTGAATCAAAGGACATTCACATGGATGCCTTTATGAATGGACGTGGCTTATCCACCTTCAAATGTCTACACGCAGGGAACAAGCTTCCTGTTTCGCCAGAACTGTTGGAATACATTTTAAATTCCAGAGAGCGCGTAGAAAGTTTAAAGGATTACATCATTGAAAATAACAAAACTGTTCAGAAGATGACGCTTAACTTTTATCCAGACGGCAATGGCAACTTTGTAGACCGTGAGGAAGTTCGCCTGTTCCTGGAAAATCATCCTGATATTGACAGTGTATGCGGTGGCTACAACAATCTTGAGTTCACAAAAAAAGGTGTCAACAAGGGAGTTGCCTTACGCAAATTGGCTGACCATCTTGGGCTCACCCTCGAGGAAACCATGGCGATTGGTGATACCGAAAACGATCTGACCATCCTGCAGACCGCGGGTGTTGGAGTTGCAATGCAAAACGCGACCGAAGATGTCAAAGCGGTAGCAAACTATACCACATTATGCAATGACGAAAGCGGTGTTGCCCATGCGATTTACCACTTTTGTGAAGGCTTAAATTAAACGTATGTTTGTATCCAATATCAAAAATTAAGGCTCTACACTTGAAATAGAGTGCTAACTATAGTAAAATATTTGCAAAGTGACGATTTAAAAACAAGGAGGATTATCCCATGATAGTAGCAGGAGATTTCAAAAATGGCGTTACCATCGAGTATGAAGGTAAGATTTGCCAGATTGTTGAATTCCAGCATGTAAAGCCTGGTAAAGGCGCAGCTTTCGTTAGAACAAAATTAAGAGATATCGTAGACGGTGGTGTTGTTGAAACATCTTTCCGTCCAACTGAAAAGTTCCCAACCGCTCGTATCGATCGCAAGGATATGCAGTATCTTTATGACGATGGTGACTTATATAACTTCATGGATGTTGAGACCTACGATCAGGTTTCATTATCTAAGGAAGATGTAGGCGATGCATTAAAGTTCGTTAAGGAGAACGAAAACGTTAAGATTTGCTCTCACAACGGAAAGGTATTCGCTGTAGAAGCTCCTCTCTTCGTAGAGTTAGAGATTACCGAAACCGAACCTGGTTTCAAGGGAAACACCGCTACTGGTGCTACCAAGCCAGCTACTGTTGAGACCGG
The DNA here is from genome assembly GCA_045641385.1 of Agathobacter sp. Lineage (GTDB taxonomy): Bacteria > Bacillota > Clostridia > Lachnospirales > Lachnospiraceae > Roseburia. The sequence continues at coordinate 247 of JAZUGV010000029.1, read as the reverse complement.
TGCTATTGTTTATGTACCACTCTTCGTTGAGCAGGGTGACGTAATCAAGATTGACACCAGAACTGGTGAATACTTATCAAGAGTTTAATCAAACCGTAAAATTCAAGGGACTTGCAATTGCAGGTCCCTTTTTTACTGTATAGGAAATTGCCCCAATTTCCTATACAGTAAAAAAAGCACCCACAATTGATATGTACCCCTTTTGCTGGACAACCAGTGAAAGGGGTATTTTTATGCGCTATAGTTA
>JAZUGV010000028.1:0-15547 GCA_045641385.1 Agathobacter sp. | reverse complement strand
AGTCCGCTTGGCCTCCGACTTTCCTACATTGTTGAGGAGACTGAGGATATATACGGATATGATGGATATGATAATCAGCCTGCTCCAGCGCCTGTCGTAGATAATATTACGGATTCTCCACTGTGCGGTCTTCGCTGGTGTGCAATTGGTGACAGTATTACAGAACTTTGTCTGACTCCTAGCACCTATGTGGACATCATTGCACAGAAAACAGGTGTGATAGCGGATAATAAAGGAGCCAGTGGAACGGGCTATCTTAGTATCACAAACCGTGGAAATACGTTTGGAAGACGCGTCGAATACATGTTGACGGATGACTACGATATCATTACCGTCTTTGGTGGAATCAATGATACGAATTTTACGCTTTGTGAGCTTGGTTCGCCGAACGACCGCGATTTAAATACGGTATATGGTGGAATTCATCATTGCTATAGCCAATTAAAAGAGAAGTATCCAAATGCACTTATTATAGTCATTACACCGACGCCTGCATATTTTGATGTACTTACAGATCAGTATGATGTGGATGCGGTTGTGAAGGCAATCAAGAAGGTGGCGGCCGAATATGGCTTCCCAGTTTTGGATTTACACGAGATTGCAACCAGTCAGTTAGGATTTGCACCATGGGATCCAGAGAAGAATTCACAGTATTATCTTGATTCTGTTCATTTAAATTTAGATGCACATATGCTAATTGCGGACTGCATCATGGATTACATGGAGAAAATGGTTTCAAATAGATAGTGTTTAAGTAGAACCTGCTTGACTCTTTGGTTGAGCAGGTTTTTTCAACGAAATATTATGTGGGGTACAAAATGGTATTTAATAATGTTTTAGACGCAGTTGGTCATACACCACTCATTCGCCTAAACAAGATGGTGGAAGAAGACAGCGCAGAGGTATTGGTAAAATTTGAGGCTTTAAATGTGGGCGGTTCCATAAAGACCAGAACTGCGCTCAATATGATAAAAGCTGCAGAAAAAGAAGGACTCATTAATGAGAATACAATTATTGTTGAGCCAACCAGTGGAAACCAGGGAATCGGTTTGGCCTTAGTGGGAGCTGTTCGAGGTTATAGAACCATCATCATTATGCCGGATTCTGTAAGTGAGGAGCGAAGAAAACTGGTGCGTCATTATGGTGCAGATGTGAAGCTGGTTCATGACGCAGGAGATATCGGTGCGTGCATTGATGAATGTCTGCAGACTGCACTGAAAATGGCAGAGAAGAATCCAAATGTGTTTGTGCCGCAGCAGTTTGAGAATATAAACAATACTATGGCACATAAAAATCATACAGCGCTTGAGATTATGGAGCAGGTGGAAGGCCCAATTCATGGATTTTGCTCAGGGATTGGAACAGGTGGAACCATCACAGGAATCGGTGAGGTTTTAAAGGCTCAGAATCCAGACATTGAAATTTGGGCTGTGGAGCCAGAAAACGCAGCGATTCTTGCCGGTGGCACCATTGGAACGCATGTCCAAATGGGAATTGGAGATGGAATCATTCCACAAATATTAAATCAGAATATCTATGATGATATCTACATCATTACCGACGAAGAGGCCTTGAGTACTTCTAAGCGTCTGGCAAGGGAAGAGGGCTTGATGTGCGGTATTTCTTCGGGTACAAATGTGGCCGCGGCTTTGAAGCTTGCCAAGAAACTGGGCAAAGGGAAAACGGTAGTCACCGTACTTCCAGATACCGCAGAAAGATATTTCTCAACAGAATTATTTGAAGAATAAAATGTGATGAAGTGTTAGCGCTTTATGAAAGCGCAATTAGCAGGATAACAGAAAGTAATGTAGTTATGAATTTGTTTCAAAGAAAAATCGCAACAACAGTGACCAAAGAAATCACGGAAGCAATTACGGAGAAGGGAGCGAAAACAGCATTAGAAGAAAACGGTGAGAGGTGCTGCTATCAGTCACCTGCTTACAATATCTTTTTCGGAGTGTTTTTTTGCCTGGGAATTCTATTATTTCTTTTGGTTTGGCTGCTGGCGGGGGATTTGATTGCTGGAATAATGTTCTTTGTTATCTTTGGAGGAATCGGAATTGTTGGAATTATGGCAATTTGTTTTCAAAAGGTTTATTTCGAAGATGACGAGGAATTTGCGGTCAGAAACTTTTGGGGAATCAAGCGCAGCTATCGTTATGCTGATATTACAGGTTATAGCGTTGGCGGAATGAGAGTTGAGGTTGAGGTGAAGGGCAAGATTGTCGTTCGAATGGACCGTCAGTTTATCAATCGTTTTGTGTTTTTAGATAAAGTTCAAAGGGCCTGCAAGGGGAAGAAAGGAATTCACAAATTTTCACCGACGATTGTGGCGATGGATGAGAGAGAGTTGTCACAGTCCTACGACAGTGGAGTCCTTCGTCAGGCAATGGTTATTCGCAAAAAGGATGTGGATCGTACCTATTGGATCATTCGAGTGGTACATTGGTGTGGCATTATTGCTATGGCAGGTCTCGTTGCAATGACGATTTATACCTACACAGCATTTTTGCCATGGCTTTTAAGTAAGGCCGTTGTGATTGCATCACTGGTACTGTATTTTAAGTTTCCCAAATATTGTTCGATGAGAGAAAAATTACAGAATTACCAGCCGAAAGAAGCAGGGGAGAAGCATAAGATTGCAATCGTGGCATATCATGTGATTGGAGTTGCAGGGATTGCGTTGTTTTCTTTTTTACGTGTGATAAATACAGAATATTTACATCCGGTATTCTTTGAGTTTGACGCATACGTCTATTGGCTGGTAGTTGCAAGCTTGGCTTTGGTTTACGTGATTATCAGAAAAATATTTCTCAGATATTCTTATGAATATCGACAGTATCATCTTGGACGAATTTCCTTTGGCTTTTGGATGATTTGGATGCTGGCATTTGATTTCCTTGTGATTATCGCAATGCTTACATGCATAAAATGCGGATATCCGATTATCACAATATAAAACCGAATGGCTGAATAAATAAAGAGATGTGAAAGGACCATACTCCAAAAGGAGTATGGTCCTTTGTCTGTTTGCCAGGAAAAGAGGACTGTGGGATTTTAGAATGAACCACGAACCCCGTCCCTGAAAGGTGCAAATTTTATTCCGTTTATGAAGCGGCCTTCTTCTTTTGCGAGAATGCACAGCTCCTGGCCATCGTTCGCTGTAAAATCAAGTGCGCAGTTTATTGCCACAATAAGGAATTCATAATCATCTATTACAGAGCATTCCTATAAAGCGCTGACAGAGGATTGGACGGTTCATTTTGTGGGGTTTTCCGGAGTGAATTGCGAGGAGATTTTGAATACCTTATATGTGACGAATCAGGGAATTTATCAGTTTTCTGAGCCGGAGATTTTTCTGTATCATCTAAGACAGATTGAGGAAATTTCAATTGATGAGATGGCAGAGAAAATAGGCTATAGCAAATCTTATCGTTGTCATCTGTTCAAGAAGGAACTGGGACAAACTATCATCACATATTTGAACAGTCTGCGCATCAGTCATGCCAAGTTTATGCTTCAGCACTATCCATACCAAAGAATCAATGAAATTGCTAGAGACTGTGGCTTTGACAGTCCCTCCTATTTTACAAAAAAATTTAAAGAGAAAGAGGGGATTACGCCTGAGGAATATCGCCTTTGACAGGAGGCATTTGTTTGCTTTCAGGCAATCCACTCTTGCTCATTGCACGCAGATTCTCTGTGATTTGATCAAGCGAATGATACATAATTTCACGATGCTCATCGGACACTCCCTGGCTTGCTAAGTCAATTGCAATTGTAGCTCTTTCGTTTAACGATTTTGCAACCTCCATACCTTCCGCGGTAAGCTCTAAGCATGCACGGTAGCTATCCCCAACACGACGCAGTAGCCCTTTTTCTTCCATGGCTGCTATAGCCCGAGAGATATCGGCTTTGTCGCGTTCCACCAGCTCGCTCAAATTTGCAGCGGTCAGTTTGCCCTCGTGGCTTGCCATAATTACCAGATACAGAGCATAGCTGCCGCGCAATCCATATTTTTTCATTTCTTCTGTGGTAAGCTTATTCCAGTATCTTGAGATATTAAAAATTGATAGTGAAAAATGCTCGAAGCGCTCAACCATATCGATTTCCTCTGCGAATTATTTTTCCTGTTGAAAGAAAGCAACAACAATTGCGCCAGGTCCAACGTGCGTACCGATGACGCTACATACCTGTGCAATATTTAGCTTCTCGATATAGTTTACCCATAATTGCTGGCTATCTTCAACATATTTTTGCAAAAGATGGTCCTCCAGGCCGGAATAACCAAGCAAAATTGGCATATTATAATCAACGCCAAACTCCTGAACCTTATTGATTAAGAAATTATTTCCCTGCTTTGAACCTCGAGCTTTACCGATAAGCTCAATCGCACCGTCCTTTACTGTGATTACCGGTTTGATATTTAAAAGTCCGCCAGCGATGGCTACCGTTTTTGATATTCGTCCGCCCATTTTCAAATATTCTAAGGTGTCGAGCAGTGCAAGAAGGCACACGCTGTCTCGCTTTTTAATAACCTTGGCAACAATTTCGTCTAAAGATAATCCTCTTTTTTGCAAATTGATTGCATATTCGACTAATATGCCAGCACCGACAGCAACATTATTGGTATCAATCACTACAATGTTTTCGTAGTCATCAGCGGCGATGCAGGCGCTCTGATAAGTTCCTGAAAGCTTAGAAGAAAGTGTGAATACAATTGCCTGGTCCTGGTTTTTTCGCACCTCCTCAAAATGTTTTTCAAAGTCAGCGGGACTTGCCTGACTGGTTTGAGGTAGCACGTCTGTTTCAATTAGTTTTTTGTAGAAGGTATCCTTGGAGATTGTCACTCCATCCTCAAATTCCTCCTCACCAAAGCGTACCTTCAAGGGAACGACGGTGACATACTGCAGATATTCCTCTCGAAGGTCTGTGGTCGAATCAATAATAATACGTATACTCATTTTTTCTCTCCTCTTTGAAACAAGTTGATTTATCAACATCTTGCATTTTATGAAATAGACGTTGATTTGTCAACAACTCTTTGGTACTAAATTTTGTTCCAAAAGAGAAACGATTCTTCGGCTATGATGTATCTTGTACTTGCAAAAAGAAGGGGAATAATGGGATACTATAGAATGTGTTTGAAAAATGTAAAACAGTAGGATAGAAGAATATGAAGGAAAAGAAAAGTCGAAGATTTAATTTCACGATTCGAAGAAAAATAATATTTCTTGCTCTCGGTGTGGCAATCCCCTTTCTGGCGATGTTAGTCTATCTGCTGGTGTCAATGCGCTCCTACAACAGGAATTATGATCAGATTGTGCGAAGCATGACCGTTGCAAATAATTACAATCTGACCTTTAAGGAGCAGATGGATGAGAGTCTGTACAAGCTTGTTGTCGGATATGTAACCTTTGATACAATTGATTCTGATGAGTCGCTGCGAAATCCATATGATTTGCTTGACGATATCAATCGCGATTTTAACGAACTGCTCAAGAAAAATAATTCTGAGGAGGGAGAAGTTTGGTTACAGAGACTTCTTAAAAATACAGATACCCTGGAAAAGCGCGTGGATGATATTAAAGAAAGCATAATGGCTGGAGATAATTACGATGTGAATATCCAGATGCTTGACAGTGATATTTATGTGCTTACCGAGCTGATACAGGATGATATTCAGTATTTTATGTATTATCAGATTCGCGCAATGGAGCTTGTTAATGACAATTTAAATGCGGAGATGAGCTCGTTCATCCGAGTGACAGAATTGCTTTTGGTCCTGTTAATCGTTTTGGTTGTCATTGGTGCGCTTGCAATTGTGACAGGAATGCTTCGTCCGTTAAAGAGCTTGAACGAGGCTACCGTTAGGATGTCAGACGGGGATTTCTCGGCCAGAGCGGAGGTGCAATCCAACGACGAGTTTATGGAGCTGGCAGACAGCTTTAACTATATGGCCGAAAACATGGAGGGAATGTTAAACGAAATAAGAGAGGACCAGCAGAAGATGAGAAAGGCGGATCTTCGCCTTTTGCAGGAGCAGATCAATCCGCATTTCCTATATAATACTCTTGATACAATTGTCTGGCTGATTGAGGCAAATGAGTCTGATCAGGCGGTCAATATGGTTGTGACACTCTCGAATTTCTTCCGCATAGTATTAAGCAAAGGAAAGGAATTCATCAGCGTGGCAGAGGAGGAGCAGCATATTCGAAGCTATCTCGAGATTCAGGAGATGCGTTACCATGATATTATGGAGTATGACATCCAGATTGACCGAGTGCTTTATGATTACCAGATTCCAAAGCTGACACTTCAGCCAATCGTTGAAAACGCGCTTTACCATGGTCTTAAGGTCAAGAGGGCAAAGGGCTTTATTCACATTCTGGGGGAACTGGATGGCGATTGTATGAGGCTGATTGTCCGCGATAATGGTGTTGGAATGGAAGAGGATGAGCTAAAGGAGCTGAGAGAGGAAATCTCAAGGCCTTGTAAGGAGACGGAGCGAGGCTTTGGCTTAGCAAATGTAAATGAACGAATTCGTATGTATTACGGAAATGAATATGGTATGACAATCGAGTCCACAAAGGGAAAGGGCACTGAGGTGGAAATTGTGATTCCTGCAATCAGAGCAGAGGAAAAGGAATGAAAAAGAGAACAAAAATAGGAATTTTACTGCTGTTTAGTGTGATGCTTGCACTCTCTGCCTGCAGCCTAAATCCGAATTTTGAAACAACAGAACATATCGAAGGGGTGGATGCACTGACGCCGACCGATGAAAGCCTAATCGTGGTGGGAGTATCTCAGGTGGGAAGTGAGTCTGTATGGAGAACGGCGAATACAAACTCTATCCAGGAAACCTTTACAACGGAAAATGGTTATTTTCTCATATTTAATAACGCAAGACAAAAGCAGGAGAATCAGATTAAGGCAATCCGAGAATTTATCTCGCAGGAGGTTGACTATATTCTGTTATCGCCAATTACGGAAGACGGATGGGATACTGTGCTGAAGGAGGCAAAAGATGCTGGAATTCCTGTAATCCTGTTTGACCGTCGCCTGAAGGTGGAGGATGAAAGTCTGTATGTGACCTGGGTTGGCTCCGACTTTTATGGAGAAGGCGAGAAAGCCGGAAAGTGGCTAGAGCGTTATATGCGCGCCAAGGGACGCCAGGGTGAGAATATTAATATCGTAGTCTTACAGGGAACGAAGGATTCCACTTCCGAGGTAGGTCGGACCAACGGCTTTAACGAGATTGCGGCAAAGCATAAAAACTGGAATATTCTTGAGGAGGTTGATGCGGAGTATACGACCACCAAGGGAAAAGAGGTTATGAAACAGTTTTTGAAGAAACACTCGGATATCGATGTTGTCATTGCGCAGAATGATGATATGATGTTTGGTGCAGTGGAGGCGATTGAGGAGGCGGGGCGCAAAACGGGCCCAGATGGGGACATTATTTTAATTTCCTTTGATGCCTGTCGTATTGCACTGCAAAAAATACTCGATGGAACATTAAACGTTGATGTAGAATGTAATCCTCTTCAGGGAGGATATCTGGGAGATATCATTACAGCTTTAGAAAAGGGTGAGACACTTCCAAAGGAAATATATGTAGAAGAGTCTGTATTTGACAGCTCAAACACAAAAGAAAGTATTGAACAAAGGACTTATTAAAATGTATAAGGTTGTATTAGTGGAAGACGAGACAGTAATCAGAGAGGGAATTCGCGATAATATTCCCTGGGAGGAGCATGGCTTTTCCTTTGTGGGGGAGGCTGGCGATGGTGAGATGGCACTTTCTGTCATTCGACAGACAAAGCCGGATCTTTTGATTACTGACGTCAAAATGCCATTTATGGATGGGTTATCACTCTGCAAAATCGTGAGTGAGGAATTTCCAAAGATGAAGATTATAATCATCAGCGGTTATGACGATTTTGAATATGCAAGACAGGCAATTAACATAGGCGTAGATCAGTATCTGCTAAAGCCGATTACAAAAATGAATCTCAAGAAAGCTTTAGAAGAGATTCGTGAAAAGCTTGAGTTAGAAAATGGACCTCAGGATTATCAGGTTCAGTATACTAACGAAATGAAAGAGTACGAGCAGTTTGAGCGTCGTCATTTCTTTGAAAAAATCCTTGAGGGCGAATTCTCCGTTATGGAAATCTATGACGAGGCCGGAAAGCTTGGCATCGATTTGACCGCTTCTGCTTATAATCTGCTTTTCTTTACAATCAAAGAAAAAAGCAGGTTGTCCGAGGAAATTCAGGAGCAGTTTGAGGAGAGCATGGATGAGATTATCCAGTTTGTGCTTCGTTATCCTCAGTATGTGCTGTTCCGCTGGAATGTAAATGCCTATGGGGTGCTTGTGAAGGCTGAGGAATCGACAATTACAGATTTAATTACCCGCCTTGTAGATAAGCTTTCACAGGTGTGCGAGTCCGATACATCGATTGAGCAGTGGTATATTTCTCTGGGCAAACAGGTGGAGAGATTAAGCTTACTTGCTGAAAGCTATCAGACAGCAAATCATCATATGGCATATCGTTTCCTGGTAAACGATGAACATATTTTGTCTGCAGAAACGCTTGAGAAATATTTAGGGTCATCAGAGGAACCAAACCTGAATGCAGTTGATTCGGCAAAGATGAATCCTGATATTATCCGTGACTTTTTAAGCCAGGGCGACAAGAGTGAAATTGCGGACTTTGTTGCATCCTATGTGGGTGGAATCAAAGATGCGCTTCGTTCAAATATGTTCCGCGATTATGTAGTTCTAAATATTCGATTTACGGTGATTGCTTATGCAGAGGGACATGGCAGCTCGCAGGAAGAGCTTTCAAACCTCATGGAGCGGGAGTATTCGGATATGCATCTTAAGGCAGAGGAGGTTGAGGAGTATTTCATTGATATGCTTTCTGCCGCTCTTACCATTCGAGATCGCGAGAGTGATGTGTTAAGCAATCGTGTGCTTCATCGCGCGATGGAGTATGTTGACAAGAATTTTGAAAACGAGGATATTTCTTTAAATGAGGTGGCAGCAAAAGTCAATGTGTCGCCAAGCTATTTAAGCACAGTATTTAGCCAGAATGCGGAAAAGACATTCATCGAGTATGTCACTGGAAAGCGTATGGAAAAGGCAAAGAAGCTGTTAAAAACGACGGATATGTCTTCTGGAGAAATTGCGGCAAAGGTTGGTTACAAGGATCCGCATTATTTCAGCTTTGTATTTAAAAAGACGCAGGGCATGAGTGCAAGAGACTATCGCACAAAAAAGAAATAGAACAAAAAGAAATAGAACATAAGAGAGAGTCTTAGGAAGACTCTCTCTTATTTATTGTCCAGTCTATTTGGGTGGAACTAACCTTTTTGCCGCGGATGAGATCTATCATATAGGCTGCGGCAGTTTGACCAAAAACATGCGCTGGGTGTCCCATGGAAGTGATGGTGGGGCTACTGGTTGTGGCCAGATAAGAGTTATCAAAGGAGACAACAGCAAAATCCTCTGGGACTAAGACTTTTTGCTTTTTTAGTTCACGTATCAAAAAGTATGCAAGCTCATCATTATGACAGATTGCAGCAGTACAGGGATCTCCATTTTTTAGGACCAGACGAACCTGCTCAATCAGGCGCTGAAGAAAAATCGTATCGCGTTTTTTTTCGATATCAATCAAATCACTTCTGTGAATCCAGCCGACATAATCATCATTGATGGGAAGCTGATAGCTTCTCATGGTTTCCGCGTAGCCCTTATAGCGTTCATGGCCCTGTAAATCGTCAACCGTAAACGCCGCCGCGATGTAGCGGTGCCCCTTTTCGTATAAGTGAGTGACAAGTTCTGCAGCACCCTGATAATCATTGCTTTGGATTGCAATGGAACCAGATAACTCCTCGTAGTGGTTGTGAATAAACAGAATAGGAACGCCATCCTGCATCAGTCGGCGATATAAATCAAGATTGGGATTGGGCAAAGCAGATTTGCAGCCTTCCACAAGAATACCCAGAGGATGGTTCTTTTGGTTTAAAAAGGAAAGCAGATGTTCGCGCTCTTTGTCTGTGCGGTTTTCGGTGACAAATACCTGTGACGAATAGCTGCTCTGCAACAGTGTGGTCTGAATGTCCTGCACCAGGCCGGGGTAAATATAATCAGAGTCTGTGGTGAGCAGCAGTGCTATGCTGTTTGTCGAAGCGGCTAAATTGCGCCCAGTGATATAGGAGCCGCTCCCTCTGCGTTTTTCGATTAAGCCCTCCTCGGTCAGAAGGATGAGCGCCTGGCGGACCGTTTGCCGGCTGACACGGTAGCGGGATCCGATTTCCGCCTCGGTTGGAAGCTTATCGATTCCCTGGGCGTGTAATTTTTTTATTAAAGTTCGTAATTTTTCGGCAAGCCATTTATATTTTATTGCCATTTCACATTTCTCCTGGAAAATTTTCTATAAAAAATCAAAAATATTTCAACTTTCTTCCTAAAAAATACAACATTATTTCTTGTTTTGGAGACCTGCACAAAAATGTTCTTGTGACTTCAGTCTCATGTAAATTAACGTTTGCAAATTTCACACAAAAAATTTAATACGATTTCACAAAATAATCCCTCTTGCAAAACAAGTTGTATTGCTTTTAAAGTATACAACATAAAAGTTGTATTGTAAACAACCGACAAACCTAGTAAAATCAAGGCTTTTGGGGTTGATGATGGCGCGCGTGAGTGTTAATCTTTAACCACAGGGAAACCTGAAACTAACTTTTATTTTTCATTTGGGAGGGAAAGACATGAAAAAGAAATTATTAGCAACAATTCTTGTTCTTGCAATGTCATTTGGCCTCGTTGCTTGTGGTGGCAACAGCGGATCAAAGGACGAAGCAGGAAGCGGTGACGGCCTTATTAAGGTTGGTATCATCAACAACGATCCATCAGAGTCTGGATATCGTTCAGCAAACGTAGCTGACTTAGAGTCTAAGTTCACAAAAGAGAACGGCTTTGATGCAAAGACCTACTACAGCTTAAAGAACGACGAGCAGATTGCTCAGGCACAGCAGATGATCCAGGATGGAATTCAGTACTTACTTCTTTCAGCAGCTGATACCTCAGGATGGGATTCAGTATTGAAGGATGCTCAGGCAGCTGGAACCAAGGTTATCCTTTTCGACAGAACAATCGATGCTGACCCAAGCTTATATGTTTCTTCAGTAGTTTCTGACATGGAGCAGGAAGGAAAGACCGCTGTTGAATGGTTAGCAGCTCAGGGATTAGAAGAATACAACATCATTCACATTCAGGGTGCTATGGGATCTGCAGCTCAGAAGGGACGTTCTGGTGCATTAGATGCTATGGTTGCTGCAAATGATAACTGGACACTTGTTGATCAGCAGACCGCTACCTGGGATGAAGATCAGGCTCGTGCAATCGTTGAAGGTGTTATCAACGCTGGCGACAAGTTCAACGTAATCTACCCAGAGAACGATGGTATGGCTAAGGGTGCTGTAGCAGCACTTGACAAGGCTGGTATCTCACACGGTGTTGGAAAAGACGTTATCGTAATGGGCTTTGACTGCAACAAGTGGGCTCTTGAAGAATTAGTAGCTGGAAACTGGAATTATGATGGACAGTGCAACCCATTCCAGGCTGACACCATCATCCAGATCATCAAGGACATCGAGGCTGGAAAGACTCCTGAAAAGCAGATCATCCTTGACGAGAAGGGATTCTCAGCTGATTCTATCACCGCAGATGACGTAGCTAAGTACGGAATCTAATTCAAAAATTTAACTTTAGTTGTAATGAGGCTTAGCGCGGTGCAGCGTGTCTGTACCGCGCTAAATTTAAGAAAAGGAGTGTAACCCTTGAACGAGAACAGAGTATTGGAAATGAAAAATATCCATAAGAACTTTCCTGGTGTTCGAGCTCTTCAGTCAGTGGATTTTAACCTGAACGAAGGTGAGATTCATGCGTTGATGGGTGAAAATGGAGCCGGAAAATCTACACTGATTAAGGTTCTTACAGGTGTATATGAAAAGGACGAAGGAGAAATCTACTTAAAGGGTATTGATAAGCCAGTATCAATTAAGTCGCCACAGGATGCTCAAAATCTTGGCATCAGTACTGTGTATCAGGAGATTACACTTTGTCCAAACCTTTCTGTTGCAGAGAATATGTTCATTGGCAGAACCAAGGGCATTGGAATGAACTGGGCGCAGATGAACTCGCGTGCGGACAAAATCTTACAGTCACTTGATATACCTGCTAGAGCTACGCAACAGTTATCAAGCTGTTCCATTGCAATTCAGCAGATGATTGCGATTGCGAGAGCAGTTGATATGGAATGTAAAGTGTTAATTCTCGACGAGCCAACCTCGTCCCTGGATGATGATGAAGTAAAGAAGCTCTTTAAGCTTATGAGAAGCTTAAAGGAAAAGGGCGTAGGCATCATCTTCGTAACACACTTCCTGGATCAGGTGTATGAGGTGTGTGATAAGATTACTGTTTTACGAGACGGTAAGCTGGTTGGAGAATATGAAATCGCAAATCTTCCTCGCGTACAGCTGGTAGCAAAAATGCTTGGAAAAGAATTTGATGATATGTCTGAAATCAAGAGCGAAAGCCTTGTGTATAAAGATGACAGCGAGGACCCTCTTTTGGAGGCAACTCAGCTTCAGTCGGTAGCAGGAATTGCACCATTTGACTTTAACATCAGAAAAGGTGAAGTTAACGGCTTTGCAGGTCTTCTTGGATCTGGTCGAAGCGAGTGTGTCAGAGCAATCTATGGAGCGGATACTGTAATAAAGGGCAATCTGAAAAAGAGCGGAAAGCCAATTAAGATTCGCAAGCCACTTGATGCAATGAAGGTCGGAATTGCTTATCTGCCAGAGGATCGAAAGATTGACGGTATTGTCGGAGATATGTCTGTTAAGGATAATATTCTTCTTGCGCTTCAGGTAAAGCGTGGAGTATTTAGACCATTTAAGAAGGCTGAGGCAGACAAACTTGCGGATGAGTACATCAAGCTGTTGCAGGTAAAAACGGCTTCTCCTGATACACCAATCAAGTCTCTTTCCGGTGGAAATCAGCAGAAGGTAATTCTTGCTAGATGGCTGGCAACACATCCAGATTATCTGATTCTCGATGAGCCTACACGAGGAATTGATATCGGAACAAAGACAGAAATCCAGAAACTGGTATTAAAGCTTGCATCAGAGGGAATGGCAGTCACCTTTATCTCTTCTGAGACAGACGAAATGCTTCGTACCTGCTCTAGAATGATTGTCCTTCGTGACCGAAAAGTTGTCGGAGAAATTAGCGGTGACGGATTAACTCAGGCAAATATTATGAGTACAATCGCCGGAGGTGATAACTAATGAAAAAATTATCTAAATATAGTCAGTTAATTATCCCATTGGTTGCATTGGTGATTCTGGCTGTTGTCAATTTAATCCATGACCCTGGATTCTTTGCAATTACCCTGGGACAGGATAGCGCAGGAAACAATGTATTTCTTGGACATTTAATCAGTATTATCGATAATGGATCAGAGCTTGCAATTCTTACCATTGGTATGACGCTTGTAACTGCAGCAACTGGTGGACAGGATATTTCCGTTGGTGCCACTGTAGCGGTTGCCGGATCTGCAGCAATGAGAGTTCTCTGTGGAGCACAGGGTGCATCAACTATTCAGGGACCAATCATTGTAGCATTTTTAGTAGCATTGATTGCAGCCTTACTCTGTGGAGCCTTCAATGGAGCACTGGTTGCTTACTTTAAGATTCCACCAATGATTGCAACACTGATTCTTTTTACCGCTGGTCGTTCGATTGCTTCTTGGATTAATAACTGTAGAAACCTTTATGTACAGGACGCAACCCTTTCCGCAATCGGAACCAATATTCCAGGGGTTCCAATTCCAACCCCAATCTTTGTGGCAATCATCTGCTTCATCCTGATTGCTTTAGTGCTTAAGTTTACAGCACTTGGCACTTATATTCAGGCGGTTGGTATCAATGAAAAGTCATCAAGATTAAACGGTATTAATCCTCAGGTGATTAAGTTTGTAACCTTCTTAATTCTTGGTGTTTGTGTCGCAATCGCAGGATTTGTAAAGATTAGCAGAAGTGGAACCATTCCATACGCTGGTATCGCAAAGGACATCGAAATGGATGCCATTCTTGCAGTAGCGCTTGGTGGAAACGCATTAAGTGGTGGTAAGTTTAATCTTCCATCTGCAATTATTGGAGCATATATCATTCAGTTCTTAACGGAAACCTTACTTACCTTTAAGGTTAAAGCGGTTGCATTCCCTGCTTACAAGGCTGTCGTTGTTATCATCCTTGTAGTGCTCAGTGCACCAGCTGTCAGAGAACGTATTTCGGCCTTCCAGAAAAAGAGAGCCGTAGCAAAGGGGGCAGAATAATGAGTAAAACACAGAATATAAATAAGCCTTCTTTCGGCAAAAGAGTTATGAGTATGTCTGATACAAACATGCTTTTGGTGATTACCATCGTGATTTTCATTATCATGTATGCATCAGCAATTTTTGGAATGGGTGGAGCTTTTAGAAAGCCACAGTCGTTATTTAATATTTTAAATTCCAACGCACCACTTCTCATTACCGCCTGTGGTATGAGTCTTGTAATGATTACAGGAGGAATTGATATTTCTGTTGGTGGTGTTGTAGGTCTTGTAACCATGGTATGCGCAGTAAACCTTGATTTCCAGGGTGGAAACGTATGGACAGCCTTAGCACTTTCGCTTGCTGTTGGTCTGGCATTTGGACTTGTGCAGGGATTTTTAGTAGCTTATCTTGGAATTCAGCCGTTCATTGTAACGCTTGCGGGTATGTTCTTCGCACGAGGTCTGACCACGATTATTCATACCAATCCTTTCAACGTAGCAAATGAAAAGTTTATTGCACTTAAGGATACCAGAATTATCGTTCCTGGAATGGGATCAAAGAACATCAATGGTGTATACATCAATGCCTATGTTGAGATGGGGGTGATTGTAGCGCTCCTCGTAGTAATCGTTCTTTTCGTGGTTCTTCGCTGGACCAAGAAAGGTCGTAACTTCTACGCAGTAGGTGGTAACCGCCAGAGCGCATTAATGCTCGGTATCAATGTAAAGAGAACCGTGTTTGCTTCTCATGTGATCTGCGGTCTGCTTGCAGGTCTTGCAGGATTTGTATACATCCTTCACTCTGCGAATGGTGCAGTAACCAATGCGCAGGCAATGGAAATGAACGCAATTGCTGCATCGATTGTTGGTGGAACAATGCTTACCGGTGGTGTTGGTAATGTCATTGGAACCTTCTTTGGAGTCCTTTCACTGGCACTCATTCAGAGTATCGTAGCTCTTGCAGGTTTGGATGATCCATGGTGGACTGGTATTACAATCGCAGCAATGCTTTGCTTATTCCTTGTAATTCAGTCAATTGTAATGGCTGTTAAGAGAAAAGCAAATTCGAAGGTAGAAGTTGCATCATAAAAGTAATCCAATTTCTCTTACATATAAATCCCAAAAAAGGCGCCTGGCTTATGCCAGGCGCCT
>JAZUGV010000027.1:0-12127 GCA_045641385.1 Agathobacter sp. | reverse complement strand
CAGTTGCTACTAAGATAGTAGTAGATCCGGTAGGGGTTGGTACACGCTGTGCAGATCCGATGAGCTTTCCGTTTAACTCTGGGATTACAAGACCGATAGCCTTAGCTGCTCCAGTTGAGTTAGGAACGATGTTGATAGCTGCAGCACGTGAACGACGAAGGTCGCCCTTACGCTGTGGTCCATCAAGAGTCATCTGATCTCCAGTGTATGAGTGGATGGTCTGCATGATACCAGACTTGATTCCGAATGCATCATTTAAAGCCTTAGCCATTGGTGCTAAGCAGTTTGTAGTACAAGAAGCTGCTGAGATGATGGTATCTTCTGGCTTAAGGGTCTTGTGGTTAACATTGTAAACGATGGTAGGAAGATCGTTTCCTGCTGGTGCAGAGATAACAACCTTACGAGCTCCAGCATTGATATGAGCCTGAGCCTTGTCCTTTGATGTGTAGAATCCTGAACACTCAAGAACTACGTCTACCTTTAATTCTCCCCATGGGCAGTTGTGTGCATCTGGGAATGCATAAATCTTGATTTCCTTTCCATCAACAGTGATAGAATCCTCTGATGAGGTAACCTTATCTGCTAATGCATATTTTCCCTGTGATGAATCATACTTTAATAAGTGTGCAAGCATCTTTGGGCTTGTTAAATCGTTGATTGCTACTACTTCGTAACCTTCTGCTCCGAACATCTGACGGAATGCAAGACGACCGATACGGCCGAATCCATTAATAGCTACTCTTACTGCCATGTTAATTTCCTCCTAAAGAAACTTATTAGTTTTTCCAGCGAACTCGTCTCCGCTGAGCTTTAATCATTGTATGCCAAAAAATACACGAATGCAATAGGTTTTGGCATACTTTGTTAAAATTTTCACTCATTTTAGCAGAATAAAGTAACCTTATGTGCATAGTGTACATATTCCACAATTCTCTATGCTTTTCCCATAAATTCTTTATATAATCAGTCCCCCTGAAAAGTTATAATCATTTCCAGATATTTCGGTTATAATAAGTACATGCTTTGATTGACGCTGATATACATAAGGAAACTCACTACAAAGGAGATACATTATGCTTTGGGATACACATATGCACTCTTCCTTCTCTGGCGACTCCGAATCTGCTCCAGAGGAAATGATTCAGGGTGCCATACAAAAAGGACTCTCAGGAATATGCTTTACCGACCATATGGACATGGATTATCCAGAGGACCCAAATCCATTCCTTTTAAACTTACCGGAATACGAGACAAAAATCTGTGCACTCCGCGATGAATATGAGGATAGCTTTCCCATCAACTTCGGTATCGAACTTGGGCTTCAGCCACATCTTGAGGCCACCAACAACGAAATTATCGCTGCACATGATTTTGATTTCGTCATTGGCTCCTCTCATCTGGTGGATCACATTGACCCATATTTTCCAGAATACTACGAGGGACGTACAGAGGCAGAGGCCTACCGCCGTTACTTTGAGTATATCCTCGAAAATCTCGCCTGCGATGTCGACTTCGACGTCTATGGACACATTGATTATGTCGTTCGCTATGGTCCAAACAAAAATAAATTTTACAACTACCGCGACTATGCAGATATCATCGATGAAATCTTAAAGACTCTCATCAAAAAGGACAAGGGCATCGAAATTAACACTGGCGGACTCAAATACGGACTTGGTCATCCAAATCCTACCGAGGAAATCCTTCAGCGCTACCATGAGCTCGGCGGCGAAATCATCACCATCGGGGCTGATGCGCACAGGCCTGAACACATTGGGTTCGATTTTGATAAGGTTCCTCAAATCTTAAAGGATGCAGGCTTCCAATATTACACCGTCTTCACAGCACGCGTACCAAGCTTTATTCGACTTCCATAGTCATAGGCTCACAACGATTTTTCACATTACAGCCCGGGGTATTCGCCTCGGGCTTTTTTATTTGCAAAAGGCAGCTGCCGGCATATATATTGCTGGCTTGTATGTAGAGCGACTGCTACAAAATAGCGCAAGGTAGGTTTCTTCTTCCCAGAAAATTTCGCTCAAATTTGGTGAGTGCGCTTTTTCTTAGCTGCTCACGGTCATCCCCCTACTATGCCATTCATAGTCGTAAAGCTAGCAGTTCTAATCACCTGAGAAAGTGAATTTGCGCCGCCGGTCTGAACCGCCATCCCTGGCTACAGCAGACCTAAACTCGCATCCTGCGAGTTTGCGGCACATTCACTTTCTCAGGCACTAAGAACTGCACACTTTACTTGAAATCATGGCATAGTAGAGTGGTGGCCGTGACGGCTGTAGAAAAATCGACACGGAAAAATTTGAACATGCGAAATTTTCCATGAAAGAAGAAGAAACCATTGCTGCTATTTTGAGCAACGGAAGCTCACAAGCAGCAAATATATATGCCGCGGCTGACCATTGATATAAAAATAGCCCGAGGCGAATGCCCCGGGCTGTAATGTTACGTTATATGTTGTGAGCCTGATGATGTTAGTCGAACATCTTGGTATCGTACTGGATTGATGTAACCTTGTCATCCTTCACGATGAAGATTAACTTCATGTTTCCCTTTGAGTAGATCATGTTTCCATTGACGTCCTCAAAATCATTTCCATAAGCTGCGGTTACATCAGCGGTTGATGCACCAAGAGAAATGCCTTCTGCGGTCTTTACGGTGTCGTCGTTAAAGATGACGCCAGTGATTACTTCTGACTTTCCATTTTCCTGGTTTGTGATTACTGAAAATCCATCGTATCTGTAGTTGCGGTCGGTTCCATCGTTTGCACAGGCTGCGCTTGACTTCACATCAACCGCTGCACCCATAGCACTTTCTAAATCAGACACCTCGGTGTTGATGACAATTTCATATCCGTTTGAGGTAAAGGTATAGCCCTTTTCTGCGCTCTGGTTATTCGTTGTATTGTTGTCGCTCTTGCCGTTGTCAGATTTTGCGCCACAAGCGACTAACCCAAGTGCACAAACAGCACATGCTAATACTACTGCTAATTTTTTCATTTTATTTTGTCTCCTTTTAAGCTTTCCTTCAATATTTCTTTATCAATGGAATGATACACGATTCCATGTAAAATCTCAACCGCTTCTACTTATTTACAACAGGATAGTCGTCTCTGTTGTAGTAATGCGAATTGTTATTTGCATTTGAGTATTCCATCAGCTCATCGTCTCCAATCAGACAGAAGTTGTGTGGAACCTTTCGTGGCGTTGTATCAAAGTGATACCAGCCCTCTCCGTAATCTACCAGATTCCAGTAATGATTTCCATGATCAGATGGAATCTTCTTGATTACCATGTTCTTAATTCCTGCGCGATCGAGAAGTGCCTTGGATACCATACAGTAAATGTAACAGTCTCCTCTTCCATTGGTGAAGCCATCGTAAGCTCCCTGAAGGAAGCTGTCGTTGACACAGTTTGCTTTCCAGCCAATATGTCTGTCAATATTTACCCACTTGTAAATGGCCTTTGCCTTCTCCTTGTCGGTCATTCCATCGGTGATAATTTTGTCTAATACTGCATCTGCCAAGGCATCCACAGATTCCTGGGTATAGGCTGCAAGGATAACTTTGATTGTAACAGTACGCTCTGACTGGTTTCCAACTGGGTCCGTTGCGATTACCTTCACTGGATAATTGCCAACGGTATCGGTATCTACTTTTTCTTTTCCTTCATATTGAATCGTGAGCTGCGAAGCATCAAACTCATTGTCTGTCACAGTGATGATATCTCCATAGATAATGCTGTCGCCCTTATTCACCTGCACAGATTCTGGACAGCGAATCTTTGGTGCCTCATGGTCATCTGTGACAATCAGCTGAACAGTAAAGGTTTCCGTCGCATTGCCACCGAGATCCTTATATACAACATCCACTGTATAAATTCCAAACTGAGTTGTATCCACAGCGGTTAACAGTTCTCCTGTAAGTGCTGTTGCATCTTCGGAGCTTGCCACAAAGATCATTGGGTCAATCTCCATCCCGATTCCAACAACGGAATCCTGAACTGTCACGACTGGAGCTACGGTATCCTCTACCACAAGAGTCACTGTGCGCTCCTTCTTGCCATCCTGCAGCAATACAATTTCATAGCTGCCTGGAACTGTGACATCGTAGTCACCAGACACATACTCCAGCTGAATTTTATCGTTGCCCGCAAAAATGCCTGGATCAAAGGCCTCTCCTGCCTCAATGGTCACTTCCTTTTTCACGGAATTCATCTTCTTAATTGTAATGATTGCTGCCACTGCAACAAGAATAACTGCTAAAAGTATCAAAATCACAAGAATAGAACGACGCTGCTGTCTGCGCCTTCTCTGCGCCTTCCTTCTGCTTCTTTCTCTTGCATCTACATTGCTATTACTCATTTATATCTTTCCCTTTGTTGTTATTCTAAATTTCTTTGTATTGGCAACAAGTTTATGTTACCACCTACCCAAGTCACATTAACAAAAACAGACCAAAAAGGCAATGCTTTTCGGTCTATTTTAAGAAAGTTTTAAAGTATATTTTTAGTAACGTCCGTAGCAGTCAAGCGCATATAATTTTTCGGTTGCTGCTCCGACATTCTCGCGGTTAAAGCCCATGTAATCTCTGTACCAGAGATCTCCAAGTTCAAGGTTCATAGACTCTTTGTCGCGTCCCATGATCATTCCAAATGCATTTGGAAGAGTCTCCTGTAAGATTCCAAGTGCTCTCTCATCGTCTGCTAACTGTCCAAGTCTGGTCATTGGGCCATACATCATTCTAAAGTCATTCTTTGGCTGATAGCTGAATTCATAGCATCCAGCACAAAGCATTGCCTTTCCATCCTCAGAAACGGTAAGATTCTCTGCTCCAGCAATCTTCTCTCCCTGATATCTTGGGAAGGTCACTTCAGCAGTGCAGTTAAATGGAACCTCTACATTCATCACAAAGGTGCCATCCTTTTTGATTTCCCAATTTGATACATATTTGCCACAGGCAGTATCAATGGAAGACTTAAAGAAAGTGAAATGCATGCTTGGGAGCGGTGCAATCACAGCCTTGCGATAACCTGCTTCTGCTGGACGTAAGCCACCAATGTAGGTATAGATAAACTCAACGACAGAGCCATATGCATAATGGTTGAAGGAATTCATTCCTGTTCCGCTGCAGGTTCCATCTGGAAGAAGAGAATTCCAACGCTCCCAGATGGTGGTTGCGCCAAGATTTACACAGTACAGCCAGCTTGGGAAGTTCTCCTTAAATAAGAACTGATATGCAATGTCTTCCATTCCGTTCTCGCATAAGGTTAGGCAGAGAAGTGGTGCGCCTGCGAATCCACAGCGAATCTCGAAGCAATCCTTATAAAGACGATCTCTAAATTCCTTTACTAAACGCTCACGGTCCTTATATAAGCCAAAGCGAAGTGCCACGATAAAGGCAGCCTGTGTATTCATCGCAAATCGGCCGGTTGGCGTGAAGTATTCCGCAATAAAAGCTTCCTTGATTTCATCTGCAAGCTTTCCATACTTTGCTGCATCCTCTGTCTTTCCAAGTCGCTCTGCCATTTCAGCGGTCACTCGGGTAGATCTGTAATAATATGCATGACTCAAATATGCATCATCAGTGCCACCCTTCATACTCTGATCGGTGATTCCGTCAAGTGCAAGCCAGTCGCCGAAGGTAAATCTTGCCGCACAGCGACGAGCTCCGCCTTCATCCTTTTCGTCCTTGCGGTACATCCACTCAACCCACTGCTTCATCATATCGTAGTGGAGCTCAATCTGCTTTAAATTGCCATAAATCTTATAGAGATTATCTGGTGTCATGGTTGCCACATCTGCCCAGATTGCAGCACCTCCCACCTGCCCAAAGGAAGGGATAAAGCTTGCAACTGCGCCGTTCGCACGCATCTGATCTGAATAAATGTCCTTGAAATATTTGTGGAAGAAGGCACGTGTATCCATATTTAGGGAAGCGGTTGGTGAGAAGGCCTGAATATCTCCTGTCCATCCCAAACGCTCGCTTCGCTGAGGACAGTCTGTTGGTACATCAAGGAAGTTCGACTTCTGTCCCCAGATACAGTTTGCATACAGGCGATTAATCTTTTCATTTGAGGTTTCAATATAGCCGATGCGCTCCATGTCTGAATACATAACATTGGCAGTCACATCAGAAAGCTTCAGCTCGCCTGGCCAGCCTGTCACCTTGAGATAACGATAGCCATAGTAGGTGAAGTGAGGGCGAACCTCTTCCTTTCTTCCATCAGAAACATAGGTAAAGAGCGCTTCTGCATCACGATAGTTATCATGATAGAAATTGCCCTCCTGTAAAATTTCGGCGGTTTCAAAGGTCACCCTGGTTCCTGCTGGAAAATCTGCGTTAAAGGACATTATTCCAGCGTGATTCTGACCAAAGTCAATGACCGTTTCTCCCGCTGGAGTATGGATAATTTCTTTTGCCGCAATTGTCTCCTTGATGATTACAGGAAGACTGTAGCGTGCTACTAACTTACCGTGCTTTGGCGCTGCAATTTCCACTGCCGCGCGAAGTGGATTTTCCTTGTTTTTATATAATTCGCGATTAAAAATTTCTCCGAAATAGATACCACTCTTTTCGACATCGCTACCCTTATAGTTCCAGCTGTCATCCGTTCCAATCACCTCAACCGAGCCATCCTCATACTCAATGCGAAGCTCAGCAATCAGTGCAAGGCGATCTCCAAAATGGTTTGGCTGAAGATCTAATCCGAATACGCTCTTATACCAGCCATCGCCAAGCATTACAGAAAGCTCATGCTCACCAGCTCCCGACAGTGCTTCTGTGACATCATAGGTCATGTACTGGAAACAGTCCTCATAGTCATTTAAAAGGGGAGTTAAAAACTCATTTCCAATCTTTGTACCATCCATATAAGCTTCAAACATACCAAGACCGCAGATGTACAGACGTGCTCGCTTTACAGCGGTTGATGATGTAATATTTTTCACAAATACTGGCTGAATGTTTTCTGCGGTATCAGCTTCTGAAATCGAAATCCACTTTCCGCTCCAGCTCTCATCCATTTTTGCGGTTTCAAACACTGCGGTCTCACTGGTTGCGCTCTCACCGTTTTCTGCCTCTACAGTCACTCTCCAGTAATAGGTGGTATAAGGCTTCAAATCCACCTTGATTTCGGTTTCATTGGAAGCAAGGTCTCCCTCTGCTACCACACAGGCATCCGAAAAATCGGCAGCGGTTGCCACTTCAATTTTCGCGTTCTTCTGCGTCTTTGCGGCAGTATCCACGACCTTCCAGCTGCAGAGCAGGCTGTCGTATAAAAAACCTATTGGATTTGTAATACCGTTTAATTTGAGATTTGTGATTTTCATGAGTTCTCCTTTTATTTCATTCCTTGTGTACTCTTTTCGGTGCTTATTTCCCATAAACCTTTAAAAGCTCTTCCTTCTCAATAAAGATAGAAGCCTTTTTATAACGAACGCGACAAAGCTTTGGCGCGTCTGGACTCATCTCAATCCATTTGTGATTAAGCTTATCTTCTATTATAGCATCTCCAGCAAAAATATGGTCCACAAGGCCAATGAATTCATCAATATATTCTGGACTGATTGGCGTGCCATTATGATTTGGAAGAAGATATTTTCCCTTGCCCGAAGCAAAATAATCCTCAAACATAAGTGTATTTGCCTTTAAGTTTTCCAGACGTTCGCGCACCTTATATACCACCTCTGGATTCTTGGAATTCTCCTTCATAATTACCTGAGCACATTCCAAATCATCGCCGCAGATGACCATTCCCTCTTTATCATCAAAAAAGAATAATGAGCTGAAGCAATGCGCAGGCTTTGCCTTTACAATATGAATCACACGTCCACCGAGGTCCAGATCCATGCCAGCCTCTCCTACGCAGATTTTCTTATAATCAGGATATGGATAAGAGCTCAAATCATAAGGATACTCTCCCTTTGTCACAGACGGCTCATCAATCGCCCAATCCTCAGACACAATCACCTCTGTAAACTCACCGTTTCCAGCTGAGTGATCTGGATGAAAATGCGTATTTGCACAGACAATTTCCTTATCCGTCAGCTTCTCCACGAAATCGCGAAGGTGTCCAAGTCCATAGCCGGTGTCTGTCAAAAGAGCTTTTTTCTCTCCTTCCAAAAGATAGATAAACTGGGTTCCGTTCATAAAGCTGATTACCCAGGTATTTCTTGTAAGTTTCCAGGCAGTGTAGCTGCCGAAAATCTCATCTGGTGTTGGCATATGATCCATAGTAATTCTCCTTTTCTTCAATTGACATTATTATATCGAAAATTTATCTCTTTCGTAATGACATTTCATATCATATTTATGACATTTCACGCTCGCACAAGATAAATAAATTAAAAATAGAGTTTCGCTTGCGAAACTCTCGCGCCGCTTTTGCGTCGCCAATGCGACATTTTTCATCTGCAAAAGCGTGCGCATCCTCTCGGAGCCTTTTTACTGTATAGGAAATTGGAGCAATTTCCTATACAGCAAAAAAAGGTAAAGACCATTAATGTGGTCCTTGCCGATTTATTAACTATTTATTTTTCTTTCTTACAACAATGACTGCTCCAAACAGAGCAACAAGTATCAGCCCTGCATAGAACGAAAGATTCCCCATCTCTCCCGTCTTTGGAACCTCATCCTTTATCTGATTTCCTGGCACATTCGCGTTGTTTTGCGATGCGAGAACATCCGTATATGCAATTGCAAAGGTTGAAAATCTGGTTGTATGAAATGTGATGCTCTTTGCAACGGGATCAAATGTTGCATTCAAAACCTCTGGTGCATCACCATAATGATAATGAAGCACCTTGAACACTCTTGTATATGCTGCATTATCATTTATCAATTCTGTAGGTACATCCACCGTTACCGTAACAGCCCCATCTGGTTCTGAGAATTCTCTTTCTGCCTCGCTGCCAACCTTTACAAATAAAGACAGATCCATGTACATCCCTATGGTCAGATTTCCCTTTACCGTCTCGATTTGATTTTTATCAGCCGTTGGCACATTTGCATCACTTAAATATGTTGACATAATTTTCAAATCTATGGTTGATCCGCTATTTAACGCCGCCTGTTCTCCTGGAGTCAATGAATGATATATCTTAATTTTTGCTGCGGACACAATTCCTGAAACCTTAGAAGCTGGAGCTGTAGGATTAACCAATTCTCCTGAAACGGCATTCATAAATCCAGATGGATCAATATTGGTCGCCGGCAAGTTGGACTGATATAAATTGCAGGTGTAATTGCAATCCTCCGCTAAATGATGAAAGAAGTCCCATGAATCATCATTGGCTTTTCGTATCATTGTTTCGCCACCACAATCTGGGCATTTTGCATAGTGACCTAAACGATCCGAATCATTAATTTCCACAAATGTCACGTCATTGATGTCAAAAGAACGTTCACAATTTTGGCAGAACACAGGCTTATTCGTGTTATCATATGATTCAAAATATGGCTCCGTTGCCGCATTCAGTTTTGCGGTCTTTCCAAAAAACAATGACGATACCACTAATGCCATTGCCAAAAGACATGATAAAATCTTCTTTTTTCTCATGGTTACAACCCTCCCTACACAATCAATATATGAACAAGATATTTCGTAGTAGTACCTGTCAATGTACTACTCTATACTAGTATAGCACGCGAGTTTCGGCTCTGATTAGCGGTCGTCAAAATAAAGACGAAACACGCTTCGCGAGTTTCACTCTGATTAGCGGTCGTCAAATCTCCTCGCATGCAAGCATGCAGTCGATTTTCCTCGTCGCCATAACAAAAAATCGGCCACTTTACTAAGCAGCCGATTTTTTGACAAATCTAAATTCATATCTCTATTTATACAGATTTATAATTGTATAGAGAGCTGAAATTGTCCTGATGAAAGCATCTGCTTCACTCCACCAATTTCAAGCTCCGCAGTCGCGCCCACTGGAACTGTGCCCTGCACTTCACATTCATCGCCGGTCTTTTTCCACTCAAGTGAAACCGTTCCATACGCAGATTCAAACGAAGTTTTTGCATATGTGATTGTACTCTTAAAATCTGGTGCAAAACGAATTTTGCGATAACCTGGCTCAACCATATAAATTCCACCTATATGGCGATACAGATAATCGCCTACACAGCCAAAGGCATAGTGATTATAGGAGGACTCGGTTGGAGTGCCATCAGGTGTGATTGCCACCCAGTTTTCCCACATCGTGGTAGCACCATTGTCAACCATATATAGCCAGCTTGGCGATTTCGTCTGGAACAGAAGCTTATATGCGACATCACTTCTTCCATTCTCAGTCAAGACATCAAGCAGATAAGAAACGGATGAAAATCCCGTATCCAGACAGTAGCCATTTTCTTCAATAAGAGAAACAAGCTGATCCAATACTTTCTGCTTTAATTCCCCCTCGACGATTTCTGCCTTTAATATCATGACATACAGGCCCTGAAGCGCGCTGTTATTCACACATCCATCCTCTGCCACGAATTCTTCTTTCACCGCATTTTTGATCAAAGGAAGAAGCTGCTCGTATTTTTTTGCCTCCTCGTCCTTCCCCAGCACACGACAAACCTTGCTATAATACAGAGCCGTAACTGCATAAAAGGAGGCTCCCACTACGTTCGCGGTTTCTTCTGTGCCAAGCTGCACACCGTTTGGAAGCGCACGCAGGGATGGAATCAGCCAGTCACCGAAGTGATACTGCTTTGTCCAAAGATATGGATTTCTTGCCTTCTGTTCTGGCGTGAAGTTTGCGTAGCCCTCTGGCTTTAGCTCACAGTTTGCCTGAATATAGCCCATCCATTTGGTCATCATGTCAAAATTGTCTTCCAACACGCTGATATCGCCATAGGCCTCATATAAATACCAAGGCACAAGTACGCACGCATCTCCCCAAACAGAAGATGAATTTGAGCCTCCACTCATGATTCGCTGAGTACTCTCCTGCTTTGGTGGATTTGGAATCACCACAGGGATTTCTCCCTCAGCATTCTGCTCAACTCTCATATTCATCAGCCAGCTTGAAAGGAAATTTCTAAGGTCGTACAGAAACGCTCCTGTCTTTGTAAACACCTGGATATCTCCCGTCCATCCAAGCTTTTCCCTCTGTGGACAGTCGGTAGGCACAGCGCACATATTTGTCTTTTCGCTCCACTCAATGTTATGCTGAAGCTGATTTATTTTGGAATCAGAGCATTCAAAGTTGCCGATTTTTGAAAGCGGCGTTGCAATCACAAGCGCTTTTGCCTCTAGAATGTCATCCTGACTTAGTCCAGTAATTCTAACATAGCGGAATCCCTCAAAGGTAAATGCAGGCTCAAAGATTTGCTCTCCCTCTTTACAGATTAGAACATTCTTCTGATCCTTGTTGCGTCCAAGAATGTTATTGATATAATTCCCGTCTTTATCCAAAACCTCTGCGTGCTCAAAGATTACCTGCTGACCTGACCTGCCACGAAGCCTGATCCTAAGCACACCGGCAATGACCTGTCCAAAATCAAGCACGAGCTCACCCTTTGGTGTCTTAAGCAGTTTCTTTAGTGGAAGCTCATCAATCACTGTAATTCCATCGGTCGGCTGTGCCAACAGAGTGGTCGTATCATAACAGTGATCATCTGCCTGACATTTCACTTCACAGTTTGTCCAGACCTCGTAATATCCGTCCTTTACACGGACACTGTCAGAAAGATCCACTGCTGCATGAGGTTTCATCCATGTCTCATCTAACATGGTAAAATCCTGTCTTTCACCTATATATAAATCCGAATAACGAATATGCGAGCCTTTTGAGACAAAAGATGCATCTGATCCAATCAGCTCACTTGTTCCATCTTCGTACTCGATTTCAAGCTGCGCAATAAATCCAAGACGATTTCCATAGTTGCAGCTGTCTCCGGCAAAGCCTAATCTTCCAATCCACCAGCCATCAGCTAATACCACACCAAGAACATTTTCCCCCTGCACGAGTGCATCTGTAATGTCATAGGTCTGATAGTAGATTATGCTCTGATATGCAGAGTTTTCAGGGGCAAGTCTGCGATTTGACTGCTTTTCCCCATTCAGATACAGATTATAGATACCATGTGCAGATGCATATAAGCGTGCTCGTTTCACGGTCTTTG
>JAZUGV010000026.1:0-22450 GCA_045641385.1 Agathobacter sp. | reverse complement strand
CTGTTAAAAGGTTTCGTTCTCAAACGAAATTTGAATTGATAGGTAAGAACTTTCGTTCTCATCATGTTTAAATCTTTTCAAGGTTGTTCACTGTTCAGTTATCAATGTACTGTAATGGATTTCTGCAAGAAATCGATTACTATGCAAACACCATGCGAAACATATCTTATGTGCTTGCTCTTTTACTCTTTCGAGCAAACGCAGAGGGTGGGATTCGAACCCACGCGCCCTTGCGGACAAACGGTTTTCAAGACCGCCTCGTTATGACCACTTCGATACCTCTGCACTTTTTAATTATCTGCGCTTCATCAGCGCGAAATTTATATTACCATCATTGCCTATCTGTGTCAACAAAAAAATTAAACTTTTTTACACTTTTTTTTCGACAAAAATATGACATCGTTTTCTCGGCATGCCAAAGGCCTTTTTGATGGGATTTTCACCCCTTCAAAAAGGCCTCTGCAATCATCATATCCTCTGGAGTTGTCACCTTTATATTGGTATATTCTCCCTCGATCAATTTCACTCTGCACTCTGAAAACGTCTCTACCAGCTGCGCATCATCTGTGATGTTTTTTTGTAGTCCTAATCTTTGCTCAACTGTTTTATGGTCATCAAAGATCTCATCATACGCTTTTTTAATAAGAGAGTACTCAAACACCTGTGGTGTCTGTATCGTCCACAGGGTGCTACGTTTTGGCGTTTCAATCGCATAATCCTCTTCATCGGCCACCTTAATGGTATCCTTTACAGGAACAGCTGTAACGCATGCCTTTTTTGTTATAACAATATCTAATAATGAATTTATTACGGAAACCGACACAAGTGGTCTTGCTCCGTCATGTATCTGTACATAATCCGCATCGGATATGGCCACAAGTCCAGCATAGACCGAATCATATCTCTGTGCTCCGCCCGGAATAATTTTTGTCACCTTATCAAAGTGATATTTTTCGACGATTTCATCCTTGCAATAGGAAAGATCAGCCTCCGCGGTCACAAGTATAATCTCATCCACGTTGCTCTCCTGAAACGCTTTTAAACTGTAATATATAACAGGTTTGTCTTTTAATAGAAGAAACTGTTTTGGGATATCACTTCCCATTCGCTTCCCTGAACCTGCTGCAAGTACAATTGCTGCACTCCTCATATGGTTCGTCCCCTTGCCAAAATTATCCGATTCAACACGACAAATTTATGTCTAGTACGCGGTCTCGCCAAGCTTTAAATTTGCAACAGCATTTAAATCAAGGCCAGCCCTCTTTCCTGCCTTAAAATCATAATAAGCCGCAGCCCCTATCATTGCTGCATTATCTGTACACAAAATAGGTGAAGGACGATAGAATTTCACTCCACGCTTTTCGCAGGCCTCTTTCAAGGCCTCTCGAATGACACTGTTTGATGCCACTCCACCTGCAATCGCAAATTTATCTACCTTATATTCATCAATTGCCATCATGGCTCGGTCCACAAGTACATCCGTTACCGCTTTTTGGAAGGAGGCGGCAACGTCTGCCTGATTGATTTCTTCCCCCTTCATACGACAGCCGTTCAGATAATTCAATACCGCTGACTTCAACCCACTAAAGCTGAAATCATATACATCGCCATCCACCTTAGCTCGTGGAAACTGAATTGCTTCTGCATTTCCCTCGTGAGACACCTTTTCAATTTTTGGACCACCTGGATAACCAAGTCCAATAGCTCTTGCCACCTTATCAAAGGCTTCTCCTGCCGCATCATCTCTTGTGCGTCCAAGGATTTCATACTTTCCATAATCCTCTACGCGCACTAAATGTGTATGTCCTCCAGATACTACCAGGCATAAAAATGGTGGCTCTAAATCTGGATTTTCAATATAGTTGGCGCTGATATGCCCTTCAATATGATGCACGCCTACCAGAGGAATATTCTTTGCATAAGCAAGCGCCTTTGCCTCCGCTACTCCTACTAAAAGTGCTCCAATCAAACCAGGACCATAGGTAACACCGATTGCATCAATCTCATCTAAGGTAACATTCGCCTCTTTTAAGGCCTCTTCGATAACCTGGTTGATTTTTTCGATGTGCTTGCGCGAAGCAATCTCCGGCACAACGCCTCCATATAAAGTATGTAAATCAATTTGGGAGGAAATGACGTTCGAACGCATATCCCTCCCGTTAACTACGACAGCTGCTGCGGTTTCATCACAGGAGCTTTCGATTGCAAGTATCTTTATTTCTTCCATATTGTTTTCTTCCATTTACTCATCTCTGCTTGCAGGAGCAGACTGATAATACACCAGAATTTTCCATCTTCCCTCTGCATTCTTGCGAAGAACAAAGGTTTCATAGGTTCGTGAATATTCTTTTCCTTCTTTTATAAAGTAAGAAGTCGTCACAAAGGCAATTTTATCATCACCGTCGGTCTTGTAGGTTACATCCTCACTGCTGCAGACATCAGACTGAGTAATCAGCTTTTCTTTTGCCTTATAGCTTTCTATATCAGCAGCGACAGAGGCATAGTAAGTTGCAACAGGATTGTTTGCCTGCAAATCCTCATCAAACAAACGCCATGCCTGCTTTGTGAGTTTTTCAAGCTCCTGCTCCTTGAACTCCTGCGCATAATATGCAGTTATAATTCGGTTATACAGCTTTACGACTTCTCTCGGAGTCTTTGGATAATTCGATTCGATATCCTTGGTAATTAACTTTTCTACCTCAGTAATCCCCTGATTGTCCACAGACGCCTTTGTCTGCTTTCTTGAATAGAAGTAAAAACTTCCAACCAAAAGAGCAATGATAAGAATCGCAGCTACAATAATACCGGCCTTTTTCATTTATTATTCCTCTTCAAAACCTATAGTAACTGTTTTTCCGTCTTTTCCCAAATGTGCGTTTTCAAAAATCTCGCGAACCTTTGGCATATAATCCTCAGCTCGCACCAGAGATGGTGAAAAATGTGTCAGCCAAAGTTCTGACACCTCTGCTTTTTTTGCAAGCTCAGCAGCTTCATAAAAAGTCATATGCTTATACTGCTTTGCTTTGATTAGCTTATCTGGCTCCGCATACATGCCTTCGCAGATAAATAAGTCCGAATGCTTTGCATTTTCAGCAATCACATCCACCGGACGTGAATCTGTGCAGTATGTGAGCTTAATTCCCTTTCTTGGTGCTCCCATCACCATATCCGGGGTATAGGTTTTTCCATCCATTTCAATGATTTCACCTCTTTGCAAAAGGCTCCAGCATTTAAGCGGAATCTCCTGCGCCTTTGCGCGCTCTGCATCAAAACGACCTGCACGTTTAATTTCGATGGTATAGCCATAGCAGACTACATTATGCTTTACTCGAAATGCATGGATATGATATCCATTGATTTCAAATTCTGCCTCCGGCTCTCGTATCTCAATACATTCTATTTCAAAAGGTAGCTCTGGCGCAATCGTACGAAGTGCCGATACCACCTTGGTAAGCCCTGTTGGGCCTATGATTGTCAACGGTTCTGTGCGTTCAGCATTTCCCATCGTAAGCAACAATCCCGGAAGACCACTGATATGATCCGCATGAAAATGGGTAATCAGCAAAACATCAATCGGCTTAAATACGATTCCCGCCTCTTTCATTGCAATCTGCGTGCCCTCGCCGCAATCAATCAAAAGCTGGCTTCCATTATATCTTAGCATAAGCGAGGTCAGCCAACGCTTTGGCGATGGCATCATCCCTGCTGTGCCTAACAGACATACATCTAACATAAATCATTCTCCCACGCCATAATCATGGCGTCTTCTTTTGGCAGGTCATAAAATCCTTTTCGAATTCCCAAGTTTTGAAAATTCATTTTCTCGTAAACGGAAATCGCACTGTGATTTGATACGCGAACCTCGAGGACAACTCGATTGATCTGGTGGTCTCTCGCGTAATCCTGTGCGGTTTTGACCAGGTTTGTACCAATCCCTGCCTTCCGATAACCTGGTGCTACAGCGACATTTGTGATTTCACCCTCATCAATGGATGTATACATCACCAGATATCCCTGGACAACGTTTTCATCCAGTGATACCCAGATATTCGCATTTTCACTTTCCAGTGCCTCACGAAATCCATTTTCGCTCCATGGCATGGAAAAAAGTTCTTTTTCAATTTGTACAATAAAAGAAAGATGTTCTTCGGTTGCAAGCTTAATCATATACGGAAATCCTTTGCTTTATCTCCAAGCTCTCGCTCCGCCTGAGATGGTCTCAAATAATCAGGCTTATGTTCCTCTCCTGATTCAACCTTTCCCTCTTTCATAAGAACCATACCAAGGGCTGCGACACAGGCAGCCGACTGTTCGCGTCGGTTTGCTGGTGCAAAACAATAATCCGTTTTAAGGTTCTCCTCAAGATAGTCTTTAAAATTATTTGCAGCATCCCCCAATAAAACCACCGGGCGATTTGCCGCATTTAATTTTTCAACCACATCCTCAATCATACAGAGGTTTGTCTCCTCCTCAACAATGAGGGACTCCCCTTCAAAATGATATAAGCCGGTGTAGACCTGACGTCTTCTGGCATCCATCATCGGACAAATTAATCTTTTACTGCCCCACAGATGATAAGCGAGTGCATCTACTGTTGCAACAGGAATAATTGGAATGTTAAGCGCCAATGCAAAGCCCTTTGCTGTAGCAGAACCAATACGAAGGCCGGTAAAGGATCCAGGTCCCTTTGAAACAGCAATTGCATCTAACTCCTCAACCTTTGTCTCTGTCATTTTAATGACTTCATCAATCATCGGCAACAAGGTCTCTGAATGAGTTTTTTTATAATTGATGGTATATTCTCCAAGAAGCTTATCATCCTCCATAATCGCAACGGAAGCGACCTGGCCTGAAGCTTCAATTCCAAGTATTTTCATATTGTTCCTCTGCTGACTAAAACGAAAACTATCCACGCTTGCGCACAGTAATCTTTCGATAGTCAAATCCTTTTTCCAAATCTTTTTCAATCAGGATATCGGTGCGTTCTTCCGGAAGCAGCTCTGCGATTAGTTCCGCCCATTCCACGATACTCACACCAGAACCATAAAAATAGTCCTCATATCCGATTTCATCCATTTCATCGATGTCGCCAATGCGATATACATCGAAATGATAGAAGGGAAGTCTTCCCTCCTCGTAAACCTGAACAATGGTAAATGTAGGGCTGTTGATTGGCTCATCAATTTCAAGCCCTTCTGCCACGCCCTGGGTGAAGACCGTTTTTCCAACGCCTAAATCTCCAGTCAGTGTATATAATTCTCCAGCCTTTGCCTCCTGCCCTAGCTTCACGCCAAGCTCATGTGTTTCTTTGGCCGAGTTTGTTTCATAAACAGTGATATTCATATATTAGATTTCTCCCAGGTGAATCCCTCGCCTTTGTAACGAAATATTATTTCATGGAAATACGATATTTTTCCAGATTCGCTTTTGCGAGATCACGAACAGCCTCATACTGCTCCCCCATCTGCTCACGCGGAATGATATATGCATTGATGCGGTTGCTGAAAATATATACATACTTCTTTCCAGCGGTCATCTTAAAAACGTTTTTCCAAGGAAGTTCTGCCGACTGTTCCCCGCTTTTTACCTGAATACCAGTATCGGTAAAGGTATAATGCAAAACTCCGGACAATACAGCATCCTTTGCCATAACCTTTTTTGCTCTTCCTTTTAAGGTAACCGGAATATAGAGCCAAAACAAAAGAGCTGCTGCACCATATAAGGCTGTATACTGAAACTGGTAATGCATTCCTGTAACTACTGCAGATACACAAAACAAAATTGCGATAATAATCGAGATTGGCCCCTGAAGCGTTGTATAGCTGCGCTTCATGTTAAAGCGATATAAATCCTTGGCTGTAAGCTGAACATCAAATTCTGGTGACATTGAAAAAATATCCTTTCACATTTGGAATAATTATATCACAAAAAGCCCCGTAGTAACAACTACGGGGCTTTAGAATCCATATTATTTCTATTTGTTTCTTCCGTGAAGAAGTGGTGAAAGAGGCTTGTAAATCAACATAGTGATAACGACTGAAATAAGTCCCTTTACAATTGTGAAAGGAAGGTTAAATACTAACAAGCACTGGAAAATGCTCTTCATTGATGGAAGAATTGCCTGATACATTCCAAGTACAGCTACCTCTGGGAAGTGAAGTACTGAATAGTAAAGTGGATATACTACAAAGTAGTTTGCTACGATTGATACAGCACCCATGGCAACTGCTCCAACTAAACCTGCAATCACTGCAGTACCTCTTGTCTTTTTGTGCTTATAAATCAATCCAGTAACCAATACAAAGACTGCTCCAAGAATGAAGTTTGAAAGTTCACCGATTGCAGCACTTCCAGTAAATGGAAGGTGGATTAAGTTCTTTAAAAACTCAATGATTACACCTGAAAGTGGTCCATATGCAAAAGCGCCAACAACTGCTGGTAAATCTGAAAAGTCAAATTTAATAAAGCTTGGCATAATTGGAATTGCAATTTCAATGTACTGCAGAATGAATGCGATTGCTGAGAGCATTGCTGTTCCTGCAATATAGCGTGCGCTAAAAAGTTTGGTGCCTGGTGCGGCGGTTTTGGTTCTTGTTACATCTGTCATTTTTCGATTCTCCTTTTCTCGTTCGATGTAGTTGCTGGAATTCGTCGATAAAAAGAGTTCTGTTATACCCTCGTTGAGACTTTTTACTGTATAGAAAATTAAGCAATTTCTTATACAGCAAAAAGGCCTCGAGATAATCTCGAGGCCTTAATAAATTCAAATACGATAACTGTCAGAACACTGACGTTCATACGATTCTCATCTTCTCTCATCCAGACTGTAAACTGTCGGTTCCGGATTCACACCGGATCGGCCATTCGCTCATGCTATGGTTCACGGACTAGCTATCATTTTGATAACATCACCGTCGGTCGGGAATTTCACCCTGCCCCGAAGAATTCCATATTTAATTTTGATACATTTCGTATCAACAAAGTATATTTTAGCGTTATAAATCGTGAAAGTCAACGAAAACAGTTCTCAACTTTATAGTATTTTAGAACCAGATCAATTATGGCCTTTTTCCATGGTTACCGCCCATTTTTGCCATAAGTGCGTTTACATCGATTGCACCACCTGATTTGTTTCCACGCTGATTATTGCCACGATTTCCATTGTCACGAGGTCCGCGATTTGCGTCGTTTGGCTTTCTGTGCCCACCTCGTCCCTCATTAGTGACAGTTGTTTTCACACGCGCGTCTATGTCTGGATTTAAGCCTTTCATGGTAAGTCCAATACGAGCCTTCTTCACGTCACAATCAATGACCTTGACATTAACAACATCTCCAACGCTGACTGCTTCAAGCGGGTGCTTGATGTATTTGGTGCAGATTTCTGAGATATGCACCAGCCCATCCTGATGAACACCGATATCCACAAAGACACCAAAGTCGATAACATTTCGAACAGTTCCCTTTAATTCCATGCCAGGAGTTAAGTCCTCCAGATCAAGTACATCACTTCTTAAGATTGGCTTTGGCATATCCTCACGAGGATCACGTGCAGGTTTTTCAAGCTCCTTCACGATATCCTGAAGGGTTAGTTCTCCAATAGAAAGCTCTGCTGCAAGTGCTGCATAGTCTGTAACCTTCTTGGAAATGCCTGCAACATTACGGCTCTTTACATCTTCCGTGGTATATCCAAGCTTATTAAGAAGCTCCTCGGTTGCCTTATATGACTCTGGATGCACACCTGTTGCGTCAAGAGGATTCTTTCCATCATTAATACGCATAAAACCAGCACACTGCTCATATGCCTTTGGTCCAAGCTTTGCCACCTTCAAAAGCTCATTTCTGCTCTTGAAACGTCCATTCTCCTCACGATAGGTAACAATATTCTTTGCGATTGGCTTTGAGATACCAGAGATGTATTCAAGCAGTGATGCAGACGCAGTATTTAAGTCAACACCTACCTTGTTTACACAGTCCTCAACAACGCCCTCAAGCGCATCTGACAACTTCTTCTGGTTCATATCATGCTGATACTGACCAACACCAATCGATTTTGGATCAATCTTTACCAACTCTGCAAGTGGGTCCTGAAGACGGCGAGCCATTGAGGTCGCACTTCTCTGTCCTACGTCAAAGTTAGGGAACTCCTCGGTTGCAAGCTTGCTTGCAGAGTAAACAGAAGCTCCTGCCTCATTTACAATGACATACTGAACTGGAACTGGAATTTCCTTTAAAATCTCTACAATTACCTGCTCAGATTCTCTTGATGCAGTTCCGTTTCCAAGAGAAATCAGAGTAACCTTATATTTGCTGATCAACTTTTTGATGACAGCCTTTGCCTCTTCCACCTTGTTCTGTGGAGCGGTTGGATAAATAACAGTGGTATCTAATACCTTTCCTGTCTCATCAACGACCGAAATCTTACATCCGGTTCTAAATGCCGGGTCCCAGCCAAGGACCACCTGTCCTGCGATTGGAGGAGCCATCAGAAGCTGCTCTAAATTCTTTCCAAAGACTTTAATCGCGCCATCCTCTGCGTTCTCAGTCAGCTCGCTTCGGATTTCACGTTCGATTGCTGGAGCAATCAGTCTGCTGTATGCATCAGCGATGGTATTCTTTAATACTTCGGCTGTCTCTGCAGTTTCATTCGTGATTACCTGCTTCTCTAGATATCTTAAAATATCTTCTTCTGGCGCAATCACAGTCACGGTAAGAACCTTTTCCTTCTCACCACGATTTAACGCGAGAGTTCTGTGTCCTGCGACCTTTGCCACTGCCTCCTCGTACTTATAGTACATTTCGTAAACACTCTCTGCCTTTTCGTCTTTTGCAACAGACTTTACCATCCCCTTTGAGGTAGTCAGTTCTCGAATGTGCTTACGATAATCTGCCTCGTCTGAAATCTGTTCTGCAATGATATCCATTGCGCCTGCGATGGCATCCGCTGCAGTATTCACTTCCTTTTCAGCATCAATATATTTAGCGGCTTCCTCAGAGAGATTTCCAGAAAATTCCTGTGCCAAAATGAGCTCCGCCAATGGCTCAAGACCCTTTTCCTTAGCTATGGTTGCGCGGGTACGACGTTTTGGCTTATATGGACGATATAAATCCTCCACGGCAACAAGCGTCTCAGCTGCTTCAATTAATCCCTTTAGCTCAGGCGTAAGCTTTTCCTGCTCCTCAATGGAAGCAAGAACCGTTGCCTTTCTTTCCTCTAAATTGCGAAGATAGGTCAGACGTTCAAACAAATCACGAAGCTGCTCATCGTTTAATGCGCCTGTCACCTCTTTTCGGTAACGCGCGATGAAAGGAATGGTAT
Source organism: Agathobacter sp. (assembly GCA_045641385.1). Lineage (GTDB taxonomy): Bacteria > Bacillota > Clostridia > Lachnospirales > Lachnospiraceae > Roseburia. The sequence goes on along the minus strand of JAZUGV010000026.1, from coordinate 13,134 downwards.
TTCCCTCATCAATCAGCTTCACAGCTGCCTCCGTCTGATTCTTTCGAATATTAAGTTCCTCCGAAATCTTTGCAATAATGTCCATGAAAATAAATCCTTTCTTACTTTTTTATATTCCAAATTCGTGATAGAATATAGAAAACTTATTTACAGGAGGTCCAGATGGGCTCATATAAAACCTCCACTTCGATGGAAAGGGCAGCCTTCGTCTTTGCGATTGTCTCGATTGTTTCCTGCTTGTATTTTTATATTTCAATACCAACAGGCGCTCTCGCAATCATCTTCGGTCTGCTTTCCCGCGGTGGCAATACAGAACTTGGCCAGCGAGCCAAAATCGGTACTACGATTGGAATTGTCAGCATTGTATTTACATTAGTAATCTACACCGTTGCAATCTCCTATGCTTTTTATGAGTATGGCACCGTTGAAAATATCATCAACGCCTACTCTCAGTACACAGGAATCAACTACGAAGATTTTCTACAGTTATTATCAAATTAAGCCAACAACCATATTATATTAAATGTTGTCACTGAATGCAAAGGTGGCAGTAAATGAAAGTAAATGAAAATAAATGTAAGTAAATGTAAGTAACAGCTAGTAAATAATATAAATGATGTGGATATTTTCTCCACAGAGGTATGCTTATGGATATGAATATAAATATGAATACCAATGTTAATATGAATACTAATGTTAATATGAATATACATGGCCCTGTTGGCGCTGAAGATCCTAATCGCACTCTTATTGGCGAGAATGCTCCGTCAGAAAAGGAAGACCCAAATCGTCCTCTCCCTGGCCGAGATAATCCAGCAGAATGCGAAACCTGCAAAAATCGCAAGTACATGGACCGTTCGGATGAGGGAAATGTTTCCTTCAAAAACGCTTCCCATGTTTCTCCAAATGCTGCCGGAGCTGCCGTGCGCGCACACGAAGGCATGCATGTCAGCAACGCCTACAACAAAGCAAAGACCGGTGGCGGTGAAGTCGTACAGGCTTATGTCACCATCAAGACTTCGGTATGTCCAGAATGCGGACGCACCTATGTCGCTGGCGGAAACACACATACGCAGATTCGCTATAATAATCCGTCAAACCCATATCAGAAGGAACGCATGTCAGAGGATGCCGCTTCGCTCAAAGGAAAGCGTGCAGATTTTTCTGTCTAATCGTTTTCGATGAAATAACACAAAGGAATTGATACAACTTATGCACTCATTTAGTAAAGAACTTAAGCGCCGAGCTCGCGCCAGCTTAACTGGCAACTACCGCATCTCTATCAGCGCTTTCTTGATCATAAACATTGCCATCAGCCTTCTCGAGGCAATTTTTTCCATGGCAATGGGGGAGCCCATTACCACCTTCCAGGTAATCGTCACCTATCTCATTAATTTTTTAATTGCACTTGTTGCAGAGGTCTTCTCTGCCGGAACCATAAAGCTAAATCTAATGCTGGCACGTGAACAAAAACCTGGCCCTGGTGTAATTTTATATGGCTTTAAAAATCAGCCAGACCGATACATTTTAGGCGGCTTGCTTACCATAGTATTGATGGCAATTGCAATGCTTCCGTTAATTGGCTCGCTTTTATATTTTTACTATCTGGACAACAAACTTCCAGGAATGCTTATCCTGATTGCAGGCACTCTGATTTCTATTGTTCTCGCATTTGTTTTACAGCTGAATATTTATCTGATGCTTTATCTATTGGTTGACCAGACAAATCTTACGGTTATGGAGGCGTTTAAAAAATCTGTTTCCTTAATGAAGGGAAAGCGGGGAAAGCTCTTATATATCATGTTAAGTTTTTTACCAATGTCGCTTTTGGCACTCCTTTCCTTTGGACTTGGAATCCTTTGGGTTTTCCCTTATGTCAATCAGACCATGACTCATTTTTATCTTGAGACGGTCGGAGAACCGGCCAAGGGTAGCACCATTGATATTACCGTTTCAGAACAAATCTTTTCTTAAAAACAATTTTAAACATAGAAAAACCGCGCAGACATTTCTGCGCGGTTTTTATTTTACATTTTAAAGATATACTACAAAGATGTAGAGGGTTGAAATTGCAAGAACAATTACAGTTGCTGGTGCACAGCGCTTGCAATATTCTCCCCATCCAATTGGATGTCCTGCCTTAGCTGCAACAGAGGTTCCTACAACGTTTGCTGAAGCACCGATTGGAGTAGCACTTCCACCTACATCGGTTCCCATTGCAAGAGCCCATGCAAGAGTAGTCAGAGGAACTCCCGAGGTAACAGAAAGCGTCTTGATAACAGGCACCATCGTTGCCGCAAAAGGAATATTGTCGATGAACGCAGATGCAATTGCTGATACCCAAATGATAATTGCTATCATGATGTATGCATTTCCACCGCTGACATTCTCGATAAATTTTGCAATCAAAACAAGAATGTTTGTCTGCTCAAGTCCACCTACTACAACGAACAATCCAATAAAGAACAATAAGGTTTTATAGTCAACCTTCTTTAATACTTCTAATGCATACTTGCCCGAAGTAATCAGAGTAATGATTGCGATTCCAAGTCCGATGGTTGCAACGGTAAGTCCTGTCATCGCATGTGTTACCAGAAGAACAACTGCGATTAAGAAGATTACTGTGCTGATTCCAAAGCCAACCTTATCGGTAATTGCACTCTTTGGATCAGGGAGCTTAGAATAATCAATTTCTTTTCCATTTGAAGAAAGTTCTTTTCTAAAACTAAAGAAGAAGAAAATCAAAGTAAACACAAGTGAGATTCCTGCGATTGCACCTGTGTTGGTAAGGAAGTCCGCAAATGAATAGTGAAGAGAGGTTCCAATAATAATGTTTGGTGGATCTCCACACATGGTTGCACTTCCGCCGAGATTCGCGCAGAAGATTTCTGCAAGAATCATAGGTACAGGTGAGAAGCCAAGCAACTGTGATAATTCTACGGTTACTGCTGCAAGGAATAAAATAACTGTGATACTATCAATAAACATTGCAAGAACGAATGACATCAGCATAAAAGTAATGAAGATTGACATTGTCTTGTAATGTACCATCTTTGCAATTCTCATGCAAAGCCAACGGAAAAATCCTACACGGGCCATTCCCTCAACCATTACCATCATACCAGCAATAAAGATGATGGTTGCCCAGTTGATTCCACTCGACTCCTCCGAGGCTTCCCCGGCTGCGTACCAGAAATCGGTGGTAAATATATTTTTTACATTAAGAGTTTCCATGATTGCTGTACCAGAGTGCATAAAGATTCCAAATACAACAATGATGGTCAAAAGTCCACATCCAAGGGTTACCCACTGACGCTCGACTTTTTCAGTGATGATCATGATAAACATGCCGATAAAAATAATTACGGCTGCAATCTGTGCTGCTAACATAGCGTTTTAATCTCTCCTTTTTATTTTCTATAAATTCACATCCCGCTTGGATGCGCCTTTACGTATAAAGCATATTCTACTCCTTTTTTTTCAAAAAAAATACGAAAAAACCAACAAATAAAAATGCAAAAGCACGTAATTATTGGTTAAAAATGAAAGACCTCCGGGGGGAACCGGAGGTCTTTCGAGGAGTTTAGTTATGAAAATGTTTAAAAATAAAAAGGGAATATGTAAACGGGTTTCCCCACTTACATTATTCAGTATAAATATGAAATGTGTTGAAAATGTGTTTAATTTAGAAAAAAGATATAAAATCCATGAAGAAATAATTAAACACTCTCCAAAAGCATCTTACATAAACTGATTTTACCCTCTGCGTTATTAAGGCTGTTGCGAAACTCTACATTTTTCGCAGATGGAACTTCTGCTGTCTGAAAATCTGCATCTACCAAAAGATTAGTCTCTGCAAGACGGCGACGCATTTCTCTCGCAGTTCCCTCTCCCCCATCATAGATGACCGCATCATTTCCCAGAACCTTTTGAATTTCTTTTTTCACAAAAGGATAATGTGTGCAGCCCAACACAACTCCTGTCAGCTTAATATTTTTGTACGGAGAAAGCAGTTTTTCAAGATAGTTCTCCAAGTCCTCCCCCTCTAATTCTCCCCGCTCTACAAAATCCATCAGTCCAGGACAAGCAAGAGGATGAATTACTGCCTGATCCTTATATCTGCCCATCAGCTTCTGAAACTTTTCCTCGCGAATCGTAACAGGCGTTGCCATCACGAGAACATTTGGCTTTTCGCAGGCAATTACTGCTGGCTTTAACGCCGGCTCAATCCCTACAATTGGAATATCTGGATAAAGCTCTCTGAGCTTGCGAACAGCGGCTGAGGTCGCAGTATTGCAGGCAACCACCAGACCCTTTGCCCCTTCCTCAAAAAAATTTTGAGCATGGCGAATGGTAAGCCCACGAACGGTCTCTACTGCCTTTGTGCCGTAAGGAGCATTTGCGGAATCTCCTAAATATATAAACTTTTCGTTTGGCATAAGCTTAACCAACTCTCGCAGAACACTGATTCCGCCAACTCCAGAATCAAACACTGCAACAGGTTGTTTTTTCTCTCGCTCTTTCATTGATTAGCCTTTATTTCACCTTTTATCTCTGTTATAATTTTCTTTGGTAGAAAGGAGGGCATATGGCTTCATTAAATGATGGCATTTTTAGTGAATTTAAGAACTGCGAATTCTGTCACAAACCGCTCCCTAATGCTTATGATAAACCTCTCTGTCCTTCTTGTATAGAAGCACAATTGTTTCGCGAAGTAAAAAACTTTATCCGCGAAAACACAGTGAATGAGTACGAGGTGGCTGACCACTTCCAAATTCCACTGCGCGTTGTCAAAGAATGGATACGCGAGGGACGTATTGAATACGTCACTAACGCACAGGGCGGCACGATGGCAAGTGTACATTGTCAGCGCTGTGGAGCACCAGTACAGTTTGGCACGCTTTGCCCGAAATGTTTAAAACTCCTGAACCACAATATCAAGGGATACGAAGTCCAGGAGCTTAACCGTAATCATAAGATGCGTTTCGTAGATCAGCAGGAAGATTAATTCATACGAATTACTTTCTGCTGATATTTTTTGCAGATTTCGGACAACATTCTCTCATCCATCTCAACAACAAACATCTTCATGATATCTTTTTCTTTTACAATAATTTCATATGGCTTTGCATCTGCCTCTAAGGAATAACAGCGGAAAGCCTTTACATGTGCGTCATTTTCGTATTTGTATACGCTTCTGTCACCCATTGGCGCAATCAAAACGACCTCGTCCATCGAAAAAGAAGCGATCTTCTTACGACGACTTTTGTTGATTACACGAGCAACTCGAAATTCCCCGTCAAAGTATGACAGCTCAAATTCGAAATATCTACGAAACTGAACGAAATACCAGATAATTCCAAGAATAATTCCCACCAATAAAAATAATGGTGTAAGTACTGTACCTATCAAAAATACCACTGCAAAAATTAAAAGGATAATCGCTGCAACCTTTTCCCCTACAGTACGCTTCTTCTCTGTCAATGTAAATAACTCCATAGCATTCTCCAATACATATTATTAAAACGTCTGCTCCCTAAATTTGGGTAACAAAAAAGCAGGTGATGGGAATCGAACCCACGTATTCAGCTTGGAAGGCTGATGTTCTACCATTGAACCACACCTGCATAATTGGTTGCTGACTTCTCAGCAACCATTATTATATATGTTTTTCTAGAATAAATCAACACGTCCTGAAAACTTATCGTTGATTACGTAGTAAGCTGAATAATCTTCTGGCTTAACATAGATTTCAACCTTCTTGATAGAAGCTGCGGTATGACCTTCTGCGATATAAGCGGTCTTAACCTTTTCTTCAATCTTTGCTACGTTTGTTTCCTGATCCTGATACTGCACAGTAACAACGGTCTTTGGTGCTACTGTCTTAGCTGCTGCCTTTGCTACAGTCTTCTTTGCAGTAGTCTTAGCTGCTGCTGTAGTCTTCTTTGCAGTAGAAGCAGTCTTTGCTGCGGTCTTCTTAGCTGCTGCTGCAGTCTTTGTAGCGGTTTCCTTTGCCTTAGTCTCAACAACCTTAGCGGTTTCCTTCACTGTTGCCTTTACATCTGCCATATCTTTCTCCTCCGAAAATTAGCTGACTAAAAACGCCTCAAGTGCTACTAATGCATCCTGCTCATCTGCTCCGTCTGCACCAATTTCTACAGCCATATTTTCTGATGGATTGAATGCCATAACACCCATGATACTTTTTGCATTAATCTTACGATTATCGCTCTCTAAAGTAATTTCACTGTCATATCGACATGCGACCTGAACAAGCTCTGCAATTGGATTCTCATGATTCTTTGAAAGATCAGAAACATTTACTCTCTTCTTTAACATTAAAAGTACTCCTTATCAATAATGACAATTTGTTACCGCATAAAATATATAGCATTTTTTCTGCCTTTTCAAGTCACGAAAACTAATTCTGTAACTTTTGACATTAAACATATCCCTACCCGTATTTTTTTAGGCATAATCACTACGAAAGTACCTACTTTATATAGGTAATAAAGATGTTTGAGGCTTTTGCAAATCGATTTTCTGCATCTGCATAGCTTAATGACACTACCTTTTGAAGTGCCGGATCATAGCAATATACCACCTTGCTGGTATAACCCACCAATAAAACAGCAGAATTACTATCGGTCATTGCAAAGACAGGATTACCCTCGTTCACATAGTAAAGAACCTGATCAAGGGTACATCCGCTGACATCGAGAACCACATAATCCTTTAAGGTTTTTGAAAGCACATCAAAAACAGAATTTCCTGTTTTCATCAGATCGGAGACTGCAATTCCATAGTCCTCTCTGACTAACATCGCACTGACACAGCTTGCAATAGAGCCGGCATTTTTGTCCGTCTGATATACGCTCAATCCGCCAAAGGCATTTACATAAGCCTCTTTTGCACGATTCCATACATAGTGCTGATTTTGGTCAACCACAGCGCCGCAGGCATCTGATGCAACTTTAATAGCATCTGTGACATTGTCCGTCTGCATGACAACTCTGCCCTTCGCATATACATAGAAATGCTCTCCCTTTTCGCTTGTTTCAAGTGCAAACGTTCTGTCATCGTTGGCAACCACAAAGGATGCGGTTGTCATCTTCGCATCTTTTTTCTTAACATTTTTTAAAACCAGCTGTACCTGAGTTTCCTTTATCTCTGTAACTGTTTTATCAATCAGAACATTTTCCTCAGAATCCGCGTTACGATTCATAATAGAATCTGACGGAGCTGCCACAAATCGTCCATCGGAAAGGGTCTGAATGATTACCTTAATCACATAATCTTTGATGTCAACATCAAAAATGTATCCCTGTGAAGGCTTATACTCCTTTAAAACAGTAAGGTCCGTCTCTGAATTCTCGACAATTTTCAAGCTGCTCATCGCAAAGAAAATATTACCTGCTGTATCTGTTCGAATATCTTCTATTTTTGCAATTCCATAAACAAAATCCTCGTCGATGAAGCCAAGCGGTCTTAGGAAATTTCCACCTGTTTCTGTAAGTTTTTGCTCCATGCCATTTTTCAGATCCAAAAAGACAATCTCGTTTGCATTATTTACCTTGTCCGAATCGATGTAGGCAAGATATCTTCCGCTGTCTGAAACAGCATAGGTGTTCGTGGTAAGTCCAGAAACCAAAACAGCAGAGGTTTTTTCAATCAGCTCGATGCGATATAAATCTCCCGAGATAATCATAAACAGCTGATCCAGTTCATTGACATACAAAAGATTTCCAAGTTCAGCCTTAAGCACCTCAAAGGATTTATCCGAAGGAATAAAGGCCTCCTCCTCAACTGTGTGCGCTAAACCGTCATAGTGGCAGACTGATACGCCTACCTGGCCCTCGTGTTTTCCGCGATTCATGTATCCGTAAACCACAAAGTCCACACTGCCCGCCTCATCAACGCTCATAATCTTAATACTGTGATTATTCCAGTCAGAACGGGTGTCGAGTCCTTCTAAGGAGCGGAAGGAAAATACTCTTGATATGCTATTTTCATTCGAGTTATAGCACCAAAGTTCTCCTTCCTGAACAAAAGCAACCACCTCACCTGCATCATTCGACTTGCACTCCACCTGCATATCTCTGATTCCCAGCTGAAGGTTTCCCAAATCAGAAAGGATTGTATTTTCACCACTGAAAATCTGAGTCATCGTACGCTCAAAATTGAGCACATACATACGTGTCTCAGTGTTTCTCAATCGATAATATTCTTCAATATTATAATACTCTGTTTCTCCTGCTTCATTTTGAGATATCATAACGTATTTTAAAACAATCACATTATATGAGGAGGTAATCTCCTTGATATCCGCAATGATGTCTGTAATGACCTGCCCCTCAAATTTTGCCCAGGTAATCTGTCGCAGGGTACAGCTCAAATCTACATAATTTAAGGTAGTAGCGTCTCCTGTTGCAGGATCCATATAGGTCGGAATAAAGCTTGTTGCCTCACCATTCAGGGTATAGTTATGAAACTTGTGAGCAAAGGCAAGACATTCATCTACCGAGCGCTCACTCGTTCTCTCAATTCTGGTGTAATAATAGGCAGTCTGTTCATCCATCTCAATCGATAGACAGTATATATATTCCTCATTTGTTTCCAGGATATTTTCTGCCTGAATATCATAATAGATACGACTGCCATTCTGGCGATAGTTAGTAATTTCTCCCTCTGCAACAAGGCGCTGCCCATCGATGCTTCGAATCTGGTAGTGCAGATCATTCACGCCAGTGCCATAGGTTTCAATCTGAGTATGGAGGTAACGGTCTTCTCCCACAGGAGTGATGGTATCTCTCATAGAGCAGACGTCCATCTCCGAGGTATATCCATGAAGCTCATTGATTTTTATATCATTGTATAAAAAATAGACCACTGGAAGAGTAGGCTCTTCCAGTGATGATGTAAAGTCAGTATTCGATTTATTCATAACCAGTGCACCAATCACCAGTGTTACTAAAAACACTGCTGCAAGCACAGCGGGACGAATCCACTTGTTCATGTATAAACCTCTATAAATAAATATTAAGGCTCTTCAAAAAGTACTAAATCCTTTCGAATATAGCCAACGATTCCATCGTAGTCAACCTTAACAAAATCTCCCTCCTCAAGAAGGGTCAGTTTTTGTTTTGCAGGTAAGGTTTTAAGTATCTCTGAGGTGGTATTTGCCTCTGCTCTCAGGCGAACTCCCGCCTGCTTTGCCCAAACATACTTTGGTTCAGAATCAGCAGGGTCGTTTTCCGCATCAGCTCCGCCCTCTTCAAATTCGCTCTCGATCTGTTCCGTCTCAGACAGCACATCCTCAGTATCAACAAAATCAGGAATATATTCACTCTCTGACTCCGTTTCTGTATCGATAGCCTCCTGCTTACGATCATTGACAACCTGTGTATATTTTTCAAATAAAAACTTACCGCCGTAAAAGAGTCCCGCAATGAGTGCCAAAATAATAAATGCAAAAATAATGCGAGCCAGTATTACATCTTTTCTATGTGATTTCTTCATAACAGCCTCCTCCCATAACAAAAAGAATAGGGAGTTCTGAAACTTCTTCAGAACTCCCTTATTATAGCATATTATGAATGTAATGCAATCAGCCTATACACCATATTAGTAATAGAAGTAGAACGATGGTGTAAGGGTTTCTGATACCTTCCACTGTCCATCCTCATATACCAGATAGATGTAAGTATAGCCGCTGCCATCCTGAGTTCCATCAGCTAACTGATACTGGTGGATATCCCAATTGTAGGTCTCTGCGAGATAAGTATAGGTGTAATTATAACGAAGCTCACAGGTAATGTATAACTTGTTATCAGATAATCTGCCATATAAAGAGTCTACTCTGACATCCTTAACCTCAAGATTGTATACACCTTCGCGAGTATCCTGCTTATTCCAAGCGTAATATCTGCTGTATGAGTTATAGGTTGTGTTATCCTCATAGCTGGTCTTTGCATAGCTTACAGCATCCTTAGAATAAATATCCTTTACTGTGTTGAAGTCCTTTCCTCCAACATATGCATCTGCCATAGTAGTAAATGCATTGTATGCTACATTTGCAGCATCAGTATACATTTCTGGGCTTGGAGTAAAGTCATAAATTGTATAATAATCGTCATCCCAGTTGAATGAATAAGTAGTAGCACCACCACGTACATCACCAAGAGCTGGTGCAATTTCATGGTCTCCCTTGAAAATCTTCTTTACTTCGTATACGTTGCGATTATCTTCTTCTTTTCCGTTTGTAAGTAAAACGCCATCAAGGTATACAGAAAAGTCCTTAGGAGCATAGATATAGCAATCCTTAACAACAAAGCTGTCTACGCTGACTCTCCAATCCTTAAATACTAAGAACTTTCTTCCAGCAGAGATAAAACGAACAGTCTGGCTCTCTCCATTTACGCGGATAGAAACATTGCTCTGATCTCCCATTTTCTGAACAGCTAATACCTGAGCAAACTCATAATCGCTTGCATCATCACCAAAAGCTGCAATAAAGCTCTCCTCGCTTAAGAAAGCATTTCCTTCGCCAACGTTCATGTATCCATAAGCCTTTGAGAAATCTCCGGCTGCCATTGCATTGTAGAAAGATTTTGCTGCATTCGCAGGGCTAAACATCTTATTTCCTACTACAAAGAAAACAATAATAGCTACAATTGCTATTACTAATTCTACCGCTGTAATAATGATTGACTTCAAAGGTAATGGGGATTTCACCTTTGGAGCAGCTGGCTGTGCTACAGACTGAGCTGGAGCCACAGGCTGTGCAGGCTGAGCTGGCTGTGCAGGCGCTACAGGTGTAGCCGCTGGTGCCTCTGCTACTGGAACAGCTGGGGTAACATCTAACTTTGCACCGCAGCTGATACAGAAGAGAGAATTATCTTCGTTTTGAGTTCCACAATTCTGACAAAACATATTTCTTCCTCCTTCTTACTACTGTGCATCATCAGACTCGTCGTCTGTTGTGTCTTCATCGGTATTCTCATCTGTAGATTCATCCGTAGTATCCTCTACTGGTTCTGAACCAACAAATGTGCTTGTGTGACCATCAAGTTTGATTTCTGTGTAATCAAAATTATTGGTAGAGCCAGAATCATTTATTTCTGTTCCCTCTACATCATACCCTGTTGGCACAGATGCTGATGCTTTTCCCTTAATTCCCACAAGGACAGTAAGAGCAATAAAAGCAACAATAATTACTCCCAGCACAATATCAACCGGGATTAAGATTTTCTTCAACTTCTCCATTTTCAGAAAATATCTCCTTCCTTTTACTTTAAAAGCTAAAAATTATTATAATTGATTTCCCTATAAAACACAAGAAAAGCACTTCTTCCTATAAGTAATTTGAAGCAATTCCCTATAAAGTGAAAATAGCTCCCTTTCGGGAGCCATTTTCTAAGATTAGGAGACGAATTTTAGTTCTCAGCCTTTAAGGCTGCTGTTAGCTGTGGAACAATCTTCTTCCAGTCGCCTACAATACCGTAATCAGCCACTTCGAAGATTGGTGCATCCTCATCCTTATTGATAGCAATGATGAGGTCGGATTCCTCCATACCAGCTACGTGCTGGATGGCACCTGAAATACCGATTGCAAAATAAATGTTTGGACGAACACTCTTTCCAGTCTGTCCTACCTGATAATCAGCTGCAAGCCAACCGTTTTCGCAAACGGCACGAGAGCATGATACCATTCCGCCCTTGAAGCATGAAGCAAGTTCTCTTAACTCGCTAAAGCCTTCTGCAGAGCCTACACCACGACCACCAGATACTAATACCTTAGCGTCCATGATATTTTCAACATTTTCTACTGCCTTTACAACTTCAAGAATCTCAACATAACGGTTGTTCTCTACTAGGCCAGCATCAAAGTTGATTACCTCTGCCTTGTGAGATGGATCCTTTGGAAGTTTCTGCATAACGCCAGGACGAACAGTTGCCATCTGTGGACGGTTGTCTGGGCATGCAATGGTAGCGATGGTATTTCCACCGAATGCAGGACGAGTCATAAGAAGCTGATTGTGCTTCTGCTCATCTTCTTTTCCAGGAACAGGATTCAGTGGGAAATCACCAATTTCAAGTACTGTACAGTCAGCGGTAAGTCCTGTAGCAACACGAGCTGATACAGTTGGTCCTAAATCACGGCCGATTGCAGTAGCACCTACTAACATAATTTCTGGCTTAAAATTATTAATCACAGCTGCAAGTGCCTGAGCATATGGCTCAGTTCTGTAGGTTGCAAGCTTCTCGTCATCACATACGATAACCTTATCTGCACCGTAAGCGCCAAGCTCATCGGTAAGTGCAGCAACATTGTGTCCTAATAAGACAGCGGTAACTTCTGTACCTAATTTTGTAGCAAGTTCTTTTCCTTTTCCGATTAATTCGAAGGCAATTGAACTTAATTCATTGTCTACCTGCTGGGCAAACACATATACGCCCTTATATTCTTCTAAACCCATGATATGGCTACCTCCTAAATGATGTGCTTCTCACGGAACTTATCCATGAGGTAATTTACAGACTCGGTAGGATCAAGGTTCACCTTTTCTCCTGCACCCTTTGGCACCTTATCGGAAGCCTTTGCAATCTTGGTTGGTGATCCAGCAAGACCGATATTTGCATCGTCAAGATCTGTTAAATCTGCACGAGACCAAACGGTAACTTCCTTCTCATCATATGCATCGAAAATTCCGCCTGGAGTCATATAACGTGGATCGTTTAACTCAGAAAGAGCGGTAACAAGGCAAGGCATCTGAGCCTTAACCATATGATATCTGTCCTCATACTGACGCTTAACAACTACTGCGTTGCCTTCAATCTTGATATCCTCTGCATAAGAGATAACTGGAAGTCCAAGATGCTCAGCAATCTGTGGTCCAACCTGTGCGGTATCTCCATCGATAGCCTGGCGTCCAGTGATGATTAAGTCGTAATCTAATTTCTTTACTGCTGCTGCAACAGTAGATGAGGTAGCCCAGGTATCTGCACCACCAAGCCAACGATCTGTTACAAGAATTGCCTCATCTGCGGCCATTGCCATTGCTTCGCGAAGCATAACATCTGCCTTTGGAAGTGCCATGGTAAGAACGGTAACCTTTCCACCAGTTGCATCTT
>JAZUGV010000025.1:0-45105 GCA_045641385.1 Agathobacter sp. | reverse complement strand
CGCATCACTGCCCATTGCTCCCATTGCAATTCCAACATCGGCTCTCGTCAAAACTGGTGCATCATTGATGCCGTCACCGACAAAGGCAAGAATGTCTTTTTCCGATTTATTTGCTAAAAGCTTCTCTACCAGAGAAACCTTGTCTGCAGGGAGAAGTTCCGCGTGAACCTCATCAATTCCAAGCTCTCTTGCCACAGCCTGTGCAACCGGCATGGCATCTCCCGTCAGCATGACTGTCTTTTTGATGCCGACCTTCTTTAAGCCGCGGATTGCATCCTTAGCAGAAGGCTTGATTTTATCCGAAATAACAATATAGCCCTCAAAGCTGCCGTTGATTGCCATATAAACAATGGTGCCAACCTCTTCGCCTCTCTTATATTCAAGGCCTAAGCTTTCCATCAGCTTATCATTGCCGATTGCAATCTTTTTTCCATCGACAATGGCGGTGATTCCATGTCCACCAAATTCCTCAGCCTCTGAAACGCGGCTCTGATCAATTTCCCCACCATATGCCTTCTGCAGACTGAGTGAAATTGGATGAGAGGAAAAGCTCTCAGCGTGCGCTGCGTAATATAACAGCTCTTCCTTCTCAATCAGAGAATTATGATAGATTCCAGACACCTCAAAGACGCCCTCGGTCATCGTTCCGGTCTTATCAAATACCGCATATTTGGTTTTTGAAAGAGCCTCCAGATAATTTGAACCTTTCACTAAAACTCCGGCGTTGCTTGCCCCGCCAATTCCAGCAAAGAAGGTCAATGGAATGCTGATTACAAGTGCGCATGGACAGCTGATTACGAGGAAGGTCAGCGCTCTGTAAATCCACTGCCCCCAGGTCGTTGCACCTTCATAATTACCAGCAAACATGAGCACAAGCGGAGGAAGAATCGCAAGCGCCAGCGCCAAATAGCAAACCACTGGTGTATACACCTTTGCAAACTTTGAAATAAAATTCTCGGAGCGACTCTTTAATGAGCTTGCGTTCTCCACCATCTCTAAAATCTTAGAAACTGTGGATTCTCCAAATTCCTTTGTCGTCTTCACACGAAGCACGCCAGTCATATTGATGCAGCCAGAGATTACCTCTGCGCCTTCTGTTACCTCTCTTGGGAGAGATTCTCCTGTCAGCGCGCTGGTGTTTAAGGTGGATGAGCCCTCGAGGATGATTCCATCGATTGGAATCTTTTCCCCTGGCTTTACCACGATGATGCTTCCAATCTCTACATCATCTGGATCAACCTCTTCAATTCCATCCTCCGTCTCAAGATTGGCAGAGTCTGGACGAATATCCATCAGCTGAGAAATATTTCTGCGGCTTTTTCCAACTGCGTAGCTCTGGAAAAGCTCTCCAATCTGATAAAAGAGCATAACCGCAATTGCCTCGGTATAATCTCCGTTTTCGATGATTGCAATCACCATCGCGCCGATGGTTGCAACTGCCATCAAAAAGTTTTCGTCAAATACCTGACGATTTAAAATTCCCTTTCCTGCCTTGCGAAGAATATCGTATCCAATTTCAATGTATACTGCCAGATACAGTACTAAACGAAGAATTCTTGCCCAAAGCTCCCCTTCAGGAAACGGAATCAGCATAAGCACAATCATTGCAACGGCTGCAATGATAATGCGAATTAGCATTTTCTTTTGCTTTTTATTCATAGCATTCTCCTAGAAATAGATCTCGCACTCATCCTCGATTTTTCTGCAGTTCTTGAGCACCTCGGCCATAACAGCCTTCTCATCTGCACCATCCTCAAACTCCACCTTCATCTTAAGAGCCATAAAGTTTACAGAACAGTCCTTAACACCAGCGGTGTTCTTTGCTGCGTCCTCCATCTTGTTTGCACAGTTTGCACAGTCCACTTCGATTTCATAATTCTTCTTCATAATAAATTCTCCTTTTCATTTAAATAGCTTTTATTTTTCATCTTCATATGAACAATCGTTCATATGTTCGTAATTTGATTATATTCTCATTTGAACATATGTCAATATGTTTTTTTAATTTTCGTATTTCGCAAGCTGTGCTACAATCTCTATATGAAAAATTATATGATGATAATCAGCTACGACGGCACCCGCTACAGTGGCTGGCAGGTACAAAAAGATGTCCCTGATACCATTCAGGGCAAAATAGAACAGGCCCTTTCTCTGCTCTTTGGCGAGACCATTGAGATTGCCGGAAGCGGCCGCACTGACGCAGGCGTTCATGCCTATGGACAGGTGGCAAACTTTCATCTCAGCGAAGAAGCTGCATCACGCCTGATAGGCACCTACCAGGAAAGGTCTGCCCTGAAGGAAGCACCGCTCTCTGCTTCTCCGACAATCGAGGATTTGATTTTTTATGATTTGAATGCTCATCTGCCAAAGGATATAGCAATTATGTCCGTCGCAGAAGTGCCCGAGCGTTTTCACGCGAGGTTGTCTGCGAAAAAGAAAACCTATTGCTATCGAATCCACACGAGCCCCGTGTCAAATGTTTTTGAACGGAAATTTGTGTATGATTATCAGACACCTTTAGACATTGATGCAATGAAAAAAGCTGCAGAACTGCTAACGGGAGAACATGACTTTAAATCCTTCTGCGGAAATCGCCATATGAAAAAATCAACGGTGCGAACCGTCTATTCCATTGAGATTACTCAATTGGAGGGAGAACTGTTGCTCTCGTTCACCGGCAATGGATTTTTGATGAATATGGTACGCATCCTGACTGGCACTTTGATTGAGGTTGGCGATGGGCGCCGCGATGCCGCATCCATGCCAGACATCCTTGCGGCCCAAAATCGTGACGCTGCGGGATACACTGCACCACCTCAGGGGCTTTATTTAAAAGAAGTATTTTATTAATCAAACAGATTCCGATTTTCAATGTTTAAGAAAATCTTAATTCTGTTGAAAGCATTTTTTGGTAGTGATACAATACATTCTAGTTTGTTAACCAAAGGAGAATGTGGTGAAAAATTTATGGAAAGGAATTGCTGATTTCTTTAAGCGTAACAAGCATTTCCTGATTTTGTGCTATTTTATAATATATATGCCCTGGTTTTCCTTCATCGAGAAGCATGTCACTACACGCTTTCATGTGATTCACAC
Source organism: Agathobacter sp. (assembly GCA_045641385.1). Lineage (GTDB taxonomy): Bacteria > Bacillota > Clostridia > Lachnospirales > Lachnospiraceae > Roseburia. Next base: position 42,009 of record JAZUGV010000025.1, on the reverse strand, counting down.
ACCGATTGATGACTGGATTCCCTTCAATGAGTACTTTGTAATTCCATATATCATATGGTTTGCCTACGTCGCCTGGGGCATCTGCTATTTCGGTTTTCGCAATAAGCAGGAATTCTACCAGCTGTGCATCTTTTTATTTACCGGAATGACACTGTTTTTAATTATCTCGACTGTGTATCCAAACGGACACCATTTGCGTCCAACTTATTTTGCACACCACAACATATTTACCTATGTGTGCAACCTTTTATATAAGAGCGATACTGCTACGAATCTGTTCCCAAGTATCCATGTATATAATTCGCTGGGAATTCATTTTGCAGTCGCACGAAGCCGTGAGTTTCGTCACAACACCGTGATAAAATTTATTTCTTTTATCCTGTGTATCGCCATTGTTCTTGCGACCATGTTTTTAAAACAGCATTCCTTCTTTGATGTCGCTACGGGAATCCTGTTAGCGGGAATTATGTATTATATTGTCTATGTCAAGGAATTGTTTAAAAGAAAAACCTTAAAAGAAAAGCCTTAAAAAAATCCCACAAAGCATTGCTTTGTGGGATTTTTATTATTATTAGGTTGTCTGTCTGACATTCATCCAGGCAAGTAAATCTGCATATACAGTCTCCTTGTCTGTCTCGTTTAAAATCTCATGCCTGTCATTCTTGTAAAGCTTGTAGGTCAGATCCTCTGTTCCGCCTTCCTTGAACATGTCATATACATGCTTTACACCAACGCCGCAATCTCCTACGGGATCATCCTCTCCTGAAACGATAAAGATTGGAAGCTTGTTTGGAACTGCATTGACATTTTCCTGATTGCAGGAGAATGAAACTGCCTGCATCAGACCTTTGTAGCCATTCACCGTAAAGGTGTAATTGCACTTAGGATTTGCATAATACCACTTTACAATTTCAGGGTCCTTGGTCAACCAGCTGTTGTTTGCATCCTTACCTGTCAAATCGTACTTCTTGTATGGCTTACCAAATGCGATGTTTGCAACCATTTTGCTTCTGTAATGCCAGCCACGGAACTTCGCAATAAAAGAACAAACCTTGATTCCCATCTTTGTAGTGTTCGCTGGAACATAGCCGGTTCCCATAATAATTGCACCGCGAAGATTGTCATTGTGTGAAGCCAGATAGCTTCTTAAAATGTAAGAGCCCATGCTGTGTCCCATGATAAAGTATGGAACATCCTTGTACTGCATCTGAATCATATCGCGAAGGGTATGAATGTCCGCAATCAGCACTGGCAGTGGATCTGGCTCCACAAAATATCCAAGTTCAGAATCTGCTGTGATGGAATCACCATGTCCAAGATGGTCATGTCCAACTACCAGATAACCGTTTTCTGTCAAAAATTCTGCGTACTTCTCATAGCGAGAAACAAACTCCTGCATACCGTGCACAACCTGAAGAATAGCTGTAATATTGCCATCATCCGGTGTATACTTTACAGCAAAAATCTGTGTTTTTCCATCTGCTGATGGAAAGTAAAAAGTCTCTTTTTTCATCGTTATCCCCACTCCATTATATCAACTGATATCTATCTGTTTGCACCCCAAAAGTCTGCATTCACAAACTTATTGTTCTCTTGTAAGCTCGACTGCGCGAAGAAGAACCTCCTTGCACTCGTCGACATTCTTCTTTTGAAGTTCCACCTCGTTAAGCACATCATCCATCTGCATGCGATTGCGCGCTTCCATACGGTCAACTTCTGATTCTGCATCATGCAAAAGGCCTGTTGTTGTCAGCAGTTCCTCAAACATCTCAATCGGAGCTTCCTTGTGAAGTTCTCTTCCGCTTTTGGAAAGATCATTTAAATCCTTCATAATCTTTGAAACTGCAATATTATTATCCTTCATCAAAGAAATCATGGAATGAACCTGTTCCTCAAGTTCTGCCACTTTTCGCTGAGACTCTCCAAGACGTTCTATCAATTCTCTCACGGAATTATCATAGTTGGTAGCATAATTTCGAACACTCTCTGCCGCTACAACAAAATCCTGTCCTGACTCACCCATTCGACCAGCCTCGATGGCTGCGTTCAGCGCAAGCACACTCATCTGTTTTGAGTACTCGGCCATCAGCTTTAAATCACGCATATTGTCCATATACTCGTGCTTTAACAGCTCAGTGAAATCGCCCAAGGCCTTGGAAGGTCCTGTGAAATGCTTGTTGTTTTCAACCGCGTCCTGACTATTTTCGGCGATCTCATCAATTCGTCCGATGAATGCATCCGCTTTTGTCTTCCACTGACTTTTGTCTTCATTTGCCACGCGAAGAGTTTCATGAAGCGCATTCAACAGCTTTCCATTTTCAGAAAGAATTGCACCAGAGGCATCCAGATTCTCCGCAATCTGCTTTAAATCGTCAGTCATATGCTCTGAGGAATCTTCGTATTCCTGTGCATTTGCCTCAAACATTTTCGCATTGTCTTCAATGAGACCATAAACCTCATCCTTATGCTCTAATTCACGCGATAAAGACTCAATTTTTTCCAGATTTTCTTTATTCTTGCTTCCAAACATAGTTCCACCCCAAATAATAATCTGACAACAGATATATTTTATCACATATAGCCTTTTGTTTGTTAGAAAATTTTACATATAATGTTTGATTTCAAGCGAAATTTCCGGCCCGTTAAAATCGTTAATTTTTGGAACATATATGAGGGAGCAGATAATGTTATTTGCCTTGCCCTTCGTAGCCTTTTCCACCTCATCTGCACCAAACTTTTGTGTATAGAAATCAAACAGCACATCCGCATCTGAAAAACAGACCGCATTATATACGCCGCTTCCATCGCTCACCTGCAGTTTTACATAATTTTGATTTTTTCCAATTCTCCACATGCGAAGCACAGACAGCTTTGACGCTCCAAACATCGGACCTCGATTTTCATTTCCAATTGGCTCAAGCACATTAAGCTGCTCAACCATTTCAATCGTCAGTGAACTAAGCGGTGGACAGGCGTCCAAATATATCGTCTCGATTTCATCTTCAAGCGTAAGCGGACAATCGTCATTCATCCTTCTCCGAAACTCTTCGATTCTTGCCTCTTCGATGGATAAGCCGGCCGCCTTAGGATGTCCGCCGTACTTTAGAAAAACATCGCTGTGCTTTTTCATTTCCTCAGAAAGAGAATAGCCTTCGATGGAACGCGCAGAGCCCTTTACACACTCCTCGCCCTTTGTCAGCACAAAGGTTGGCTTATAATAGCGCTCTCGTATCCTTCCAGCGATTATTCCTGCGATACTCTCGTGCACCTCGGGCAAATACAAAACCGTAACCGGTTCAGACGCATAATCGCCCTCCTCATAAACCTTTACGGCCTGCTCCACACCCTCAAGCGTGAGCTCTTTTCGAGACTCGTTTAGCACAAAAAGCTCCTCAGCAATCTTTGAAGCCTTTCGCGCATCCTCCGTCAAAAATAACTCCAAAGCTCTGCTTGCCGTATCAAGTCGCCCGGTCGCGTTGATACAGGGACCAAGTACAAAGCCGAAATGATATGACTTTATTTCTTTCTCCTTTAAACCACACTGCTCAATTAAGGCGCGCATTCCAAGATTTTGGGTGTGCTTTATAGCGCGAAGTCCTGCCTTTACAATCACACGGTTTTCATCGGTAAGTGGCATGATATCTCCGACTGTCGCGAACGCAACATTTTCGATCAGAGCAAAGCCTTCCTCCTTTGGAATTCCCAGACGTTCAAACAAAACCAGCACGACCTTCCAGGCAACTGTCGCTCCGCAGATTTCCTTAAACGGATATGTACAGTCCTTTTGATGTGGATTTACCACAGCGTCAGCCACAGGAATTCCTGCCGTAACCTGATGATGGTCCGTCACAACCACGCGCATTCCATACTCTTTTGCAAGCGCAATTTCCTCAAGTGCAGAAATACCATTGTCACAGGTGATGATGCAATCGACACCATCAGACTTGGCTTCCTCGATTAAATTGCGATTCAAACCATAGCCATCGCTGATGCGATGCGGAATCTGCACACTGGCATCCGCCCCCGCGCGGTCCAAACCTCTCTTTAAAATATAGGAGCTCATGACCCCATCAATATCGTAATCGCCTATGATTCGAATCTTAGACTTCTTGTCTATTTCATCCTTTATAATGCCCGCCGCCTTGTCTGCATCCTTTAACAGATGTGGGTCATAAAGATCATCCATTTTTCCATATAGATATTTTTCAAGTTCGGCCTCGCTTGCGATTTCGCGGTTTCGTATCACGCGAGCAACCAACGGATGGATTCCATACTTTTGCCCAATGGCCTCGTAATCTCCACCCTTTCGAACCTCAATATATTTTTTCTTTCCTGCTTCTGCCATCGTAAAAATTCCTTCAATCGTTATATCTTTTATTTTATCCAAATAAAGGGCTAATTCAACTCTTCCCTTGCGAAAACTAGTACTAATTTGCTATAATAAATGTAATGTTTAAAAATAAAAAAGAAAAGAGGTAATGCTATGCATAATTTTCAACCATTTTCACTTGACGATATTGATATAAATCCATTTACCAAGATTGGAAAGGACTGGGCTCTTATCTCAGCCGGAACCAAAAACAATTACAATGCAATGACGGCATCCTGGGGCGGCATGGGCATCCTTTGGGGAAAAAAGGTTGCTTTTCTTTTCATCCGCGAATCCAGATACACCAAGGAACTGATTGATCAGGGCGAGATGTTTTCTGTATCCTTCCTCGGTGAAGATTACCGCGAAGCATTAAACTATTGTGGCGCAAACAGTGGACGCGATGGCGATAAATTTGAGGCAGCTGGCCTTACCCCAGCCTTCAAGCTTTCCACTCCATATCCAGACGAAGCAAACTTCGTGCTCATCTGCCACAAACTCGCTGCGGTTCCTATGACAAAGGAGACCTTCCTTGATGGCAGCATCGATGCAAAGTTCTACGCTGGCGAGGACAAGGACAATTATCACACCCTCTACATCGGGGAAATCATGGAATCCATGGCACGCTAATAAGCTCCGAAAAGACCTCATTTTATGGGGTCTTTTTTTATTGTTCATCCGGCCTTGTCTCCCACAACCTCTTTCTCGCGAACTCCATGCTACTCAAAACCCAGGCAACGGATTGTTCTTCTCCTATCCACGAATTTCGTTTTGTCGAATTTTTCCGTGTCACAGCTTCTAAAGTCTGAACGGGTATATAGCGCCCTGCGATTGAATAAAGTGCGCGTCTGAAGTTCTTATGCTCCCATAGTTCAGATTTGCCGCAACCACGCAAGGATGCGTGGTTAGCCATCCCATAAGCAATGGATTGCGGTTGATGGCGGCGGCGAAATCTGAATTGTGGGAGCATATAGAACTTCAAGCAAACGATCCTGAAATCGTAGGGCTCTTATATATCCGTCAGACTAAGAAGCTCGTGCACTCACCAAATTCGAAACGAAATTCGTTAGCGAGAAGAACAATCCTATCTTGCCGGGTTTTGTAGTAGCTGTCGTAGATTGCGCTTTGAAAGAGGCTGTGAAAGGCAAGGCCAAATTCACAAAATAAAAGGACCCCATAAAAATGAGGTCCTAAAAAAGCGTATCTTATTTGAAGTATGCAACACCTGATTCGAAAAGCTTTAAGTCCTGCTCTCCATAGATGTTGATTGCAACAGAGTCGCCACGGCGCTCTGAATGAGCCATCTTACCAAGTACACGTCCGTCTGGAGAGGTGATACCCTCGATAGCCATGTAAGAGCCGTTGACATTCCATTCTTCGTCCATGGTAGGCTGTCCAAGCTCGTTTACATACTGAGTAGCAACCTGTCCATTCGCAAAGAGCTGATCCAACCATTCCTTTGGTGCAACAAAACGACCTTCGCCGTGTGATGCAGGGTTGCAATAGGTCTTTCCAAGCTCTGCCTGTGCAAGCCATGGGCTCTTATTGGTAACCACCTTAGTGTAAACCATCTTTGAGATATGACGGTTGATGGTATTGTAGGTAAGGGTTGGAGAGGTCTCATCCTGTGGACGAATCTCGCCGTAAGGAACAAGTCCTAACTTGATGAGTGCCTGGAATCCGTTACAGATACCAAGAGTAAGTCCATCGCGCTCATTTAAGAGCTTCATGATTGCTTCGGTCATCTTTGCATTTCTAAATGCAGTTGCAAAGAATTTTGCAGAACCTTCTGGTTCATCACCGGCTGAGAATCCGCCTGGGAACATTACAATCTGTGACTGATCAATTGCCTTTACAAACTCATCTACGGAATCGCGAATGTCCTCAGCTGTAAGGTTCTTAAATACCTTGACAATGGTATTGGCACCAGCACGCTCAAAGGCGCGGGCACTGTCGTACTCACAGTTGGTTCCTGGGAATACAGGGATAAATACAGTAGGCTTAGCAATCTTGTTCTTGCAAACATAGATGTCCTTAGTATTGTAAATGCCAGTCTCAACAAGAGAAGTATCCTCGTGTGAACGGGTATGGAATACACCCTCTAACTTCTGTGTCCATGCATTGATTGCCTGATCCATTGAAATGCTTACATTGTCGCATTCGATGGTTGCGCTCTCGTTTACATAGCCGACAACCGTCTCAACACCGTTTAATCCAGCAGCGGTAAGAATTTCACGTGCCTTCTCAAGCTTCTCCACTGGAATTTCAGCAACAATGTTACCAAAGCCTGGTGCAAATAAGGTTTCACTGGTAACCTCATCCTCAATAGTCACACCGAGCTTATTACCAAATGCCATCTTAGAAACTGCTGCTGCAAGTCCCTTTGCGTCCAATGCATATGCTGAAACAATCACGCCAGCCTGAATCATATCGCGGATGGCAGCATATAATTTCTTCACCTGCTCATATTTTGGAAGATCATATTCATCCTTTTCAATTGTAAAGAGAACGAGCTGATCTCCGATCGTCTTAAGTTCAGGAGTGATGATATCCTTTTCCTTTGCCACATCAACTGCGAAGGATACAAGTGTTGGAGGTACATCAATCTCATTGAAGGTTCCAGACATCGAATCCTTTCCACCGATGGATGGAAGACCAAATCCAATCTGTGCATTATATGCACCGAGAAGAGCTGCAAAAGGCTGGCTCCAACGATATGGATCTGATGACATTCTGCGGAAGTACTCCTGATAGGTCATACGAATCTTGCTGTAATCTCCACCTGCTGCCACAATTCTTGAAATTGACTCAAGAACAGCATAGATTGAACCATGATATGGGCTCCAGCTTGAAAGGTATGGATCAAAACCATAAGACATCATGGTTACGGTATCACACTTGCCCTTTAATACAGGAAGCTTAGCAACCATAGACTGGGTCTCGGTCAGCTGATACTTACCACCATATGGCATATAAACACTGCCTGCTCCGATGGAACCGTCGAACATTTCAACAAGTCCCTTCTGTGAACAAACATTCAAATCTGATAATTCTGCCATCCATGCAGCCTTCATGTCACCGCGTGATAATGCATCCTCCACTGCTGGAATGGAAACCTTCTTAAGGAAGTTTTCTTCTGGATTTGGCATATCTACAGCGACATCTGTCTCCTGATGAGCTCCGTTGGTATCAAGGAAGGCACGTGAAAGATTAACGATTTCCTTATCTCTCCATACAAGAACTAAACGAGGATCCTCAGTTACTACTGCAACCTCGATTGCCTCTAAGTTCTCTTCCTTTGCGTAGGCCATAAACTGTGCTACATCTTCTGGCGCAACAACAACAGCCATACGCTCCTGAGACTCAGAAATTGCAAGCTCTGTTCCATCAAGACCTGCGTACTTCTTTGGAACCTTGTCTAACTGAATACGAAGACCTGCTGCGAGCTCACCAATTGCAACGGAAACCCCGCCTGCACCAAAGTCATTACATTTCTTGATAATATGAGATACTTCCTCACGGCGGAATAATCTCTGAAGCTTACGCTCTGTAGGTGCGTTACCCTTCTGAACCTCTGCTCCACAAACAGCAGTAGACTCTGTATTGTGAGCCTTTGATGAACCAGTTGCTCCACCGATTCCATCGCGGCCAGTACGTCCACCGAGTAATACAATGATATCGCCTGGATCTGAGTTTAATCTCTGAACTGCACGACGAGGAGCAGCGCCCATAACGGCACCAATCTCCATGCGCTTTGCAACGTAATCTGGATGATATACTTCCTTTACATAGCCGGTTGCAAGACCAATCTGGTTACCATAAGAAGAATATCCATGAGCAGCCTCACGAACAAGCTTCTTCTGTGGAAGCTTACCTGGAATGGTATCCTTTACAGACTTGGTAGGGTCAGCAGCACCGGTAACACGCATTGCCTGATATACATAGGTACGGCCTGAAAGTGGATCACGGATTGCGCCACCAAGACAGGTAGCAGCGCCACCAAATGGCTCAATTTCGGTTGGATGGTTGTGAGTCTCATTCTTAAAGTTAACGAGCCACTCTTCTACCTGTCCATCCACCTCAACAGGTACTACGATCGAACATGCATTGATCTCATCTGACTCTTCCTGATCATCAAGCTTGCCCTCTTTCTTGAGACGCTTCATAGCAAGAAGTGCGATGTCCATCAGACATACAAATTTGTCATCGCGGTCCTTGTAAAGATCCGCAAAGGTATTCTTATAGTCAGCAAAGGTAGCCTCGATAGGAGCCTTATAATATCCATCATCGAAGCTTACGTTCTTAAGTTCGGTAGAGAAGGTGGTATGACGGCAGTGGTCAGACCAATAGGTATCAAGTACGCGGATTTCGGTGATGGATGGATCACGATGCTCCTCGTTCTTGAAGTAATTCTGAATATGAAGGAAATCTGCAAAGGTCATTGCAAGATTAAGTGACTCATATAATTCCTTTAATGCAGCCTCAGCCATATTTGCAAAGCCGTCGAAGATAGCTACATCTGCTGGATCTTCAAAGTTCTGAACTAAGGTTTCAGGCTTCTCAAGACCAGTTTCGCGGGAATCAACAGGGTTGATTACATGATTCTTGATTGCAGCAAACTGCTCCTCTGTGATATCGCCCTCGATGACATAGGTGGTTGCGGAACGAATAATTGGCTCCTCTGTCTCATTTAAAAGCTTCACACACTGCTCTGCAGAGTCTGCTCTCTGATCGAACTGTCCAGGAAGATACTCAACTGCAAAGGTCTTTGCGTTTCCAACCTCGAAGGTTTCCTCATAAACATAGTCAACTGGTGGCTCTGAGAATACAGTCATGAGAGCCTTCTTGTAGGTCTCCTCAGATACATTCTCAATGTCATAGCGAACCAAAACGCGCACATTGGTAACAGAAGTAACATCGAGATAATGCTTAATCTCGTGCTTTAAATCCTTTGCCACCATAGCGAACTCTGGCTTTTTTTCAACATAGACGCGACGTACGTTGCTCATATTATTTCCTCCATGTATTCATCCGGCTAGGCCGATTAATAAGTTCTTATCTAGGACGAAAGTATCGTCTTAACTATTATAGCATGTGATTATCAATTCGTATAATTAATCTATTTAATTATATTTATAAGTGTGTATAATAAATATATGCGTATTATTAAGAATACTTAATAATACTGCATAACAATGAAAAGAGATTAAGAAAGTAAATTATGCAAAATGACAGGGCAAGGATCAGGACCTCTTCTCTTGGTCGCAAATTCCTACCGCGGAGGCAGCATGGACATCAATTACGAACTTTACAAAGTATTTTATCAGGTGGCGCTGACACTGAGTTTTTCGGAGGCGAGCAAAAAGCTCTACATCTCGCAGTCCGCGGTAAGTCAGTCGATTAAAACCTTAGAAAAAAAATTAGGGCAGACACTGTTTGTACGCAGCACCAAGCGCGTCAGCTTAACCCCAGCGGGTGCGGTGCTCTTTAAGCATATTGAGCCGGCGATGAATTTAATTGCGCGCGGAGAAAGCCAGCTGACCGATGCAACCATCTTGGGCGGCGGCCAGTTTCATATCGGAGCCAGCGATACCATCTGTCGTTACTTTCTGGTGCCCTTCTTTCAGGAATTCCATCAGAAATATCCAGACGTAAAAATCAAGGTTACCAATGCAACCTCCTTGGGCTGTGTCGATTTACTGGAACAGGGCAAGGTCGATATGATTATCGTCAACAGTCCAAACTCCAACCTAAATCCTTCGTATACAGTAAAGACGGTCGCCACCTTTTCTGATGTGTTTATCGCAAATCCGACAACGTTTCCTCTTTTGGGCCAAACGCTAAGCTTTGAAGAGCTCTCCAGACATCCCCTGATGATTCTTGATCACACCAGTGCTACCAACGAATTTTTGTACCGTCAGTTTTTGAATCACCAGCTAGAACTCATTCCAGATATCGAATTAAGCTCAAACGACCTGCTTCTTGATATGGCCAAAATCGGTCTTGGAATTGCGGTTGTGCCAGACTTCTGTGTACCAAAAGAAAGTGATGAGCTTTTCACCTTATCCATTGAGGAGGCATTTCCAAAGCGAAGCCTTGTCGCCGCGGTAAACTCTTCACTTCCAGTATCTGCTGCGACAGAACACTTTCTAAAGCTGTTGCCAGAGGTTCAGTAAGAAAATCTAACCGATTGGAATTCCATACGGTTAAAATCTTCATCCATTATATGACTAAATATAAACAGGTCTGCCATATTTCATAGCAGACCTGTTTTCTTAACCTTTATTATTTTTCAGTTCACATTAATCATTCTGGGCCACAATCCACTCAATAAATTCGCGGACCGCCCCATCTCCGCCTTTTTTTGTGCTGACAAAATCGGCCAGCCCTGTCACTTCAGCAACCGCATCCGATGGACATCCAATTTTGCCGCCAGCTTCCTTCACAGGCTTCATGCAGCTTAAATCGTTGATATCATCACCGATGTATGCAACCTCACTTAAATTTGAAGTAATGGAAAGCAGCTTTTCAATCTTATTGGAAACGCCCTGATAGAAAGAGGTAATCCCCAGCTCCTTACAGCGATTTTCCACAATGACACTGCTTCTTCCAGTGATAATCACTGGAGTAATATTGTTTGGAATCAGGATATCATGAATGCCACAGCCGTCCTTGATTGAGAACGCCTTCATCATCTCCCCCTCGTTCCCCATATAGATTTTTCCATCAGTAAGAGTGCCATCCACATCCATCACGAAATATTTAATCATAGTATTCTCCGATTACTTTACAGGAATCTTAAAAACTGCCTTCTTTACATAAGCAGACTCATCCACTGAGATACATGGCATATGACCATCTGCTGGCTCAAGTAAAAGCATCTCGCCCTCTGTCATAAGCACTTTCTCACCTGGCACATTGTTGTTATAGAATGCTACATCACGATTTGCATCATATGCTTCATCAATGGTCAGATTGGAAACCTGCTCTACCACGATATTCTCTTTTCCAGTGACAATGAGCTGAACATCGAGATAAATCTGATGTGACTCATATCTGCGCTCCTCAAATGAGTAGGTGTTGTATGACTCAACATTGACATAAATGCCATCAGCCAAATCATGACGCTTTTCCTCAATGGCCTTCATATCCGTCTTGCTTAAAAAATCATATACAACGGGGTAAGCAACCTTAATTTCTTCAAGAGTAAGTTTTTTCATAGTCTCTCCTATACCACAATGCCGGCCTTAACAATCTGCTGCCAGGTAATGGTTCCAACAAGCTTATTGTCTGCATCAACGACTGGAAGGTTGTTGATGTTGGTCCTTTTGATAAAGTGAAGTGCATCGACTGCAAGTTTTTCCTTAGTCACGGTCTTTGGATTTACAATCATGACATCATCTACAGTTACTGAATAGATGTCCACTTTTCGCTCGATGATTCTTCGTAAATCACCGTCACAGATGATTCCCTTGAGAACATTGTTATCATCCACGACAGATACAATACCAAGTCCCTTTTTGGTCATCACTGGAATGGCATCCATCAAAAGGGTTCCCTCTGGAACAACCGGAATTTCATCAGCATGCGCCATCAGATCATCCACCTTAAGAATCAGCTTCTTTCCTAAGGATCCAGCTGGATGGAATTTTCCAAAATCAGAATCCTTAAAACCATAAATTCCACTGGCAACAACCGCAAGTGCATCTCCGTAGCAGAGCACGCTGGTGGTACTTGAGGTAGGCGCAAGACCTAAATAGCAGGCTTCCTCAAACTTAGGAAGTACCTGAACAATATCGGAGGCCTTCGCAAGAGAAGACTCTGGGTTTCCTGTAATTCCAACGAGAGTCGCACCAATCATCTTGATGTTTGGAAGAATCTTTACGATTTCATCCGATTCGCCACTGAAACTGATTGCAATGACAACGTCATTTGCAGAAACCATTCCCAAGTCTCCATGCATCGCCTCTGCAGGATGCAGCTTGAAGGATGGAGTGCCAAGACTGGCAAAGGTTGCTGCCATCTTAGATGCAATATGTCCTGGTTTTCCCATACCAGTGATAATGACCTTACCTTCACAATTTACAACTAAATCAAGAATCTGAACAAAGGTCTCGTCAAGAGCGTCTCTTGTTTTCTGAAGCGCCTCGATTTCAATGTCAAAAACTTTCTTTCCCTCTAATAATTTATCCACAATTAACTCCTCTTAATGAACTGCATCATATACCTTGATAACTCTCTTTAATAATTCCTCAAACTCGTCGAGCTTGACCATATTAGGTCCGTCAGACTTTGCGTTGTCTGGGTCTGGATGAACTTCAAAGAATAATGCATCTGCGCCAGCTGCGATGGCAGCCTTCGCAAGTGGCTCCACGTTTTCTCTGTTGCCGCCGGTAGAGCTTCCCTTTCCGCCTGGCTTTTGTACAGAATGGGTTGCATCCATAACAACTGGATAACCAAATTTCTTCATCTCAACAATGCCAGTCATATCAACGACAAGCGTGTTATAACCAAATGAGGTTCCTCTCTCGCAGAGCATAATGTTGTTGTTTCCAGCTTCCTTCAGCTTATTAACTACATTTGCCATATCCCAAGGAGCTAAGAACTGAGCCTTCTTTACATTGATTAACTTTCCTGTCTCAGCCGCTGCCACAAGAAGGTCCGTCTGACGACACAAAAATGCAGGAATCTGAAGAATATCACAGACCTCAGCAGCCTGCTTTGCCTGCCATGGCTCGTGAATATCAGTACAAATCTTTAAGCCATAGGTATCCTTTACCTTTTTCAAAATTGCAAGACCGTCCTCAATTCCAGGTCCTCTGTAGGAGGTGATGCTGGTTCTGTTTGCCTTGTCAAAGGATGCCTTGAAATAGAAATCAAGGTCTAATCTTTCAGCGATTCCCTTTAAGGTTTCTGCAATCTGCATTACATTTTCTTCGGACTCAATGACACATGGTCCTGCAATTAACATAAATTTGCTCATAATTATTTACCCATCTTTTCTAATTCTTTTTCTACAAGTTCAATCTGTTCCGGAGTATCCACGCCAATGGTCTGATACTTCGTCTCCTTAATCTTGATTTTCATGCCATTTTCAAGCACTCTCAGCTGCTCTAAGGATTCTGAAATTTCAAGTGGAGTCTTTGCCATCTTGCTATATTTCTTTAAAAACCAGGTCTTGTAGCCATAGGCTCCAACATGCTTATAGTGGGTTGCCTTCTTCCCATCTCTCTCATATGGGAGACAGTATCTTGAGAAGTAGATGGCGTAATCGTTGATGTCGTTAATGACCTTGACAACATTTGGATTATCTAATTCCTCTTCCTCCTCAATCAGCTTCTTTAAGGTTCCCATGTATACCTCTGAGTCCTCAAAATTACTATATAAATCCTTTACCATCTGAGGATTGATTAATGGCTCATCCCCCTGAATATTTAAGACGATATCCTCATCCTCAAGCTTTAAGATTTCTGCACATTCCGCCAGACGGTCGGTACCGCAGGTGTGAGTCGATGCAGTCATCAGTGCACGACCGCCAAAAGCGGTTACGCAGTCAAAGATTCTCTCGTCGTCCGTTGCAACGTAAACCTCATCCAAAAATTCTGCCCTGCTCACATTTTCGTATACCCACTGAATCATTGGCTTGCCAGCGATCATTGCCAAAGGCTTGCCAGGGAATCTGCTAGATCCGTATCTTGATGGTATAATTGCTATTACTTTCATAAGTATGCCTTTCATGTATAAAATTATTAACGCTTTATTATATCACAAAGTCACTAAGCTGTGTTGTTTTTCTTTTCTCGCGAAAGCATCCATCAGCCCCAGAATTTTTCAATCTGAGCTCGCAGCTGAGAAACATCACAGATTTTGCTATCTTCCCATTCTCTTGGAAACAGTCCCTGGTAATCATTCCACAAAAAGCGCTCATCCAAAAGTACAATGACGCCCTGGTCCTCCGTGGTTCTGATGACGCGCCCTGCTGCCTGAAGCACCTTGTTTAATCCCGGATAACGGAAGGCATAATCAAAGCCTGCTCCATTTTCCATACGGTCATAATAATTCTTTAATATCTCACGCTCATTGCTAATCTGAGGAAGACCTGTTCCAACGACAATTGCACCAATCAAACGATCCGCCTTCAGGTCAATGCCCTCTCCGAAAATGCCTCCCATCACACAGCACGCAATCAGCGAGTGACTGCGTTCCTTCTCAAACTCCTGCAGAAACGCCTCCCTCTCCTGCTCATTCATATTCGTCCTCTGACAGAGAATTTCAAAGGCTTCCTCTGAATCCTCCGGATTCCTTGCGAAGCGCTTTTCAAGCACCTGCGACACATCCTTCATCAGCTTATAGGAAGGGAAAAAGGCCATATAATTCCCAGTTTTTCCGCGTACAGTCGTCTCGATGTAATCAGCAATCTTTTCGTACTCCTCCAAAGTTCTTCGGCTGTACTTGGTGCTCACATCCCGTCCAAAGGCAATCAGACTCTGCTCCTTTGCAAATACCGAATGCGCGTAGATGGCATAGACGTCCTCGTCCGTCGTTAACAGTCTCTTGTAATATTGAATTGGAAGCAGCGTCGCCGAGAAAAACACGGTTGCACGAGCCTTCTTTAGACAGCCCTCAAGGTTCGCTGAAGGATCCACATTAAACAGCTTGATGTGAAAACGCCCATCCTCTGTGTGCTCCGAGTAAATCACATAGCCCTCTGCCGTAAGCTCATAGATATCAAGAAAACTTCTGAGTGAAAAATAAAAGTCTAATACTTCTTTTCGCTCCGCAAATTCCTTGCGCTTCTTTAAAAATTCATCCAGTTCGGTCGTCAGACGCTTGAGCGAAAACAGGAAATTTCCGATATCAGGATAAGTCACATAGGTCTCACATTCTCTTTTGTATTCCAGCATAATCTTGTTGCACTTTTCGCACAGCTTTTCCAGATAAGGGTGATACTGTCGAAAGATTCGCTTCATCAGAAGAAAGTCTTCTTTATAAAGCTCCGCAGAATACATTTCTCTGCTCCGGTCCACCAGATTATGTGACTCATCTACAAGAAAAATATAGTCACCGCGAATCCCCTCAGAGAAAAATCGCTTTAAATAGACACGCGGGTCAAACACATAGTTGTAGTCGCAGATGATATTATCCGACCACGAGGAAACATCGAGAGAAAGCTCAAAAGGACAAACCATATGCTTTTTTGCCTGCTCCTGAATTTTTTCGCGGGTGAAAATTTCTCCCTCATCCGTGTTGATCAACTCATATACCGCATCGTTTACGCGGTCAAAATGTCCACTTGCATAAGGACAGTTAACGGGATTACATTCCATTTCGTCACAGAGACACATCTTTTCTTTTGCCGTGAGCTGAATCATTTTTGCCTTGTAGCCTTTATCCATCAGCAGCTCATAGGTTTCTTTTGCCACGGTCGCCGTAATTGTTTTTGCCGTCAGATAAAAGATTCTGTCTCCGTAGCCCTCTCCCACGGCCTTCACCGCTGGAAAGATTGTCGATATTGTCTTTCCTACACCTGTTGGAGCCTGCACGAACAGCTTCTTTTCCCTGGTAATGGAGCGATAGACATCCCCCACCAGATGGCGCTGTCCCTCTCGGTAGGGAAAGGGAAATTCAAGTGGCAAAATCGAGGCATTTCTGGTCAGCTTCCAATAATAATCATAGTCTGCCCACTTTTTGTATTCCTCCATCAGCTGCGCGAACCACTCGCTTATCTCCTCAAAGGAATATAGGATGCGGAAGCGCTTTTCCTCCTCGGTTTCAAGATTGACATAGGTCATCTGTACGCCAATCTGCTCTAGAGAATTCTCAAGTGCAAAAATATAGGCATAGCACATTGCCTGCGCCTGATGCACAAAGATAGGCTCTGTAAAATTTTCTACCTTCTGATACATCCCTTTAATTTCATCAATATAGGAAATCTCATTTTCTGTAAAAATGCCGTCGGCCCTTCCCTCGATGGTTAGGGAATAATCCTCATAATTTTTGACGTACTTTAAGGGAACCTCAGCGAGATATGAGGTCCCCATGCTCTTTTGAATTTTACGATGGATTCTTGTTCCCTCCATCATCGCCTCAGCACTCACGCCAGCGCCACGATTGTCAATATCTCCGGAGCGAAAGATAAACTCCACGAGATTTCTGACTGAAACATTTGGCATAACAAATTCCCCTGTCTGCATCGAAAAAAGTAACAGGCTGTATCCTAAGATACAGCCTGCTTATGACACTAACTCTATTATATCCAAAACGGATGAAAAGAACTATTACATCTGATAGAATTTCATATTTTCTCTTAAATCTGCGGTGATTTCGCCACCAGCCTTCTCGTACTTGTCGTAGAGTGCTCTCAAGCGCTGTTCACTCTTAAGATTTTCTGCATTTAAGTGTCTAAATGCATTCTCATAGACTGGGTTTAAATTGAGCTGATTTCGAATTTCCACGGCAAATGGACTGTAGGTAACAAGAATGTTTCTTGCCACCTTATTCAGTCTGAAGCCACCCTTTGACTCAAACTTCAGCCAGTTGACATAATCCTTAACAAATACCTCTCGATAGCTGTTGCGGGCCCTGCTCAACTGACTCTTAACCTTCTCCTTAGCCTCCTGCGAAAGGTCATGATTCTTTTTATAGAACTGAAGATAATCTGTGTATTCTGCAGTGAGGGATTTCTCTCGAATATCGTTCCAGCGCACGCCCATAACGTGCTTGCAGAATTCCCAGCGATAGCGGGCTACCATCTCAATCATCTGCTCGTTCAAATCGACAGAGCTAAAGATTGGGAGAAGGAATCTGCCTGGGGTATTCGAACGTACGCCCGCAGTTTCCTGCCACATCATACCCTTTGCGCCTACGGTTGGCATCAGGATGAAGAATGGCAGAATTTCCTTCTTTGTGTTTTCATTTTGGATGCCATGCGCTGGATCTGTGAACTTCACATCATGGAAGAAGGCCTGGTAATCCACACGGCGAACTTCATTTAACATATCCTTTACGCGCTCAGCGGTAACAGACATTTTCTCAACAGAGGAAATCATTTCCTCCCCACAGAGCACTGGGATGAACGAGGTCACGCGGCCATACGTAATACGATGTCCGGAGGTAAACATATTGCGAAGCTCGAAACGAACCTTTTCCTCCTGATCCTTCTTTAACACCTCCATCTGCTCCTTGGTGATGTTTCCGTTCTTCTTCTGATCCACAAGAAAGGCCTGATAGTCCATATCCAACTCGCTTCGAGAAGGCTCCTCCTCGCCACGATAAATCTTCATCAGCCAATCATAAGCGGTTACCACATTGGCAGAGCGGAAGAAACTCATTCTCTCAACTAAGCTTTGTACCGCACTTACATTCTCCTCCCCTAAAAACTCTACATCCATAAAGCCAAAGTAGAAGAACATTCCGATGACGGAATCAAACTCTCCACCCTCTTTTAAAGCGCGGAAAAAGGCACTTTCATAAGCCTTGTAAAATCCATTGGTAATTCTCTTTTTCACCTGGAAGGCCTCGGTATCAAGGGAACTCTTATCCGGAATATCTCGGAAGAAATCGAGATCCTTCTTGTACTGACGAGCTTCCTCCACCTCAAGTCCGGCGTAGGTAAAGATGTGCTCCACACAGTCAATCTTTGTAACGTCAATGACTTCCTTATGCTCGATGCCTTCCTCGTAATTCGCATTCAGGCGCTCACACTCAGCAATCTGATTCTTGGTGTAAAGACCAAGCTTTTTCATCAGTTCAATCAGTCTTGTCAGAGAATCCTGCACTCTGCTGATGTCTTTTCCCTCTGAATGAATGGTTGCAGCAAGAGAATAAAACAGATGAAACAGGTCATCCTGCGCATCGTTTAAGAATAAATCCCTGTTGTACATCAGGTAATTTATCATTTCCTCAATTCCCTGCGTCACGCGACGCATCTGCGCAGAAGCTTCCATAATGGCACCGACGCAAAGCGCATCCTCCTTCATCATCAACTGCATGTATTCTCCAAAGTGCTTGTTGATTAAACAGTTGCTGGAAGTGATTTCCCATTCTGAAGCCTGATGAGTCATCTGTATTGGCTCAAAATTATCAATTCTTGCAAAAGAACGAGCCGGAATCATTACCTCATCACAGATGGAACAATACTCTGTGTAAAAATTCTCGGAATACTGATGAAGCATAAAGCATTTCTGACTCAACGATGAATAGAGAGAAAATGCCTTGTGTCGCTGTAAGAGGGCAGCACGCAAAAACAGAGGTCTAAAATTTGCATTTGACGCAAGAATTCCCTTGAGTTCATTCGCATCCTTGCATGGAATTGCAATTAATGTTGAATCCTCTTTTGCCACATAATCGCAGATAAACCAGTTTTGTTCCAGGATACCAATGATAGAATTTGCTTCCAGTTCAATATCCACAATTTCAAATTTCTGAAGGACAGAACCTTTTTGAATCAGGTACCATTCCATCACCTTATCGGAACTTGATGCTACTGTCTCTCCTTTTTTAACCTCGATAACTCTCATATCCCACCCTTATTATTCTGAAACCTGTGCCAAAATCTGATGTAATGTCTTATGTAAAATTGCGGCTTCTTCGCTTGAAATATTAAAACAGCTTCCCATTTTCGCAGGGATTTCTACCGCCTTCTCCTTCAATGCTTCCCCTTTTTTTGTAATGGAAACATTTAAAATTCTCTCGTCGTTCTCATCCCTTGCACGCTTGACATACCCCTTTTGTTCAAGCTTTTTTAATACTGGCGTAAGTGTACCAGAATCCAAATACAGATATTCCCCTAATTTTTTGACATTCATTGTCTTATGCTCCCACAGCACCATCATTGCAATGTACTGAGTATAGGTCAAATCGATTTCATCCAGATATGGCTTATATTTTCTGACAATCTCCTTTGCACATGCATACAGCGGAAAGCATAACTGATTTTCCAATTTTAAAACTTCATAACTATTTTCCATAATAAACTCCTCGGTTATTTTCTAGACCTTAAGTCCTATTTAGCACCTATAAAATTAGACTACTACACTTTTATATTGTGCGCAAGTAAATTGCCCATTTTATTTAAAATTTATGCTATAATTCCTTTATGAATATATATCGCATACCTTTTATGGATCAGTTTGAATGTGCCAAGGGGGACTGTCCTTTCACCTGCTGTCACGGATGGCAGATTCCAATTGACCCGGAATCAGAACAAAAATACAAAAAGACCAAAGGCCTTTTGGGACTAAAATTACGTCTCTCTATGAGCAAAAAAGAGGATTATTATGTCTTCAACCGCAATGCATCAGACTGCGCATTTTTTGCAAAAGATAGGCTTTGCAGCCTACAGTGTGAAATGGGGCACGATATGCTTCCCGGCATCTGCCGTCGTTTTCCTCGCCGTTTTAAAAACTATGGATATCTCAGCGAGGAGCTCCTAGAGCTAGCATGCCCTGTCGCTGCGATGCTCTTTTTACAAAATGACACAACCTATCAGTGCATTGAGGGCGAGGTTTCCTATTCCGACACCTCTGAAAATGACGATGAGACCTACCTTTTACGCCTGTTAGAAGTTCGAGAGCAGGCCCTTTCCTTCCTAAACGAAAACTCAGCGGACCTTTCTGCCTTTTTTGCAACGTTAAAGCAGTTAGAGCGCTATGGACAGGATTTACAGATTCACTGCGCCGTAAATGGAACAAACGAGGCAACGCCAAATCTTGCTGCCATTCGTCTATCCGACTACACGCCAAAGACTGCATCAGCTTCCCCATTTACGCCACTTTTTGACATTACACAGACCGATGCCATCATCTGCGGTGGCACCTATCAGAGTATCCAGAAATCGCGTCTGCCTCTCTTTTATGAGGTTTGTCAGCTCTACTTTGACAGCTTTGATGCCCTGACTCCACAGCAGGGAAATGAAAGACTTTGCGAATTATTTTTATCTTTCCTGGAGCGTCAGCCAGAAGTGCTTGCGATACTTCGCAAATATTACATTTACTATCTTCAGAGCAACTTTCTGTTCACCTACGAGGACTACAGCTTTTTAAAGATTTTTTCTCTTGGCGCAATGCATATTCATCTGCTACTGCTTTTCTTTGCACTCTTTGAAGAGAAATATCATACGTTTTCTCAGGCGGAATGTGCCAAGCTCATCGCCGTCTACGACAGACATATGCGCCACAATGAGGATGTCCTTTGCGACCTCTTCAAACTACTGCCAAAGCCATAACAACCACAAAAAGACCTGAGGCAATTGCTAAATGTAATTTCGCTAAACATTCGCAATTGTTTCAGGTCTTTTTGTTTTCCTTTTATTATATCCAGATATAACTTTAAGCCATCCGCTATTTTTCAGGGTGTTTTAAAAACTCCATGATAATATCGTAATTTTCTGGCTCATGTGGAAAAGTGCAGTTGATACAGTTTTTGATTCTGTAATCTCCCTTTTCAATCCAGGTATGATTTCCTGGGCAATGCTCTCTTGCATACAGCGGACAGTAGCAGAAAAGGCAGTTAAAATCCGTTAAGCCTTCATGGCAGGGAAAATATTTACAGTCCTTATTTTCAAAAAAGCGATAGGAATTCTCCATCCTGATTACTCTCCTTTTTCGTCATGATATTTTCGCATACCTGCAACAAACCGATCCACCAGCACAGGCAACGATGGGTAATACATGTGAGGAAATCCCCACATATGATTTGCACCGAGGTGAATGCACTCCCAGCTTTTTTTCGATGCAGGCTTGGTGGCAATACAGTCACATCCATTTTGTTCACTGTCATAATAATGGAATTCATGTGCGCGAATGATTTCGTTCTCCTGCAAAAGGCCATCCTTCACTCCATTTACAGTTGACTCCACATATCCAAAACGACACAGTTTTCCAGTGTTCCAGGTTTTCGCCGAAAGCACACCAACCATTGGATATTCCTTTTGATTTTCTGCAACAATCGCCTTGTGAAGATACATAAAGCCTCCACACTCTGCCAGCGATGGCATGCCTGCTTCAATTGCATGTTTCACAGAAACTCGCATCGATTCGTTGGCCGACAATTCTTCTGCAGCAAGTTCTGGGTATCCTCCCCCCAACAGTAAGCCATCACATTCAGGCAGACAGCTGTCATGAATTGGTGAAAATTCAACGATCTTTACCCCTCTCTGTTTGAAGGCTTTCAAATTCTGCTCATAATAAAAGCAAAAAGCCTCGTCCCAGGCAACCGCCAATACAAGAGGTTTCGTTTCCACGCAAGTTTCTTTTTTCTGCCCATTTTTCCGCTTCTCTGGCAAAAAAGGACTTGCCTCTTCTGCAATCTCGCAAATTAAATCAAGGTTTAAATTCTCTTCGATTGCAGTTGCAACAATGCTTACCTGTTCTAAAAGATGGTCCACCTCATTTGGCAGCTTAAGTCCCAAATGTCTGCTCTCTAAATTTACGCCTGTCAGCTTTGGCAAAAAGCCAAACACCTTGATTCCTGTCTCCTCTTCAATCACCGGAGCAATGGTATCAAAAAACATTTTTGAAGTGCGGTTTAACACAACTCCTGCAATTCTTTTTTCGGTGTCATCTGAAAGAATCCCTTTGAGGATGGATACCATCGTGCGCCCCATCCCATGTACATCCATCACAAGAATAATTTTTGTGTCTGTCTGCTTGGCAAGATGATAGGCGCTGCCCTCTTCCTTCACCCCGCCTAAGCCGTCATAGATTCCCATGACGCCCTCAATCACGCTAAAGCGACCATGTGAAAGAATGTCCTGTATTTCTTCTGTGCTTTGAAAAAAGGTATCTAAATTTTCAGAAGGAATTCCTATCACAGTGCGATGAAACATAGGATCAATATAATCCGGCCCACACTTATAGGAAATAACATCTTTGCCGCGATTCTTTAAGGCCTGCAATAGCCCACAGGTAAAAAGAGTCTTTCCGCTGCCCGACGATGGGGCAGCTATCATAATTCTAGCCATAGCTTTTGTTCCTCACCTTATGCCTCACCAGCAGTAAAGCTTGCAATATAAACAGGATTCATCGCCTCCATGAGAGTATAATTTCCTGCCTGGCGATTACGCGATGCCTGAATCTGAACCAATGAGGCATCTGCCCCACCATAATTCTTTAACACCTCGGAAATTTCGCCCACTGTCTCAATGGTGACTGCATTCATCACGATGCGAATCTTAGGATTCATTTCCACCAAAAGCGCTACGATTTCCTTCAGATTGCCACTGCTTCCACCGATAAACGCGTGTGTTGGATTTGGAAGGTCACTTAATGCCTCCGGTGCCAATCCCTCTACTACTTCTAAATTACCACAGGCAAATTTGTCTGCATTTTCCCGAATCAGTTCCACTGCGTCTGCCTTCTTTTCGATTGCATAGACGCGTATGGATGCATCCTGCTTTGCAATCTCAATTGCCACAGAGCCGGTCCCTGCACCGATATCATATACAACAGCATTTCTTGTCAAATTCAGTGCCGCCACCGAAAGATGACGAATTTCCTGCTTTGTCATCGGAACCTTCGCACGGGTATATTCATCATCCGAGATTGCACAAAACAACTGTTTTTCTGGATTTGGATTTATAATTCGCGCCAGATAAAGTCCTTCTGGAAGTTCTGCTGAAATACATTCCTCCACAGTAAAATAATGCACGTTCTCCTCAGGGTAGGACAGTTGATAGCCTACCGCAATCTGGCTTTCGCACAGCCCGTACGCTTTCAGTAAAAGCCCAAGCTGCTTTACATCCTTCGCTTCCGATAGCAGCACAAATACCTTTTCGTGCGTTTTGATTTGTTCCACAAGATGTCCTGGATAGGCTTCATCACCGCCCTTTCCATGCCAGCTTTCAATGGCTGCATCTGAATAATTTTCAGCAAGCTTGGAAGCAAAATACGAAATACTTGAAATGCCTGGATAAATATGAATCTTCACATTTTCCGCTTTATCCGCTGCCCACTCGTTAAGCGCAGCATACAAACGGGCTGCACCACTGTACATTCCAGAGTCTCCAGAAAACAGAACTACAATTTTCTTTGTCTGATGATTCTGATAAATATCATCTACGTATGGAATAATATCCTTGGAAAGATAGATTTCCTCTACCTCTTTTCCAATATTTTTATAAGGGCTTACCATGCGCTTTGCGCCCAAAATCACATTTGCCTCACGAATTGCAGTATGCGCTGCCATTGTGAGTGTCTGCGCGTTTCCCATGCCGATTCCAACAAGAGAAATTTCCAGATGACTTGGAGTAGCGATCTGCTCTACCAGATTTCCGAGCAATTCGCCAACCAAAAAGCCCTCTTCCTCCTCTGGTCTGCCGATGGAAATCACCTGGCATCCCAAATCCAGCGCAGACTGAACCTTTTCCTCATAGCCTCCGGCTGCTCCGCTCTCCTTCGTGACAACCACAGAAATATCATACTGCTTCATCATCGCAGCATTCATTTCATAGGTAAACGGACCAAACATTGCGATGACATGCTTGCTTTCGATTCCCGCATCCTCACATAGTTTCAGACTATCTGCAGTTGGAAGAACGCGTGCATACAGACGTCCCTTTAATTCCTCACAGGCTCCAAACTTTGATAAATCCTTGCTTCCTGTGGTAAGAAGTATATTCCCCTTCGTTCGGGACAGCGCATAAACCGCCTCCTCCATGGATTCACAGCTGATAAAATTGCTATTTTCAACCAGAGTGGACATTTTCCCACGAAGTACTCTCTCATAGGATACTCCGCAGTTTTTTGCAGCCGCCTTGATATTCTTGGTAACCTCAGTCGCGTAAGGATGCGTTGCATCGATGATGCGTTCCGCCTGTTCCTCGCAGAACAGCGTTTCCATTTCCTCCTGGGTCAGTCGGCCATAGCGGATGGTAGTGTGCTCACCCTGCTCCATCACCTCTTCGCCGAGCTTGGTTGCGACACAGACCATGTGATTGATTCCAGCCTGCTCAAAGCCCTCTGATAAAACCTTTCCCTCTGTTGTTCCAGAAAAAACGATAATCTTATTCATTGCTAATTTTGTATCCTCTTGGTGTTACAAGTTTATTTCCCATAATCCTGGTACGTGAATTTCCAATAAATACTGTGGTAAACATATTTACCTCGGCCTCTCGAAGTTCCTTTAAGGTCATACAGCAGGCTGAGGTTCCTTCTCGCCCAATATTCTCAACATAACCACAGGCATTTGACTCCTCGCGGGTCTCTAAAAGAATATCGCAGGCCTTCTGCAGATAATCGTGGCGCTTCATAGAAGATGGATTATAGAGTGCAATTGCAAAATCTCCCTCTCCTGCTGCGCGAAGGCGTTTTTCAATCAGCTCCCATGGGGTTAACAGATCACTTAAGCTGATGACACAGAAATCGTGATTCAATGGTGCGCCTAATACTGCAGCCCCGCTCATGGCTGCGCTGATGCCAGGGATTACCTGAACGTCAATTTCCGGATAATCTGCACTCATTTCAAGCATCAGAGATGCCATACCGTATACTCCGGCATCGCCGCTACACACCATGGCAACCTTTTTACCCTTTATCGCTTCTTCAAAGCACATTTCACAGCGCTTGATTTCCTGCTTCATTGGGGTAGATAAAAATTCTTTCTCCTTATAGCGGTCCCCTAACAGTTCCAAATAGACCGTGTAACCAATAATGGTATCCATCTCATCGAGGGTTGTAAGTGCCAGATTCGTCATCTGACTTTCTTCTCCTGGTCCTAATCCAATCACATAAATTGTATTTTTCAATGTTATTCTCCTAATCTTTGTATTATTTGTATACGCGTTTGGCGATTGCAATGGTCACTCCGTTTGCCGCCGTTTTCCTACGCAACAGTTCTCCTAGCTCGCTTCCTCCGACCGCAGCAAGCGCAGCGCGTTCACACACATTGTCCACGCCCACCTGACTGGACACAAAGTCTGAAGAAGTAAACTCTCCCTCTAATTTCATAAGCACCTCTGCATCAAAGGTCAAAAATGGAAGCTTATATTTTCTACTGAGTTCCAAAAGTCCAGGCTCATTTTCTTTGATAGAGATGGAAGCAATCGCACCAACATCCTCTATTTTCATCTGCTCCTGTGCGAGCACCTCCAAAAACAGATTCTCAATATCCGAAAAGGACTTATCCCTTTTACAGCCAATTCCAACCGCATAACCACATGGACAAAGTTCAATGGCTCCATCTGCAACCACCGCGTCGACCTTGCTCTTTGGAGGGTAATCCTTTATAGACAGGCGGACAGGTTTTCCTTCGATGGCTCGAGAGGAAACCTTCTTAATACCATCGCGGTTCTTGAGTACAAGATGATTTTCTTTTGCAAACAAATCTACAGAAAAAGCGTCATTCTGATCTGTGGCTGTTGTCACAACCGGTATCGCCGAAACAGCCTCAGCAATTGCGAGAGCCAGTTCATTGGCTCCTCCCATATGCCCGGAAAGCAGTGAAATCACAAATTGTCCCTGCTCATCCATCACAAGCACCGGACTGTCGCTTAGCTTATCCTTCACAAACGGTGCAATTGCTCGGACTGCAATTCCTGTTGCCCCGATAAAGAGCAACGCTGCATGTGCTTCAAAGCCCTCTTTTGCCCACTCTTCGATAGAGCTTTCCGTATAATAAGGATGCTTAGTACCATCCTGTGAGCGATATCGGGTAGCCAGGCTGACCTCATCACACAAGGGATTCTTATCTGTTCCCTGGCCTAAGGCCTCCCGGATTCGTTCACTCAGCAATATTCCATTTTGGGTAAAACTGATAATTTTTAGCATGTATCCTCAAATCCCCATCAGGCGAACTGATTTCTTTCATGAACAACTTGTTAAATCGTTATTTAATTTTGCGAAATTCTGTTTCGAAATCAGGCGCATACAATCTGGATTTCTCATATCCAGTCTGTGCCAGCACGTCTCCTACCAAAATCAGAGCCGTCTTTGTTATATTGTTATCCTTCGCAGTCTTTTCAAGCTCCGCAACGGTTGTGAAGAAGGACTTTTCCTCTGGCCAGGTTGCCTTGTAAATCAAAACTGCAGGAGTATTCTCTTTATAACCGCCAGCAACCAGCTTCTTTGAAAGTTCTCCCAAAAGGCCTGTGCTCAAGTAGATTGCCATAGTTGCCTGATGCGATGCAAAGCTCTCAATGGTTTCTCTCTCTGGTACCGCTGTCTTTCCTTCCATTCTAGTGATAATCAGAGACTGCGAAATCGTTGGCAGGGTATACTCTAAATTCAGGGAAGCAGCAGCACCAAATGCAGCGCTGACACCTGGAGTACTGTCATAGGAAATATCCTTCTCATCTAAAAGATCCATCTGCTCACGCACTGCACCGTACACACTTTGGTCTCCCGTGTGAAGACGAACGACCTCTTTGTTCTCCTTCATGGCACGCTCCATCACCTCAATGACTTCATCAAGCGTCATGGTGGCACTGTTATAGATTTCGCAGCCTTCCTTTGCATACTCCAAAAGACCTGGATTCACAAGGGAACCTGCATAGATAATCACATCGGTCTCCTTGAGCAGATTCATTCCACGCACAGTGATTAAATCCATCGCTCCTGGTCCAGCCCCAACAAAATGTACCTTACTCATAACTTTTTACCTCTTCTACTAAATCTTTTGCGCCGCTGCTCTGTGCCAGCAGCCCAAACTCATTGGAAAATAATATTACCTCGATCTGAGGGCATTGGGATGCTCCAGCCGCGTCCCTCAATCGTTTGTTTAAATAAAATAATACTTTTTCACAGATGGTTTCCATGGTCACTTTCGCAATGGTCTCATCATATTCACGTAAAATGCGAATGCCATCCTCTGTCGTCACCGCCTGCATCAGCCTCTTTAGCACCTCAGAAGGTGCTCCTGCAAGTGCAGCGTGTGCACACATAATTTCCATGCGCGAGTCCGATTCTCTGGAGTGAGTATTCATTATTCCACCTGCAACCTTGATCAGCTTGCCGATGTGTCCCGCCAGCAAAACCCTCTCAAAACCCAGCTCCACGACCATATTCATGGTTGCTCCGATATAATTTGAACACTTGACACTCTTGTCGAGATCAAATGCATAGGTCTTCTTCATAAATTCAAGGCCATAGTTGCCTGGCGAAATAGAAACCACCTGACCACTTATTGCTCTTTTTTGTTTGAGTTCCACGCGAATGGTGTCGATCAATGCCTGCTCACTCATTGGCTCCACAACACCAGTAGTACCAAGAATCGAGATGCCACCGACAATTCCGAGTCGTGGGTTGAAGGTTCTCTCAGCGATTTCCTCGCCACCCTCCACAGAGATTATCACGGATAAAGGCTGTTTGCAGTCAAACAGTTCCATAACCTCCGCTACTTCCTTTGAAATCATACGCCTTGGTGTGGAGTTGATTGCAGCGTTTCCCACAGGCTGATCCAGTCCCGGTTTTGTCACGCGTCCAACGCCTGTTCCTCCGTCAATAATTACCGAAGAAGCTTCATTGGTTGCCATTCCTTCCTTCGCATAACTTACTGTGGCAAACACATATGCTCCTGTCGTGACATCCGGGTCATCTCCGCCATCCTTTATTACTGCGCAGCTAACCTCATGTTCTCCACGGGTAATGCGCTCAATCGTGGCATCAAACATAACCCCTTTTGGCGTTTCGATCGATATTTGATTTTTTTCTTTTCCAGAGAGAAGCATATAGGCTGCAGCCTTTGCTGCTGCGCTTGCACAGCTCCCCGTTGTAAACCCGGAGCGAAGTTCGCCCGGTCCTCTATTATCAGATATCAATTAGCGCTCTCCCATATCATATAAAATCGCATTACAGATTGCCGCTGCCACATTGCTTCCGCCCTTGCGGCCCTCATTTATGATATATGGAATCTCTGTCTCCATAATCAGTTCCTTTGATGCAACAACATTTACAAAGCCTACTGGCACACCGATGATAAACGCTGGACGATAGCTGCCTTCATCATACATTTTGCGCAACTCCACAAGAGCGGTAGGTGCATTTCCAATCGCAAAAATCACAGGCTTTTCAAGCTTTGCAGCCTTTTGCATACTGATGCTCGCACGGGTAACGCCCTTAGCCTTTGCCTCAGCAGCAACATCCTCATCTGCCATAAAGCAGAATACCTCACCACCGTATTTCGCAAGGGTTTTCTTGTTGATTCCCGAATACGCCATATTCGTATCCGTGACAATCACCGCACCCTGACGTATCAGTTCCTTTGCCTTTTCCATGGCATTCTCCGAAAAGCGAAGGGTCTTTGCATATTCAAAATCAGCTGCTGTATGAATACAACGCTTGATGACAGGAGCAAGCTCCTCGTCCAAAACAGTGCCCATCAGTCCAAGCTCGTAGGTGATGGTCGCCATACTGTTTTTCTCGATATCCATAGGAAGCACATGCTCTATCTTTTCTAATTTTGGAACTGGAGCAGCCTCCTTTGCTTCAATGAGTGCAAGCAGCTTGACATTCTCCTCGTGTGTGCGAATCGCAATGCGGTAAAAGCCTTCTTCTAAACCTTCAAAATTGCTGCAATCTCGAACAAGGACCCTCTTATCAAGCATTTCCTGATAGAAATCTCTATCCTCTGCCTTAATCAGAAGATAATTGACGTCCGAATCAAACACAATAAAGCCTGCATCGATCAGGGAATGTGTCAAAAAAAGTTTTTCCTCATATAGCTTATTGACAGAATCCGTCGCATAGGACAATTCCTTTGCCGCTGCAATTCCGGCCATCTGCGCAAACACAGAAACATTCCACTCTGGCAGATGCATGGCAATCGCTTCAATCAGTTCACTGTCTGCAGCCATCGCAAAGCCAAGTCTGACACCTGCAATCGCCATAGACTTTGTATAGGCATTTACAATCACAAGATTCTCATACTTTGCAATCAGGGAAGAAAAATCTAACCCTGCTCTCGTCCAGGCTTCACGCGCCCTTAAATCCATAAGTTCAAAAAAGCAGGCATCCAAAACAACCAATATTTCATGCAGTGCGGCGCGCTCCATGATGCCACAAAACAATTCTGGTTCGATCATTCGGCCCGTTGGATTGTTTGGACAGGCCAAAAACATTACATCAATATCATCTCGGATATCCAAAAAGATATTTTGCGTGATGCAAAAATCATCCGCTTCTTTTAAATAGTGATATACAATTTCACAATCCACACTCTCAAGACATCTTTCATACCCATAAAAGCCTGGTGCAACCAATAGGGCCTTCTCAGGTCTTTCTGACTCCGCAATGGCAGTAAAAATTTCTGATGCCCCGCTACCGCAGAGTACCTGCGAAGGTGCAACCTTATATCTCTCTGCAAGGGCGCATCTTAAGTCCTTACACTCAATGTCCGGATATTTTTCGGCCCTTTCTACCGCCTGGTTCAACGCCATTTTTACTGACTGCGGCATTCCAAAAGGATTGGTATTCACAGAAAAATCCAAATCGATTGTGTTGTTATAAATATCTCCACCGTGTTTCAAAGTATTATCTCCAAATATTTCCTGTCATTTTAAATTTGATCAACCAGATGATTGCCATGATAAGCAGACAAAGGAGCTGACTGATAATTGCTGATGCATATAAAAGTCGATTTACGCGTCGGATATCCTCAAATTCCACCGGTCTGTCCGCATCGCCAATCGTCGGCTTATCAAGCAGTTTTCCAAAGTAAACCGCAGGTCCTGCCAGCTGAATTCCAAGTGCTCCAGCACTTGCGCTTTCTGTCTGCGCAGAGTTCGGGCTTTTGTGTTCAAAGCGATCCCTCTTGAAAATTCTATAGGCATTTTTCGCGGAGAAATCCTTCCCCAAAAGTGCGCTGGAAAAAATGATAAACCAGGCGCTGATACGTGAAGGATAAAAGTTTACAATATCATCAAACTGCGCCGCAGCTGTACCAAAATACATATATCGGTCATTCTTATAGCCCACCATGGAATCCATGGTATTTACCGCTTTGTAGAAAAAGCCAAGAATCGGTCCACCGAGAGCCGTGTAAAGCATTGGTGCAATCACCCCATCCGAAGAATTTTCAGCAACTGTCTCAATGGCCGCCTTTGCCACACCAGTCTCATCGAGCGCATCGGTATCTCGACCGACAATCATGGATACCGCATAGCGTGCCCCTGGCAAATCCTCTTCTTTCAGTTTTTTGTAAACCTTCATGCTCTCAACCTTAAGGCATTTTGTCGCAAGAATATAGTAGGTCAAAACAGCCTCAACCACGACTCCTGCAATTGGGTGAATCAGATATGCCCCCAGCACAATCACAGCACAGGGAATCACTGTAATGATTAACACCAGCCATACCAAAAGAACGCCCTTATTGTGCTCTTTTCTCGGATTTCTATTCGGATTATCATCCGGTGCACCCTCAACAGTTCCTAATATCTTTTTATCCAACGCACCAATCAAATTTCCAATCAGTCGGATTGGATGTGGCATACTATAAGGATCTCCTATCAGCAGATCAAGCAGAAATCCTGCAAGAAATGCAATCATATGATATAACATCTATTTTCTCCAAATCTTCATAGTTCAGTTCTATTTTTAGCAGAAAGCCCTCCGCATTTTTGAGATAAAAATCATAGTAGGACTTCCCTGTATAATGCGAAAGCAGAGCCATTTGTGTACCGCCATGTGCCACGACTGCTGCCTTTGTAATCGAAAGGTCTTTCATCTGAAAAAGCAGTGCTTCAAAGCCTCTCACGGTACGCTGAACAAACTCAGCGCGAGATTCTCCACCTGGAAATGCGATGGTTCCGCCACTGTCAATCCAGGCCTGATAATCCGGATTTCCATTTAACTCACTATAGTTTTTATTTTCAAAGGCTCCAAAATCTGTTTCCTTTAATTCTTCAATCACAATTTGCTTGCAGCCCTCAAACATCAGCTCTGCCGTCTGACGGGCGCGAACCATAGGACTCACAAACACGGTTAGTTCCTTCTGAAAAAACTCCTCCGCAAGCGGATATGCATCCTCAGCAGCATTCAAGGTATGCGCATGTAAAATCGGTGCAATCTCTGCCCTTCCCTTCTCTGACAAAGGCTCATCTGTTCCGCAACCAATATAACGTTTTTCAAGATTTCCTGCGGTTTCCCCATGACGCATCAAAAGAATTTCAAGCGTTACTTGATTTTCTGAGATATTTGACATACCACTCTCTCCACACAATCTGCCTGCTTTGCAAGCACAATCAGAACTCTCCCCAAAACCTCGCGTAAAAGGCGAGCTTCCCTTTCCATTGGAACAATTCCGTTTCCAATTTCATCCGCAATCACAATGGCATTGTTGCTGTCTGCCAGCTGCAAATTCACCCAGGAAAGCAACTCCTCTGTGAGCTGTTCTTCCAAATTCAATGAATTTTGGTCTTCCTCCGATAGCGCTCTCTTTACAAATGCCTTTGCAATCAGATGAAGATGATTGATGACAAGAAGCTCTCTTCCCTCAATTCCAATTTCCCAATTGGTCTCATCCATATACAAAAGATTTTCTGTTTCTAGCAGCTTTGATACCTCTTCGTCGTTCAAGACTGGCTGATTATAGTAGCCAGACAAAGCTGCCTTTAATTTTCCCTGGGCATGACCGCCCAAAACAAGTGTTAACATAATGGCATCACCACTCCATAAACGGCAAGCACAAAGGCGATGGCACACTCATGAAAGCAGACAAACCAGCCAGCCAAATCGCCAGTGATTCCGCCAAAAACCTTATAGCTCATCATTCTGTAATACAGGTAACAGAGGATTGTCACCACAAACATCAGGGCTCCCGCCCAAAATTCAATCCAGAGCGCAGCTACAAAGACCGCCGCAAGCTCTACACAAAGAACCACAATATTTATCACACGCTGTGCTGTCTTTGCGGTGTAAAAAAGCATTCCTGACTTTCTTGCATTCTGAAAGGTCAGTACCGCCATCGCACTGTAAATTCTTGAAAGCACAAAGCCCAGCGCCATAATCAGATAAAGTTTTGCGTCCTCGACCAGATATACGGAAGCCAAATACAAAAGGATATAGCAGATAACACGAATGACAGCAAACGCCCCTATGTGCGAATCCTTTATAATTTCAAGTTTCTTTTCTTTAGGCTGATACGAAGATCTCGCATCTGAGGTGTCCATGTATCCATCAATATGAAATCCACCTGTTACCACAATTGAAATCAAAAGCGTCACCGCGGCGCGCACAAACGCTGGAAGTCCCAAAAACTGGCAAAGATAAAACCAGCCTACAATCAAGGCTCCGATGATTGCTCCAATCCACGGAAAAAACATCATCATATATTTTGTATCTTCCTCGTCACAGGAAATCTGTGGCATCGGAATCTTTGAATAGGTCGAAAATGCTAAAACAAACGATTTTAAAACTCTCATAAACTCACCTGATCTATATTACTTCTGCTCCAACGGAATTCCTGCAACCACCTCAACGAGACGGTTTGCATAGCTCGAAATTTTTTGATGCAGTTCTCCCAACGCCAGAATAAATGCGCGTGTGGATTCATCATAATCGCAGCCATCTTCAAAAATATTTGTCGAAACAATCACAAGGCTCTCGCACTGCTTTGCAAGTTCTTCTATGCCGGATGAGATTTTTTCCACAACCTCCTCCACAGCTCTTGTAATATAATTTCCATCCTCATCTGTGACATACAATTCGTTTGCCACCAGATTAGACAAGTCTTCTAAAAGAACAACCGACTGCACACCCATCTGCGCGACCACGTTTTCAATATCGATGGGCTGTTCTATCGTGCAAAACCCTTTTCCTTCGCGCAACTTGCGGTGACGTTTCACTCGATACTCGCCCTCTTTTCCATAGGCAATCATGGTCGCAAGATAATAAAGCCTCGCATCCGTGCTACTTTTTGCAAGCTCTAGCGAAACTGTTTCAGCGTATTCAGATTTTCCTGAGGCAGCGCCACCATACACCAATACAACCATTTCTCTGTTATCCTATGATCTATTTTTATTTGTTTCTTTCGTACTGCTCCACCGCAATTGCATCAAAATCGTTTCCCTCAGAATACAGAGCCATTGCCATATCAAGAAGTGGGAAAAGCATAACAGCTCCAGTTCCTTCTCCCAATGCAAGACCCGCGTGAATAATTGCGGAAAGTCCAAGTCTTTCATGCACTGCTGCAAGCAGGTGTTCTTTTCCAAGATGTGAAGGAAGCATATAATCCTTACAGCCCGGAACAAGCATTTCCGCAAGCAACGCAGCGCAGCCTGAGATTAATCCATCAATGATGATTGGAATATGATAAATTGCTCCGCCGATGAACACACCGCAGAGCCCAGCAATATCCAATCCACCAACTGCAAGGAGCGCTTGCATTGGGGAAGCCTTCATCAAATCATATTTCTGAAAAGCCAAATCGATGACTTCTTTCTTTCGATTTAATCCTGCGTCTGTCAGGCCAGCGCCGCGACCTGTATTATCCTTTTTCCAGTCCTTCAGCAAAGCTGATGCAAGCGCAGTGCTTGTGGTGGTATTTCCAATTCCCATCTCACCTGTTGCGAGGATTTCATAGCCTTCCTTTGAAAGGCGCTCCACTGTCTGAATTCCAGCATTGATTGCCGCCATCGCCTCAGCCTCAGTCATCGCAGGCTCCACCAGAAAATCTCTGGTTCCCTTGCGCACCTTTGCATCGTACACTCCAGGAAGTTTTTCATCAGAGTTGATTCCCACATCCACTGGAATTGGATCTGCGTTCCCCACTGCTGCCATACGGCAAACAGAGCTGGTATGCTCTCCCATCGCCTTTGCCACGGCAAGAGTTACCTCCTGTCCAGACTGGCTGACCCCCTCAGCAACAACACCATTGTCGGCGATCATCATAACGACGCCGCGCTTACCAATGCCTGGCATGGTCTTTCTTTGGATTGCGCCAATTTTGCATAGTAGGGTTTCAAAATCCCCTAAGCCATCCAAAGGCTTTGCAATATGGTCCCAATTTGTTTTTATCTCGCGATAGATATTCCCATCCATCGCGTCAATTTTTATTTCTGATACCTTAGAATACATCTTTTATTTCCTATGTTATCTAAATTCTGCTTTCACGAAGCATTGCATAAACTGCATCCATGTCCATATATTCTCTCATGGTGGCTGCAAGCTTATCGTATTCGCGTTCCTTGATTGCCTGGTAATCAATGGCTTTTAAATCGCCCATGTCAAGTCCCTTCTTGCCAGCCAATGCGCGAATCACATTCTCACAGATTTCCGCCTTATCAAAGAAACCATGCACATAGGTGCCATAAACTTCGTTGACGGTATAGCCTGTATCCGCTGTGGTAAACGGCTTTAAGGAAGAATCACTTGGCTTGGAAACACCCATATGAATCTCATAGCCCTCCACTGGCATGCCATTTAAACCAGCAAAAATCCCCTGTGCGTTGCAAACCTCGCCAGTATACTGACGACGTACCTTGCTTGCCTCTAATACAGTATCCATTGGAAGCAAGCCAATTCCGCGGATTTCTCCGCCTCCCTCAACTCCTTCCGGGTCACTGACAGACTCACCTAACATCTGATAACCACCACAAATTCCAACAATTGGAATCATCTGTGCCATACCCTTGATCCGAGGTTCAAAGCCGGACTCACGCAGCCATTTCAAATCTGCAATAGTGTTTTTGGTACCCGGAAGAATAATCATATCCGGATTTCCAAGCTCAGCCACCGATTCCACATAGCGCACAGACACACCCTCAAACTGTTCAAACACATCAAAATCTGAGAAATTTGAAATTCTAGGAAGTCGGATGACTGCAATGTCAATCAATCCTACCTCATGGTTGTTGAAGCGTTCTGATAAGCTGTCCTCATCCTCCACCTGAAGATGCATATAAGGAATCACACCCGTCACTGGAATGTGACATTTTTCTTCAATCATTACAATGCCAGGATCAAGAATGGTCTTATCCCCGCGGAACTTATTGATAATCAGGCCCTTGATGCGGTCCTTTTCTTCTTCCTCTAATAATTCGACCGTTCCGTAGAGCTGTGCGAACACGCCGCCCCTGTCAATATCGCCCACCAAAAGAACTGGTGCATCGGCGATTTTGGCCATTCCCATGTTAACAATATCATCCTCTTTTAAATTGATTTCTGCCGGCGAGCCAGCTCCCTCGATGACAATAATATCCGCTGTCTCTTCTAATTTTTTGAAGGCAGCCTCAATATGAGGAATCAGTTTCTTTTTATATGCGAAATAATCGACTGCTGCCATATTGCCAAGCACTTCACCATTTACAATCACCTGCGAGCCGACGTTGTCCGTTGGCTTTAACAAGATTGGATTCATATAGACGCTTGGCTCAATGCCTGCAGCTTCTGCCTGCATTACCTGTGCGCGCCCCATCTCAAGACCATCCTTGGTAATGTAAGAATTGAGCGCCATATTCTGTGATTTAAAAGGTGCAACACGGTAGCCATCCTGATGGAAGATTCTGCACAGTCCTGCAACTAACAGACTCTTTCCTGCATTTGACATGGTCCCCTGCACCATAATTACTTTTGCCATTTATATTCTCCCCAATAAATCTCTGTAAGTCCCTGGCTGCATCCCAAAAAGTGTATCGATATAGTCGCCAGAAAAGATTTCCTCTGCAGTAGCGACACGGTCCAGCCTATGATCTCCCGACACACAGACGATGCGGTCGGAATAAATTTTTGCCAAATCAAGCTCATGGATAGACATAATCACAAGCTTGTTTTTCTCTCGCGCCAAATCCTGAACCATCTGCATAAGCGACAGCTTGTAGTTGATATCCAAATAGGTTGTTGGCTCATCTAAAATCAAAATTTCTGTATCCTGACAGATGGCTCTTGCAAGCATCACGCGCTGCTTTTGTCCATCGGAAAGCTGCATATAATCTTTATCTGCAAGATCCTCAATCTGCATGCGGGCCACTGCTGCCCATGCGATTTCCTTATCTTCCTCGGATAAAATGCCCATCATTCCCGTGTAAGGATAACGCCCAGTACAGACCACCTCAAACGCGCTCATCATCTCCGGACGAATTTTATCCGTCAAAAGTAAGGACATTGTCTTTCCAATTTCACCGGAGGAAATATCCGAAAGTTCCTTTTCTTTTACCGCGATACTGCCGCCCATCTTTTCCAACTGGTTTGTAATGGTCTTTAGCAGGGTGGACTTTCCAGATCCATTCGGTCCAATGAGCGATACGATTTCTCCGCTGTCAAAGGTAAGGTTAATATCCTCTACCAGAACTGATTTTCCATATCCAATTTGTAAATTCTTTGTCTGAATTATATTACTCATCCATTTATCCCATCCATCAACGACTACTGCTCACGTTTCTTTCGAACCAACATCCAGATAACAACCGGCGCACCAAAGACCGCAGTCACAGAGCTGATGGAAAGTTCTGTCGGTGCAAACAGCGCTCGCGCAATCAAATCGCAGAGCAGACAGAAGGTGGCTCCCCCTAAAAAACAGCCAGGAATCACAACCACCGGCTTTGAGGACTTAAAGGATGTCTTTACCAGATGTGGCACCGCGATTCCCACAAAGCTGATTGGCCCCGCAAACGCAGTAACACAGCCGGACAACAGACTCGAAAGCAAAATCAATGCCACACGAAACAGTCTAATGTTCACTCCTGAATTCTTTGCATAGTTTTCCCCTAACTGGTAAGCACTGATTGGCTTAGAGAGCAAAAAGGCACAGACGAGGGATACGAATACAATCACTGTCATCACGGCCACATTGCTCCAGTTTGTTCCCGAGAAGGAGCCCAACGACCAGTTTCGAAGGTTGACAATATTCGAATCATCCGCAAAGGTCACTATAAAATCTGTAATAGCAGTACAAATGTATCCAATCATGACACCACAGATGATTAATATGGACATCCTCTTAACTTTTGTGGAAATAAAAAGGACAAATGCCATAGATATTAACGATCCCACAAAAGCAGCCAAAACCATAATCGCAGAATTTAAAATGAATCCCCTTGAGAGGGATAAAATCATCACAACTGCAACTACCAGCTTCGCGCCGGAAGAAATTCCAAGCACATATGGTCCTGCAATCGGATTTGCAAAAAAGGTCTGGAGCAGATATCCAGACACAGAAAGCGCGCCTCCCAGCAGAGCCGCTGCCAGCAGACGCGGAAGACGAATCCTTAACAGAATCGCAGTGGCGGTCTCATCCCCTCCTGACTGAAACAGAACACGGAAAATATCCATAGGACGAATCGAGACACTACCCACATATAAATTTAACAGAAGCATTACAATCAAAAGCACAAACAATGCGATGAAAGCGACTGTAATTCTAGTTTTTGTTTTATTCATATAACTACCATTTCCCTCATATACATTAAAACAATTTTGCATCAAATTATGGTAATTTGCGCAATCAAAATGGTATTTATTTTACTGTATGTAAGAAGTTTAAATTTGCATCTGTAATCTTAGGATTTGCAACCAGTTTTGCGAAATCCTCAATCATCTCGCAGACGCCTGTTGTCTGCTGAAAAAGATTACAGTTTGTGCAGAACACCTGCCCATCTTTTACTGCCTTAAAATCAGAAAACAGTGCATTTTTCGCAAGCAGTGCCTCTATGGTATCCACATCTCCACTAATTGCGCTGTTATAGATGATAATGTCTGCATCAGAGGCATATTTGTAAAAGGTTTCCATCTCCATATTGATGGTGGCACTGTTGCCCTCATAGTCAGACAAAACAGACATTGGAATCGCATATTCGGCACCCGCGATGGAAAGCATTTTTGATAGGTAATCTCCAGGTCTTCTCACCACGGCGTTTCCCGCCGCACTGATGAAAAACATAGCCACCTTTGGCTTTCCCGTCACAGCTTCCTCATTCTCTTCGATATCCAAATTCTCAAGGCGAGCCATCTCTGTTTCAAAAAAAGTCTCAGCCTCCTCAGAGCGACCAGCTAAAATGCCATAGAGCTTAATCCATTCCAGTCGGCCGTAAGGACTCTCCTCATAGCTGGAATAGTCAATAAACACTGGAATCCCAAGTTCCTCAAGCTTTTCCTTGATATCCGGTGCATGGGAAATCATGGTATTTTCGATTGCCAGGTTACATCCATTTGCCACCAGATATTCATAATCTGGAGCGCTGTATTTTCCAACAAAGGAAATACGATTGTCTCCAACCCTAGAAGCTATTTCCGGAATAGCCCAGTCTTCCGCCTGCGTACTGGTCATCTTAATATCAGAAAGAGCATCCAGTGCGCGATAAAAATCCATTGTGGAGGAGCTTGCCATATACACGTTTCCTGCTGCCTGTGGAATCACGATCACATCAGAATCAAGATTGGCAGGTATTCCCACTCCGCTTGGAACCACCAGATAGCGCTGATTCTCCTGAGTGGTGATCATGGAATATCCGCCCTTATAAAAATCCACCGAGAACTGATTCGCATAATCAAGGGATAAGCTTGATACTGGCTGATTCTCCAGCGAAACACTCACTTCCTTTAAGGACTCTTTCGAAAAATGAAGTACATATTCTATCTCGTGAGGCACACTCATCGCTGTTGTATCTGCGATTACAGTGATATCTTCATCCATGGAAACAGGAATCAGAAAAACAGAGTGACCTTCCACGCCAAGCTCACTGCTTTTGTCGAGATACTTCGTATCACCGACCACCATATAATCATAGTTACTGCTGCTCCAGACAATCTGAGCCGTATAATTGCCATCCGCATCCACTGTGACAGTCGTTGGCGACTCAATCGATGCCCTTCCCGTGCCGCCTGACAGAGTCACCTCACAGGAATAGGTTCCAGCAGCCTGCTTTTTTGCCCCGCAGCCGCCCATCATCAATAGAATCGCTATCACACATGTGAAAAAAAGTCCTTTTTTCATCAAATAACCTCAAAACGCTTAAATTTTTGTAACGAATCCGCACAAGTGTAAATATTTTACCACAAAAATCGTATTTTTTCTACTTTACAGGCCCTTTTTAATCACATTCTCTCCAAATTTATTTTGTAGCTTCTGCATAGCCTCGTTGGCCCTGGCCTGCTTTAAGATTTTCGCTTCTTCCCGCTTATTTTCTTCCATCAGCTCCTGAAACTCGAAAAGGTTCATCTGCTGAGGTTCACTCTCATCCTCAAGCTTTGTGGTACGCACTCCCAAAAGGCGTATCGGTTCCCGGTTCCAAAGCTCATCAAACAGTTCTACCGCTGCGCTGTACAGATCCTTTACCTCATTGCTGGCATACACAAGCGCTTTCTGATGTGAAGCACTGTGAAAATCCGAATACTTGATTTCCACGCAGATGGAATTTGCCCGAAACGCTTTCTTCTTCAGACGAAGCGATACCGAATCACAAAGTTCCTTAAGCACTGGATATGCATCTTTTTCGCTTGTGACATCACTTGCAAGCGTGGTAGAATTGCCGACCCCCTTTACCTCCTCGTGTACAGTCACAACCGTCGAATCATCAATTCCGTTTGCAAATTCCCACAGCATACCGCCATGGCTTTTCAGCCAGGATTCCACTACCACACGATCGGTCATTGCCAAATCGCCAATGGTGCGCACCCCCATCTGCATCAGCCTGTTGGCGGCGCTTTTTCCGCACATGTATAAGTCTCTGATTGCTAAGGGCCACATCTTTTCCTTGATTTCGTAATCAAAAAGCGTGTGAACCTTGTTGGGTTTTTCAAAATCGGAGGCCATCTTTGCAAGGACCTTTCGATTCGAAATACCAACATTTACGGTAAAGCCAAATTTTTCATACACAGAGTCCTTGATAAAGCAGGCGGCAGCAATTGGCGATTCATATGCATCAGCGATTGGATCAAAAAGCATATAGCACTCGTCAATACTCACCTGCTCAATCACTGGGCAGATAGAAGCAAGATAGCGCATCAGTTCCCTGCTCTTTTCCCTATAATAATGATGCTCTGGCGGAATCACTGTCAGATTCGGACATTTACGCATTGCACTTGCCACAGGCTCCGCTGTTTCAATTCCATAGCGCTTTGCCGGAATGGATTTGGCAACCACAATTCCATGGCGGGTCTCCTGATCCCCACCGATAATTGCCGGAATTTCGCGGATATCCTGGGGATACCCTTCCTTTATTAACTTAATTGCAGTCCAACTAAGGAATGCAGAATTTACATCGATGTGAAATATGATAGACATGTAGCAATTATATCATGAAAATGCCAGGATTAGTCATAAAGAACATCTTTCGCCAATACATATTTTTTGCTATAATAAATGCAACAAAAAAAGGGGGATTCCCCAGGAAATGAGGCACCTATGAATAAAGCAGGAAAAATTATACTTGGAATTGTCCTTGCAATTATGATTATTGCGATTGGCATTGGCATCATTTTTGCATATAACGATATGAAGCCTAAGGTAAAGGCTGAAACCGTTGATTATGAGGCACTGTTAGAAGATGACCCGAACTTTGAGCCAGCATCTTTTTACTATAGAGATCTTGGAAGCACCAACGAACTCTTCATATTTAATACCAGCACCAAGACTTACGTTCATACCCTTGGTGAGAACAGCATGGAGGAAGGCGCCTATACAAACGATCGCAACGCTTTGACTCTTTCTGCTCAGGTTTTCGGACAGGATTACGAGAGCATTATGATTGTGGATGGTGACTACTGCTTCCCTATCAGCCACATCTATGATAGCGAGCTTCCACTCGCACCTACCTTCGATGCCATTGCAACCTTAGTATATATTGGCGAGGACCACACAGGCTACAGCTACTTCTACACCTTCCGCGAAGATGGAACCTACAACGTTAAGTATTACAAAGACAATCGGACCTTAGAAAGTGATCGTGAAGGAAAATACTCTGTGGATCCTTCTACTGGCGTGATTACACATACCTTAGAAGATCAGTACATGCCAATGATGTATATTTATAAAGGCCATCTTGTAAACGAGGTATATAAGCATCTTTCTGAAGAGGAATACATGAATCTTTTAATGTCTGGCGAAGAAGAGACAGCAGAAGAATAAAAGCGTAGCAAAAGGAACGGTAAGTAGTACCGTTCCTTTTTTGATGATCACCACCCCTCTATCTTTTTATCCAAGCTTGTCTTTACTTCCTCTGGAATCTGCTCCTCTTCCACCAGGATTCGGAACAGCCGCCAAAGAGAATTTTCCTGAGGGATTCGCGAATCATCATTACCATATTTCGTTTCTGTCAAATAACTCCCTCCTTTTTATTTGATAACTTATAGATACCTGAGGGATTACTTTCGTTTTATGTATATCAAAATTTTTTTCACGTGGTTTATATACGATATATGAAGGATAAAAACATAATAATCTCTTTTGCCTATATTTTAGGCTTAAAGTACCATTGAAAACACTTTCATATTTTAGTAAACTAACC
Organism: Agathobacter sp.; assembly: GCA_045641385.1. Lineage (GTDB taxonomy): Bacteria > Bacillota > Clostridia > Lachnospirales > Lachnospiraceae > Roseburia. The sequence continues at coordinate 271 of JAZUGV010000025.1, read as the reverse complement.
TAGTGTCGTGAGCACGCCAAACTGAATATAGGGGATTGGTCAAATGGTATGATAGGGGTCTCCAAAACCTTTGGTGGGAGTTCGATTCTCTCATCCCCTGCTAAAAAGCTGTAAACTTTTTTGTTTACAGCTTTTTTACTGTATAGGAAATTGCTCCAATTTCCTATACAGTAAAAAGGCTCCGCGAGGATGCGCACGCTTTTGCAGATGAAAAATGTCGCATTGGCGACGCAAAAGCGGCGCGAGAGTTTCGCAAGCGAAACTCTATTTT
>JAZUGV010000024.1:0-6953 GCA_045641385.1 Agathobacter sp. | reverse complement strand
AAAATAGAGTTTCGCTTGCGAAACTCTCGCGCCGCTTTTGCGTCGCCTATGCGACATTTTTCATCTGCAAAAGCGTGCGCATCCTCGCGGAGCCTTTTTACTGTATAGGAAATTGGAGCAATTTCCTATACAGTAAAAAAGAGACCTCATTTTTGAGGCCTCTTTTTCATTGCTATAATTCTTATTCTACTAATCCTATTCTTCTGTCTGTTCGCAGGCCTCGTCAGTGCAAGATTCCTCGGAAATTTCTCCTTCGCTAATCTCACAGACCATCTCATCCTCCACGCACTCCTGAACCAAATCCGTATCCGGTGTTTCCATTTCAGAATTCTCTGTCCAATGCACATCGTCTGTCACAAATCGAGAACTCTCACGCTTCAGCTGATTTGAAATCTCAGTATTTGAATCCATCTCTCTTGAAATGTTATCAATATCTGCCACAAGTCCAGTCATTCCCTGCGCAGCTTCTGTAATTACATTTGTACTCTCCTCGCTCGATGAGGTAATATCATCAATTGCATGTGAAATTGCATCAATCTTCTCGTTAACCTCAACAGTCATTGCTGCGATTTCCTGCATCATCGCATTGACATAATCCGCATCCTCACGATACTGACAGCCTGTATTTTGCATTGAATCAAGAATCTCTGTCATCTCTTCCTCAATAAAATCCATCAGGCTCTTTGCCGAATTTGCAAGCTCGTGTACAGCAGAAACTACAACCTTGTTAATGGTCTGAATGTTATCAGCAGTCTCACGGCTGTTCTCCGCCAGGGCTCTAATTTCCTGAGCAACAACCGCAAAGCCCTTTCCTGCCTCGCCTGCTCTTGCAGCTTCAATGGAAGCATTTAAAGAAAGAAGATTTGTCTGTGATGCAATTTCGAGAATTCCACCCGCAAGTGAATTAATCTCATCAACACGGCCAGATTCTTTGATGACACGCTCAAGTGCTCGTGACTTCTCATTAATTATTTCTACAGAGGATGCCTTCTTTTCGTTGGACATCTGCTCTAATTCCATTGCCTTACGGCGCATATTCACAGCATAATCTCTCAGCTGGTCAGAGGAGCCCTCAAGTACATCTACATCGCCGGAGATATCTCTCGTCTCCTGATTGATGGTTGTAATCGTTGCTGTGATTTCCTCCATGGAAGCAGCAAGCTGCTGCATGATAGATGCAATTCCATTTGAGCTGTTATTTGTGTTGTCAACAGAATTTGATACAGATAACACAACCGCCTCAAGACTGTTGGTGTTATTTACAATCTGCATTACAACATTCTGTAAAATCTCAAGAAACTTGTTGATTGACTTGCCTAAGGTTCGGATTTCATCTCTGCCTTGGTCATCAACACGGGTAGAAAGGTCACCTCTGTTCTCCTCTATACTGTTCACCACAGCAAGCACATCTCGATTTACCTTACGAATTGGTGTAAGGACACCTATGATAATCACAAGCAATGCAAGTACACCAATGATAATGCCGACAACATTTAATGCAATCGCAATCACACTAATCTGCTTGTAAATGCGTTCGCTTTCTGAAATTGCTGCATCGAGATTTTTGCTCTCGAGGTCACTCATCAAATCTACAAACTCATTCATACGACCACAGATATCAGATACACGTCCGTATGCAATGCTGCTTGCAAGCGTTTTATCTCCTGTAGAACTGTATTTGAAGATTAAGGTCATCTGTTTTGTCAGCTCAATATACAAGCCGTTAAACTGACGAATATAGTCCGCCTGTACAGAATTCTCATTCATGGAATCTCGATAGTAAGCAATGTTATTCTTTAACGACTCATCTAATTCCTTATACTGTGTCTGTAGCATTTCCTCTGTAGCTGAATCCGTGCTAACAATATGTGCAAATGCAATTCTTTCAATCGACTTAAAGTCTCCTGAAATGTTGCCCAGACACTCAATGTTTTTGGCAACCTCTGTTCCTAAAGAGTCTGCCTGTTCCTTCATCTTTCTGCTGCCGAGTGAACCATACACGCCGATCACCAAAGTCAGCAGGATTAACAAAATTACCGGGAACATTAATTTAAACCCGATTCTAATATTACGCATTTTTATACCTCCAATACCTCTCGTAATAATCCCATAGTGATTTTATCCTATATTGTATGTATAAATCTACTCATTTTTTATCTTTTTCACATATTTTTTTCATACTCAGTTTCCTAGCTTTCAGAATGCAAATATATTTTGCAAATGCAGCTCAAATTTACAGTTTCCATATTAGTAAAGCTCTCGCGCCACATCCTCGTTGTCAATGCGGCATTTCGGGCCAGAAAAAGGCAGAGCCCGTATAACGAGCCCTGCCTTCAAATTTTTTAATATAATTAAATTGCTGAAACCTCAAACAATAAATCGCCATAGCTTGGCATTGGCCAGAGTTCCTTGTCCACAATCATCTCAAGCTGATCCACTGGTCTTCTTAAGTTTCTCATAGCCACGGTAACCTCATCATAATAGTAGTTTGCCTGCTCTCCACCGCGCTTCATTGCCGTAGCCTTTTCGGTCACCTCCTGAAGCTTTGCAAGAGCAATCTTCGTATCTGAAAGTAAATCACTGGTCTGCATTAACAGTTCTGACTGAACTGATACATCTGGCTCTACGCCGATTGCAGCACAGGCTGAGGTAACTGCGTTGATAGAGTTTGCAAGAAGTGTTGTATTTCTGATAATTGCAGGAATAATATGCTTTCCAGCAATATCAATCATCGCGCGAGCCTCAATATTGATCGTCTTTGCGTATGTCTCATATAAAATTTCCGCTCTTGACTCAAGCTCGGTCTTTGTAAACACACCAAACTTTTCAAAGGTTTCTACACTGCTGTCGCTGACAAAAGCAGGAATCGCCTCAACCATGGATTTGATGTTTGGAAGTCCACGTTTCTTTGCTTCCTCTACCCATTCTGCCGAATATCCATCACCATTGAAGATGATACGCTGATGCTCTGTCGCATACTTCTTGATCAAATCATGTACTGCAAGATCAAAATTCTTTGCGTTTTCGAGCTCATCACAAGCCTCTGCAAAGGCTTCTGCGACAATCGTATTTAATACAATATTTGCTGGAGCGACAGAATCCTGTGAACCAACAGAACGGAACTCAAACTTGTTTCCAGTGAAGGCAAATGGCGAGGTACGGTTTCTGTCGGTTGCATCCTTCATAAAATCAGGAAGTGTGCTAACACCGGTATCCATTCGTTTGCCACGGATACTGTGAGTTGCAGAGCCGGTGCTTACCAGCTGCTCAATAACGTCCTCAAGCTGATCCCCAAGGAATGCCGAAATAATTGCAGGTGGAGCCTCATTTGCTCCCAGTCTGTGGTCATTTCCAACATCTGATGCTGAAGCGCGTAAAAGTGTAGCATGCTTATCAACAGCCTTCAAAATACAGGTGAGCACTAAAAGGAACTGAATGTTCTCATGAGGAGTTTCACCCGGATCAAGCAGATTAATTCCATCATTTGTGGTAAGAGACCAGTTGTTATGCTTTCCAGAACCATTCACTCCTGCAAATGGTTTCTCATGAAGCAGACAGTGAAGGTTATGTCTTCCCGCAACCTTCTTTAAGGTCTCCATTACTAACTGGTTGTGATCAACTGCAACATTGACCTCTGCATAGATTGGAGCAAGCTCATGCTGTGCTGGTGCAACCTCATTGTGCTGCGTTTTTGCAGAAACGCCAAGCTTCCATAATTCCTTATTTACATCTTTCATGTAAGAGGCAATACGCTCACGGATTGTACCAAAATAATGGTCATCCATCTCCTGTCCCTTAGGAGGCATTGCTCCAAATAAGGTTCTTCCAGCGAAGATTAAATCCTTACGCTGTAAATATTTGTCACGGTCAATCAGGAAATATTCCTGCTCTACACCAACGGAAGGAGTAACCTTCGTCGAGGTGGTATTTCCAAACAGCCGGAGCAAGCGAAGCGCCTGCTCGTTGATTGCTTCCATAGAACGCAAAAGTGGAGTCTTCTGGTCAAGCGCTTCCCCAGTATATGATGAAAACGCGGTTGGAATGCAAAGAGTTGCTCCTGCTGCGTCCTGACGAACAAAGGCAGGTGAAGTACAATCCCACGCTGTATAGCCTCTCGCCTCAAAGGTCGCACGAAGTCCACCTGATGGGAATGAAGAAGCATCAGTCTCTCCCTTAATCAGTTCCTTTCCTGAAAAGCTCATGAGAACTTTTCCATTCTCCATCGGAGCCGAAATAAAAGAATCATGCTTTTCTGCAGTCATTCCAGTCAATGGAAGGAACCAGTGAGTATAATGGGTGGCTCCCTTTTCAATCGCCCACTCCTTCATCTCATGAGCAATGACATCTGCAGTCTGAAGATCCAAATCTCCGCCTGACTCCATAACGTCGTGAAGCTTTTTATAGGTTCCCTTTGGAAGGCGCTCTCTCATCACAGTGTCGTTAAACACATTTTCTCCAAAAATATCTGCTACGTTAAAATACTCAGCCATGATTTCCCTTTCTATCACAATCGAATAAAATAGTACTTCTATTATTTTTAACTTCCTATATCTTCCCTTAAAATCCGCAAAAATTCAAGGCTTCTGCGGCATTTTCATGAAATCTGCCTTACAAAAAAAGGTCCGTTTGCCGTTTGTTGGACATGATGTAATATAAATCCAAAAATTCACTTTATTTTGTTAAGCAAATACCTTTTTTTATTAGCCGCGCAAACAAAAAGACTGCCTCATTTTTGAGGCAGTCTTATATCTACGTCCCTATTGATTTAATAGTTTGGCAATCAGGTCATCAATCTCTGACTGAGACATCTGATGTCCATCATCTTCCGGAATTTCCGTTGAAGCATTCTGTTTTTCTTCTTCGCTCTCGGCGAAATAAATTTTTCTATTCAAAAGCATGATAATCTCCTTACGAGCCCTACTCAATTACATGATATCATACTTTAGTACCATTTTCAATCTATTTTCTATTTATTTATACTCATAGATAATCAGCTGGCGGTCTCTGTCATAATCGTAGGTGGAATTTTCCCAATATAACAATCTTCCATCTTCGTCAAACTTGGCGGTAATCGTAATTGTCTCACCCTTCATCGTTCTAGTAAGACCATCCTCTGAATAGGTAATCGTTAACAGTCCCATAGAACCATCCGTCTTCATCATGCGGACCTTTGTCGGACGTCCATCGTTATCCTGCTCGACCGTTGTATAGATCATAGCCAAATCAGAAGCATTCCAATAAATCTCACGTACTGGCAATCCCAATTCGTTATAGGCAGTGTAAAATATTAAAGATTTATCATCCCCATACACAGAATCCTCAACTGGAACTCCATAATCATCATAAATCGAAACAGACTGAATCTCTCCATTTTCATGGAAAACGGTATTTCCAGTGACGCAGCCTAAGTCTGAGAACTGATACTGCCCAACAACTTCATCGTTCTCGAGAATTTGAAGAACACCGTCCTTCATCTCCATCCAGTCACTCTGTGAGGTTTCTCCATCTGCTTCCATCGAAATGCTTACCTTGTCGCCCTTATATTTAAACTTGCGAACCACTTTCGATACAAGCTCATCTCCATCATAAGATTCTGTTGTGATAGAAACCAACTGCTTTGCCCTGGCAGATTTTCCAGAACTGCATCCAACCAAAGAAAAAAGCACACCCATACACAGCAGTACCGAAACAACTCTTTTTACAACCTTCTGCTTCATATAAATTCCCTTACCTGATACACAGAGTCAAAACATAATATCATCTTTATGAATGATATTATTCATCTTCGAGTTTCTTATATAATATTTTATCGTATTCTTCTAACTTAGACAATCGAAAAATATCCATCAATGCGTAGGGAATTGGAGCAATTTCCTATACAGTAAAAAAGGGCTCGAGAAATCTCGAGCCCTAAACAAAATCATCTTATGCGCGACCAACTGATCCGAAAAGTTCCATCTTCTCTTTTACAGTAGCCTTGATTGCTTCAAAACCAGGAGCAAGAAGCTTACGTGGGTCAAATCCCTTTCCTTCTAAGTCCTTACCAGCCTCAATATACTTTCTGGTAGCATCCTGGAATGATAACTGACACTCAGTGTTAACGTTGATCTTAGAAACACCAAGCTCAATTGCCTTCTTGATCATATCAGCTGGGATACCAGTACCACCGTGAAGAACTAATGGCATAGCTCCAGTCTTCTGCTGAATTGCATCAAGTGTCTCAAATGAAAGTCCTGCCCAGTTTTCTGGATACTTTCCATGAATGTTACCGATACCTGCTGCAAGCATATCTACACCAAGGTCAGCAATGGTCTTGCACTCGGTAGGATCAGCACACTCTCCCATTCCTACAACACCGTCTTCTTCTCCACCGATAGAACCAACTTCACACTCGATAGAAAGTCCAAGTCCATGAGCTACATTTACAAGCTCCTGAGACTTTGCAAGGTTCTCCTCGAATGGATAATGAGAACCATCAAACATAATAGAAGTGAAACCAGCCTTGATGCACTTGTAGCATCCTTCGTATGTTCCATGATCTAAGTGAAGTGCAACAGGAACAGTGATTCCAAGTTCCTCGTCCATAGCCTTAACCATGGCTGCAACGGTCTTAAATCCAGTCATATACTTTCCAGCACCCTCAGATACACCAAGGATTACAGGACTGTTTAACTCCTGAGCGGTTAAAAGAATTGCCTTTGTCCACTCAAGGTTGTTGATGTTGAACTGGCCTACTGCATAGTGGCCTTCTTTTGCTTTCTTAAGCATCTCTGCTGCGGATACTAACATGTTGTTTCCTCCTAAGAATTTATTTCATTTTATTTGCTCTACGAAACACCTCGTAGTAGTCTTCGTATGCTATTATATACAAACGCATTTCATTTTGCTAGTTAATATTTTCACAAGGTTTCCCTGACTCTTTCCTACCGCCTTGTAACTATGTGCCAAAGCAG
>JAZUGV010000023.1:0-27940 GCA_045641385.1 Agathobacter sp. | reverse complement strand
TGGCCTAGTGGCTCAGTTGGTTAGAGCGCCGCCCTGTCACGGCGGAGGTCGTCGGTTCGAGTCCGATCTGGGTCGTTTGTGGGATCTTAGCTCAGCTGGGAGAGCATCTGCCTTACAAGCAGAGGGTCACAGGTTCGAGCCCTGTAGGTCCCATTTTGAGATTTTATCTCATGCCGGCGTGGCGGAATTGGCAGACGCGCAGGACTTAAAATCCTGTGGTAGCAATATCGTACCGGTTCGACCCCGGTCGCCGGCATTTGCTTATTGCAATATCAGATAATGGTGTTATAATAAGTTTTGTTAATTGAATATGTGTGTGTAGCTCAGCTGGATAGAGCACTTGGCTACGGACCAAGGTGTCGGGAGTTCGAATCTTCTCACGCACGTTGTTAAAAGAAAAGACCTAAGCATTACGCTTAGGTCTTTTCTTTTAATGAACCTCCGGTTCAGATTCGAGCGAGTTCGATCTACGTTTCACTTCGGTCGGCGGGAAAGACGTGGTCCACCGGACCACCCCGCCTTCTCACGCACGATGAAAAATGCCATGTAATCGTGATTGACGAGGTCTAATCAGCTGATTACACTGTAAGAAGATAAAGCGTTTGCATGACAATAAAGATTATTATTCTAGTGGGAAGATATTAACTGGATTTTGTTGGAAAGAGCGTACCTGAAAGTACAAGGGTTGTTGTGTGCCAGCGGAAGTTGTACTATTAGATAAAATTGGACATAAGATAGTTGCTTGATTAGTTGAGTAATGAATGGAGAGGAATTGCTGGAAAATGCAGATTGAAACTGAGAGATTAATATTAAGGCCTTGGAAAGAGAGTGACGCGGAAAGCTTATATGAGTATGCAAAAGATCCAAGGGTTGGTCCTATGGCTGGATGGCCAGAGCATTCTTCTGTGGAAGATAGCCTAAGTGTCATAAATAATGTTTTGTCAGCAGAGGAAACCTATGCGGTTTGCCTTAAAGAGGATAATAAGGCAATTGGGAGTATTGGGCTTATTTCACCTGCTCGTTCGCATACGCAAATAACTGAAAAAGAAATAGAAATAGGATACTGGATTGGAGTACCCTTTTGGGGAAATGGGTATATTCCTGAAGCAGTTAGGGCGTTGCAACATCATGCCTTTATGGATTTGAATTGTACTGCTATGTGGTGTGGATATTATGATGGCAATGAAAAATCAAAGCGTTGTCAGGAAAAATGTGGGTTTAAATATCATCACACGGAAAAGGATAAGGAATGCGTTCTTATGGGGGAGATAAGAACGGAGCATTTTGCTTATTTGACAAAGCGCGAGTGGTTGATGAAGAATTAGCTGATTTATATGCGGGATGAGAAAAAAGGGAAGTAACAATAGTATTTAGGAGGTTGTTGTGAAAAGGTTTGTAGAGAGTGTTAGGAAAGTATTCTACATTGATTATGGAACTTTAGATGAAGAAAACAAATCATTTGTTTTCAAGCAATTTACCCAGGAATGCATTAATCGTGTGAACTTAATCTCCGCAGTTGCTTTCATAGGAGAGATTATTCTGGCATTGCTGGATTTCGTCTCTGATTTTTTCAAGGCGAATCCAATTAACTATTTAAATCTGGTCGCAGAGCTACTTATTATCCTGGCTTCACTGGTTGTAAACATACTCTGTAATTGGATGGGAAAGCCAGATTATGACAATCCCAAAAAGCAGGCAAGACTGCTAAATATATATAAGATTGTCCTTTTGGTTGCTATCTGTGTATTTATGTTTACGGATGTCTATGTGCGAGGAAAAACGCTTGGGGCTTATATCGTTTTTCTTTTTGTGTATCTTGTACTGCCTTATTACAATGCAGGGGCGAATATGTGTATCTATGGAGCACTGATCGTTTATGAGGCGGCACTGTTTTTTATCTGTATTCCAGATGCGCCATTAAGTGTACTTTTCAATATCGTGGCAATCATTTTTTCTTATGCTTTTTCAACGGAGTGGATGCGTGCATTCTCCGTCAAAAAAACAGTGAACGATCGAATGAATACTCTTATGACGGAGCGCTTTTCAAGACTGGCATCCCAGACTATTTTGGCTCTTTCAAATGCGGTGGAAGCAAAAGACCTTTACACCAAAGGCCATTCGCAGCGTGTAGCTAAGTATTCTGTTGAGCTGGCTCGCAGGATGGGATATCCAAAGGAACAGTTGGATGAAATCTACTATGTTGGTCTGCTTCATGATATTGGGAAAATTGGAGTGTCAGATGCTGTGATCAACAAAACAGGTCGATTGACAGATGAGGAATTTGCGGAAATTAAAATGCATCCTGCAATTGGATACGATATATTAAAAAATATTTCGGAAATTCCAGGCATCAGCGTTGGTGCAAAATGGCATCACGAGAAATATGATGGTAGCGGTTATCCTGATGGGTTAAGTGGGGAGAATATTCCTGCGGTAGCTCAGATTATAGCGATGGCAGACGCCTATGATGCGATGACTTCAACGCGCAGCTATCGTGATGTTATGGAGCAGAGCATGGTTCAAAGTGAAATTGAAAAGAATATTGGAACACAGTTTTCTCCGGAGGTTGCCAAAATTATGCTTCAGATGATGGCGGAGGATAAGGAATATAAGATGCAGGCTGGAGCAAAGTAAAAACGTGTTGACATTTCTGGCGAATTGCATACAATTAAATAGAATTCAATGTTTGCGCGTGGCCACGTAATAAACACAACGATTATATACAATCATTAAGGAGAACAAATCGCAGGCTTAGCAGCTCTTGCGTAATAGTGGAAATGATATTTTATTTTTCAGGAACAGGCAATTCACAATATATTGCAGAACAATTAAAGAACACGGATGAGGTGCTAATTAGTATTTCAGAAGCCCTAAAGAAAGGCTCGGTAAGCTACGAGGTTTTGGAAGGCGAAAGTGTTGGGTTTGTTTTCCCTGTATATTTCTATACGGTTCCAACAATAATTCGAGAATTTGTAGATAAACTTCAGCTAAATGGAGCCTCTTATGTTTATGCAGCAATCACCTGTGGAGGCGGCATTGGGCAGGCTGGAGCAGTTCTAAAAAAGGCACTTGAGAAACGTGGTATCACTCTTTCCATGGTAAACGAAGTTCTGATGCCAGATAATTCCATGCTGTTTTATCAGATTCCAGGAGTAGAAGGCGCTATGGAACGGATTCAAAAGGCAGATGCTCTTTGTGAGGAGATAAAGCGTCTGGTTGAAGCAAAAGAAGTGAGAGGCATTGGGAATCATACAGCAATTTCTGCATTAATGGGGCTTGGCTACAAGGCCTGCAATAAGACCAAAAAATTTTATGCCACAGAGCAATGTGTTTCCTGTGGACTGTGTGAGCGAAATTGTCCTGAAGACGTGATTCAAATCGAAAATGGAAGACCGAAATGGATCAAAGAAAGCTGCTGTAAGTGCAGTGCCTGTATCAATCGATGCCCTGTCAGCGCGATTCAGTATGGAACAGGGACGATTAAGAGAAATAGATATGTGAATCCTATGATATAGGATATTACGAAGCATAGACAATAAACATAATTAGGAGGAACGATGATGTCAGAATTATTTGATGTATTAAAAGAGAGATGCTCAACAAGAGCATACAAGGATGAGGCTATTAGCCAGGAGAAGTTAAATGCAGTTCTTGAGGCTGGATTATTAGCACCTACTGCAGCAAATATGCAGGAGTTACATTTCACTGTTGTAGATAACAGGAGCGATCTTGTTGCTGAAATTGCAGCAGATTTAAATCCAGACGCAAAGGTTCCATTCCACTACAATTCTTCAAAGTTAATTGTGGTAAGTGGAAAAGAAGAGTTCCCATGGACAGGTGTTGACGCAGGTATTGCTGTAGAGAATATGCATTTGGCAGCAACCGGCTTAGGTCTTGGCAGCGTAATTATCGGCTGCATCGCAGGTGTTTTAACTGGAGAGAAGAAGGCATACTACAATGAAAAACTTTGTGTTCCAGAAGGATATGCTTATCAGGTAGCGCTTGCTGTAGGTGTTCCAGCTGCAGAGGGTAAGCATCACGAGTTTGACTGTGAAAAGTTAGTAACAATTTTATAATTGATTCGATGAAGAATTTGATAAGAGGAGCTAGACGTAAGTTTAGGTCCTCTTTATTGCATTATCAAAGATAGAGAGGAAAAAAGTCTGTGCAAAAGTACTAAATTTTGTGCATAAAATTTAGTACTTAAGTACTTTACTTTACTTCTTGATAGGACTACAATTGTGTGGAAATAAAAAAAGGAGCATACGCTTATGCCAGATTTAGCCTATTCAACAATTGGATTAATTGCGATAGTCGTTCATTGTACGATCAACAAAAATGTTATTTTTCATCCAAAGAAAGAGGATAATGATCCGTTAGATATTATCCATCGAAAATTCCTGGTTACTGTATTGCTATATTTTATTACAGATACGCTCTGGGGTATTTTTGACCAGCTTAAATGGATAAAAGTACTATATGCGGACACGGTCGTTTATTATTTGATGATGTCCTTTGCTGTAGTACTCTGGGCAGAATACATTATATTATATCTGAATCAGCATAATCTCTACGGTAAAATACTTCCGTGGGTAGCAAGGGTATTTCTGATTGCTGAAATAGTAGCGCTTATCGTCAATTTCTTCCATCCATTTTTCTTCTGGTTTGATGAGGCAGGAACTTATCATGCAGGTATCATGCGATATGTTTTATTGTATGTTCAGATTGCGCTGTTTGCGGTTTCTTCCCTGGAGACACTGGTTGTTGCCATACGTAGTAAAGGAGTAAAGCGTAGACGAAACTACACAATCTTCTGGTTAGGAGTTGCAATGATTATTGCAATTGTTTTGCAGATTTTTTATCCGCTCCTTCCAATTTATTCCATTGGATATCTGCTTGGATGTTGTGTATTGCATACCTATGTAGAGGAAGACGAACTCGACGAGCATTTTGAAACGCTAAGGCATAATTTGGGCATTATCTCATATATGGCGAATGTATACAGCTGTAGTTATTATGTTGATATGACAACTGGTAAATATTATGAGCTGGATAATAAGATTACGCAGAATGAGAACTTTATCGGTCAAAAAGGTGATGCAAAAGAGACGCTTGATAAAATGTGCGAATATCTTGTCCTTTCCCAATATAAAAAGGAAATGCAGGAATTTACTGACATGTCAACCTTAGACGAGCGCCTTGTTGGAAAGAAATATATATCAGCGGAATTTGAAAGCACCAACCTTGGCTGGTCAGAAGGTTCATTTATCGCGGGAAGACGCGGTGAGGATGGAAAACTGCTCAGCGCTATTTGGGCAATCAGAACCATTCAGGATATCAAGGAAAAAGAGGCTCAGCTTCTCTATAACTCTTATATCGATGAGCTTACAGGTATCTACAATCGTAAGATGCTTGCCGAGGATATCAACGAAAATATTAAGACCTTAAACGATGATGATTTTGTCTATATTTCTATGGATGTCAATGGCCTTAAGGGAGTAAACGATACTCTTGGACATGCGGCAGGTGATGAATTGATCCGTGGCGCAGCACAGGCGATGAAAACCTGTATGGAAAATTATGGCAAGGTATATCGTATGGGTGGTGATGAATTTACAGCCCTGCTAAATATTTCTGCAGATGATTTTGAGGCTCTTAAGCAGCGTTTCAAGGATATGACGGAGAACTTCGACGGAAAGTATATTGATAAAATTTCTGTTTCCTGGGGATATGTTTTTAGAAACGAGAACCCATCACTGTCTATGTTTGAAATTGAAAAGCTGGCAGATAAGCGTATGTACGAGGCAAAGCATGAGCATTATCGTACCAATGGTGTGGATCGTCGTAGCCAGCAAAACGCATACAAATGCCTCTGCGAATTGTACACAAAGATTTTAAAGGTAAATCTGACAAGGGATGAATATAGTATTATCTCAATGCCAGAGGAAGAGCGTACAGCGGAGAAGGGCTTTGATGCAAACTTCTTTAGTTGGATTGAAAAATTTGCCACGACGGGTCAGGTTCATGAGGACGACAAAGAAAAATATCTGGAGAAGACTTCAAAGGAATATATGACACGTTTCTTTGCGGACAATCATATGCAGTGCTTAAACATTAGCTATCACAGAAAATTTGCAGATGGCTTTAAGCTGGTTGCTATGGATATTGTTCCTGCAGAAGATTACAAAGAAGACGATCAAAACGTATATCTGTATATCAAAACAATTGAAAAATAAAAAAGAGGAAATGCAATGAATACACCAGTTTTTTCACACTTGGCACTGAATGTCACTGATTTAGATCGTGCGGTAGCTTTTTACTGTGACGTGCTTGGTTTAAAAAAAGCTTTTGAGATTAAAATACCTGAAAGCGTTGCAATCGATGCACCTGAAGAGCCGGTAGCTGCAATCGCTGGAAAGGTTTTTATCGCGTATATTGATTTAGGAAATGACTCTTTTTTAGAACTGTTCCGTCCACTGCCAGACTATGATTTGTCTACTGCAGGACCAAACAGAACCAACATGGGATATACTCATTTGAGCTTACATGTTGAAGATTTGGCGTCTTATTTAGAAGAGCTGCAGAAAAAGGGAGTTGTGATTGATGAGCCAATGACGCTCGGACATGACAATACCTATCAGGCATGGATCAAGGACCCAGATGGCAACCGCATTGAGTTGATGCAGTACACACCAGAGTCCTTCCAGCTGACCTGGAAAAAATAATATCGAAAAATAAAAGAAAAGAGTGTTCTATCTGTGTATTTCAGCATAGAACGATTAAAGAGATTTTTTGTAGTCGCGAGGACTGATGCCCGTGATTTGTTTGAATACTCTCGAAAAATAGGCAAAATCTTCATAGCCGACCTCCATTGCAATTTCACTGAAGGGCTGGTCGGTGGTATTGATGAGCTTAATCGCCTCCTGTATGCGAGCCTGCTTAATGTAAGTAGTGAGCGTGCAGGAGGTTTCTTTTTTGAATTGTGCAGATAAGGCGGATGGATTGCGCTCAAAATGTGTGGAAATGACATCCAGACTCAGCTCTTCGTCCAGGTGATGATCAATATAATCTAACATTTCACGTATGATCTTTGAGTAGCCATCATGGCTATAGTTTTTGATGAGCAGATAATATTTGTGGCAGATATCATAAGGAATGTATTTGACGCTGTTGATATCTGTGGCGGAAAGAATGGAATCTGCCATCTGCGTCTGCAACCTTAATACATGTCGTGGATGAACATTTGTATGCAGTAATGTGAGCGCGGCATAATCATTTAGCATCTGAGAGATTCGTTTTAACTCAGCAAGATTGGATGAATTTTCAAATCCATAGCGGTTTAAATATTCATTCAAGGAAATGCGGGCCTGCTCGATTTCTCCAGCCTGAAGCTGTTTGAGAAATAAAATGAGCTGCGCACAGTATTCTTCACTGATCTTTGCAAGATATCGTAATTCTTCACGACTCTGACTTGGGGTATGAACTTCATTTAGGAAGTTTTTATTTTCTGGCTCAAGGTCTAAAAAAACAGGATAAAATTCACCTAAGATTCTTTTGGAAAGGTTGGTAATCAGACTGACCGGGGCCGTTGGAAGCGCACGAAAAATAGCTTGGGCATCCAACATCTTTTCCTGAGGGATTCCGCTTTCCATGATAATTCTTTCAAAATATTTCGCATTGGCATCCTCTGTACGAAATGGTCCAATGATATAGAATTGCGATTGCTCCGTTTGTGCAAAGCAGGAAAAGATAATGTTGTAAAATCCAAGATTGCTTCGCAGGACAAGAATAAATTCGCGATGGTTAAAGGCTTCAAACCATTCTGGTTGAGGAATCGTGCTCTGATAATCCTCCCACATCATTTCGCGAATTCCACGGTCTACAATCGAAATGTTCTGCGTTGTCACATCATCGAAATGATTACATTCAATCTGGAAGGAATTCCATAACACGTCTTTTAAGAGTAGATATGCTCTTTCGGCTTTTTTCATAATTTATCCCTAATAAAATTGTATGATTTTAACAGAGTTATTGTTTTTAATATCATTATACAAAAATAGTCCAAGTTTTCAATAAAAAGTCCAAATTGTATTCTGATACGCCTTTATAATGTGGAGCATAGGGTTTTGATGAATATGACGAAAGGAGAACAGGATGAAAACTACAATCAATCATGATTGGCTGTTTACCAAAGATGCAGCGAACGTAAAGGATAACTGCATGATTCAGGACGGAGAGAGGGTAACTCTTCCACATACCTGGAATGGAAAAGATGGTCAGGATGGTGGAAACGATTATCACAGAGGAACCTGCTATTACAGCAAAAGTCTCTTAAAGGCAGATTGCACAGGCGATGTGGTTTATCTTGAATTTGAAGGTGCAAACTCTTCTGCAGAAGTGTTTGTGAATGGAAAATCTGTTGGGAAGCATGATGGTGGATACTCAACCTTCCGCGTAAATATCACAGATGTGTTGCAGGAAGAAAATACGATTTTGGTGGCTGTGGACAATGCTCCAAATGACAGAGTCTATCCACAGATGGCCGACTTTACATTCTATGGAGGTCTCTATCGTAATGTGAATCTGATTAATGTGCCAAAGGCGCATTTTGATTTGGATTATTTTGGATCCCCAGCAATAAAGTTGACTCCGGTTGTGGAGAATGGTGCCGCAAAGGTGACCGTAGAAACCTATACCACTGACGCGGAAGGAGAAACCATTACCTATTGCATTTTAAATGAGGGTGAGGTGATTGCTGAGCAGACACTTCCAGTTGGCGAGGTCTATGAGATGACCATTGAACAGCCTCATTTGTGGAATGGCTTGAAGGATCCTCATTTATATACCGCAAAGGCTGTACTTTCTTCTGGAGATGAGAGGGAGGTACGCTTTGGTGTTCGTAGCTATGTCATTGATCCGGAGAAGGGCTTTATCTTAAATGGTGAAAGCTATCCGCTTCGTGGAGTTTCAAGACATCAGGACCGTCCAGAGATTGGGAATGCGCTTCTTCCAGAGCATCATAAGGAAGACTTGGATATTATTGCAGAGTTAGGTGCAACGACCATCCGTCTTGCTCATTATCAGCACAATCAGTATTTCTATCATCTCTGCGATGAAATGGGCTTTGTCATCTGGGCTGAAATTCCATATATCAGTCAGCATATGCCAACGGGAAGAGAAAATACCATTTCTCAGATGAAGGAGCTGATTGCACAGAACTACAATCATCCATGTATCGTGGTTTGGGGACTTTCCAATGAGATTACCATGAGAAATGCTGAGGACCCGGATTTAATTGAGAATCATAAGATTTTAAATGACCTTGCGCATGAGATGGATCAGACACGTCTTACCACGATGGCAATGATTTCAATGTGTCCAACAGACGCCAGCTACATCAAGATTCCAGATACGGTTTCATGGAATCACTACTTTGGATGGTATGGTGGAAATACTTCCATGAATGGACCATGGTTAGATAAGTTCCATGCGGAGCATCCAACCATCCCAGTGGGAATGTCTGAGTATGGATGTGAGGCCTTAAACTGGCATACCTCAGATCCACAGCAGGGAGATTACACTGAGGAATATCAGGCGTACTACCACGAGGAATTAATTAAGCAGCTGTTCACCCGAGAATATCTCTGGGCAACACATGTATGGAACATGTTTGACTTTGCAGCAGATGCGAGAGCTGAAGGTGGCGAGGATGGAATGAATCACAAAGGCCTTGTGACCTTTGACCGCAAGTACAAAAAGGATTCCTTCTACGCGTATAAGGCCTGGCTTTCATCCGATCCATTTGTACATATCTGTGGAAAGAGATATGTGAAGAGAGTGGAGGAGGTTACAAAGGTAACTGTTTATTCAAACCTTCCTGAGGTAGAGCTTTTTGCAAATGGAGTTTCCTTAGGAAAGCAGACCTCTGAGGAGCACTTCTTCTATTTTGAAGTTCCAAACGCAGGAGAGACTGAGCTGGTTGCAAAAGCGGGTGACTGCACAGATACTTCGAATTTGGTAAAGGTGGATGAGTTCCAAGAAGAATACCGCATGGTAGAAACAGGAGATGTATTAAACTGGTTTGACATCACTCAGCCAGAAGGACGCTTCTCAATTATGGATAAACTGGAAGACCTCTCAAAGAAGCCTAGAGCAATGCTTGCCTTGGGATTGACAATCAAAAAGGTGATGAAAGAAAAGGAAAAGGCAGATAAGGCAGCGGGAAAGAAAAAATCTGGCGGAATGGACATGGGATCGATGATGCAGAATGATGGCATTATGAAGATGATGGGTTCTTTCACAGTTAAGAGAATGCTTTCAATGCTTGCAACTGCGGGGCTTCCACCTATGAAAAAAGAAGAAATCTTAAAGCTGAACAAAAAGCTAAACAAGATAAAGAAGTAGGAAACAATTTATATTTAGTGGGGTATTAAAATGAAAGAGAAAAAGCCATTTGGCATCAAAGACAAACTTGGTTACCTGTTTGGTGACTTTGGTAATGATTTTACATTTATCTTTGCCAGCACCTATGTAATGGTATTTTATACCAAGGTAATGGGTGTAAGTGCAGCACTTGTAGGAACCATGTTCCTTATCGCACGATGTGTAGATGCGTTTACTGATATTGGAATGGGACGTATTATCGATACTTCAAACCCTGGCAAGGGCGGCCGCTTTAAGTGCTGGATTCGCCGTATGATGGGACCAGTTGCGATTTCATCATTTTTGATGTATCAGTACTGGTTACAGCCAGCATCTATGACAGTAAAAGTGATTTATATGTTTGTCACCTACTTATTATGGGGATCTGTATTCTATACGTCAATCAACATCCCATATGGTTCTATGGCATCGGTTATTTCAAATCAGCCAGAGCACAGATCATCGCTTTCTGTATTCCGTTCTCTCGGAGGAATGTTTGCGGGCGTGTTAATTTCTGTAGTAGCTCCTATGATTGTTTATACCAAGGATGCAAATGGGGATACCGTTGTTATTCCTAAGAACTTTACTATCATCGCTGGTATATTCTCAGTGTGTGCAATCATCAGCTATATCCTTTGCTATTATCTCACCACAGAGCGTGTGCAGGTTGAGACAAAGGCAAAAGCAGACCGTATTCCTTTATGGAAGGCATTAAAGAGTGTGTTTACAAGTCGTGCATTGCTTGGAATCATTATCTCAGCGCTTCTTATGCTTCTTGCTTCGCTCATGGGACAGGGCTTAAACAATTATCTGTTCGCAGATTACTTTAATGATACAAAGTCACTTTCTATGTTCTCTATGCTTCAGCTTCCAGTAGGATTAATTCTTGCTGTGACCTCTACTGCAATTGCAAAGAAGGCTGGTAAGCGTGAGGCAGGTGCAATCGGCTGCTTGTTTGCCGGTGTTATGTATTGCGTAGCTGGCTTTGTTCATACGACAAGTGTAATGACCTTCATCATTATTTCGTTTATTGCAATGCTTGGTATGTACTTCTTCATGATGCAGTGCTATGCCCTTGTGACAGACGTCATTGATGATCAGGAGGTTCGCACTGGAACTCGTGATGACGGAACTATTTATGGTGTATACTCATTTGCTCGTAAGCTTGGCCAGGCAATCGCTGGTGGCCTTTCAGGATGGGCATTAAGTGCAATCGGTTATGTATCTGAGGCTAAGGTTCAGACAGAGGCAGTAAAAACTGGTATCTACAATATCTCAACCTTCTTCCCAGGAATCATCTACATCCTTTGTGCACTTACTCTTTGGTTCATCTATCCTCTTTCAAAGAAGAGAGTAGAGGCAAATGTTGCTGAATTAAAGGCAAGACGTGGTGAAGAATAAATCTTTTTCCTTCAAACACCCTCGGCAGTTGGGAACAACTGCTGGGGGTGTTTCGTCTCTGTATAAAAATATCTTGAGCTATGTCGTATTTACACTACAATAAAATTAAACATATATATTTACGACGAAGGAGATAAATGATGTTTTCACCTCTATACGCACCAATTCCAGATGTAGATGCATATCTGGACAGAATTCAGGCAGACAAGAAGATTTCCCTGACAAAGGAGTATTTAGACCATCTGATTTATCAGCATCAGACACATATTCCATTTGAGAATATTGATATTCATGTGTACAAAAAGCAGGCAAACCTTGCAATTTGTGACCTCTTTCAAAAGATAGTAAAAGAACAAAGGGGAGGCGTTTGTTTTGAACTGAATGCTCTTTTTTACAGTCTTCTTGAGGCGATTGGTTTTCATGTTTATCCATGCCTTGCAAAGGTTTTGCTTGGGATTCCATCGGAGAAGTCACCTGGCTTTCACCGGGGAACCATTGTAGAACTCGAGAGCAAACTGTATTTTTGTGATGTAGGGTTTGGCGGACCACAACCATCGTTTGCAGTTGAATTGAATTCTGAGTTGATTCAGGAGAAGAATCATGAGCGGTTTCGACTGGTTCAGGCACCAATCACAGAGGACAACAAAGACTGGTGGAGATTAGATATGCTGATGGAAGGGGACGAAGCTCTTTCCATTATGAGAATTGAGGCAAAGCCATATGATCAGGTTGATTTTTTGGCCCCCTGCTATTTTATCTGTGATCACAGTCAAAATCTTGTTGATCATTTTACGGCAAATCTTTTGCTCAACATTAAACTGCCAGAGGGAAACGCGAGTCTTACAAACCGCGAATTCAAAAAGCATATCAGAGGTGAAATGACGGTGACTACAGTAGACGCTTCTCCAGAAATTATTTCTGATATTGCAAGAACATTTCAGCTTCCAGAGAAACTGGTACAGAATATCCTGTGATTTTATGAAGTTCACAGGATTATCACCAATTGAGGATATACTTATTTGCGTCGAAAAATCCTGTGCGATGATATAATAAAAGTGGTCAAAAAAGTAATAACGATATGAGTGAGAATGTGATATAGTATCCTTACTTATCGATAGAAAGAATAGAAATTATGCTGTATTTGTTTTTGGCAATCATCTCGAGTGCACTGATTTCGACAATCATGCGCTTGAGTGAATCAAAGAGAGCAAGTGAAGCGGGCATGTTTATCTGGAATTATCTTGTCTGCGGCATGCTTTCGCTTGGCTTTTCAAGAGGAGTTCATATTCCAAAAAATTTCGAGGGCATGGGTTTTGTCTTCCTCCTTGGACTCATTACAGGAATTTTGTTTTTGTCCTCCTTTGCGCTGATGCAGAGGAATATCAAAATCAATGGTGTCGTGTCCTCGGCGGTTTTTATGAAGCTTGGTGTTGTGGTGTCAATATTATTGGCACTGGTGGCTTTTCGTGAATATCCCAAATACGAACAGGCAATTGGAATTGCGCTTGCGCTGATTGCAATCGTTGTATTTAATTTTCAAAAGAATGCACTTTCGCAAATCGGCAACATAGCGCTGTTAATTTTTCTTCTGATAATGGGAGGAGTCACAGACTCCATGCTCAATGTGTACAATAAGCTTGGCGACCCGGCCTTGAGCGATATGTACTTTGTTATTTTGTTTGGAGCTGCGTTGATTTGTTCTATCCTGCTGTTTCTTTTCAAAAGAGAGAAGATGGGAAGATGGGATGTTGTCTTTGGCATTATCATCGGAATCCCAAATTATTTTTCTTCCCGATTTTTGCTGAAATCGCTTGATACCGTTCCAAGCATTATCGCGTACCCAGTGTACAGCGTCACGACGATTTTGATGATCAGCCTGATCGGTGTGATTGCCTTTCGTGAGCGTTTGTCAAAGCAGAAGTGGATTGCACTGGGACTCGTGTTAGTAGCTGTTGTTCTGATGCAGTAGAAAGGGCAGCGGCATTTCAATGGTTGAGTATATAAACATCAAAACCAAAGATGATATATAAAGAATGATATAAATAAAGGAGAATCAATTTATGGAAAAATCAAAGGTGTATTTTACAGATTTTCGTACAGCAAACGGAGTAGGCTTGCCTACAAAGCTTCAGAAACTTTGCAGAAAGGCTGGAATGCAGGACATTGATTTTGACAATAAGTTTGTTGCTATCAAGATGCATTTTGGTGAGCTTGGAAATGTTGCTTACCTTCGCCCAAATTATGCAAAGGCTGTCGCTGATCTCGTTAAGGAGAAGAATGGAATGCCATTCCTCACCGATTGCAACACTTTATATCCTGGTTCAAGAAAAAATGCTCTTGAGCATTTGGATTGTGCACAGATCAATGGCTTCAATGAAATTACAACCGGATGCCATGTGATTATTGCGGATGGTCTTCGCGGAACCGACGATGTAATTGTGCCAGTCGAGGGCGCAGAATATTGTAAGGAGGCTTACATCGGACGTGCAGTGATGGACGCAGATGTGTTTATCTCTTTAAATCACTTTAAGGGACATGAGGCTACAGGCTTTGGTGGAGCTCTTAAGAACATTGGTATGGGCTGTGGTAGCCGTGCAGGAAAGATGCATCAGCATAACCAGGGAAAGCCAGTTGTAAAGGAATCTCGTTGTAAAGGTTGTCGTCGCTGCATCAAGGAGTGTGGCTCAGATGCAATTGAATACGGCAGCGGAAAGGCAGTCATTAATCAGGATAAATGTAAGGGCTGTGGACGTTGTATCGGTGCCTGCGCCTTTGATGCAATTCATAATCCAAACGAAAATGCAAATGAAATCTTAGGCTGCAAGATTGCAGAATATTCTAAGGCAGTATTGGATGGAAGACCACATTTTCATATTAGTCTGGTAGTGGATATCTCTCCTAACTGTGACTGTCATTCTGAAAATGATGCACCAATCCTTCCAAACATTGGTATGTTTGCATCCTTTGACCCAGTTGCACTTGATCAGGCTTGCGTAGATGCCTGTCAGAAGGCAACTCCTATGCCAAACTCTCAGCTTGGTGATCATCTTGCAAATCCAAACTGGAACTTCCATCATGACCATTTCCTGGATTCCAATCCAAACGTTCGTTGGAAGGAAACCTTAGAGCATGCAGAAAAGCTTGGCCTTGGAAGCAGAGAGTACGAACTGATTACGATGTAAGCATAGTTTTGCTTCATTTTGGGGAAATATATGGAGTTAAAGTTAGAGCAGGGGCGCCCTTCTATTACAGAGGGGCGCCTTGCGAAGGAAATGAGAACCTACGATTTGTTGGATGAGCTTCAAATTAGCTATGAGCGTGTAGATCATGAGGCGGCAGATACGATGGAATTGTGCGCTGCAATTGATGAGATTTTAGCGCCGGCAACTATCTGCAAAAATTTGTTTTTATGTAATACGCAGAAAACCAAATTTTATCTGCTGATGATTCGCGAAGACAAAAAGTTTAAGACAAAGGAAATTTCCAAGCAGATTAACAGCGCTAGACTTTCTTTTGCGCCGATGGAGTTTATGGAGGAGTTTTTGGACATTACTCCGGGCTCGGTAAGTGTGCTTGGTCTTATGAATGATAAAGAAAATCATGTTCAGCTGCTGGTGGATGAGGATGTACTAAAGTCCGAGTGCTTTGGCTGTCATCCATGCATCAATACCTCGAGCCTTCGTCTGAAAACGAAGGATGTATTTGAGACCTTTTTGCAGGCCGTACATCACGATTATCTGACAGTCGTATTGAGTAACGGGATAGAGGAATAAATGGCAACAAAAGAAGAAAAGACAAATGTCATGCGCATTCTTGAGCAAAAGAAAATCAAGTATGCATCGCACTGTTATCTGGATACCGGAGCAGTCAGCGGAACAGAGGTGGCAAAAGCGTTAGGAGAGAATCCGGCGCTTGTCTATAAGACACTGGTTACGGTTGGAAAGACTAAGCAAAATTATGTGTTTGTGATTCCAGTGGAGGAAGAACTCGATTTGAAAAAGGCGGCAAAGGCTGTCGGAGAAAAATCAATTGAGATGATTCCGCAGAAGGAATTGCTTCCGCTTACAGGCTATATTCACGGCGGATGTTCTCCTGTGGGAATGAAGAAGGCTTTTCCAACGGTTCTTCATAGCGCGGCAGAATCGTTAGAAGCTTTTTGTGTGTCAGCAGGAAAAATCGGATATCAGGTGGAATTGAAGCCAACCGATTTGCAAAAGGTAATTCGTATTCAATTTGCGGACATTGTGGTTGAAGACTGACAGAATTTTCTTTGCGTGGTAAAATAAGCGCAGATTCTTTTGGAATCATAATATTAGGATAAAATGGGAGAAAAACAAAATGAAACGAGCAAGTTATCTGCTGGTTTTATGCCTTGCATTATCTTTTACCTTCGCAGCATGCGGAAATAAGGGAAAAGATAATAATACAGAATCAGAAATCATTGAGACCGAAACAGAGACAGAAACCGAGACTGAGGAAGTGGAAAAGCCAGAGCCAAAGAAAGAACTCAAAGGGTCAAAGGTTTCTACAGAGGTGCGAAATCTCTTTAAAAAGAAAATGAGTATTCAGGTGAAGTATGTGTCATCGGAAAGCTCTTCTGTGAGATATCTTTCCAAGCTGAGCGAGGATGATGTCGTTGCATACCTAAGAAACAGCGAAGGCGCTGAAATTACAGCGAGCGTTTTCTTTGGTTCTGCAAAATGGTTAGAAAACGGAGTCATCAATCTTTCGGATTATTCGGTTAAGGATGTCAACAACTGGATGAATCAGCAGTACAAGGAAGGACTTGCAATCGCAGAAGAGTTCCTGTCGATTTCCGGGCAGGAGACCTTTACTTTGATTAAGCCGGAGGAAGCACAGGAGTATCTGCATCTTGAGGTGGTTCCTTCTGAAATTTGCTACATGGCTGTTCATAGTACAGAGGTGGAGGATAAGGTTTATAATGACCGTTTCTTTTTGTATTTAAATGACCAGCTTGAGCCTATTTATTATATTGGCGTGAAGTATCATTTTTCTGACAAGCCGGAATCGTATTTTTATGTTCAGCTTGCAGAGAATGTTGAGACCCGTATGTCCATCAAAAATGGACTTCTGTTCCCACAGTAAAAAGTGTTTCGTTTCAATCATCACATGGGGTGAATATGAACAATATTCAGGTAGAATGTTTTTTGAGTACGGCAATTTTAGAGAGTTACACGAAGGCTGCGGAGTATATGCATCTCTCACAGCCAACGGTCAGCCGTTATATTGCAAACCTTGAAGAAGAACTGCACTGTCAGCTTTTGCGAAGAACCACCAAGAAGGTTGAGATGACAGAAGCTGGTAAGAAGTATTACCAGCTGTTTTCGCATTGGAAAAATGAGGCAAGCAGCACAATGGAGGAGGTTGCCTCCTTAATTGGTATATCTGGACGAAAGCTAAAGATTGGATATTTGGAGGGCTGGCCAATGCAGCCAGAGATTTTGAGTGTCTGTCGTAGCTTTGAAAAGGAGCATCCAGATATCGAGGTGAGCTTTGTTGCGCTAGGTGCATCTGAAATAATGAATGCCCTGCTCAATGAGTCATTAGATCTTGCGATTATGCTGGAAAATCTTCAGATGGATATGGACAATTTTGGCAAGCGCAAAATCTGTGACATCAAAAAAGCAATTCTTTATACGCAGGCACATCCGCTTGCACAAAAGAAAAATCTTACCATGGAGGATTTCCTGGAAGAAGACTTTCTGGTGCTCTCGGAGGACCTTGATTATGTCTTAAAGAGAAATCAGGAATTATACGAAAAATTCCACTATGGAATGGGAATCAAGACCATTGAAAATATGCAGACGCTTCTCATGCGTTTGTCGGAGGGAAGAGGCGTTTCCATTCAGGATGAATGGGGGCCGGCGCGTGTGAACCCGACCTTTAAGCAGTTTATGCTAGAGGAGACCATTCAGATTTTTATGGTTTGGAAGGCTCTTCATCAGAAGGAAGAGATTGATTTGTTTGAAAAATATTTTAGTGCACATTTTAAATTTCCTGCGTAAGGATGAAGGCGGATGGCATTCGTGAGTAGTGTGCGATAAATAGAAATACAGGGATTTATTCAGAATCTGAATAAATCCCTGTTTTTTTTGGAATTTCACTTTCACAAAGCAGGGTCTTATAATTTGGTTATATAAGATTTGGGATCTTTTATGGAGGTAAAAATGGATAGCAAAAATTATTTAAAGGACTTAGAACTTTTAGATTTTTCCTCGGTAATTGACGATGAAAAGAGTCTTGGAGTTGGGTATGCGTCTAAAACTGACGATGACGGTGAAGTCAAAAAGATTAATACCTGTTGTAGAGCCTGCATTGCAAACTGTGGTGTCATTGCTACCGTGAAAAACGGAAGAGTGATCCGTTTGGAGGGAAATCCAGACGATAAGATGAGCAAGGGCAGAATGTGTGCAAAGGGACTCTCAGGAATTCAGGCCCTCTATCATCCAAACCGCAACAAGTACCCAATGAAGCGTGTTGGCGAAAGAGGCGAAGGTAAGTGGAAGCGCATTTCCTGGGAGGAGGCACTCGATACCATCGCAGATAAGCTGGTTGAGGTGAAAAAGGAATATGGTGCAGAGAGTGTATTCTGCTCTACTGGTGGTGGAGGAAACCCGGAAATCTGGAGTATTGCCAGATTCTGTAATATTTTTGGTACTCCAAACTGGTTTGAGCCAGGCTGCGCGCAGTGCTACCTTCCTCGTGTAGTCAGCTACACCATGATGTACGGTGGCGTGGATCCAAGTATCGCAGATTCCAATGCGCTTGAATTATATTTTGACAGCAAAATTAAAACGCTTGTCCTTTGGGGAACCGACCCATCGTATTCCTGCCCAGCAAGTGGCGGTGGCGCTGTGAATGACCAGCGTGCTGCAGGCGTGAAGACCGTTGTCATCGACCCACGTTTTACCCCAGATGCAGCAAAGGCAGATATCTGGCTTCCAATTCGACCAGGTACCGACGTTGCATTAATGATGGCATGGATTCGATATATCATCGATCAAAAATTATATGATTATGATTTCATCTTAAAGTGGTCAAATCTGCCATATCTGGTAGATGCTGCGACAAAGCTTCAGCCTAGAGCAAAGCTTAGCAATGACCCTGATGTTCCTGATACCTTCTATGTGTGGGATAAAAAGACAAATTCCATGCAGCCATTGGAATATCCATGGAATGATGAGCTTGACGTAGCTTTAGAAGGTACCTTTGAGGTGGATGGAAAGGTTTATAAGACTGGCTTTACCATGCTGCGCGAGCAGGTGGAGGAATTCACCCTGGCGAAGGCCGCAGAAATCTGCTGGCTTGACGAGAAAAAGATTGAGGCAGCTATTCGCATGTTTGCAGAGGGAACTCCTTCTGGTCTTGCCATCGGTGTTGCAACCGATCAGACTCCAAACTCTGTGCAGGCGGCTATGGCGGCATGTACCATTGACCTTTTGGTGGGAAATGTTGAGCGCCCAGGAGCTTTGATGCAGAGATTCCGCACCTCTGGAACCTTCGATATGCCAAACTATCCAGTTCCTATCTGCGCTGATTTGCTCCCAGATGAGCAGCTGAAAAAGAGACTTGGTGGAAATGACCACAAGGGACTTGGCATTTGGTTTGCAGGACATCCATCCAGCATCCTTGAAGCCGTACTTACAGAGAAGCCATATCCAATGAAGGTATGGATTGACCGTTCGGGCAACAAGCTTGGAGCGGTGGCAAATTCCAAAAAGTGGCGTAAGGCAATGGATAAGCTCGATTTGATTGTCCATATGTATATGTATCCAACCTCCTTTTCTGCCTATGCAGACATTCTTCTTCCAACAGAGGAGTGGTTGGAGACAAATATGATGGTGGAAACCTGTAATACACTCTGTGCGCGTCAGCAGGTAACTCATCTTTGGGAGACTGTGGATGAGACTGTCATCTGGTCTCAGCTGGCAAAGGCCTGTGCAAAGAAGGGCGACAAGGAATGTGCGCGTGCCTTTGACGCTGAATTTATGGGTGATAATCTTCCATATTGGGATAGTGAAAAAGAAGTATTCGATCATTTCTTAAAGAGAATTGATCTGACCTTCGATAAGCTCTGTGAAATTACTCCATATGAATATATGAGTCGTGAGGAGTGGCAGACCTACTATGTATATAAGCAGATCAACGAGAAGACTGGCAAGCCAGGCGGCTTCCCAACTCCATCGAAGAAGCTTGAGATTTATCTTGAGAGTATGATTACTCTGGGTAGAACTGGTCGACCATTCAGCAAGTGTGATTTACCACCAGTAGAAAAGGATTATGAGCCACTGCCATATTATTTGGAGCCAGTGGAGAGCCCTGTTCGTGGGGATGAGGTGTCAAAGGAGTTTCCACTTGTACTTACCAGTGGACGCGTTCCTTACTATCATCACAACACCCTTCGCAATATTCCTTATCTGCGAGAACTGTATCCGGCTCCAGAGGTTTGGGTAAATCCAAAGACCGCAGAAGCCTATGGTATTCAGTCTGGCGACTGGGTATGGGTGAAGTCAAAGCGAGGCGAAATCCGAGGCATCGCAGTCTGCACCGAAGGTATTGGACCTGGTGTAGTATGGATGGAGCGTTTCTGGAATCCAGAGACCTTAAATACTAAGACACATGGATGGAAGGAAATGAACATCAATGTGCTGACACGTTCTGACGCACCATTTAATGATGTTGTAGGAACCTACACGCTTCGTGCCTTCCAGGTTCAGCTGGAAAAGGCGGAGAGTGCTCCAGAGGGAGTATGGTTGAATCCAGAAGACTTCAAGCCATGGTTGCCACAGGCAGCAGACAGAACGGATAAGGTGTTTGAAAAGTAAATGCGATGCGATGGAGAGTAAAAAATGAGTAGATATATATTTGTGATTGAGGCCGATCGCTGTATCGGTTGCAAGGGCTGTATGGTTGCCTGCAAGATGGAAAACGAAGTGGCTCTTGGTGCAAACAGAAATAAGGTTTATGATGTCGGCCCTATGGGTGTCTTTCCAGACCTTGAGATGTATTTTCTTCCAGTAATGTGTCAGCAGTGTGAGAATCCAAGCTGCGTTGCAGTTTGCCCGACCAATGCCTGTCACAGAAGCGAGGAGGATGAGGTGATTTTAATTGATCAGGACAGCTGTATTTCCTGCCATGCCTGTGAAAAATCCTGCCCATATGGTGCGATTACCTTCAACCGTGAGAGACGAGTTATGGATAAGTGTACAATCTGTGCGCAGCTTCGCGAGGTGGGTGAAACCCCTGCCTGCGTGAAAAACTGTTCCGGAGCAGCGCTTCACTATGGTGATATTGACGATCCAAACAGTGAAGTGTCAAAGCTTCTTGAAAAGACTGCACCAGAGCATATTCATAAGCTTCCAGATACGGGAAATCATCCTTCAAACTATTACATTTTAAAGAACGCAAGCTGGCAGGAGGTTATGCCATCTGAACTTGCAGAAAGAAAAGGAGGCAGAAGACAGTAATGAATAAACGTCGTGCAAATATGTACAGCCTCTTATCTAGACTTTATAAAAAAGAGGCGGATGAGAAATTATTAAAAAGCCTTTCTGCCATGACGTTTCCTTCTGGAAATGACAATGAGCTGTTAAAGGGCTACACACTGATTGGAAGCTATATAAAGACTGCTTCTGATCTCTTGACGGATCAGGCCTGCCTTGTGAAGACGCAGGAGGAACTTGCAGTTGATTTTGCAAGAGTATTTCTTGCTGCAGGAATTGCAAAGGGAGAAGCTGCGTTTCCTTTTGAATCTGTCTATACCAGCAAGAAAAAGATTGTCATGCAGGAAGCCTGGGAGGACGTAAAAAGAGTTTACGCAACCAGAGATGTGGGACTTTTAAAAGAAGATGGAGAACTTCTTGAAGACCATATTAGCTGTGAACTGGAATATATGGCATACCTCATCAGCGAGAATGCAGGAGCAAAAGAGCAGCTTTCGTTCTTAGAAGCACACCTGGTCAACTGGGTGCCAGCGTTCACCGCGGATATGGAGCGTTTCGCCACCACTGATTTTTATAAGGGACTTGCTCTTTTGACAAGAGGCATTGTCATGGCGGAGTGTGAGCTGCTTAAGGAAGAGAGTACAAAAACGAATGCTGAGGTGAGTGTTCGTGTGGCAAATGATCAGTTTGATCATATCTTAAAGAAGCTTTCAGAAAAATATACCATCTATGCACCAAAGCATTTTATGACAGGTGCAGGAGAGAAAAAGGTCACTATCAAATATGCAAAGATTCAGTCACTCTCTGAAATCGTTTACGACAGACAGTCTGATTTTTCTCCAAAGGAAAGCTATTACCCAATCAGCCAGACTATGTTCTATTTCACGGAAACGGAAGTGATCGAGGCTGGTTTAAAAGACGACAAGGGCATTTTGGTTTT
The DNA here is from genome assembly GCA_045641385.1 of Agathobacter sp. Classification (GTDB taxonomy): domain Bacteria; phylum Bacillota; class Clostridia; order Lachnospirales; family Lachnospiraceae; genus Roseburia. The sequence goes on along the minus strand of JAZUGV010000023.1, from coordinate 5,713 downwards.
CGCCAGACCATGTGACATCAATGCGATGGACCGATTGGATAACATCTTTTTGAACAACGGCGGAAAAGAGGATGTTTATTATGCAAGACTTCACAATAAGGTGAAGGTGATCATGCTCGAGTGTCGTGAGTCCTTTGAGCACTGCTTCTGCGTTTCCCTCGGAACCAATAAGACCAACCAGTATGATGCAGCAGTGCGCTTCCGCGAGAGCGATGTTTTAGTGCAGGTAAAGGATGCTGAGCTAAACGATTATTTTGCTGAGGAAGAGGCATTTACCTTTGCACCAGAGTTTGTCACTGAGAATAAGAAAAAGCTGAATATTCCACAGATTAACGACCGCGAGACATTAAAATGGGCCAGCGACCATGAGTTCTGGAATAAATTTGATGACAAGTGCATTGGCTGTGGTGGATGTAACACCGTCTGTGGCACCTGCAGCTGCTTTGATACCGTTGATATTATTTACAATGAAGGCAGCAAGGAGGGCGAGCGAAAGAGAGTCTGGTCTGGCTGTATGCTCGAGGACTTTACACAGACCGCTGGTGGCGCGCGAGCTCGAAAGACACCGGGCGCAAATATGCGCTTTAAGACCTTCCATAAGTTCTACGATTATAAGGCAAGATTTGGTGGAGAGCAGCATATGTGCGTAGGCTGTGGCCGCTGCACAAGAAGATGTCCTGCTGAGTTAGACTTCTTTGAAACCGTAAATGAACTTGCAGAATTAATTGAAGGGAGGGACAAATAATGAATAATATTATGAAACCTTCTCCACACAAGATTATAAGGGTGATTCGCGAGACTTCAGCCGAGTTTACCTTCCGCGTAGAGTGTGAGGATGAAATTAGGCACGGCCAGTTTTATCAGCTCTCCATTCCAAAGGTTGGAGAGGCTCCAATCTCTGTCAGTGGTAAGGGAGACGGTTATGTTGAGTTTACAATTCGTAAGGTTGGTCGCCTGACAAATGGAATCTTTGGGTTAAATGAGGGTGACTATCTCTTTATGAGAGGGCCATACGGAAACAGTTTCCCTGTGGAACAGTTTGAGAATAAGCCACTTGTGGTCATTTGCGGTGGAACGGGTATGGCACCGGTAAAGACGATGCTCAATCACTTTTATAACAATGATAGCATCAGAAAATCAGTGCATCTGATTTCCGGCTTCAAGGATGCAAGCTGCGCATTATTTAACGAAGAGCGTGCAAAATTTGAAGACAAATTTGAGTGTGTCTATACGCTGGATCATTCGGAAGCGGATGGATTTCGTAAAGGACTTGTCACCGAGTTTATCAAGGATGTTCCATTTGGAAGCTTCGGAAGTGATTACAATGTTGTAATTGTCGGACCACCAATGATGATGCATTTTTCTGCATTGGAGTGCATAAAGCAGGGAGTGCCAGAAGAAAATATCTGGGTATCCTTTGAGCGAAAGATGTCCTGCGCGGTTGGAAAATGTGGACACTGCAAAATTAATGAGACCTATGTATGTTTAGAGGGACCAGTGTTCAACTATTCCAAGGCAAAGACGCTGTTTGATTAATAGCAGTGCAAGAAATAAATGATTAGAATACAAGAAAGGGGCAGAGAGAAATCTCTGCCCCCCCTTTTACTGTATTTGTAATTGTGCCAATAGTTATGGCACCACATCGATGTTTGGAATGATAAAATCTTCAAAAGCCTCTTTTTCAAGTCGCATTCCAAAAGGAACGGATGGCTTGACCTTTTCTCCGTGAAAGTCAGAACCACAGGAGGTGAGCAGGTGATATTCTCTTGCGAGCTCGTGATAAAAGCGTTTCTGACTGTCCTTGTGTGTGAAATAATATACCTCAATGCCGTCCAGTCCGGCTTCGGCGAGCTTTTTGATGTAGGTCCGTTGCCACTCATGACCCATTTTTAAAAGGCCAGGATGTGCAAGAATTGCCTTACCACCAGCGGAGTGGATTAAGCGGATGGCTTCCTCTGGAGTTGGCTTTATGCGGTCGGTCGCTTTGTGAAATTCTGCTGTGTTCAAATAGCGGAGGAAAGCTTCCTTGTTTGTGATAACATGTCCGTGCTTTACCAGATATTCTGCAAAGAAGGGTCGGCCAAGACTTCCAAGCTTGTTTTTGGGAAGATCCTCTGAAGAGATGGGAATGCCCTTGGAATTTAAAAAATCAATAATTCGTTCTCCTCTTCCGAGACGACTGTTTTTGTATTCTTCGCAGGCGGATACCAGGGAAGGCGCGGTCTCATCAATAAAAAGGCCAACGATGTGCACCTCCTCGCCCTCGTGCGTGCTGATTTCGATTCCAGGAATAAAATTGACGCCTAATCGATAAGCTTCTTCCTTCGCCATCGCGATGCCGTCAATGGTATCGTGGTCGGTCAGCGCATAATAGGACAGCTTTTCGTCGTTTGCTTTTTGAACCATTTCGAGGGGAGTGTACTGTCCGTCAGATGCAGTTGAGTGAGTATGTAAATCCAGTCTAATCATATGGTTTTATCTCGTTTAGTGTGGTTGTAAAGTCAAGACTATCCTGTGCAATACAAATCATATGGTCAGGCAAAGAGTCATATTGTACCAGCCATTTGTCAAACAGCTCAGGATGCTTGAGAGGATCTTTTGCAAAGCCAGTTCCCTCAGCCTTTAAGACAGCCTCGACCTGTGTCCAAAGGCGGGCAAAGGTGACAATTTCATGGTCTGTCTCGCGGGAGTCATGATATTCCTGTAAAAGAGCAGGTGGCATTACTTTTTTTGCAATCAGCGCTCTGTGGCGGAGACTTTTTTCATCTGCACCAGAGACAAACTCTTCGATGTCCGCTCCAAGAGGGGAACCATCCTCTGATATCGCAAGGATTGTGTAATCTCTGGCATGCGACAGGCAGAAATTAGTAGCGCCATCTTTGCCGATCAGCTGACCATCCTTGCCGAGCGTAAAGTCCTGATCACTTTGTATACCAAGACACTGTTGTAAAAGCAGGGCACTGCAGATGAGTTCTATCTTTCGTGGCCGATTCTTTACCGTGGAAAGCAAAGACTGGTAGTGATCGATCGTTACTTTGTCTAAAATGCTCGAATCATCAGGGTTTATGAACTTATGATTTATGAAGTATATCTTAACGGTGTTCATAGTTTTATGATATAATATAAACCAACTATGGTCTAGAATAAATATCTGAAAATAAAAAGGGATAACAAGCGAAAATGGCAGTAGATATTATCGATTTAAAGAAGACAATTTTAGAGGATAACGACGCGGATGCACAGGTGCTTCGCGAGGACTTAAAGAGCAAAGGACTCTTTTATATCAATGTGATGTCCTCGCCTGGTTCAGGGAAGACGACTACATTACTTGCCACCCTGGATGGGATTAAGGATGTGCTTAAGGTCGGAGTCATGGAGGCTGATATCGATTCGGATGTCGATGCAATCAAAATCCAGGAAGCAGGTTTTCCTGTGGTGCAGCTTCATACAGGCGGAATGTGTCATCTGGATGCACAGATGTCACGACAGGGAATGGCAGCGCTTGGAACAGAGAAGCTTGATGTCATATTCCTCGAGAATGTAGGAAATCTCGTATGTCCAGCGGAGTTTGATACAGGTGCACACTTAAATGTGGTTATTTTATCTGTTCCTGAGGGGCATGATAAGCCACTGAAGTATCCACTTGTGTTTGAGCAGTGCGAGGCAGTCATCATCAACAAAATCGATGCGATGCCAGCCTTTAACTTTGATTTGGACCTGGTAAAAAAATATATTTTAGAGCGTAATCCAAATGCTAAAATCTTTCCGATATCTGCAAAGACAGGGGAAGGTGTTGCAGCATGGTGTGAATACTTAAAGGATCGCGTTAAGGAGTAAGTAGATGAAGGTAATTGAGGTGCATCAGAGCGTATATGCGATCAACGATGCAATTGCAGAAGAAACTAGAAAGCAGTTAAAAGAGGATAAGACCTTTATGGTGAATCTGATGGCTTCTCCTGGAGCTGGAAAAACCAGCACACTTTTAAAGACGGTTGAAATGTTAAACGGACGATATAAAATCGGCGTCATGGAAGCAGATATCGAGGCGACTGTTGACGCAGAAACCATGGCAAAAGCGGGTGTGGCTTCCATTCAGGTGCATACCGGCGGCGAATGTGCTATGGATGCGGAGATGACAGCTCAGGCGATGAAGGAATTTGATACTGCCCAGTTTGATTTGTTATTTATGGAAAATGTAGGAAATCTCGTGTGTCCAGCGGAAACAGATACTGGTGCGAGTCGAAACGTTGCGATTTTATCCATCCCAGAAGGAGATGACAAGCCACTCAAATATCCGCTGATGTTTGAGGTCTGTCAGGCTGTTCTTATCAACAAAATTGATACCAGAGAGTACTTCGATTTTGATGATGCAGCAGTGACAGAGCGCATTCATGATCTCAATCCAAAGGCTAAGGTTTTCTTTGTGTCTGCAAAGACAGGGGAGGGCTTTGAGGCCTGGATTGAATGGCTGACAGCAAATGTGGAGGAATGGAATCAGTAATGCATAATTTTTATATAGATTTAATGGAAAAGCTGGCGATCCCAATGAAGCAGATTCAACCATACACGATGAAGCATCTTGAGGTTGTTGTCATCGCTGTTGTTTTGGCGCTCGCTTTTGCCTTTCTTTTTGCAAAGACAAATGTAAGCCGCTCCGGAGTAATCACAGTATTTGGAGTGGTGCTTGTTGTTTTAGAGGTGTTTAAGCAATGCCTGCTCACCTATGTGTTGGGATATTACAGCTGGTCGGATTTCCCTTGGCAGCTTTGCAGTGTTCCGATGTATCTTTGTATCGCACATTCCTTTGCGAAAAGGCACAGAGGAACCATTGAGAATTATATCATGTGCTTTGGCTTCCTTGGCGGAGTGGCAGCGATGATTGAGCCAAGAAGCTCATTCTATCCTTATCTGCTTTTGACGATACATTCAGTGACCTGGCATGCAATTTTATTGATGCTGTCATTTTATCTGATTATGGGAACCTCAAAGAGTCGTAGCGTAAGAGGCTATCTCTCGACTGGCGTTTTGTATGTGATTACTGCGCTCATTGCGATTTTGATTAATTGGCTTACCGCAGGAGTATCTGACAAAACTTCCAATATGTTCTTTTTGGGACCAAACTACCCACATATGTTCATTTTGAATGCAATATATCAGTCTTATGGTTGGATTGTGGAGTCTGTCTCCATGATACTTGCGACTTTAGCAGCGGGCTTTGTCGTTTACTTTGTATCCGGAATGGGAAAGAGAAAATAATATGAAAACATTTGAATTTGTAGTACCATGTCACTTCGGTCTTGAGTCGGTGACCAAAAGAGAAATCTATGATCTCGGATACGAGATTACGCGAGTGGAGGATGGACGCATTACCTTTGAGGGAGATGCGGAGGCTTTGTGTCGTGCGAATGTATTTTTGCGCAGCGCGGAGCGTGTACTTCTTCAGGTTGGTCGTTTTCACGCGGAGACCTTTGATGACTTGTTTGAGGGAATTAAGGCGCTTCCATGGGAGGAGTACATTCCTCAAAATGGAAAGTTCTGGGTGACAAAGGCATCTTCTATCAAGAGTAAGCTTTTTTCTCCTTCTGACATTCAGTCAATCGCAAAAAAGGCAATGGTTGAGCGCATGAAAGCGCACTATCACATTAACTGGTTCCCAGAGGATGGGGCTCCATACCCTGTGAGAATCTTTCTGATGAAGGATGAGGTGACCGTG
>JAZUGV010000022.1:0-23022 GCA_045641385.1 Agathobacter sp. | reverse complement strand
AATAGAGTTTCGCTTGCGAAACTCTCGCGCCGCTTTTGCGTCGCCAATGCGACATTTTTCATCTGCAAAAGCGTGCGCATCCTCGCGGAGCCTTTTTACTGTATAGGAAATTGGAGCAATTTCCTATACAGTAAAAAAACCAAGGACAGCATCCTTGGTTTTCTTTTTATTCACAGATTTCAACGAGTTCAATTTCAAAGTTTAGTTCTTTTCCTGCCATTTCGTGATTCGCATCTAATGTGATATTCACCTCATCTTTTGCAACAACCGTCACAGGAATTGGATATCCCATCTCACTTTCCAGATAAACCTGCTGTCCAACCTCTAAGGCTTCCGTTCCAGGAACTTCCGCAATTTTCATCTCAAGCACTGCATCCGGATCAGGCATTCCATAGGCTTCCTCTGGCATAAGATGCACCTTCACCTTCTCGCCAAGTTCCATATTAACCACAGCCTTATCGAAACCTGGAATCATCATACCAACCGCACACACAAACTCAAGCGGCTCTCTTCCTTCGGAGGAATCAAACACAGTTCCGTCGTTGAAGGTTCCAACATAATGTACCTTTACCGTCTTTCCCGCGTTCTTACCCTCATATAAAACAGGAGGTGTGGCATGACAGCCGCCTCCACAATGGCTTCCACAACCATGATCACCACAGCCGTGTTCTCCGCAGGAATGTCCATCCTCATGGTCATGATGGTTGCAGGTCACACCAGCATTTACAAGTTCCCCTCGCAAATAGCTTTCCACTGCTGCATCCGCATCTCCAGTGGCACCTGCGCACAACGAAATCCCAGCATCCATAAGGGCCGCCTGTGCTCCACCGCCGATACCGCCACAGATGAGAACATCAATTGCATTTTCACTCAAAAGACCAGCAAGTGCACCGTGTCCGGAACCATTCGATCCAATCACGTCACTGGAAACAATCTCTCCATCTTCAATCTCGTAAATCTTAAATTCTTCTGTTCTCCCAAAATGCTGGAAGATTTGTCCATTGTCATATGTTACTGCAATTCTTGTCATAATTTTATCCTTTACTACTTTTAATCTCTTCAGATTGTACACTAGTGTTTACAGGTTGTAAAACCTTATTTGCCAGAATTACAGTATCGCCCTTTATGCATTGCGAAAATTTCGATTCAAAAATTTCTGAAAGTATCCGGCAATCGCATTCATCATAACATTATTCCCTTCTTCCGCTGACAAAAGCTTTACCATCATATATTTGCCATCGTAATTCTTAAAATAGATGACATTGTTATCCCCATACATTGCAATTTTAACGATGTCCTGATAGTTAATGATTTTCTTTCCATACTCACCATTTTGATAAACCGTAATATAATTGCCGCCTGCAATCACTACCTGGCTTCCCCTGCCACATCGAAATGCTCTTAATCTAGGATTTGCCATCGCGTTTCTATAAACATTGTCAGATAAAGAAGCCCATGTATTTGCATGAGCCGCCATATGAGCCATACTTCCAAACGTTAAACCATGCGCAAAAACATGAATCGCCTCGTTTGCACCAACTGGATTGCTCATAATATTGTAAGCCTTCTTTGAAGCATCAAAATCGTTTGCCTGATAAATCAAATATTCATTTGCTGGTACAATGCTGTTTTTTGTTGTAAATAAACCCATAATAAAATCCTCCAAATGGTTTCCTTTTTCGTTCTTATAATGGATAGATACAACAAAACATGGAATGGTTTTATAAATAATAAAATTTTTAATATAAAAAAAAGAGGTGTTACCTCTTTTTATTCATTGATTTCCATTTCATTCAAAAACTTGCCAATTAAAAGATATCTCTTATCCGCCTGATTTTTGATGCAGGTGGAAAGAACAATATATTTATCGTTCTCACCAAAGTCAGCCTCTCTATTATGCTCAATATCGCTCTGGCTCTCCTCTTTTAACATCTTTACAAAGTTCTTGATCCCTTCATCCGAAAAGTCATCATACTCATAAGGCAGGTAACTGTCATTGTGCTTTTCTGCCTTAATGATTTCATACACAAGCTTCTTCTCGGCAGTATAGATGTAAATATACGGATGCTCCTCAAAAAAAGCTTCCTCATAGAAATCTCTAAGAGACCCAAACATAGCCCCGTCGTTCATGTTGTGCCCATAAAGAATGGAAACAAAACCCGAGAAATCCTTCGCGTCTGGTATATTGGTATAAATTGCCCCATATCTGTCGTCAACTTTGTCAACATTGTGCTTCAGATAATAATCATAGGTATCTGCACTCTGAACGACTGGATAATTCACCTTCGTTCCAGGAATATAGATCCAAGCATATACATCTGCATTTTTTGCCTGTAGCGCCTCAAAGTCCACCTTCAGTCCGCCATCCTCAGATAATCCTGTACCTGGCTCATCCACTCCTGTATCTATATCACCGTCTTTTGAAACCACTCCCTCAGAATCAGCCGCGGATGATTTCACATAGGCATCGTAGTTTGCCTGACTGTTTCTTGCCACGATCAGCAGCAACGCCAAGAACAGGATTATGCTTCCTACTCTTATGATTTTATTCCCATCAATAAATTTTCTCATAATCTATTACCGTCCTTACTGATGAGTATATCCTTAATTAACGGCATACAACACCTCTGTCATTTTTTATAAGATAGGAAATCCGCCCAGCAGTTGCCAGGCGGACCTCATTTCATCTTTCCAAAAGACTAACGCTTGCTCGTCTTCTTTTTATATACACCAAGCCCAATCATTGATGCTCCAAGTAACATCATCATGTATAACCAAGCTGATGAGGTAGCACCTGTCTTAGGTGAAACCTTAGGTGGTTCGGTCGATGGAGTACCTCCATAATATCCTGGTGCTGCTGGTGCTACTGTATCCTTGTAAACTAATGCATAGTATGAGAATTTATCTGTCTCAAATACAAATTCACCAGTTGCAGCATTATACGTTCCACCGATATTTTCGGCATCAGCATCACCTGCGTGGTATCTGAGGATTGTAAATGTTCTTCCAGCTCTGCGTAAGCCCACTGGAACAACGAAGCTAAGCTTAATCTTATTTCCGCCACCGATTGTGGTTACAGCCTGTGCAGGATTTGCTCCAACCTTCTTAAAGATAGATGCATCTAAATATAATCCTACTGTGTTGTCATCAACTGCCAAGTCAAGCTTTGACTTGCTGAGAGCATCAATTTTGACTGAAGCATCTACTAACTCAAGCCATACGTTTACACCATCGGTTGTAATCTGAGAGTCAGTAACATTGAAAAGAGCTTTCAGTTCAGCGACACTATTCGACTTAATCGCTGGCTGATATGAAACATCTTCGTTCACAGCCTCCTGGTCTTTCGTAATATCCCTTATCACACCAGTATTAGGAGCGATACTCTCATATATTCCGTAGGTTGGATCAACCTTGCCACATACACACTTATGGTCTGGCTGATCATAGGTATGTGTTGTCTGTGCATACTTATGTGCTGCATTTGTACAATCAGATCTTATACATGTAAACCAGTGATTTGAATCATTAAACGCATAGACAGTACCCTGCTCATGCGCCTGCTCAATGGTAAATGAAACCTTAGCAGTATTAGCTGCAGTGGCAGTCACTCCAGCTGGACTCACTTTTGCAAAATAACTACCTACTGCTGTAGGTGCTGCAGCCAAGCCGGTTCCGTCTGCCTTAGTATAGGAAACCGTTGGAATTGTTAATCCTGCTCCTGTCCAGGCAGATCTCTCTGCTGATGTTCCTACGGTAATTGTAGCAGCACTACCAGAATAGTTCTCACTGCTTGCTGAGAGGGTTAATGAAACTAATTTATTATTTGTCGTAGCAGCAGTATAACTTGCCGCATAATGGTCACAACCGTCATTTTCACAATATGCTTCTAACTTATTGTTTGTAGCAGAGTACTTCCAATCATGTGTATGTGCTATTGCATATACGGTCTTAAAATAACCACCCTTCCATTTAGTTCTATTATTTGCTGGTCCTGTCAAACCTGACGCTGGCAAATTCAATGTTGTCTTATCCGTTCCTGATGTACCAACGCCATCAAATGCATTCAACCAGTCACCTTCTGTAATTCCAGAACCATTTGAACCTACAGTTCCTTCAAATGTAACACTCGTTAATGCAGTACACCCCCTAAAGGCATTATCTCCAATAGTTGTTACTGAACTTGGAATTACAACACTTGTTAGTTTTGTACATGCACTCAAAAAATAACTGCCTATTTGAGTAAGACCATCTTTAAGCTCTATACTTGTCAAATTACTACAATCACTAAAAACACTTCCATCCATTGATGTTATAGAGCCAGGAACTACGGCACTTACTAAAGATTGACAATAACAAAAAACCTGCTGTCCAACTGTTGTTACAGAATCAGGAATAACAATGCTTTTAAGGCCCGAGTAATAAAAGGCCTCATCGCCTATTTCAGTTATGGTATTAGGAAGTTCAACGCTAATTAGCGCATCATACCGCGTGGATGGACTAACGGTATAACCAAAACTATTTTTTCCAACAGAGGTAACTCCTTCTGAAATAACAAGTTTTGTTATACTTCCTGCATAGCTAGCCCAAGGGGCGTCAGAAGACATTGTATAGTTTGGCATATTTCCTGATCCAGAAATCGTAAGAATACCAGCAGCCAATTCCCAATGCAATGCATTACCGACTCCAAAATCCCCCGATGCATCAGCTGCGAATACTTTCATACTATTTATTGGCAATAAAGAAAGCATTATAACCAATGATAGCATCACACTAAGCAGTTTGCCTTTCATTCCTTTCTTGAATATTTTTTCTCTCATGTAAAATCCTCCTTTGAGTTATATTTTTATCTATTATCACTTGCTTATCAGCAAGATTAAGACCCAATTTTCGTGCAATGTATTGATATCTTCGTGCATTCAACATATAATACATTCAGAAAGGAAGTGGTTATATGTCAAAAACAAATAGTACAAACATCAGTATTCGTATGGATTCCAATTTAAAAGCTGCAGCGGAAGCATTATACGAAGAGCTCGGAATGAATCTCAGTACTGCTTTCAACATTTTTGTTCGTCAAAGCCTTCGTGTTGGTGGTATTCCATTTACTATTACAACCGAAACACCTAATGCAATTACCGTTTCTGCCATGCTTGAAGCAGAGCAAATTGCTCAGGATCCTGGTGTCAAAGGATTTGATAGCCTCGATGACTTATTTAAGGAGTTGAAGTCTGAATGAAATACACTGTAAAAACTACTGGCCAATTTAAGCGAGATTACAAAACAGCAGTGAAAAGAGGGCTTTCTATCAGTCTGTTAGATGAAGTTATCAAGCTTTTGGCAAATGGTGAGTCTCTACCGGAGAAATACCATGACCATAATTTATCAGGTAACTGGGTTGGCTTTCGTGAGTGTCACATCCAGCCAAATTGGCTACTTATCTATCGTATTGATAATGATGTGCTTGTCCTTACTTTAACCAGAACCGGAACCCACAGTGATCTTTTTGGAAAATAAACTTATCCTATTTTGCCATCCGATTAATTTCAGGTGGCATTTTCTTTGTCCTCAGTGACTTAAAAAACGAAAACATAGCCATAACAACAAAAGCACCAGGAACTAACAAATATCCAGCGGCAACAACCACTGCACACTTGTCAATTTCTGGTGCTCATATTTCAAACCATATTCGATTCTAAAAAAGGACAAACATTTAGCACATACGCACTTCGCCAAGCCAAGCCAAGCCATTATGTTTTTTAACATATAAAGTTGTCAAGTGGTTTGTGCTAACTACTGACATCATTTCCCCCATGAAAAACTCGGTTAACCTATATAAAAAGCGTAGCACTTTCGATACAATTTTGCAAATCGAAAATAGCAAAACTTCATTACATTTTATATTTCTGTTATCAGAGCGATAGACGGGTGCCACGAGGTCCGGTGGACCTCGGCTTTGGCACGACCGGAGCGGAGCGAAGACCGAACCCGTCACATTTATGTGCCGGGTTTGGTTTCGCTATCGCTTCGAAAAATAAAAGGGACATCCTTCACGGATGTCCCTTTTATTTTTCAGAGCGATAGACGGGGCTCGAACCCGCGGTCTCGACCTTGGCAAGGTCGCGCGTTACCAACTACGCCACTATCGCATTTATTAAGTTCTGTCGGCTCATCGACTTGAATAGGATACCAAAATATCCTATCCATGTCAACACTTTTTTGAGCCAATTTCAGCAAAATTTATTTGCCAACGAATTCACTACTTACGAATCAGGCGAATGTTTAAATCCACCGCCCCCTTCACACCGTTTACCTTTCCTTTTTCGGAATATTGCCAGATTTCAAAGGCATAAGGTGTCTGTGGCGTCGCCTCATAATCTGCATACCAAAGTGGCATTTCCTTGAGAAGCAATCCCAGATCTAACTGATATGCCTCCCACATGAAATTGGTATAAATCATCCCCTGATATCCAAGCCTGGTAACCTCATCGCAAAAGGCCAGTGTGTTCCTGGTAAACTGTTCTCCTGTCACATTGTCCGTGCGAGCGTCATCTCCTAAAATAGATTCTGGATCAAAAACAATTGGCATTTTCATATCCTCTGTGGTGATGCCATTTTTTTCCAGAAGGTTGATGACAAATCGCGCTTCCTCGCGCGCCTCTTCCTCATTAATTGCCTGAGAAAAGAAATAGCAGCCCACATCGAGTCCTGCGCCGATTGCTCCTTTTACGTTTGTGATGCCATATGGATCCTCAACGATATTCCCTGTCTGTCCATAGCCGCGGAACCCAATTCTGACAAAAGCAAAATCAATGCCATCTGCTTTTACCTTATTCCAATCAACCGTCCCCTGATATTTGCTTACATCGATTCCGGTCTGAAAGCTATAATCATCACCAAGGTACTGCATTCTTCCGCCATCCATCACAAACGCATCTGTCTGATAATCATGTCTTGGCCAATCATTATGAGATTCCACTGTATGCCACTCTCCATGTGCATCCACAAAGGTGAGTTCTGCCTGCAATTCAGGAAGCAGATGTTCTGCCCCTTCCTGCGGATTCCCCGAATCATTTCCTGAGTCAAATTCAGACCTGCTCGCGCTACCCGTGTTTGCATTCGTATTTTTACTTGCACAGCCAGTCAACAGCAGGCTTATGATACATAATGCACCAAATCTCTTAATATGATGATTCATAACTCTCCCGTCTTTACGCCATTGCCTTCTTAATATTTACAATTCCACGCTCTAAGTCATCTAACATGCTCACTGGCGCATCATCCTGGTCAATAATAATATCATCGTCCTTCTTTCCAAGTTCTGCTGCCTTTTTCATAATCGCTGCAAGAGGAATACTTCCCTCTCCAATGGCGGTAAAGCAGGTGGATCTGTTTTCTGGAGATGCGTCAGCCTTAATATCCTTCAAATGTACAAGCACTAGCTGGTCTTTGATTTTTTCCATCAAATCAACCGCATCACAGCCCGCATACTTAGCCCAGCCAACGTCTAGCTCAACGCCTAAAAGCGGACATTTCTCAAGGAGTACTTCCAGACCAGTTCGATCTCCAATCAGTTCTCCCTCCTGCTCATGATTATGTAAAATAAGCTTAGCCCCAACCTCAGCCAAAGCTTCACAGGCCTGATTCAATACAGGCGCATAGGACATCAGCTCATCAGTGCCCTTCATTGGACTAAACACAAAATAGTGAATGTCACTTTTCTTTGCCAATTCAATAATCATAGGAACGAGCTTTAACAGGCTTTCTGGCCCCTTTAAAAAGCTCATCACATGAACACACTGAACAACAAAGCCTTTGTCTCGCAGATACTGAATCTTTTCCGGAGCCTGTTCATAAAGCCAGATTGCGGACTCCATAACCGCATCGGCATAATTCCCTTCGCTTTTGAAGGTCATCTTTCTTTCTGCGTCAGAAGGGAACGCAATGGTAACTTCAAGTGAAGTTACTCCTATCTCCTTCAAGCGATCAAGCGCTGCGTCAAATCCATCATAAAATGGTTTTCTCAAACCAAAGCAATTAACTCCAATTCCCATAAAATCCCTCCAGGTAAAAATCTGTTATTCGTACGATATTCTTATTATAATTTTTATATTTCTCCCAGTGCAAGATTTTTTCAGAGAATCACACAATTTTCACAAAAAGAAAAACCAGCTGCCTACCTTTTTGCGAGTAAGCCGCTGATTCATATTTAATCGCTTATTTTTCTTAATTCTCCATCATCGGTCAGCATCACAGCCAAATGTCCCATATCCTCGTTGTAGACAAAGGTTTTTGCCGCAATCACTTCCCCCTCTTTGTCTTCTGCCATGATTGTGCAGGCAATCCATTCCTGCGTCTGCTTAGCGATGCTCCTTTGATCCTTTTCGTCAAGCACCTGAAAGGTCTCTCCTCTTTTGATTGGGGAGGCATCTGCATTTGCCACTCCGCCAGTTCCAATGATCGTCGAATAACCGATGGTGTATACGCCATCCATATTCACTGTCACAAAAACCCCTGAATTAGATGACTCATTTTCCTGCGACCTACCTGCACAGCCTGAAAGCATCAGCACCAGAATCATAAAACAAAATGGTACCATTAACATTGGTATTATTTTTTTCAAATTAAATAAAGGCTCCATTTTTCTCTCCTCCCTTTTCATAATGAATGTTAACACATCACTTTGGAAGAAGGCTTTAAGAGAACCTTAAGGTTTTATTAAATTGTCTCTGCACACATAGTATTACGTGCGCACGAAGAATATATATTTCGTGTTCATTATACACTATAATATGCGTTGTAAGGAGAATTTATAATGGAATTCAAAATACAAAAACCGGAATATGTTAATCGAACCTATCGTTTACCTAAGGACTTGGTGGAACAGCTTTCAGAAGCCGCACAGCGCGAGGGCGTTAGTTCTAACGAGTTTGTATGTCAAGCATGTAAATTTGCATTAGATCATCTTGATACAGCAAATGACACGGAATAAATCCGTGTCATTTTTTATATCTTTGCGATTATATAATTTTACGATTTACGAATTCTTGCTGCTCTTCTTTGCAAAAACAAGTGCAATTCCCACTACAGAAAGAAGCATTAACATCATCCAATAAGAATTTTGGGCTGTCTCTCCAGTCTTTGGAACAATATCCTTTGGAGCCACGTTTGGCGCTGATGGCGCGATTGGCACAACTGGTGGAGCCACATATACATCCTCATAGGCAATTGCAAAGGTAGAAAATCTTGTTGTCTCAAAAGAGATTTCTCCGGTCAGGGAATTATAGGTTGCCTGTAATACTTCTGCTGGATCACCAGTATGAATATGAAGCACACTATAATTTCTCACATAATTTCCACCAAGTGGGCGAAGCTGCGCTGGAAGCACAAAGCTTACGGTAACCTTTGCGTCTGGTTCAGACAACTGACGCGCTGGCTGTGTTCCAACCTTAACCTGGAGTGTGAAGTCCACATACATACCAATGGTCTTATTCCCCTTGATATCGTCTAACGCATCCTTTTCTGCCACTGGTACCATTGCTTCTGCAATTGTACTGTTTCTAATCTCAATTGTAATATCTGCACCTGATAAATACTCAGTCGATTCTGAAGGTGTCATGGATCCAACAATGGCAGTTACCACACTCGCTTCGATTGCTGCTGGTGCTGATGCAACAGGTACATCATATCCATTTTGAATCAGATATTCACGAGAATAAACTCCACTGCATGCAATGCAGGTATAGGTGGTTGTACAGCCTGCTGCACTTGAACCATCAACCACAGTCTCTGCAACAAAATTATGAGAAATCTTTGCTACTGCATTTCGATGTTCTGTCGAAGTACAGTTGTCACACTCATACAGATCATAGCCTTCTGTTGTACAGGTTGGTGCTACTGTAGAATCAAAGCTATAGTCATGATGAGCAGCCACGATGTTTCTGTGCTCGTCTGCGGTACATCTTGAGCAGTCATATAAATCATAACCGTCATCGGTACAGGTGTAGCCTACGGTTCTGGTAAATACAAAATCGTGACCCAGCTTTTCGGTTTCATCTTCGCGTTTCGTTGCAACACAGTCGTCACACTTGTAAACCGTGTAGCCATCCATCACACAGGTTGGAGCTACTACATTGAATACGGAATAATGATGTGCTGTTGCTGCTGTCTCATTTCTATGCTCAACCTCTGTACAGTTATCACATTTATAAACATCATAGCCACCGTGCTGGCAGTTCGCTGCCACTGTGCTGTTAAAGCTAAAATCATGCTGTGCAGGCACGATGTTTCTGTGTTCATCTGCAGTACATCTTGAGCAGTCATATAAATCGTAACCGTCATCGGTACAGGTGTAGCCTACGGTTCTGGTAAATACGAAGTCATGGCCAAGCGCAGTCACAGGGTCGTCATTTTTCGTATCCTGGCACATAGAGCACTCATAAACGGTATAACCGGCCACCAGACAAGTTGGCGCTACTGTCGTTTTTACTACATAATTATGAGCCACTGTAGCAACATAATTCTTCTTAATAATCTCGTTGCAAACGCTACACTCATACTTGTCGTAGCCTCTTTCCTGACAGGTTGGTGCTACTGTTTCTTTAAAGACCTCTGTATGGCTTGCAGTAACAATATTTCTATGTTCCTCGCCACCACAGCGGCATAAGTAAACATCATAACCGTCATCAGTACAGGTAGGCGCTACCGTATGATCAAACGCATAACTATGACCAAGGGCAGCTATCGTTCTAAGTTCTGTCACATCTCCACAGCGGGAGCACTTTTCGTTTTCACTTCCTGCCTCCATGCAGGTAGGTGCCAAATACTGGAATGGCTGATAATCATGGCCAAGTGCACTCACACGATTTTCAAACTTAACATCGCCACAGCCACTACACTCATACTTGTCATAGCCACCACTTGTACAGTCGGCCGTCACAACCTCAGTCTGTACATAAACATGCTCATGTGATTCATCATATTCTGTGTAGGAATCTTCACATCTTGAACAGGTGTAGGTCTTATGTCCAACCACACCCTCTGCAGATTCTACCTCTTCTGTAATCTGATAATCATGACCCAGCGCAGCCCAGAAACTCTTTTCTCTAAATCCACATAATTTGCAGACTCTTAGCTCCCAACGCATTTCTGAACAGCTTCCAGCAAAGCTGTCCAAGGTATCCCAGTCATGCACCTCACAATTGTTTACAACATATTCCGTAGTTGCATCTGGGAAATAAGCTGCCACACTGGTCTCTTCCTTAATACTAAAATGCTTACTTTCAGGAATCAGGAAATACCAGTGTTTTGTATCTTCGTCAAAATAATCTTTATCATCGCTCGTTGCATCTGCCACATACCAAACGCCATCAAGCTTTACCTTATTCCAGGCATGATTTCTATTTGTAACTGATACAACATCATAGCCCATAGAATTTAAAATTAATGAATATGCATTTGCGTAAGCCTGACAGACAATCGACTGTTCCTCGAACACTCCAGCAGCACTTCTTCCGAAGTTTCCTGGCATATATCCACCATCACAATAACGAATCAATGCATCATTATAGTCGCATTTTTTGCAAATATAATCATAAATGTATTTCATTTTCTCATAATCGCTACTGCAATTTTCATTGGCTGCTGCACGAATTTCATTCAGCTTTGCATTATACTTCTTGGTATAAGTCATTCGAGTATCGCCATCTCGAAACTCAGGATAAAAATAAATATAGAAATCCTTCTGAATCTGACCATATGGATCTGGATAAACCTTCTTCATTAACTGAAGGACAAAGTAATACTTTGACTTGTCATAAACGTAGAAAAGCTTTTCCATCTCCTCATCTGTCATATAATCAGGAACTTCCAGCTTCTCCATCAGATACTGAGGGCGAACGCCATTATAAGAAGCGGTATCTGTTACCACGGAAGCATGATAGTCAGCAGTCGTAGTCAACAATTCATCAAAATAGCTATCTAAATAGTCCCAATAGCGCTGCATATTTGATGGCAGCTGATCGTATACATATGAAGTTTCGTAGCTGTCCCAATCGTGAAAGGTCTCCCCCGCCGGTTCTGTTGCATTTACAGAAGTAGTCTGTGGGCTAGCAAGCAATAATACGCCTGCTAAAACCACACACAATGCCCGTTTTGCAAACTGTAACTGTTTAAACACCATAATTTCTTCTAAATTCCTCCTTGTATCTCTAATACACATATACAGACCAAATCCCTGACATAGTCCATCTAATTTTATGCTTTATAGATAAATGGTACCATAATAATTGTACATTTGCAAACATTTATTTGCGTGTAAAACCGCAAAACATCATGGGCTACTAGACGATTATCTCCTCAAATAGTATGATAACTCTAGTCTATATAAAATGACTTCTTTATTATAATATAGTATAAATTTTCAGGAGTTTTCTTATGAACAAAAAACAACGTGTCTATTCCCTTGATTTGCTTAGATGTATCGCCTTCTTTCTCATACTGCTTTATCATTTTTGCGTACATCTTGAGATGAATCAGTCCTTTGATTTCACAAACACCCCTATTTTTATCAGAAATCTCAATATGCATATTGCCAAGCTTGGTGTCGGAGTGTTTTTCATCCTTTCTGGTTTTGGACTGATGCTTTCCTCTGAAAAGCAATTTAAGCTCATAGACTACTACAAAGGCAGAGTCACCAAAATCCTGCTTCCCTTCTGGATTACCTACGCAGTCTACTTTGTTTTAAAGTTCATTGACCTTGGACACTGGCCATTTCCTGGAGTGCAGAAGCGTTATCTCATCTTCACACTTTTTGGCATGGATGAATGGACACATATGATGGGCTATCCAAACACCAGCTTCGGCATTGGTGAGTGGTTCCTTGGCACTCTGATGATCATTTATCTGGTATTTCCGCTTCTTCGCTGGCTACTCAAAAAGAATCGTTGGATATTTATGGCAGTGGTTGCTGCAATTTACTGCTATATCACCTTCTTTTACCATTATGAGGTTGTGGTTCATATGAATCTTTTCCTCAAGGCCTGCGAGTTTTGCATTGGTATGATACTCGCTTTGTACTACGATAGAATCCCAAGGTTTGTCGGTATCATCTGCCTTGCCATCCTGCTTATATTTTTGTTTGTCCCAGTGGAGCTTCCGCTTCATGAATCTTTAAAGATTACCATTCTATGTACCGCTGTTTTTACGATGTTTATCACCATAAATGGTTTCTTTGCCGAGCATTTAAAGCTTTCAAAGGTGTTCCAGGTCATCTCCGCTTTCTCGTATGAGGTATTTTTGGTACATCATGTCATCATAATTTATATGGCAAACCGCTATATTGGAGTATCCATGAGTGCTGGCCTGGTATGGCTCCTTGCCCTTATGGATCTTGGGCTTATTCTTGTTACCGCCATTCCACTGCATTATATTTCCGGCTTTGGTGGAAAGCTGATTGATCGCATTTGCACAAAAAAGATGTGATAGAAATGTGAATTTTAGGCAAATCTCTTGCGTGACTAAAGGACTAGTGCTATACTAAAAATCGGTACTATATTACTATTTCACAAAGAAGAGGGTTTTGACTATGGCAAAAGAAAAAAAGCTAAAAAGAAAAAGCTTGAGTGTTAAGGTAATTGTTACAATTATCATTCTTGCTATCATCAGTATGGCAGAAATCTTAGCAAACAGACAGGCACTTGGTGTGTTACAGAAATATGCAAGCAACAGTGCTACCTATTCTAAAATTCAGGCAGCATCAGAAGATGCCAACAGTGCATATCTTGAAATGCAGATGTATGTCAGCATCTCTGCAATGTTAATTATGGAGGAACAGCCACCACAGGCATATAATGACATCCTTCAGTACACACAGAATCAGGCAAACAAGTGCTTAGAGCAGTGTGAAGTGCTCGATGCATTAGCTGAAGAAGCAATTAATCCTATCACCTTACAGCATGATGAAGATTTTGCTAACGCATTAAAAGCATGGGTTCAGTCTCTCCGCGTATTCTGTGAATCTGGCTCTTCTGCCGCACAGTCTGCAGCAGGCGGAAATGTCATGGACATTTTAATGTTTGCAGGCGCTGAAGAATCATTACGCGCCGATGTTGTTGCAGCAGACAATGCATATGAAGAATTACTTGATGATCGTGTTACAAGAACTCAGAACAGAATCCGCATCAAGGTTTCTGGCACAAACACCTTCAATGTAGCTCTTTTAGCCTTAAACATTGTTGTAATTTTGATCGTAATCCTTATCTTATATAGAAACCTCATCAAACCTGCAAGAAAGTCTAGACAGTCTACACAGGCAATTATCCAGAAGCTGCAGGATGGCAATGGTGATTTAACCGAGCGTGTTCCTGTTCGTGTAAACGATGAGGTAGGTGCTTTATCAACCGGCATTAACCAGATGATGGATGAGCTCCAGAATGTGATCACCATGATGGGACAGCATGCTTCTACCTTAAATACCGCAGCTGAAAATGTTGCAGTAAACATCAGACGTTCTGAGGGTGAAATCGCAAACGTATCTGCAACAATGCAGCAGATGTCAGCATCCAGTGAAGAAACCACTGCTTCTCTTACTCAGGTTACCGCTAAGATGGATGACATTGCAGACCTTGTAACTGGAGTATATCGTCAGGCTATTGAACAGTCTGAGGCATCTGAAGAAATCGTTCAGAAGGTACGCGTAATGCGTGATACCGCCATTTCAGAGCGTGACAAGAGTGATGTGATTACTCAGGAAGTTGTTGAAGCATTGGATTCATGTATCGTTTCCGCTCGTAAGGTTGAGAGCATTCATGATTTAGTAAGTGATATCTTAAGTATTTCAGACCAGACAAACCTTCTTTCATTAAACGCTTCTATCGAGGCAGCTAGAGCTGGTGAAGCTGGTAAGGGATTCGCAGTTGTTGCTGATGAAATCAGTAAGCTTGCAAAGGATTCTTCTGAAGCTGCTTCTCACATTCAGGAAGTATCTGACGAAGTTATCAGCGCTGTTAATGCTCTTGCAGCAAAAGCAAACGAAATGTCTGATATCCTTAAGAACAGCAATACCGAAGGCCGTGAGAATGCAGTTAAGATGACAGATGCATATCAGAACGATATCAACAATATGGCTAAGTCAATGGAAGAATTTGCAGAGAGCAGCCAGAATGTACAGGAAGCTATCGTTAAGATGAAGGAAGCGATTGGTGCAATCAGCGTCGCTGTTGAAGAAACTGCAGAAGGCATTACCAATGTAACTACTGCAACCGTTGATCTTACCTCTTCTATGAACGACATTCAGGAAGATGCAGAATTAAACCGTACAGTTTCTCAGGAGCTTTACAACGAGGTTAGCCGTTTCAAAATCTAACAAATAATACATACGTAAATCTTATAAAAAGAGAACCTGCTGTAATCAGCAGGTTCTCTTTTTATAATGCTATTTACTGTGCACGGTAAACCTCATACAGATGTGAAATACGCTCTTCTCCGGTCAACGCGGTCAGCTTTACAATCAGCTCTGGCGCATTTGCAATCACACGAACAATGTCAGGATTATATCTCGTTCCTGCGCCCTCCTCCAATTCTAAAAGCAAGGTCTTAAAGTCCTTTCCCGCAGTATAGTTTCTTCCTGTGATATCAGTTGCTGCATCTGCAGAATCACTGATGGATATCAGATCAATCATAAAACGATACTTGGAAGCTGTGTTATCAAATTCAACCGGATAACCTCTTTTTCCATCGTAGGTTCTATGATGTCCATATGCGATGTCATAATACATCTCATATCCCTTTAACCCCTTCAGATATAGAGCACCAGTTGCCGGGTGCACTTTAATGCACTCAAACTCTTCATCGTAAATTTTGCGCGACTGTTGCATAATAACGGAAGCGATTGCACACTTTCCTAAATCATGCATTTTCGCTGCGCGACGAATCGACTCAAGCAGTTCCTCCTTTTTATCTGCAACGTCCTTCACCGAAGGATACTCTGGCAAAGCAGTAAACAATGCTGGCTCCTTTGCGATGATTTCCTCTGCAATCAAAGCCGCAATATCTCCTACCATCTGTGAATGGAAAAAGGTAGAGGCCTGACGATGAAGCATCAGCTTATCGATGAGCGTCTCCATCAAAGCTGGGTCCTGTATATTTGGTATAGCCTCTGTAAAAAAGCCTAAAAACAACGCATTTATGTAAGAATTATTATACTGATACGGAATTCCCACCAGCAAAGAGTCAAGATACTCATTCAGTTGTCTTACATACTGCTCACGCGCTTCCATATCAAGGCTCGAAGTCTGCGCCAGTCTCATTATGTGAAGATAGATCATTCCAAAGCTTTGAATCACATACTGGCTAAGCACCTGGTCTTTTTCCCAATCAGTCTTTGGAAGAAGAACCAGAAGTGACAGCAATCCATTTAACGCCTCGCTGTCAGGAATCTCTTTTTCATAAAACTTTTTATGAAAGTCTAGCATATCCGATAAAAACTTCTCATTCCATACCTCTTCATGAAAATGGGTGTGGCGATATTCTTCGCAGGAGCGCATCATTTTCTCATGAAATTCCTTATCCTCATAATAGGTCATGGCAGCTTCCCACGGGAGCCAAAAATTTAGAGTTTCTATCATAGCCATGAAATTAGGGTCATCTCCCTCTAGCATTTCAATTTCTTGATTCGCACAAAATGCTTTTGCTTCTTCGAAGATTTCTAAAAGTCTTGGCACATACTTATAATCTGACGCATTCGTATACGCAGCAATCATACCCGTGTAGGCATTGATAATATTTCTTCGCACACGGATATCTTCAAATTCCAAATAGCGGTCCCTGTGGCCAATAATCCATCTTGCATGATCCAAATTTTCTTCCATCTGAAAATACGTAATCATTCGGTTATAGTAGTCCTGCGCATCTGCAAATCGAATTGTGGAAAGAATAATCAGCTTATCCTCTTCGAGATGATTCTCTTTAAAAAACACAATGACCGGATCTGCAATCTTACAAATCAAAGCCGGATCGACTCGCCCGTTTAAATGTAAAGCTCTAGCGGTTTCATATAACGCATTGGCGGTTTCTGCCGTAAGATGCTCAAGATGCTGATTTAATGCATCAATCATTTCCATGTTTTCTTGATAGAGTCTGCGGATTTCTTTGGACCTGTTTAATACGACCTCCTCAAATTCCTCTTTTTCTTTTGTAAGAACCATCTTGTCATTCCATTCACATTCCACAATCTGATTCTCGATAAGTTTTTGGGTATATTCCTCGATTTGTTTTACAGCTGACATAACCAATCTCCTATAATAGCAAAAAAGTACTATAACAATTATGTTATAGCACTTTTTTTCACTTCGCAACATTACTTATTGCGTTTTTTTAGATTTCTTGCCTGTAATTCAATCGATTTACTTATTTTTGCTTCTAGATGGGGCCTTCACAACGAAATCCTCCATCTCTCTCCACTTCTTTAACTCGTCCTGAATCTCATCCACATGAGGATTATATCTCTCGATGGAGTGTCTTTCAATTTCACGCATATGATCAAATTTGCCCATCATCTTAAGACGGTCCTTATTGTCTTCTGGCCATGTAAACTGCATATTTCCATCGGCATCAAGTGAAATCAGTCCCTTACGACCGCAAACGATACACTCCACATAATTGCGACCTGGCTTTGCAATCACACCTGAAGTATGACAACCTGGGCATGCCTCACCATCATCCAAATCTCCAAGCCACTTGCCTTCCCAGTCAATCTGAGGATTCAATACAGCGTGACCTACATTCTGTCCTAAATACTTTGCCTTGAGCATATAATCCTCACGCATAAGCGCTTCTCCTGGGTCAGCAACCTGATATACATTCATGTGGTCAACAACATTGGTCTGCGCAGAGAATGTGGTGGTATAAAGAGTGGAAAGGCCCATAGAGGTCCAATGCTCTGTAAGAGCTCCTCCTACTGAGATCAATCCACCTGGGCGCTGCTTCACCTGACCGTGTGCCCATTCAGGAGAACCTCCATGCATCTCCCAACCAGCCAAATCCATCTTTGGTCCAAATACGCGGTCGCGGAAGTCGGTGACAATTCCGCAAGGTGATAATGACCAAACTGGTGCTCCAAGCAGATATCCATCTGATTCTAAGAATTTCTGTGCAAGCCATGGGCCGTCATCCTTCCAAATGCAGGCATCTGGACCATCCACATAACATCTGCCACGAACACAGTCCACACATGGGTGTAAATCGCACTCATGAAGGCGAATCAACTCAACATCAATCCCCATATCTGCAATTGCCTGAAGAGCAACCTTCATATAAATCTCGGTGTTACCGCCCTTACGTCCAGCAGTAAATCCAACTACTTTTTTTCTTTTTTCTGCCATATTCTTTTCCTTTCCAAACAGTATCTTTGATGTCAGTACACAATTGATAATGTAATTGTATCATACCAAAATCTTCCTTCGTAAAGGAGAAAAATTGAATAATATCATTGAAAAATAGTATTATTGAAAACATTAATATTGAAGAACATTATTTAAGAAATAATGCCTTTGCATTTTCTCACTACACTAGTAGTACCAATTGCCCACTCGTTATGCTATTATATATGTATTCAGAGAGTCAGGAATCTCTGTCATCAAACAGTTCAAGGCTATCAGCAAAGGATTTCACATGAGTAAATTAGCAATCATTTTTCCAGGCGTAAGCTATTCCGCAAAGTCACCTCTCTTCTATTATGCCAGAAGATTATTGGATAAAAATGGCTTTGATATTATTGACCTGTCCTATGAGATTGACGGGTCCACAAATTATCCTGAACTGTTCAAGGAGAAACCAGATCAGGCCTCTGCACAATTCAAAAAGGATATGCTTCGCTATGTTGTGGAGGCAGAATCGAAATGTGTGGAGCAGTTAAAGGACCTTAACTGGGAAAAATATGACCACATTGCCTTTGTAAGTAAAGGCGTTGGATCGATGATTGCAGCGCTATTTGCGCAGAAGCATGAAATATGCCCAGCTCAGATTATGTTTGCTCCATTAGAGCCAACCTTCCAGCTCATTCGCCAGGAAGAAGGAATTGTATTCTGTGGAATGGATGATGATTTGGTAAAATATGACCGCATTAAAAGCTGCTGCGAGCAGACCAACCTGGCCGTATATCATTTTGAGAATTGCAATCACTCTTTGGAGAGTGAGGATGTTCTGGAAGATTTAAGGAATCTCGAGAAAATCATGAGTATGACGGATGCGTTTTTGAAGCATTATAATCGCACCATCTATGACTTTGAGGTATTGGACTTAGATCAAACCAAAGTGGCCCTTTCGAAATATGAAAACCAGGTAATTCTTATCGTAAACACTGCAACAGGCTGTGGTTTTACCCCACAATATACACAGTTAGAGGAATTGTATCAGGCATATCACAAGCAGGGCTTTATCATATTGGATTTCCCATGCAACCAGTTCCTAAATCAGGCTCCTGGATCCGATGCTGAAATTCACTCCTTCTGTGAATCACGCTACAATATACATTTTCCTCAGTACTCCAAAATCCATGTAAATGGAGACAAGGAAGATCCACTGTATACCTATCTGAAATCAAAAAGAGGCTTTCGTGGCTTTGACCTGTCGACCTTAGACGGCCAGTATCTCGACAAGAAGGTTCGCTCTGAATTTCCAGATTACAAGACCAGTAGCGATATTAAGTGGAACTTCACCAAGTTCCTTGTAAACGCGAAAGGACAGGTTGTGGAACGATACGAGCCTACCACAGATTTTGAAATCATAAAGGCTGACATTGAAAAGCTTCTGCCAGCAAACAATAAATGATGCTCAGATCATTATGATTCATCATCCACAATCTGAGAAAGACGTTCAAAAAACAGCTGTTGGAATTCATTTTGCTCTGCCTCTACAATTTCCTTGTAGGCAGACAAATCCTCTTCCTTTAGTTGCTCATAGCCAAGCCATTTTAATTGTGCTTTCGCGCGCATTGTCTTAATTGCGACCTGGCAATAGGTCGGCCCAACCTGCAACAATGGCAAGGCTTCTTCATCCGAGAGATAACCGCTGGTGGTAATTCCTAACACATCATAGATGGTATCGTTTGCAATCGGTCCGATGATCACATCGTAATCAGCAAATGCATCTTCCTTGCCACGGCGGTTATCAAAAATATATCGAAACCACTCCTCATTTCTTTCAAATCGCTTAACCCTCAAATTCGCCAAATCAAGCTCATAGGAATTGAGATACGTCGATTGCTGCGGTCTGATTTCTGCCCATCTGTGGGAGAATTCTTCATCATTGGACAGATAAAAGCCCTGCCCAAAATCTGCATTTTTCTTTCCGTAATGGATATCCGGATCTTCGATAATATAAAATCCAACATGAAACAATTTTAGTATAGTATTTGCATCGTTTTTATTTGGAATTTCGCTGATAACTGGTTTCATATTGTCTCCTATCGTTTACAAATCTATGCGCTTCAATCACAAATATACTTTATCATAGCCAGATACATTTTCGCGATAGCATTCTCTATTATTGTCTGACTAAAGTCCCACTTTACTTTTCGAACAAATGTTCGTATAATAAACACAACTTGTGGAGGTACAAATATGACAAGTCAGATTTCATATACTTCCTTCGATGCATTCCCTCACAAACTTGTACCTGTCATTGCATCCTTTGATACGCAGGGGCACATCTGCCCTCTGTATGTTCGCATTGATGGAGTGAGGCTAAAAATTGCATCCTATTGGGAGAAGAATCATTTTCGTAATATCACAGAGTTTGTCTGCCAGGTAGAGTCAAATGGTACGCTGCGTCCCATCCTCTTAAGCTACTATCACGACACACAAAATTGGGTCATCCACAAATAAATGCTGCGATGGCATATTCACACACTCATCTTATGCCATATTCCCCGCGCCCAATTTTTTCTAACACTTCTTCCTCGCACAGCTCTACAACAACGCGCTGCAATTGCCTGCGGCTACAGCCAATTTTCCCCGCCATCTGTTCCATACCCTTAAATCTCTGATTCGTAGTTTCGTTGTTCAGATACGAAAGCAGGCGTTCTCTGGTATCCACCGTAGGCAGTTCAATCTGGCTGACAAAGTGTATTTTCTCTGTCAGATCTGAAATGATAAAATGCAAAAATTTGTTGTCCGCAGAGAGTTCTTCCTTGTATTTCTTAATGGAAAGAGCGAGGCATTCCACCTCCGTTAATGCCTCCACATAAAACAGCGGTTTCCTTCCACCGAAAAACTCAACGGTTCCCAGTGAGCCACCTTCTTTGACTCCCAGACGAGGAATGAGTCTGCCATCTTCCGAGATTGCATAGATGTTCGCCTCTCCCGATATGATAAAGAGCAGATAATCCTGCGCTTCAGACGGCTGATTAATCATTTCGCCTTTGTTATATTTATGTATTTCAAAATCCAGTTCCGCTGAAGTAAAAATTTCATCCAGCCGCAACTGAGAAAATAATTCTCTGCAGAGTTTTTTATCGTGAATTCGTTGCATAAATTTATCCCCATCATTGTGACATGTGTCACAAACATTATACCACAACTCCTCTATAATAAAATTCATTACGAAAGAATTCGAGGAAATTATCAATGAAAACAAAAACACGTATTAAAATAGGTCTTTTAGCGAGTTGCGCGGTATCTCTGTCCTACATGGGATTTTCGCCAATTCTTGCCACAATCGGACAAAGCTTTCCAAACGAAAGTGATTCTCTGATACAGATGGTTTTAACCATCCCAAACCTAATGTTTATCATCTTCTCACCTTTGTGTGGAACACTGATGCTGTATCTCAGAAAAAAGGATATCCTTGTTGCTTCGGTTTCGATGTATATTATCGGTGGATTATTTCCTTTCTTCTTCCATTCAAACATATGGTTTTTGCTTGTAGGAAGCATTATCATTGGTGCGGGAAGCGGTTTGATGATGCCTTGCCTTAACGGTATTATCTGCGACTATTTCGAGTTGGATGAGCAGGGAACTCTTATGGGATTAAATGCCTGCTTCGTGGCAATCGGAGCCTTATTCTTCATCTTCTGCAGCGGTTTTTTGAGTAGCATCGGTGGAGATTGGCACTATTCATACCTTGTATTTGTCCTGCTGATTCCTATTTTGATTTTGGTCTGTCTCATAATGCCACGTGGCGAGCTGCCAGCAAAGGCCGAAAACGGAAAAACTGGAGGCTTCGAAAAGACCTGGATTACCTTTACTCTCTTTGGAATCGGCTTTCTATACTTCATGACACAAAATGCCTTCAACACAAATTCGTCACTATTGGCGGCAGAGTATTCTATGCCTGGCAGTGCGCCACAGGTACTCACAATGCTAAACACCATAGGTGGTCTTGCTGGCGGAATGCTGTTAGGCTTCCTGGCAAAAAAAATAAAGGACCAAATCGTAACACTTGCAGTCATTTGCGCAGCAATCGGTTTTATTGCAGCCTTCTTCTTACAGCAGTTTGTCCCTGTCACAATCGCTGGAATTTTGGTGGGCTTTGGCTTTGCAACCTTCAGTGCGGGAGGCACCTTCTTGCTTTCCAAATACACAAAACAGGAAAACAAGGCCTTTACGATTGCCATATATAATGCCATCACAAACCTTGGTGCCGCAATATCACCATACTTTGTAAACAGCATATCAGGCTGTTTCGGCAAATCGGTATCGATTCGATTCATAATCAGCGGTGTTGTATTGGCAATCCTTGGAATCTTTTCATTTATTATCAGTACACAATTTAAAAAGAGCGCGTAAAAATCGATTTTACGACCTGAGCGGAGACCGAACTCGCGGAGCACGAGTGAGTGGCTCCGTCTCTGCTCAAAAAAGCGATAGACGGGGCGCTAGACGTCCGGTGGATAATGTCATTAAGTTAACGTATGATCAGATTTCTATTTTGACAGAATTAAATCAACAGCGATATTTCCAGAAATAGTATGGTACGACAAAAAGACAGATTTTCATCTGCCTCAAAATAAGGTATTCTATTCATGTT
>JAZUGV010000021.1:0-22570 GCA_045641385.1 Agathobacter sp. | reverse complement strand
TTTTTTACTGTATAGGAAATTGCTCCAATTTCCTATACAGTAAAAAGGCTCCGCGAGGATGCGCACGCTTTTGCAGATGAAAAATGTCGCATTGGCGACGCAAAAGCGGCGCGAGAGTTTCGCAAGCGAAACTCTATTTTTGTTGTATTAGGAAATTGTTCTTTGCTTTTATTAAACTTGCGCTTCCAACAAATAATTGGTAGAGTTTGTAATATAAAATTTGAGAAAGCATTATAGAGGAGAAAATTTTATGGGAAAGGTAACATTGCTAGACGGCGCTTTTGGCACCTGTATTTGGAACAAGGTGAGTGATAAGGAACCTGTTTGGACCTACAATATCACAAAACCTGAGGTGGTTTATGAGGTGACAAAATCTTATGTAGATGCTGGCTCTGAAATTGTGCAGGCAAACACATTTGGAGCAAATCGTATTTCTGTCAACCACTCAAGTGATTATTCGGTAGAAGAAGTTATTTCTGCTGCAATGAAAATCGCTAAGGACGCAGTGGCTGGCACTGAGGTGAAAATTGCTTTGTCGGCTGGGCCTTTGACAGAAATGATGGAGCCATATGGTGACCTTGAGGAAGAAGAGGTGGCAGAAATCTATCATCAGATGTTTGCGGCTGGTTTGGAAGGTGAAAACAAGGCTGATTTGATTGTGCTTGAGACCTTTTTGGATGTGGAGATGCTCCGTGTGGCAGCGGAGGAGGCAAAGTCCTTCGGTGTTCCTGTACTTACGACTATGACCTTCGAAAAGATTGGAAAGACTATGTTTGGTAATTCGGTAGAGGATGTCATTGAGATTCTCTCTGAGGTTGGTGTGGATGGCATCGGAATTAACTGTTCCTCTGGCCCGGTTGACACAGTGCCAATCATCAAGGAATTTGCTGAAAAAACAGACCTGCCACTTGTATTTAAGCCAAATGCAGGCGCTCCAGTCCTTGGAGAGGATGGAAAGACAACCGCACCATATACGGCTGATATGTTTGTGGAAGAGGTAAAAGAGGTATTTCCTCTCGTATCATATCTTGGTGGCTGCTGTGGCAGTGCGCCGGAGTATATTTCTGCACTAAAGAAGGTGATTTAAGAGCTTTCTTTGCTGGGTGCAAAGTTTCATTTGGGTAGGTAATTATGACGAAAATCGCTGTGGTAGGAACCGGAAAAATTGCAAAGGAAATGCTTCCTGTTTTTGCGAATATGAAGGAAATTCAGGTGGTCGCAATCTGTGGAACGAAGCGTTCGCAGGCAGTTGTGGAGGCACTTCAGGAGGAATATCAGATTCCAAGAGCGTATACGGCATTAGAGGAGCTGCTTACAGCAGAACAGACAAAGTCTGACAAGTGTGATGCCATTTATCTGGCAGTGCCAAATCATCTTCATTATCCCCTTGCAAGAGCTTCTTTGGAGGCGGGGTATCATATTTTTGTGGAAAAGCCATTTACTTTGCGCTATGAAGAGGCTAAGGAACTGGTGGAACTGGCAAGGCAAAAGCAGCTTTTTATCCTTGAGGCGATTTCAAATCAGTATCTTCCTATGTTTGAGCAGATGAAAAAGTCTCTTTCGCTGGTTGGAGAGATACGACTGGTGGAGATGAACTTTTCTCAGTATTCCAGTCGCTATGATGACTTTCTGGAAGGAGAATACTTCCCAGTATTTGATCCAGCTATCGGCGGCGGTGCGCTCTATGATATCAATATCTACAATTTGCATCTGGCAATTGGCTTATTTGGAGCGCCTGAGAGCGCAGAGTATGATGCCAATTATGTGAGAGAGGTTGATACCAGTGGAGTTATCAAGCTAAAGTATCCTGGTTTTTTGTGCCATTTGATGGGGGCAAAGGATTGTCAGGGACCTTCTGGCGTCTTGATTCAGGGGACGAAGGGGTATTTACGACTGGAGGCTTCTACCAATAAGCTGGATGGAACGCTAACTTTTTATGATGTAAAAACGAAAAGCATAAGTGTGCTTTATGAACCTGATACAACCGTCCATCGTATGGTCTATGAATTCTTGGAATTTGACAGAATTCTTGCAAATCAGAATTGGGATGAATCATATCTCCAAAATGAAAAGTCGCTGGAGGTTATGAAAACACTGGAGTTATTGGCAAAAAGGAGTGAGTAATGAACGCAATTGAGTTTGAAAAGGTTTATTACAAGCGTGGATATTTTACATTAGCAGATGTTAATTTTTCTGTCGCAGAAAATGAAATCGTAGCAATTCAGGGACGAAGTGGATCGGGAAAGACAACCCTGTTTGAACTGATGGGCAATGTCATTCAGCCGGCAGGCGGATTTATCCGCTATTTTGGAAAAGAATTGTACGAGGACGAAGCATATATCAGACATGAGATGTCCATTATGTTCACAGAGCCAAACTTTAATGGGGAGCGCAGAGTGGACTGGTTTGTGCGTGATTTTAAAAAGATTGAGCCACAGTTTGATGTGGATGCTTTTTTTGAGCGTATGGACACCTTCGGATTAGATCCAAAGAAGGGGATTCGCATGTATTCTAAGGGAATGAGAAAGAAGATGATGATTGCTTTTTCTCTGAGTCGTAATCCAAAGCTTCTTTTGATGGACGAGCCTACGAGTGGTCTTGATGCCACCTCGCGAGAGGAGGTTTTTCAAATGATTCACGACTACAAGAAGGAGCGTGATCTCGCCGTGCTTTTCTCTTCTCATCACAAGGATGATATTTCGAGCTACGCAGACCGCATTTTGACCATTGAAAATGGAGGTGTGCGATGAAAAAGTTTCTTCGTCTTTCCTGGGGGGCAGATTCGACACCAATTCGTCTGTTAGGTGCCATTGTTCTGTCTTTTATGGTGATGATTTATGTGAATACGGCCGTCGGAACCTTTGGTGGAATTCCGCTTTTTGTGGCATTTGCGCTGATTTTTTATCTTATTCGATCAGTGTTTGTGGCAGGCAATCGTATCTGTCACTTTACTGCGATTACCAGTGATAAGGAATTAGGGCGTCTGTTTTTGAGCTACGCAGAAGGTTATATTATTTCCTTTTGGGTTATGAGACTGGTGCAGGTGTTTGCAAAGATTGCGGGCTGGGGAAATGTCTCTGGAATGTCTGTGGGCAAGTACATCACAGAATTGTATGGCACGACCATTATGGAGCGCTGGGCATACGTGTTCTCCTTTGTTTTTGTGACAGCCTTTATGCTCTCGCTGTTTCCTTTGATTGTAATCAAGCGTGTGCGCGCCTGGATTATTTATGTCATCGGTGATGTGATCTTTCACACTCTTTTTGTGCTTGGCATCATAGCAATTTGTATGCCTTATATTCCAAAGGGCTACAAGAGAAGAGTGCACTGCCTGATTGACGCGCTTTTGCTCTGCAATATCAGAAGTACAGGCCGCGTTATTTTATACCTGATTATTATAGGCGTCTATGTCGTTGTCGCTGTGGCTGGAAGCTTTTATATCGTGAAGCGATACTATCATCCAAAGCCTGGAAAAGAAGTTACAAATCCAGAAAGCTTTGCGCCGATGGACAAGGAAGAAATCGATAGCCAGCGAAAAAAAATGCGCAGGAAAATGCTTGCGTACGGCAGCATTGTGGTGCTTATCATTGCAGCGGTTGCCACCTATCTTTCTTATTATTTCTTTGTCGCAAGAGATGAGGAGAATAAGTATGTAAAGGTCGGCTGCTGTCTGACCAATGATTTGGATTTTGGTCCAATTCGTTATGGGGAAACGGTTTATATCCCTGTCAATTTAGAACTGGACTACAACGAGACTGGAAAACCTCTTGGATATCTGGCAATTAAGGAGGAGGATAATACCAGCAGCCGTTATTACCGCCTTGCGATTGCAAACCTTTTATATAAATCCAGCAAGGAGAAGGATTTATATATTCAGGTGTATGGACAGGAGAGACATGTCTATCTGCCAGCATCATATTTGGAGAAACATCCGACCTGGATAGAGGATGAAATCTTTTTGCTGTGGGATGAGGACTGGAAGTCAGAGAGCCGCTATACCAAGGATGTGACGGGATATTCTGTCTGTCCGAAGGCGATGATTGATTTGCTCGAGGAAGAGTTCGGTCAGGTGTACTATGATATTGAGGCCTTCGAGGAGGCAGATTCATATTTCACCCTCAGTGGCTATGAAAATATGCAGCAGGCCTTTATGGAAGGTGCATATCCGGGAAACTGGGTAGGATGCATCCTGGTTAAGGATGAGGTGTTCTACTATGGAAATTTTGAAAACGAGATTACCGGAGAGGCAAAGGAAATTCTGATGGCGGTTCTTGGTGGAGCAGTGCCAATCGAGAGTGAGGACATCAATGAGGAACCTTCGGAGGATTCGGAAGAATAGTTTAGAAGGCTTGAATAGAAAAGTTTTTAAAATTCTTTAAATTTTTTCAAAAATAATAAAGGAAATAAAAAAGAACTCTGGAATAATACTATTGTAGGGTTCTTTTTTTATACCATTTTTAGGAGTATGAAATGACAATTCGTGAGCAAATCGAGGCGATGGAAAAGGAAACTTTAAGTCCATACGCCTGTCTTAGTACAAGTTCGAGAGGACGCGACAAGGAGGAGGCACAGTGTGATATCCGCCCTGTATTTCAACGTGACCGTGATCGAATTTTACACTGCAAAGCTTTCCGTCGTTTAAAAAACAAAACACAGGTTTTTCTGACGCCAAAGGGGGACCATTATCGCACGCGTATGTCGCATACGCTTGAGGTTTCTCAGAATGCGCGTACGATTGCTAAGGCGCTTCGCCTGAATGAGGACCTGGTTGAGGCGATTGCACTTGGCCATGATTTGGGACACACTCCTTTTGGACACGCGGGAGAGAGAACGCTTGCGCGCATGACCGGCGGCAACTTTCAACACAACGAGCAGAGCGTGCGCATTGTAGAAATATTAGAGCGTGATGGCGAAGGCTTAAACTTAACCTGGGAGGTCAGAGACGGCATTTTAAATCATGAAATGAATTTAAGGCCAGCGACCTTAGAAGGTAGAATTGTGCGCCTTTCCGACAAGATTGCTTATATCAATGCCGATTTTGATGACGGTATTCGAGCTGGCATTTTGTGTGAGGAGGATATTCCTCTCGAAATTAGAAAAGAACTTGGAATGGACTGTAAGTCGAGACTCGATCATCTGATTCATGACATTATTATCAACAGTATGAATAAGGATGACATTGTCTTTAGCAATTCCGCAGAAGAAGCTTTCCTGGAGCTTCGCAAATTTATGTTTGAAAATCTCTATACCAATCCGATTGCAAAGTCGGAGGAGGTTAAGGCAGATTTGATGATAGAGCATTTATATGACTGGTATATGGAGCATGACGAGGACTTGCCTGAGAAGATGAAGCATGCGCTGACAGAGGGCGAGAGCAGAAGCCGTGTTGTCTGTGACTATATCTCGGGAATGACGGACCAGTTTGCAATTGAACGCTTTAGCGAGCACTTTATTCCAATGGCATGGCAGGTGGATGGCTATTAAAGACATTGGATAGTTCGTGTTTGACAGATAGATTGAGGCATATTCATGGCATTTTATTCAGATGATATTATTGAAGAAGTGCGCTCCAAAAGTGACATCGTGGATGTAATCGGTTCCTATGTACATCTGCAAAAGAAGGGAAGTACCTACTTTGGTCTCTGCCCTTTTCACGCAGAAAAATCAGGATCCTTTTCCGTTTCACCAAACAAGCAGATGTATTACTGCTTTGGATGTCACGCAGGGGGCAATGTCTTCACCTTTTTAAAAGAATATGAGAGCATGACCTTCGGTGAAGCTTTGGAATTTCTTGCGGACCGCGCAGGAGTGGACCTGCCGAAGCAGGAGCTGACACCGGAGCGAAAACGCGAAGCGGATAAGAGGGAGAGACTGCTGGAAATCAACAAGGAAGCAGCCAAATATTTTTATACGCTGCTTCGCGGAGAACGCGGCAAGCGCGCTTATGAGTACTTCCGCAATCGTGAGCTTTCAGATGAGACCATGCAAAGGTTTGGACTGGGGTATTCGGACCAGTACAGCGATGATTTATACAAATACCTTCGGAAGAAGGGCTACGACGATGCGCTGCTTAAGGAATCTGGTCTGATTACCATTGATGAGGCCAGGGGCGGACATGACAAGTTTTGGAATCGTGCGATGTTTCCAATTATGGATGTCAGAGGCCGTGTGATTGCCTTTGGAGGTCGTGTGATGGGAGATGGCGAACCCAAATATTTAAACTCGCCGGAAACCAAGATTTTTGACAAGAGCCGTAATCTTTACGGTTTAAATATTGCAAAGAGCACCCGAAAGGATTACATGCTGCTCTGTGAGGGCTACATGGACGTCATCGCACTGCATCAGGCGGGCTTTGACAATGCCGTGGCTTCCCTGGGAACTGCGCTCACAGATGGGCATGCGAGTCTGCTGTCGCGTTATACGAAAAACGTATATCTGACCTACGACAGCGACGGAGCAGGAACCAATGCGGCGGTGCGTGCCATTCCAATCTTAAAGAAGGCTGGAATTTCAACAAAGGTTATTAACATGCAACCGAAGAAGGATCCTGATGAATTTATCAAGGCCTTCGGCGCAGAGGAATACGAAAAGCGCATTGCACAGGCAGAGAACAGCTTTTTATTTGAGGTACGTATATTGTCGCGCAGCTTCAATATGACTGACCCGGAATCCAAAAGTGGATTCTTTAAGGAGGTTGCAGCTCGCCTGACAGGCTTTGAAGATGTTCTTGAGCGACGCATTTATGCAAAAGAAATTGCAAAGAACTATGATGTATCAGAGGAGGATCTGATGCGCATGGTTAACCGCATTGGGCAGTCTGGCGGAATCGTGCAAAGAGAGGATGCGCCGAAGCGCATGAATCGTCCGAAAAAGGAAGATGGCATGAAAAAGTCGCAGATGCTTTTGCTTTCATGGCTGGCAGAGAGGCATGATCTTTATCAGACAATCAAGGGACGAGTGACGCCGGAGGATTTCACGGATGAGATGTGCCATAAGGCAGCAGAGCTTTTGTTTGCGCAGTTTGAGAGCGGTGGACCTGTAGTTCCGGCAAAGATTATCGATGCTTTTTCGGAGGAAGATGAGCAGGCGCAGATTGCACAGTTGTTTAATACCGCAATTCACGAGGTGGAAAACAAGGATGACATGGCAAAGGCCATTCGCGAAACCATTATCCGTATCAAGCAAAATGCCATTGAGGTCCGTTCAAAAAATCAGGACCCAACGGACATGAATGGAATGATGCAGATGATTGAGGATAAGAGGGTCTTAGAGCATCTTGAAAAGATGAAAATTGAGATTTAAGAGAGCGTTCACATACGCTTCCATAAATAGATAATCAAATACATTTGAAATAATAAAAGGACGGTAAATACAATGCCAAAGAAGAAGACAGAAGTAACAGAAGAAGTAGTATTAGATGAGGTAGTTGATGTAGCTGCGGAGGAAGCAGTTGCAGAAGAGAAGCCTGCAAAGAAGACCAGAGCAAAGAAGAGCGCAAAGGCTGACGATGCCGAGCCAAACGAAAGCAAGGCTGAGGCAAAGGAGGAAAGCGGCTTCGACCAGGAGAAGTTTGATGCAAAAATCAAGGAACTCCTTGAACTTGGTAAAAAGAAAAAGAACATTCTTGAGTATCAGGAAATCAGTGACTTTTTCAAGGATATGAATCTCGATCCAGAGAAGTTTGAAAATGTTCTGGATATCCTTGAACACAATCGTATTGATGTGCTTCGTATCTCTGAGGATGACGACGATGATGAAGAAATCCTTTTGGATGATGAGGACGAAATTGAAGTAGAAAATATTGACCTTTCTGTACCAGACGGAATCTCTGTAGAGGATCCAGTCCGTATGTACTTAAAGGAAATTGGTAAGGTTTCTCTGTTAACTGCAGAGGAGGAAATTGACCTTGCGCAGAAGATGGAAGCTGGAAACGTGGCTCAGGAGAAGATTTTAATCTTAAAGGGCCGCATGGAGGATGCCACCGAAGAGGAAAAGGAAGAATTCAAGGCTGAAATCAAAGAGTTACAGAAGGATGTTACCGTTGGAAGCAATGCGAAAAAGCGTCTTGCAGAGGCAAACCTTCGTCTGGTTGTTTCCATCGCTAAACGCTATGTTGGACGAGGAATGCTTTTCCTTGATCTGATTCAGGAGGGAAACCTTGGTCTGATTAAGGCTGTTGAAAAGTTTGATTACAGAAAGGGATATAAGTTCTCTACCTACGCAACCTGGTGGATTCGTCAGGCAATTACCCGTGCAATTGCAGATCAGGCCAGAACCATTCGTATCCCTGTTCATATGGTAGAGACCATCAACAAGTTAATCCGTGTATCGCGTCAGCTGCTTCAGGAGCTTGGACGTGAGCCATCTCCAGAAGAAATCGCAGCAGAGATGAATATGCCTGTTGAGCGTGTGCGCGAAATCTTAAAGATTTCTCAGGAGCCTGTTTCTCTTGAAACTCCAATCGGTGAGGAGGAAGATTCACATCTTGGAGATTTCATCAAGGACGACAATGTTCCTGTTCCAGCAGATGCGGCTGCCTTTACTCTTTTAAAGGAGCAGCTTGGTGAGGTTCTTGGAACTCTTACAGAAAGAGAGCAGAAGGTTCTTACCTTAAGATTTGGACTTGAGGATGGACGTGCACGTACGCTTGAGGAGGTTGGTAAGGAGTTCAACGTTACCCGTGAGCGTATTCGTCAGATTGAAGCAAAGGGTCTTCGCAAGCTTCGTCATC
Organism: Agathobacter sp.; assembly: GCA_045641385.1. Classification (GTDB taxonomy): domain Bacteria; phylum Bacillota; class Clostridia; order Lachnospirales; family Lachnospiraceae; genus Roseburia. The sequence continues at coordinate 13,839 of JAZUGV010000021.1, read as the reverse complement.
CAAGCAGAAGCCGCAAGCTTAAGGATTACTTAGAGTAAGATGATTTCTGACGCAGTGGTGCGTCAGTGCAGATACAGGAGTCATTATGGTTAAGTTATCACGTCGAATGGAGGCGGTTGCCTCGATGGTGACGCCTGGCAATCGCGTGTGCGACGTGGGTTGCGATCACGGATATGTATCCATATTTTTAGTACAGTCCGGGAAGGCACCCTCCGCCATTGCAATGGATCTTCGCGAGGGTCCGTTGGCACACGCGCGCGAAAACATCTGCGAAAATGAACTTTCTGATAAAATCGAAACCAGAATTTCAGACGGTGTTTGCGGACTGTCTGTTGGGGAAGCGGATACCGTAATCATCGCCGGTATGGGCGGGGAGCTGGTGCTTCATATCCTCAAGGATTCTCCGGATATTTTTCGGAGTGTGAAGGAGTTTATACTTCAGCCTCAGTCTGAAATTCACAAGGTGCGCAAGTATTTGCGCAAGCACAATTTTGAGATTGTGGAAGAAGATATGATTTTGGAGGAAGGCAAGTTTTATCCTATGTTTCGCGTGATTCCAGTGGAAGAGTGTTCCTGGGATCATTTATTGCCAACTACCAAAAAGGTATGTGATATGTATGGCCCGCTGCTGTTGCGGGATGGAAATGTCACTTTAAGAAAATACCTTGTGAAGGAAAATAAGAATTTAGAGTCGTTGAAAAAGAAGCTGCAGTCGCAGGATAAAACGGACTCGGTTGCAGAGAGACTACTGGAGGTAGAAATCAGCTTGAAAATGAACGAAGCTGCATATTCTGCCATGGGGGAAATAAAGAAATGCAGGAGTATCAGGTAAAAGTATTATTGCCAAACGGTTCTGTGGAAACCACCTCGGTGGAAGAAGGCGCCACCTTGGAAGCTATCGCAAAAAAGGTGGAAAAGCATTATGACGCTCCGATTGTGCTCGCGAAGCTGGCACATCGATTAAGGGAGCTCAATAAGCCTGTTGCCGGCGACTGTGAGGTCGAATTTTTGACTATGCAGGCGTCTGACGGTCGACGTACCTACCGCAGAAGTATGATTTTGCTTTTGCAGAAGGCGCTTGATAATCTTTATCGAACACAGGCGGATGTGAATACCTGTGTAAAGGTGCTTCATTCCCTGGGACAGGGATATTACTGCGAGTTTGCAGGAGAGGGAAAGCGTATACTAACAGAGGCAGAAATTGTCTGTGTGAAGGAGGAAATGCTTCGTCTGGTAGATGCAGACTGTCCAATCAAAAAGGTCAGCGTCAAAACCGAGGAGGCGGAGAAAATCTTTAAGGATCTCGGTATGCGAGACAAGGAAAGATTACTTCATTATCGCAGAAGCTCTCGTGTTAACTTATATGAATTGAATGGAATGTTGGACTATTTTTATGGCTATATGGTTCCGTCCACTCGCTATTTAAAATGGTTTGATCTTGTTTTATATGATCAGGGATTTGTCCTTTTATTCCCTGATAAAACCTACAATGTTGTCGATGAACTTGATACCTCTGAAAAGCTTCATAATACTCTCTATGAATCAAGAGAGTGGAGCAGAATGCTTGAGGTTGGTTCTATCGGCTCTTTAAACGATGCAATTGCTACTGGGCGTGGACAGTCTTTAATCCTTACCCAGGAGGCTCTTATGGAACAGCGCATTGGAAATCTCGCACAGCAGATTGCGGACAATAAGTCGGTGAAGTTTGTTATGATTGCAGGCCCTTCCTCTTCTGGAAAGACCTCATTTGCAAACCGCTTGTCTATTCAGCTTTCTGCAAAAGGTGTGCATCCGCATCCAATCAGCTTAGATGATTACTATGTAGACCGTGAGTTCTGCCCGAAGAATCCAGACGGCAGCTATGATTTTGAGTGTCTTGAGTCGATTGACGTGGCAAAGTTTAACGAGGATATGACGATCCTGTTAAACGGTGGCACCATTGATATGCCAAGCTTTAACTTTAAAACTGGAAAGCGCGAATATCGAGGTGGTCGCCTGTGCTTGGGCGAAAACGAGATTCTCGTGGTGGAAGGAATCCATGGCTTAAATGACAAGCTTTCCTACACTCTTCCAGCAGAGTCAAAGTTCCGCATTTATATCTCTGCACTCACACAGCTTAATATTGATGAGCATAATCCACTTTCCACAACGGATGGACGACTGATTCGCCGTATGGTGCGTGATGCGCGTACGCGTGGCACCAGCGCGCAGGAGACCATTCATATGTGGCCAAGCGTGCGAAAGGGAGAAGAAAAGTATATTTTTCCATTCCAGGATGGCGCAGATGTAGTCTTTAACTCGGCCCTGTTATATGAGTTGGCTGTATTAAAGGTATACGCAGAACCGCTTTTATTCCAGATTCCTCGAGAGGCGGAGGAATATCCAGAGGCAAAGAGACTGCTTAAGTTTTTAGACTATGTTCTTCCAATGACTTCGGAAGGAATTTCAAACAATTCTCTTGTGCGTGAGTTTGTGGGCGGAAGCTGCTTTAATGTATAAGAATTCTTTTCTGGGGCCTGACGGCCCCAGAATCTTTATAAAATCGTTTGTTTTTGTATTTCATATTACTTATTTTTTCTTTTCTTTTTCTAATCAGAAGATTTTTTGTTTCCCATGCTAATTACTAATTTATTTGAGATGGTTATGTTGGCAAAGAGGTGCTGTTCTCGGCGGCTTTTCTGGGGTTACCTCTTTGTAATGGTTGATGCGGTGGCAAAGAGGTACTTTTTCAGCTGCGTTTTTAAGATTGCCTCTTTGTAATGGTTGATGCGGTGGAAAAGAGGTATTTTTTCAGCTGCATTTTTGAGATTGCCTCTTTGTAATGGTTGATGTAGCGATAAAGAGGTATTTTTCAGGCGCTATTTTTGTGATTACCTCTTTGTTTAGTGGAAATAAATCGTTGAGAGGCATTTGCTGACACAAAGTGCCTCTCCAAATTGTTGTTTAGAATTATTTAGAGGTAAATGCAAAATGTAAGTGATTTTTTTACCACTTTTGATGGAGGTGAAACTTGAAATAAGAGGTAATCATAAAATGATTGGACAAAAATTACCTCTTTGAGAAGTTGATTTTGGAATAGAAGAGGTAAGACAAAAAATAATGCAAGTGAATTACCTCTTCAATTGAAGAAAGGAAAACATTAGATGCAAACAATGATGGAACTACTTAATAACAAGGAATTTGAATTAAAGGAATTGCTCAAAACGATTGAAGGAGAGTTAAAACATTTGCCTGCTGGAACCTTGCGATGCAAATGTAAAAATAGAAAATATAATCAATACTACTGGTACAGGGATGAGACCAGAGAAAAGTACCCGGAAGGGCGATTTCTTCGCAAAAATGAACAGGAAATCATAGAAAGTCTGTCACAGAAGGCATATGACCAAAAGCTGAGCGAACAAATTTTAAACAGCCTATCCACGATAGATGAGATACGTGAGACGATAAAACGAAAAGGGATTCTTGATGAAGAACAGATCCTACAGCTTTATCAAGCTATGTCAAATCAGAAAAGGATGATTCAAAATGCTCATGTTATGACTGACGAGGAATATATAAGCGAGTGGCTTGATAAGACGCCGGGACAGAAAAATAAATTTCCTTTTGAGAATGCATATACAACAGAGAAAGGTGAAATTGTTCGATCAAAGTCAGAAAAGATTATAGCAGACAAGTTGTTTTTTCATCAAATACCATATGTTTACGAAGCAGAACTAAAAATAAAAAATGATGGAGTAATTTACCCGGATTTTACTTTGCTAGATGTAAGGAAAAGAAGGGTGTTGTATTGGGAACATTTTGGGATGATGGACAGCGAGGGCTATAGTGCAAATGCAATTTCCAAAATTCATAAATTTGAGAAGGCCGGGATTTGGCCAGGTGAACAATTAATATTTACGATGGAAGCAGCAACGTATCCATTAAATACGAAAAATCTTGATGATATCATTTCTCACTATTTTGAAAAATAAGAAAATGATATAGATGATATATGCAGAACGCTGGCTATTTGACACAATAGGCATTATTTGTTATATTATCATTCACGCAGGACAGGCGATCGCGGCCGCAAGTGGGGAAACCCCGCGGGTGAGGAAAGTCCGGGCTTCATAGGGCAGGATGCCGGTTAACGGCCGGTGGAGGAAACTCTAAGGAAAGTGCAACAGAAAATAAACCGCCTGCATTATAGCAGGTAAGGGTGGAATGGCAGTGTAAGAGACTACCGCACCTCTGGTAACAGAGGTGGCTGTGTAAACCCCATTCGAAGCAAGACCGAATAAATGCAATGACGTGGCCCGCCAGCATTAGGTAGGTCGCTTGAGGCGTCTGGCAACAGGCGTCCTAGATAGATGATCGCTCAACGACATAACCCGGCTTATCGTTCTGCTAATACGAAACCATCATGCGAGTAGCATGATGGTTTCTTCTTTTTTATGGCGACCGCTAATCGGAGTGAAACACTAATTTGGGATATCAAAGAAAATATAAAGTGAATCTAAATTGTTTATTAAATAAGGGGTTGAGGCATTGACGCGTCCTGTGTGCTGGCATAAGATTTGGTGAGATGATAAGGAAAGGATTTCATTTTTTATGAAGTTAAGAGATCGATTTGCAAGATTTATGTATGGTCGATATGGGATGGACCAGTTAGGACGTGTAGAGTCCTTTGCGATGCTGTTTGTACTGATTATTAGCATCTTTTTTCAAAGGACAGTGGTTGGCCCGATTTTATATTTGCTGGCGCTTGTATTGCTTGTGCATATGTATTTTCGCATGTTTTCAAAGAATATTGCAAAACGCCAGAGAGAAAATCAAAAGCTTTTAAATTTTCGATACAGCATTTCTGTAAAAAGAAACAAACGTAAAATTCACCGTGAACAAAAGAAAATATACCGTTTTTTCAAGTGCCCAATGTGCAAGCAGAAGGTTCGAGTGCCAAAGGGACGTGGAAAAATTTGCATCACCTGTCCAAAGTGCAGGGAAGAGTTTGTGAGGAAGTCATAAGTGTTTGGATATGTCGGAATCAACCGAAATCAGCTTTCGGAGGAAGATAAAAAAATTTATCAGTCCTATTATTGTGGGCTCTGTCAAAATTTGAAGAGTCACTTTGGAAAAAAGGGACAGATGTTACTCAACTACGATATTGTCTTTTTGGAGATTCTTTTGATTGGTCTTTATGAGACGAGGGATGAAGTGGTGAACGATTTTACCTGTCATCTGCATCCATTCAAAAAAAGACCGCTGAGAAAAAACGAAATACTCGATTATGCAGCACATATGAATGTGCTTTTGGCATATCACAATTTGATGGATGATTACGCGGATGAACATAGTTCAATGAAGCTAAAAATGGCTCAGTCCCTGCGTGATGATTATCATCTTGCGGCTAAACTTTATCCAAGACAGGCGAAGGCGGTGGAGGATTATCTGATTAAGTTAAACGAGTTTGAAAAAACTTATCAGGAGAATGCAAAAAGGGATGCGAACAGGACGAAAATCGACTATGATTATGTAGCATCCTTCACTGGAGAAATGCTCGGAGAACTTCTGGCAATGAGGGAGGATGAGTGGTATCAGGAATTAAAATGTCTTGGCATGAATCTTGGAAAGTTTATCTATTTGATGGATGCTTACGAGGATCTGCCAAAGGATCGAAAGAAAAACGCGTTTAATCCGCTGATGCAGCTAAGTGAAAATTGCGAAATTGAAATAAAAAATCAGCTGACCATATATATGCAAAATTGTGCGCTCTCTTTTGAGCGGCTGCCAATTTTATTACATGCAGACATTTTGAGAAATATCATTTATTCAGGTGTCTGGACTAGATATGAATATCTGCAGGTCAGAAAAGAAAAGGGGAAACGTAAGTAATGATGGACCCATATCAGGTGCTCGGCGTCAGCCGAAATGCATCCGACGATGAAATCAAAAAAGCATATCGAAATTTAAGTAGAAAATATCATCCTGATGCGAATGTGAATAATCCAAATAAGGCAGAGGCCGAGGAGAGATTTAAGCAGGTGCAGCAGGCGTATGACGCGATTATGAAGGGAAAAACTCAAGGGGCAGATCCTTTTGGTTTTGGCTCTCAGGGGGCCTATGGAAGAGCAGGAGGTGCGCGTAGCGCTTACAATGAGAGCGATACAAGACTTCAGGCGGCAGCGAATTATATTTCAAACCGCTACTTTGACCAGGCGCTAAATGTGCTGGATTCCATCGCTTTTTCGGAAAGAACTGGCCGCTGGTATTTCCTGAGTGCACTTGCCTATGCGGGACAGGGAAATACATCTATGGCGAGAGAACACATTGAACATGCCATCCGACTTGAGCCAAACAATATGGAGTATCGTCAGGCAGAAAATTATATTGTAAATGGCGGTGGCTGGTACAATGCCCGCTCTACGAGTTACGGTAGAGCCTATGACGGAGGCGGAGGAAACTGGTGCGTATCTATGATTCTTTTAAATCTTCTGTGCCACTGTTGTACCCCGCTATAAATATTCCGATAGTATTGCCTGTGAGATTAAGGTAAACCTTAAAAACTGTTTGAGACAATTAATTGTTTCCTGCAAACACACGGTACTGGCGTGGCGTCATAGCAAAGTTCTTGCGAAACAGACGATGGAAAAAGCTGATGTTTTCATAGCCTACGCGGATGGATATGTCTGAGACGGACAGTGCAGTGTGGCTGAGCAGATATGCGGCCTGTGTGAGGCGCTTTTGCTGCAAAAGCTCGGTGAAGGTGTTTCCGGTCAGACGCTTGATTTCACGCGACAGGAAATAGATATCATAGTGCAAATCGTTTGCAAGAGTGGATAGCTCTGCATCGCGATAATGCTCTTCAATATAACTTAAAACAGCGATGGCGAGGAGATCGCCATCGTTTTTTGCATCGGTTTCGGCGCTGTCTGCATAATTAAGAAGCTGCATCAAAAGAAGGCCCATCGTTGCCTGGTTGATGCTTCGCTTGTTCTGCTGGTGGTTCATCAGCGTCCAGATGAGATTCTCTACCAGATTTTGGATTGGAAGAATCTCCTTCACCTTAAAGTGCAGATATGCTGACGATTTATTTTCACCGCGCATGCAGTCAAGCACAAAGGAGCGCAGAGGGTTTTCGTCGGAATCGAGCATTGTGAGTGCGTAGTCAAAAAACTCTGGCAAAATGATAAAATTGACTCCGATATCATTTTCCTGGGCAGGAAGAATTTCCTGGATGGCGTTCTGATTCAAAAATAAGAGCTCGCCCTCCTCGAGGAGAACCTCGTTCCCATTGATAATGTGCTGCGTGCTGCCAGAGCACATATAAATGACTTCCACATAGTTGTGGGAATGCTTTGGAAAATGGATGAAACGCGAGTGCTTTCGTATGGATATTAATTTGCCCGACTCTAAAAGTTTCTTTGCATCAAAAATAGAGTTGGATGAGGTCTGGTAGATGGCACTGTTAAAGCCATCTGAATTTAGCTGTGCCTCAGCTTCCTCGGGAGTTATCTTTTTTAGTTCATCAAGTATCTCTTTTTTCATATGAATTTATCAATTTTGCTAGTGGCTATATAACTTTGTTTCTGTTAAAATATGATAGCAGATTTTTTGGGAAAGAGGAAAGAATATGGCAAATTTTATTAATAATACAAACATTGTATTAGTTGTAGTATTGCTGATTGTTGGATTTGCCCTTTTAATTAAGGGAGCTGATTACTTTGTAGAGGGCGCATCGAGCGTTGCAAAGAGATTTCATGTTCCTGGAATTATCATTGGACTTACTGTGGTTGCGATGGGAACCTCCCTTCCAGAGACTGCCGTCAGTGTAACCGCATCGCTGGTCGGTAACAACGAGCTTGCAATCAGCAATGCCGTTGGTTCAAATATTTTTAATACGATGGTTGTCATTGGTGTCTGTGCCCTTCTTACGCCTGTCGCTGTTCAAAAGTCGACTATTCGCAGAGATATTCCATTTTCTGCGATTGTTGCCCTTTTATTAGGCGGTCTTGGTATGTGGGGCTTTCTTGATTCACATGCAATGATTTTGGGACACTTTGACGGAGCTGTTTTGTTAGTTCTTTTTGTTGTCTACATTGTGGCCTTGGTCATGATTACCTTAAAGGCTGTAAAGCGTGGAGAAAAGGTTGAGGTTGAAGGTGGCTCGGATGAAGACATCAGACTTCTTTCTGTGCCAGTCAGCTTAATTTGTATTATCGGTGGTGGAGCTGCCATTGCAATCGGCGGAGATTTGACGGTAGACTGTGCCAGCCGTATTGCATCAGATCTTGGAATGAGTCAGACATTGATTGGATTGACTATTGTTTCCATTGGAACTTCGCTTCCAGAGCTTGTCACTTCGATTATTGCTGCTCGCAAGAACGAGGTGGATATGGCACTTGGCAATGCGATTGGATCGAATATCTTTAACTTTTTGATGGTGCTTGGTATTGCCTCTGCAATTAGTCCAATTGCGGTAATTCCTGCAAACCTCATCGATATTGCGGTTCTTTTGGTTTGTACCCTTGTGGTGTGGCTGTTTGCAGCAACCAAAAAGACAGTTGGAAGAGTGGAAGGTGGAATTATGCTTGTCATCTATATCGCGTATTTCATCTATATCTTTATCCGTTAGAAGGAAAGAGAATTGCCCGCTTTCGTGGGTGGTAACAACAAGACATATCATTCAAATGAAAGAATAAAAAGGATTTGGCAATTCCCAAATCCTTTTTTGCTATTAAAAATTATTCCAATGATATTACAGCTTAAAATCAATCGACTGGCCGACGTAGGTCTCTTCCTTGGTTTTGACCTGGTTCATACGGCTGTTTTGCGTGTAGTCTGATAAGCGTTCTATCAGCTCTTCGATGGAAGAAGCACTGATAATATCCATTGCGCTGACATCCTTGTTGCGAAGCTCCTTGATGCGGTCTTCATGATGCTCCTTCTGCTGTTTTTCGATGCGCTCCTTCTGCTGTTCTAAGGATTTGTCGATGACTGCAAAGAAAGAACTTGTGCCATCGTCATTGATACGGATTCCGAAGCCCTTGACATCGGCGCCGTTTGCAGCGAGTGTATTTTTCATATCCTCTAACTGCTTTACACTGTTTTCAATTAAGCCCTCAAATTTGTTTCTTACCGATTCATCAGAAGCCATCTCCTCGATGCGTGCAGCATCGACTAATACGACAGTTTTGCCGGAAGACATGTATTTGGAAGCCTGCTGTTCTGCGGTTTCGACAGAATCATTATCCACCAAAACAAATTCCATGTTGGAATATTTCTCTTTCAACGATGAATAATATTCTGCAGCCTTGTCAGAAAGCTCTGGCTTTCCGATGGTACTGCCATATTTTTTCGAGCGGGTAGTTTCTGTGACGTTGTTTTTTGGCGCAACAGCATTGAGAAATTCTGTGCTAAAAGATTCACTGGTATTCATAGGTTCGCCTCCTTGCGATGTGGGTTGAGAAATCCTTTTCTCAAATAGATTTATTGGAAAATCATATATCTGATTAAACTATATCACTTATATCGGAACCTGCAACGAGAAACTTAACCTCTTTTTGAAAAAAATATATTTTTTTCAAAACTATTTTGCTGTGCAAAATGCTTAAACCTTGGAATGAATAAGTATACATTGAGTCTTATGAAAAAGTTTCGTATAATTATCTTATTAGAAAGGAGACTGGTATGGCAGAACAGTTATTTGAAAATGAAGCCGTGTTAAACTGGCTGAATTATTATGCAGGAAATATGGAAATTGATATCAAAAAGGTAAAGCTTTTGGATATCACCACAAAAAATAAAAACTTAATTCCAACTGTGGAATCTCATCGCGCAACGCTTGTCTTTACAGAAGCTGGACATATGGATATCTTTTACAAGATGTGGGAAGTTGGTCTTGGCGACTGCGTTGTCTACTATAATGAGGGATCTGAGCCATCTGGAGAATTGCTGAATACTCCGGTGAAGGATATGATTGACCGCGGAATCAATGCTTCCGCTGCAATGCTTATCATCAATGAGAATGCACGCAATACCTACAAAATAGGAATGGACAATGACAGCTTTTCAAAGGGTTCTGTTCATTATGTAGGAAGCGAGATCCGTTCTGTCATTTTAAATAAAATGCATATTTCATCTACCGATAATGTCTGCATTATCAGTGGAGAGAGTATCGCAGTGGAGTCGGCTTTGATTGCAGAGGAGGGACATATCACTGCGGTAGAATATAATAGCAACGACCGTGCAACACTTGAGGAGAATGTAGAGCGTTTTGGTATTAATAATGTTTCCATTATTGATCACGTGGATGAGACTACGATGAGCGGAGAGCCTGTTCCAAGCCTTACGATGCTTGTTGCCTCTGCATCCATGGAAAAGGAAATTGATACCATGCTTGCAATCAATCCTAAGATGGAATTTTTGATTTATACCTTAGACTTTAAGTGCGCTGCAGAAATCCCTGAAATTTTTGAAAAGAGAGGGATTACAGATCTCGATGTGATTCAGATTTCTGTATCAAAGCTAAATCATAAGAATCTCTTTGAGGCGGAGCCAGCACCATGGCTGATTTCCGTTCGCGCATAGGTTGGCATATTAAATGAAATTGTCGTATAATATAGTTTGCGTATGATTTTCATGCGCAAACTATTTTTTTCTGATAAAGGAGTACACTGTGGAAGAAAGATATATGGATACTTCGCTTTCTCCAAGAGAACGAGCGGAGGCGTTATATAGTCTGTTATCAAGAGAAGAAAAATTTGCGCAGATTCAGAATTTTGAGTTGTCTTTCGATGACGCAATGCGCAGGGATTTCTATTCTGAGGTTGGCATTGGATTTTTGTCAGCAGAGTGGATGCAGGACTGTAAAACAATTGAAGAAGCGATGGCGCTTCAAAAAGATCTTCAGCTGCGTGCAATTGAACAGTCACCTCATCATATTCCAGCGGCCTTCTATGTGCATGGAATTGCAGGCGCACATCTTCCAGATGCGACCACCTTTCCATCTGATTTAAACAGAGGTGCGGCTTATAACACACGATTAGAAGAAAGAATCGGTGCGATTGTTGCCAGACAGGCATTATGTCTGGGCGTAAACTTTATTGTTTCGCCAATTATGGACATCAGCACGAACTATAATGTTGAAAAGAAGCGCAAAACCTACAGTGAGGCGCGTGCCATTGGTGTTATCATGGGAAGCGCTTTCGCAAAGGGAATTCGAAATGTATCTCTGCAGGGGCTTCGTGCCGAAATTTTTGCTGATAAAGATAACTTTGACTGGGATAATCTGACCGACGAGCATTTAGAACGTCTGGTTAAGAACGTTCTTACGTTTAAGTTCGCTTGCGGGCTGTTTGAAAATCCATTTGGACTTCAGGAAAAGGCAGCGGATTATTACCACGATATGGATGATTATGAGGTTGCCCGCATTTGTGCGGAGGAATCGTATATTCTTTTGAAAAACGATGGTGTTCTCCCGCTTCGAAGGGAGGATAAGGTAATTGCTTTGATTGGACCTCATGCGCAGGATCCTTCCAGCTATTATATGAACGAAAAATCTGTAAAGGAGGGAACCGCCAGCCTGCTTGAGCGTATGCAGTCAAAGCGTGGCAAGGATACCATTTTATATTCGCGTGGATATGATTACGAGGGCGATGATGAATCATATTTTAATCAGGCACTTGAAGCAATCAAAAATGCAAATGTTGCCGTACTCACCTTAGGCAGACGCTACGAGTACTGGAATCATGAAATGGGCGCAATGGATATCACAGAAAATTGCGGAATTATACCACCAGCGCAACAGCGCTTTATCGAAGAGGCATTTAACCTTGGTGTGCCTCTTATCGGCGTGCACTTTGGGGTACATCCACTGGCAAACAACGCAGCACCACTCCTGTTAAATGGTGTGATCGAGGCTCTTCTTCCGGCCGAAGCAGCCGCAGATGCGGTCTATGATGTTCTGACAGGAAAGGTAAATCCAGGAGGACGCCTTCCATATGCTGTGTTGGATGCGGATTCGGCAGAACTTCGCCTTCCATTTGGACATGGATTATCCTTCTGCAAATTCCAGGTTTCTGAGCTTGGCATCAACAAGGCTCAGACTATGGCTACGGAGCCTTTTGAAATATCGTTTTATCTGAGAAACGAGGGTCCAATTGCAGGAAATGAGACAATACAGTTGTATCTGCAGGAAAAGAAAGAGGAGAGTGGCGAGGACTTAAAGCTGATTGGTGTCCGCAAGGTGTTTTTCCTTTCAGGAGAAGGTCATCGTATGGCATTTATTGTCAGTCCTGCACAGCTTGCCACAATTTCGGAATCCGGTGAATGGGAAGTTAAGCCAGGTGTATATCAGTTTTATCTGGGACGCAGTGTTGCAGACTTTATTGGCTCTGTGGAAATTGAGGTGGTCGGAAGTGACACAATCGATGGACCAGAGAGAGTCTTTTACTCGGAATCTCATGTTTACATGTAATTAGGAGGTATATTTCCATGAAAACAGCGATTGTTACAGATTCAAATTCAGGCATTTCAAAGGAGAAGGCAAAACGATATGGCATCGAGATGCTTCCAATGCCTTTCTATATTGAGGATGAGCTCTATCTTGAGGGAGAGACAATTTCGCATGTGGACTTCTTTGCAAAGCAGCAGGAAGGGGCTCGCATCTATACCTCTCAGCCATCCCCAGCAGATGTTATGGACTTGTGGGACAAAGTGCTGGAGGAGTACGACGAACTTTTATATATTCCAATGTCCAGCGGTCTTTCTGGCTCCTGTCAGACAGCGCAGGCGATGGCACAGGATTATGATGGAAAAGTTGTTGTCGCAGATATGGGACGTGTGTCTGTCGCACAGAAGCACGCCGTACTTGAGGCTGTAAAGCGTGCAAACGCAGGCATGAATGCAAAGGAAATTCAACGCGAAATCGTGTACTACAGAGATCAGTTTCAGATGTATCTTACTGTTGAAACCTTAGATTATCTGAAAATGGGAGGTCGCGTTTCGGCATCGAGCGCAGCCATCGGAAATCTTTTGAACATTCGTCCCGTTTTGGGCTTAAATACTGGACAGGTTGAGGTCGTTGCAAAGGCAAAGGGTGAAAAACTTTCCCGCAAGAAAATGATTCAGCTGATTGAGGATGATTTGGTTGGCAAGTTCCATGCGACCAATTTGGATGACTTTTATCTTGCGGCTGCAGCATCTATGTCAAAGGAGGATGCTGCGAAGTGGAAGCAGCAGATAGAGGAGCATTTTGGGATTCATTGTAATATGTCTCCAATTCCACTTTCCGTTGCGACCCATTTGGGCTATGGCACACACGGTGTCTGCGTTCTCAGAAAAATGAAATAGTACCATAAATTCATAAAATATATTTGTAAAATAAATTCATAAGAAAGACACGCGAAAACTTGACATTTCGCGTGTCTTTTTGTAAAATATTTCACAGTTTATAGGCAGTTTTTTGCCAGCAAAGACGAAGACGAAGACAGTAAGTGCTTACGCAAAAGTCACAGAGAGCCGACGTTGGTGCGAGTCGGTACGAGTAGCAGAGCAACGAAAATCACTTCAGAGTCGCGGGAACGAAAGGCGTTTGTCAAAGTAGTTTTCGACGTAATTCCTACGTTACAGGGAACTTGTATGCGAGGCAACTCAAGTACATTGTAATCAGGTGGTTAAGCACGAGCATTTATGCCCATGTCCTCGTTACAAGGACATGGGCTTTTTTACTGTATAGGAAATTGCTCCAATTTCCTATACAGTAAAAAGGCTCCGCGAGGATGCGCACGCTTTTGCAGATGAAAAATGTCGCATAGGCGACGCAAAAGCGGCGCGAGAGTTTCGCAAGCGAAACTCTATTTT
>JAZUGV010000020.1:0-12629 GCA_045641385.1 Agathobacter sp. | reverse complement strand
CATGTTTTTTCACTTTTGACTACACATAGTCTACATAAACAGTCCTATCTTACTTGTCCAATTGCGATTTTCAAATAGTGGTGCAGCTTCATTCTATTTTCGCAACAATACAAACTTTATAGGATGATTCTCGTTCTTTGCTCGGGGTGCTATCGATTAACACCGGAATTACATGGAACAAAAACATCGACATTTGGAGGTTTCAATACCCCTCTCGGGTTGTTCCCGTTTAACACGATTTTTTTATGATAAACTTATTTTTTTGGGCACTGTTTCAATACCCTTTCGGGTAGTTCCCGTTTAACACTATGAAAAATTCTTTAAATTACAATCTTGCAAAATGTTTCAATACCCTTTCGGGTTTTTCCCGTTTAACACAAAAATCATAACCTGACAATGTTGACGGTTGGAAGTTTCAATACCCTTTCGGGTTGTTCCCGTTTAACACAAGGCATACGACATTTGTTGCAAGAAGTACGACAACTGTTTCAATACCCTTTCGGGTTGTTCCCGTTTAACACCCCAATACTAAAGAATGGTTCGAGCATAGCCCCATTTGAGTTTCAATACCCTTTCGGGTTGTTCCCGTTTAACACAGTAGCCTTTCTGAGACCAGTGTTTATGCGGGTTGTAGACCTCATTTTTGCAGATGTTTTGCAAAATCATCCTTAATTCACGTGTTTTGGGTGCCAAACGGGAATGTTCATAGTTTGTTCATAATTTAAATGTCAACCAAATGAATCCTATACTTGCACAATAAATTTTCTTTATGAGAATGAAAATCTCACTTTCCTTACAGCGAATGTCTTTAATGCTTCCACAGCCATATTATCAACAGCACTGGAAGCAGGATTACACCCACAATTACAATAGCAGGAACTACAATTCCAATCGCAGTTGTCGATGACAATCCATAGATATTTTCCACAAGAGACCAGCCATCCGTAAACGCCGATATAATAGACAAAACGCCAATTACTCCTAAAAGGAAATTCACTTTTCTTTCCTTTTTCGTCTGGCTTAACTCTTCTGCATTTTGAACCACCTGAAGGATATCGTTTTCCAGCTTATCGAGTCGAAGATGGTCATTTAGCTTTTCATAAAACTGTTGATATCCTGTCTCAATAGAAACCGTATTACTCAAAGTCCATATATTTAATCCAACAATTTCCTCTTTTATACGGTATAACTCCTTATTAGCTCTCCAGTTTTTGACCGCCTGAGCATTATAAAACAAAAGAGATTCTCTCTCATGTAACGCAAGAATATAAAGCGGCAAATAATAAGATAGCACATTTGTCTGGAACGCATTTTCTATGAAATCACCGTTTTCACCATTTGCGTATGCGAGTGATACTATTCCCATAGAATCAATACCCCACCAAATATTTGGCATAGGATTTATGATCTCGCGGTTTGCTTCCATATCAGGCGTATTATCTGAAATCGCATTTACACCAAGACCGCGCATTAATGCAGTTATCATATTCTTATCCTGCGAAATATTGCTATCATCCGGCTGAACAACTCGATGAAACAGAAAACTCTTTTGATTCGAAGAGGAAGCGAACCATACAGCATTTGGAGAGACCGTTTCCTGGAATAGCTGCCTGATTTTTTCGCCAAGCTTAATGTCTTCTCCATTCTTTTCGAGACGCCATGCACCTCTCTTTTCCGCCATCAAATATTCCAAATTCTTGCTGATTTCGCACATATCTTCCAGCGCAATCGAATTGTCATACTGTACAGAAACAATCACAAATCCAATTCCTGTTCTGAAACTGAAGTATTTGAGATTGTGAATTGCAATGGAAAATCGATGATCCCCCATTTGATATACAAGGTCTTTATCCAAACCTATACCAACATATTTCTCAAACTGCTCTGGCGTCAGAGAGAAAATCTTGGTGATAGAATTACTATCCTCAAACACTTCTCGAACATGCATCGCCAGATATCTTAAGTTCAGGAAATTTTGCTCCCAGATTTGCAGGTCCATTTTATTCCAGATTTTTGGTGTGTTTTCAACATAGACTGGAATGATAAAACTTGTTTCACGCTTTGGTTTTGATGTCAAAATTGTCCCATCCTCCATATATCCACCAAAAACTCCAGTGATTGTAACTTCTTCAATATCGGTAAACTCAACTCCAATCGTAGCCTTTGGGCTGCTTGTATCAGCATATGAAAGTGTAATGTGTGGCACCTCATTTTTGCTTTTAAACTGCGGATTTTGTGAGTCGATTTCCACACGAATTCCTTCATTTAATCCGTTGTTGCCATATCCAAGAATTTTTAGTCGAACCTTGCTCCCATAAAACTCCTGATGAGAGATTTTCGGCCTATAATGGCAGGTCACATGTAATGCTTTCACCACATGCTCCAAACGATTATTTGGAATAATCCCTTTAAGCTTACTATATAATTGCTCTTCCTCTACAAAGATGCCTTCATAAACATATTGTGGCATTTCTTGTACCTCTTTACACTTACAACTCTAATAGCTCTATTTCCTATCCAATTGGAAGAATTTTTTGAGCCAGCTCAATATACTCGTTGATAGCATACATTATATGCTCCACCGACGCAGCACTTTTATCAAGTCCACTTGCATGATTAATAAGATTTCTCTGATTTTTCAATGCCATATGCAACTGTAAAAATTTATAAAAATCATCCTTCTTATTGTTCGTATTTATATTGTTTACAGAAACACGCACTGTTGCAAAGTAGACTAACTTATCCTTGGTTACCTTGATTCGAACCTGCGCATTCGGATTCCATTGATCTCTTCTTCTCTTATATGAAATCGGATCCACAAGGTCAACATATGTATAATTATAATCGGCATCTCTCGAAAGAACGTTTTCGAAACAATACTGATGAAGAAGATAATTTTCGCTATGCTCCCAATTCTTTTTTGAAAGCTCGACGGCCTCTCTTGTGGTCACCTTGCCAGAAGCTTTTTTAAATCTATCTAACAGGTCAACCTTGTAATCCCAATCAACACTGAAAACACCACTTTGAAACAGCATTTCTGGCATTTTGCTTTCAATGAGTGTCAACGCCTGCTGAATGAAATCCTTTTTCAAGCTCCACTCGATTTCTTTTAGCGTATTTCTTTTAGACTTATATAACAAATCGCCATAATCGGCCTGCAAAAAGTTCACAAGAAGTTCCTGATAAGTTTCTTTGTAGCCTTCTTTATTTGTATCAATCCAAGCCTGCATTTCATCTAATGCTTTTTCGAACTGCTCCATGCGACATAATTGAATCGCATCCGCTATCTTTTGTATTTTTTTTGGAAGCTCACTGTCTGCTTTGAAATATCTTTTTAAGCTTTCTGTCCTTCCAAAATTAAGAAACTCATTTACCCCAGATACAAAGTCTCCTATAGAATTGGCATTTTTTTCGTATTTTACGACTCCATTTCCCTTTGAAAACTCGACAGTAAATGTTTTTTCCGGTTTAATATTTTCTTTCTGCAACAAAGAAATAATACTTTGAACAACCATTTGATTATTTCGGAATCCACCATGAGAATCTATCCAAAGTGCTATTTCACCCTGATTTTCCTCCTCTTGCTTTTTAAGCTCACGAAGCAAATTCACAATATCTATAATGGCCTTTTGTATGGTGGAATCATCATTTTGGTCCACCTCAAAAAGTTTATATTCTTCAACGTAATTCTGTGTGCACGCTTCAAAATACTCTACAGGACTTCCCTCTTTTGAGTCAGAAAATTCCCCATGCTGATATTTCACAGACTCTCGCACTTCCTTTGTGCCAATTTCAATGATCAAATCGATTTTTTGATTGCCCAATTTTTTATAAAGGACATATGGCACTGGCTCAAGCTGATAAAAATATGTTTTGTTCCCATCAACCTCTGTGGCAATATTGCTCATCACCTCAGAATCGATTACCATGTTACATTCCGAGAGTATATGCACACCCGCTTTTGCATTTGGAAATGTGCTTAAACCCATTAAAAGAATATTCTTTGCCATACTTAATTCCTCTCAAACAGTGCATACTCTCGAAAGCATACAAATTTAAAAATTGACTTCTTTTCAATTTGACCGTTTGGAAGTTCTTTGACTTCCGCAACTCTCTCAGTACACGCAGAAACACAGGAAATTCCCTTTGCAACTAACTTGCTTACAACATAAAAAGATAGTGTAAATTCACCCTGACACATTACTGCACCAGGGTCATTCGCACAGATTATGTCAACATATTTGTCGCCAATTTCCATGATTTCCTTCTTTGTGGCATCAGCACAAACGGCCGGAAATGGGATGTCGATAATATCACCCCATTTTCTAGCCTCATTCACCTGTTGCTCACTCCAGTTTTGAGAGTTATGATTTGAAAAATTAATAAACTTTCCCATTTTATCAACCTTTTTTCTTTACAAGCTCCGAAACTCTCTGAAGTGGAGCTTTATTTCTCATTCGACTCTGATATTCTTTTGCTCCCAGATCCATATATCGAATCTTCTTCTCATCCGGCATGATGGTATGATTTTTCATATCAAAAAATGTCACCACCGATGAAATCGAATCAATATCTTTGCCTGAAAGCTTGCCATTCATTTCATCTTTATAAGCGTTAATGAGTTCATTTGCACTTACATTCTCAAATGGATTAAGATTAAGCTCCTCTGACAATGAATATGCCTTCTGCAAATCAAGAACCTTTACCTCGATTTCTTTTAGCGATACTGCACCAAAGCCATAGCTCTTTGCCATTCCTACGTTCTGCCAGGACTCCTCGTTCAGCTTAACGCTCCACACTAAAAGACCAAGCTCTGCTTTGGTGAGATTATGGAATCGAACGGTTCCCTTAAAAATAGTTCCCTCCGCTAATGGGCGTATAATCGATTTAATTTTGTCGTTTTCGCCCTTATAAGAATCAGAAACAACCGAATGATGTAGCCAGTACTGCTTGACACCTCGAATTTCAAAACCATCTGTATTATAGGTATTGATCTGACCCTTAGTCTGCTTCAGATAATCATAATAGCTTGTAGGCTTTGGTTCTGCTAGTACGACTTTTCCCTCACGAGCCTCTTTGACCTCATACGCGATTGCATCTGTAAAGGCAACCTTGGATTTATATCCCACTTTATTCGAAATTGTTCCAAACAGCGATTTCGCATAATCAAACTCAACATTCTTCTGATTTATTCCATCTGCAATAGAATAGTGATAGAAAAGGCGAAGACGAGGGGTAAAACCAAAATAATATCGGCCATCCAAAAAGATAAAGAATACAGGCTTCACCTCGTTTTCAGTCTTTGGCAAATTGAAAAACTCAATATTTTTAAATCTTTTCAGTGTATTTTTCTTGCTTTCAAAATCAATCTTGAAAGCCTTCACATCGTTTTCTGGTAAAACAAGTTCATCCTTGGACTTATCTATTTCAGGAATAATATACTGAGATTTCTTCTCCTGCATACCTCCTGTTCCAACAAGATATCCCTGCTTTGAATACCTTCCTGGTTCACCAACCGCCGTCACGTGACGCCCATTCACTTCATAAGAAACTTCATGGTATCCCGGCTTGTAATCCATATTTGCCGTTCCCTTATAGTGAACTCTTCCTTTAATTACATCCTTTCTAAATGGTCTTTTCAGGTCATGCTGAGCATATTCTGGATGCTCCTTAAAGATTGGAAAATCTGATAATTTTTCCGCTATTATACGCTCATTAATTACATAGTAATTCATTTTTCCAAGCGCATCATCGACCCTATCCAGCTTTGTTTTATAAATTACATATTTTGAGCCTCGCTTTGCAATGTAGCCCGCCTCAACATTCTTCAAAACAGTAACCGATTTTCCATCCTTTAATGTAACAGTTTTATTTCCCAAAACGGTTGCATACTTATCTTTTTCTGCGCCTGCTGCCACATTTCTATACATCAGATTATAGTCATCAATGTCATCACGAAAATTAGCCAATCCGAGAATCTGTGCATTCGATCTTATCAATCCCCTGATACTGCTTCCTGGAATCGCATATTTTCCGTACTCATTTTTGAAAAAATGAGGATTTGGATTGCCCTTTTGATCCTTTTTTCCATCAGAGATAAATACCGGTGTCTCAGCTTTAAAAGAATATGAAATTTCACCGGAAAGAAGCTCGTCTTCTAATAAATCATGTTTCGCAAGCTGTTCTTTTGGCACTGAAACCGGATTTACATATAATGGCACAAAATTATATGGTGCTCCTACATAGTCAGAAGCAAAATTCTGTTTCGAATACGAATTTCCATTAAACCGCCCTTTATTCCCATTAAATTGCCCTTTATTTCCATTCATATAATTATTTCCCATTGTAATCTCCCTACTGAATTGCAACTAATCTAGTATATGCAACATAAGTTTGACCATCCTCGTCGAAGGCAAGATACTCACGTCGGACAATATCTTTCCCCTCACCTTTGAATTTCGAGAGGATTTCATTTGTCTTATCCACATATGAAAGCTGGTCCTTTTCTTCAAATACGATTGCCTTCCATCCATCCTCAGAAAGAAACATATGTACTTGCTTTGATTCATCAAAGAAGTAGGCTTCTGTGCATTCTTCCCAGTTAATTTCCGAAAACTTTTCTCTTCCAAAAACCACCTTGCTCATCTCATACGCCAATACATTTGTACAGGTTGCACCGATGTTCTTCCCCTCTTCAAAAGACACCTCTTTAACACATTTTTCAATTCCCATTTATGCCACCTCCTGAAGAGCCTTGATTGCTTCGTCGATCAACTCACCATTCGTAATTTTTACATATTCGCCAAAACGAATCGTCGCAACTTCTTCCTGCCTCTGAATCTTTATCTCAGTAACATCAACAAATCCTTTTCCTGTTGCATATCCGTTTCCCAGGCTAAATGTCTTAATTGCAAGATCTCTAATTGCCAGAATCAAAAGACCAAGTGTTGCGTCGGCATTATTTTTATTTAAAATATCGATGGACAATTCGAAATCACCAGCGATATTTTTTTCTGCAAACAGACCTTTATTGATAACGCCTCCTGTAAATTTATCAATGTGGATACGATGTCTTATGTCATTTGAATCATTTTCCATCTGTGCCCCGACAACACTGTCAGAAAAAATCAGATTTCCGATTTTTGAATCAACCTGCGAATTACCGATTTTGCCAAATGCATCAGCGATAACACAATCCTTGTTTAGATAAGAAGCAATTTTCTCCATCTGAGAGCGAATCGCACCCCTGAGAGAGCTTCCAGGAATAATATAATCTCCCTCTGCATTTCTGAAGTTCTCGCTATCCGCGGCGCCTGCGCCAAACGAATTCACTGCAATTCCTTTTATCTGCATTGCTCCCTCTGTAGCGCCACATACAGTGATTTTGTACGCAATCGAATCCGATTTTACAGCAGCCAACTTATCCAGATAGTTTTCGTTTGAAACGCACTTTCCAGCTGACCAGTTCGCGCGACCCTCGGCTGTTTTCATATCATACTCATTCTTAGAAACGAATATAGGATGAACTTTTCCTGCCCCACTGCTTTTCTTTGCGCCCAAAAGGATATCTCCACTTTTCAGCGCAAAAAGCATTTCTTCAACCGCTTTGACCTCATAGGAATCTGAGTCCTTGCTGTCTACAAACACGGTGATACTACAGGTAAATACTGACCCAATGCCAATGTATTCAAGCTCAAATTTCTGACCTGATCCTTTTTCGCTTGTTACAGAGCCCGTCTTACGGTCAATCTTGACATGTGAGCGTCTTTCCATTTTTACTGTGCCTGGATCAAAGACCCCATCAGAAAAGACAATTCTGCTCTTATTTTCTGCAGTATCTCCAAACAAATATCCCACTTTGCTTTCGCCCGCATTTTCAGCGTAATATCCACGAAAAGCACCTGCGATTCCTGTGGCCTGAAGAAAAGGCTGACCTGATACAGGATGAATCAGCACTTCTTCTTTTCCTCCTACAGAGCTTCCAACATGAAGCGGGCCACCGCACTTGGCTTTAATATCATATTTTACAATCTTGTCATATCTCATAATCGCCATTGTTTATGCCCCCTTCCTATTCTCGTACTTAATCATTTCAACCAGATATTCAAACTTCATTCTGAAGGTTTCTTCTTCTCCAATTAAGTCTTTAAATTTGTAGCCCATAAAAGACATCTGCTCAATTGCTAAGGTCTCTTCCAAATCATTTTCAAGCACCCGCATAATCGTTTTCATAAAAGGCTTGATATCTGCTTGCTTTTTCTGCACATTTTGTTTTTCTGCCTTTTCCGATGCATGCTCAAAATATTTAGATACGATATTCACACCCTCTTTTGGATTATATCGATTCTGCTCAAGCAAGGCTCTTACGGCGCTAACCTGACTGTTCGCAATTCCCATTTTGTTTACGCCATCCAAAATATGCTTTTGCATTTCCTGTCTGATCACAACACGGGCGTAATTTGCTGCTACAAGCTTTAGTACATCGTTATCTAAAGGCATCTTGTCAGCCGGATGAATTACAGATTTATTTACCAAGCACTCCTTCTTTGAAGAGATTTTCTCGTAATGGTCAAGAAAGATGACTCTGCCAAATCCTTCGTTCACTCGAACACCAAAACCTGACTCCATCATCTTGTTTGCTCTGTCAATCGCAAAAACGCCATCAAAGCTGAGCTTAAATACGCTGCCCATCTCATACATGGTTACGGAAGGAAGCTTAATGCCAAGCGTTCTATTATATCCTCGTACATTGATCGTGGCTGTAGAACAGTACTCAATTTTTAAATTGCTAACACCCATCATCTGCTCTAACTGCGATAAATGAATCCCTGCATATTCGCCAAACTCATTTCTCATTGCCATTCCAGAAAGAAGCATCATATAGCAGTTTCCAGACACATCTTCTTTGACAGAATACTCTTCATATGGGAAGTTTTTTGCAGAAACATAATCCGCCTTTACAACCTCGCATCTTCCCATGCCCTGGCTTCTTGCGTTTCCAACAATAATATCATTACCAAAAGCTTCACTAATCAATTCTTTTACAGAAGAATCATCCACTGCAATATATCCTACAAAGGTATAACCCGGCATAATGTACTCATTTCGAAACATCGCCTTGTCCCCATGGTTAATTCGGATACGCAGGTCAGATCCAGTGTTTACGTTATAATAATTAATGCAGTCCTCGTCAAAATAGCAGAACTTTCCAAGATTAGCTCTCTTGTAGCCCGGGGTAAAATCGCCATCTAAAACAACATTTTCAATCGCTTTCTTACCAGACACAATTGCCTTATCCTCGTAAAATCCCTTCGGAGAAGGAATCAGTTCGCGTCCATCCACTGCAGGGAGCGCATTTAAAAATTGAACCTTTGAAGAGAATAATATTTTTTTATATTCATCAAAAGAATCTCCTAATTTGCGCACTGCGGAGTTCACAACAATTCCTCTGATTGTGGTGCCTGGAATATAGCGTAACGACGCAGCTTGTCCGCTCTGGCTTATACTATCATCCGCAATTCGAATAGGTTCAACATTTCGGATTTCATATCTAAAATACTCCATTGTTATCCCTCCACAATTTCAAAAGCAACATTTCCAAAACCACGATTTCTCATAGTTCCAACCCATTTGATTCCAGTGACGATTTCTTTGAACAATTCTTTATCGCTGTCCTCACAAATGACTTCACTGTAAAAAACTAAGCCCTGATCCACGCATCTCGCATATCTTAAACTTCCTTCTTTTGCGACACCATTTTTATCAATCGCGGTAAAGGCTCTGAGATTTGTTGTAATGTCCTGAACCATATTATATGAATTCTCACCGACGCATTTTAAAATTTCGCTTTTCACATAATCCGATAGAGTAAAATCGGAGAATTTCAGCTTGCTAGCATCGATTTCATCGCCCTCATTGCCAAATAAGCGATATAGCTCTTTGTTGATTTGAGAGGCGTCCATTCCCATCCAATCAAGATATCTTTCATACTCCTCTCGTAGAATTCCCTTAAAGGTTCCCCCTTTAAAATATGGGAAGCCATATTCATCGCATAACACGGAGATATCTTCAGCACCTGGAATACTTTCTCCATTACCAAATATGGTGTCCGACATTAATTTCATTTGAATTTTCATCAATCATTTCCTCCCTCAACTGGTAAGAATGTGTCTATCAATTCAATCGCATCAAAATGACGACTATGCTTTACTCCATCCCCATGCTCACCTAACTCAATAAAAAGATCCTGTAGCATCATCTGATTGAAAACATTATAATTGTTTGCCGCAGTCTCTCCGGCTTTTAATGCCTCACGTAATCCCTTAATTTTTCCTGTGCCATATACTTCTAATTCTCTCTGAAGACTAAGAATTAATTTTCTCACAGCTTCAAACTTCTGATTTTCAGAAATGGTCAACTCGTTTTCAGAACTGATAATGTATGGTCGAAGCTCCAATCGATTGCCGTCTTTTGTCTCGTATTGCTTTCTCGTTTCAGAAAGAGAATCCTTTAACTCTCCAAATTCTATATGCCAATCAATCGAGCAAATGCTACTTCCATTATCACTTGGACTCAATTTTGCGCCATAGCTCTTTGCACTTGAACATAACACCTCGGCAAGTTCATAGGCACGATAGAATGGATACTTCTGATGAACAATCGCTACCCCCGCACATGCGGTGTATGACTTCTGATCCACACAATTTTTCTTTTTGCTGAGCTCTTCAATAAAGATTTTTGCGCACTCAATACCTATGCGACCCTCGGTAACAAAACAAATATCATCACCTGCGGTAATAATTCTTCTGACAGGGAAGCTATTGTCCTTGAGTGCTAATTCCCCTTTTAAGGAACCGCCACTAATACTTGCTGACACTCGCTGTGCCATCAGCTGATAAGCATTTTTATAGTCAGCGTCGATGCTTTCAGAGAACTCTCTGAGCGTTTTTTTCACTTCATCCCAAGAAGCGTTCGGATGATCCTGCTCAATTTTATGGTACAAATCTTCCACACGCTTACCCATTCCATTTCCATCAATATGAACAACTGCGATAAAATTCGATTTGTTCTTCTTTCCGCCTAGCTCCGAAAACGCATATACAGGCAAAAATCCGTCTGGCGTAAACTCCTTTGCGGTATCATTATACTCGTCAAGTCGAATTTCTTCCCACGCTTTTGTCTTGCAAGCATCATCTGCAGTTGTAACCATATTGATATCGCATCTTTTTCCAGTCGCATCTACATACGCAACTGCACCTGGAGCACAGACATCAAGAGTTGTTGCATCAATTGCTTCAACACCAAAGCTTCCCTGCTTAAACGCAGAAGCGCGTCTAGCCTTCTTACTTTCAAGTTCGCTTGTCAGTGTTTTGAGATTTTCCTCTGCTGTCGCATTCTCATCAAACGGAACAATCTTTGCAAAAACCTCTAACCCACTGAACTCGCAATAAATTTTGCTTGTCAGCACTGCGATGTTCTCCTGCGCAGTTTCAAGCAAATCATACTCTAGAATCGTATGGCCTCCACCTGAATAGACCATATTCTTTTCGTCGGAATAGCCTTTTTCAGAAAGAACTTCTTCCAAAAATTCTGTGCTTAATACCTTTGCAATAATGGCAGAGTTAACAATATTATCTCTTACCTTATTACTCGAAAAAATATAGGCCTGCTTTTGTGACACCTCAAGTATTGCTAAATATCTCATCTTCCCCTCCTATATGACTATGAGTTTACCAAATCCAAAGCTTGTATACTTTCCAACATGAATCACTTCTCCTGCCAACAAAAGAGCAAGTAATTCTTCGTCAACTGATTCCATAACAATTTCACCCTTTACCCCAGTGAAACGAAATTTTTTATCGTGTGTGCTCGAATATCGCTGTACGGCCTCCTTGCTGTGCTTTTCTTCTCGAACCTTTGGGATTAACAAATCCCTCTCATAGTAGTCAGCACCTTCTATTCCTACAAACGAATCCAGCATATAAATGCGTCGCTGCAGCGCTTTTACAATTACCTCTAAATCCAGCTCATCCATGATCGCTCCGTTATGCTTGATTGCCGTGGCGGTCATAAAGTTCAACCGATTCTGGCATCCTCTCTTTGTAAGCTGAATCTGTCTTCGATGGATATAATCATTAAGCGTTTCCACTTTAATATTTGAAAGAAAAGTCTCGCTATTTTGATAAATGGCATCTCCTTGTCCACTATCAACATACGCTAATTCAAATTTATTCTCTTTATAAAATAGTCCTGCTTTTCCGAGCTCCTTCACTGCCTCTATCAGCACGCCCACATATCCAATTGTTTTACCAAATAAGGTAATGGAAAAACCCATCTTAGAGCCAGCTTTGTAGAACTCTTTGCCATCAAGGCATTCTATAATATACCCCACGCTGTCCCCCACCGTCATAAACTCAGGGTTCATTGACATTTTTGAGTACAAAATATTTTGGACGAGACAATCTTTCTCCAGCGGACAGGATTCACAAGTTCCGTTGTTGATGCAATGTTTCGACAATAGCACCTGTCCTATCCCGCCTCTTATGGCCGAAGTCTTATACTTAAAAGCTTTTGTGTTTTGTAAAAAGGCTATCTTGAAATGTAAAGTTGTATATTTTATATCAAAAACT
>JAZUGV010000019.1:0-3230 GCA_045641385.1 Agathobacter sp. | reverse complement strand
CTGCGTGAACAAAAAAGGTAATAAATGAGGATAAATGAGATAAACGAGATAAATGGGATAAATGATGATACCTGGTTATCTAAAAAATAGATGACTAGGTATATTTTTGTTCTTCTTTCGGAATATCAAAAGGCAGAGTATAATAAGTACAAATGGGGTATTTATACAATAAGGAGGTATACTATGAGCCAGTTTCCACATTTATTTGAGCCATTAAAGCTCAACAACAAATTTACTATGAAAAACCGTATCGAGAGTGCGCCAATGGCATTTGGTCTGATTGCCTGTGATCCACATGCTGCAGACAAATCCTTCCGCAAGCTCGAGAGCATTGCGCGTGGTGGTGATGCAGTTGTCGCAGTTGGTGAGGTTGATGTTAACTTTACCGATGCCTGCCGTATTCCACTTCCACCAGTTGATTTTACTGATACAACCGGTTATGCCTGTGACAGAATCGGAGAATATGCTCGTCGTATTCACAAGCATGGTGCAATCGCAATTTGCGAGCTTGCGCATCCAGGTTCAGAGAAGATTCCATTTGGACCAGGCGAAGAAGCAATTGGACCAAATGAAGAGGATAACAAGCTGACAGGTGTTCATGTCCGTGCGATGACAGAGGATGATATGACTCGTATCGCAAATGATTTTGTAACTTCTGCGAAGTTTATCCAGGCTGCAGGCTATGACGGAGTTATTATCCATGGTGGACATGGATTCCTTATGACTCAGTTCTTAAGCCCACTTCTCAACAAGCGTACTGATGAGTATGGCGGATCCTTTGAGAATCGTGTTCGTTTCCCAAAGATGCTTCTTGAGACCTTAAGAGCAGCAATGGGACCTGATTTCTTAATCGAACTTCGTATTAGTGGTGACGATACCTACGAAGGTGGTATTACACCAGAAGAAACCGGAAAGTTTGCTCATTTACTTGAGGGTACCATTGATTCTATTCAGATTTCAACCGGTATTTACTATGATGCAATCGTGACTCATCAGTTCTCTTCTATGTTCGTTGAGCATGGCTGCAACCGTTCATTATCAAAGATTGTAAAAGAGTATACATCTCTTCCAGTTGGTGTTATCGGTGGTATTAACTCACCAGAGCAGATGGAAGAAATTATTGCAAATGGAGAGGCTGATTACATTGTTCTTGGTCGTCAGTCACTTGCTGATCCACAGCTTGCAAATAAGGCATGCGCAGGAAAGCCAGAGACTATTCGCCGTTGCTTACGCTGCTTCAAGTGCTTCCCAGGTTCACCAGAAGAGGGATACACTGACCTTCCATTCGACAGCGTTGAGCTTGCAAGACATGTTGGTTTCTGTACCATCAACCCTCTTGCAAACCTTCCATTTGATCCATACGAGCTTGAGCCAGCAAAGGAATCTAAGAAGGTTCTTGTAATTGGTGGTGGTCCAGCTGGTATGCAGGCTGCAATCACAGCAGCAGACAGAGGTCATAAGGTAATTCTTGCTGAAAAGAATGATTTCCTCGGCGGAATGCTCTTCTTTGCAGATGTCGACACCGACAAGCCAGACCTTATGAATTTCAAGAACGTATTGATTAACGACGTTAAGACAAGAGATATTGAGGTTCGCTTAAATACGACTGTTGATAAGGCACTTATCGACGAAATTAAGCCAGACCACATCATGATTGCAACTGGAACACTTCCAGTGACTCCTCCAATTCCAGGAATTGAGAATGCATATCAGTCTCTTGAGGCTTATCGCGGAAATGTCACACCAGGTAAGAAGGTTGTTATGATCGGTGCCGGATTAATCGGTTCAGAGCAGGGTCTCTTCCTTGCAAAGACAGGCCACGATGTTACCGTGGTAGAGATGCTTCCACGTGTTGCAAACGAAGCTTATGGTATGTATCGTGAGGCTTTGGTTCGCGAAATGGCAAAAGAAAATATGACAATGCTTGAGAATACAAAGTGTCTCGAAATTGGAAAGGATTTCGTAAAGGTATTACTTCCAGACGGAACCGAAAAGACAATCGAGGCTGACACCGTTCTTTATGCATTAGGAATGAGAGTTGTTCCTACTGATGCATTAGTAGAGGCAGCTGGTAGCATTCCATATACCATCATTGGTGATGCGATTAAGCCAGGAAAGGTTGATCAGGCAACCAGCACCGGTTATATGGCAGCAATTGAATTAGCATAATTTATAAGGGCCACCTTTATTTTGATATAGACCAGAATCCTGGACACATATCAATTTGGGGCGGTCCTTTTTGTATGGAGAATTTAGAACTTCAAGCGAACGATTTTGAAATTTGCGGAACATACATATTCGACAGACTAAGAAGCTCGTGCACTCACCAAATTCGAAACGAAATTCGTTAGCGAGAAGAGCAATTCTACCTTGCGGGGTTTTGTAGCAGTCGTCGTGGTTCGTCACTTTGAAAGAAGAATCATGGAAGAAAAGGGTAAATGAAGCATCAAAAAAGGGCCTCATATAATGAGACCCTATCGTGCTTCAAATAATTAACTTAATGACATTGCCTCAATAGGCTCAGTCTTTTTGAAACTATATTTTAGTTGCTTCGTCCAATTTTTCGATTGATTGCCCAAAGGCAAAGACTAATGAGATAGGTGACGAGAATAATCAGTGGAATAATAATAAATCCAGTGGTTACGCCCTGTACTAAAAATCCGTACCAGTCATAGCCTGGGTCTACGATGTTGTTGTGAGAATGAATAACAGCAAGTGTTACATAATATACTGCATAAATCAGCATTGTAATGATGCCGGTGAAGGTGTGTCGAAACTTCATTTCAGAGGTGGCATCAAATCGCAGGAATGCATAAATGCTGATGACAGGATTAATGAAGTGCAAAAATACATTACTGTTGTTATAGCAGGTGCTAAAGCCCATGGTTGGAACGAGGAAAAATGCAGTTACAAGCATAGTTAGTGTCACACCTACAACTCCGATTAACTTAAGAACCTTCATCCACATAGGTACTCTGGCAATTTTTTTATTCAAAACTCTGTAGTCTACAATTGCAGCAATCAGTGCAATGATGCCCATAATGACATTTGAATCCACAGTGTAGTATTTAAACATCATTAATCTATTTGCTTCAAGCGCGGTTGGAGCATTGCCAAAATGTAATCCACTGAACATCCATTCAGTAGAAAATAGAATTAGCACAAAGGTTGTAAGATTAAAAATATATGATTTCTTCATCGAATAAATTCCTTTATTAAATAAAATCCTT
>JAZUGV010000018.1:0-49627 GCA_045641385.1 Agathobacter sp. | reverse complement strand
TTGTACATATGCCAACTACATGAAGATCCTTTTTGGGATAAGCTTTTTGAGACAGTTCACGAGCAGAAATAATTTCAAATAAATTTGAAGGGTTATTTGATAAACAAACAAAATACCCTTTTACAAACAAATGAAAACTACTTATTTGATTATATAGTTCTTTCTCGTTTCCATTCATGGAATCGCTTATATATAAAGAATCGTACCAATACATTTTAATAATATTTGTGTGTACCCCATAAATTACTTTTTTTCAAAGAAAGATATTCATTATATGCTTTTTCAAGAATTTGTCTTTCATTTGAAAATTTTAATAAGTGATAGGCTTCATGATATTTATAAAATCCTGAATCCACAAAGAATTCCTCTTTTTGTGGTTTACTGTAATAACTATCGCCCATCATAAGATACCAATGAACCTCTTTTTCAACGGTATCCTCTGGAACTGTAAAAGTATACTGGCTTTTGCCGATGTATTTAATTATTGTGGCGGTTGCTCCAGACTCCTCTTTCACCTCACGGAGTGCTGTATCTTTAAACTCTTCTCCCTCTTCAACGGTTCCTTTAGGGAGTACCCAGCCTTCATATTTGTTCTTGTAGTTTTTGTATAAAAGCAGGATTTTACCACGAAAAATTACTACACCGCCACAACTCGTTGCCTCAATCATTGCAAATCCTCCTAATGTGTGGTGTAACTATCTGTTTTAAAAAGTATACCCTTATTTAAAATATGCGTCAAATAATTTCTTGGCAGCGGTGGAAGCCTTTTTTCCATTAATATTTGACTCTTCGATAATAACAGCGACAGTAATATCCTTATAACCTTCCATTTTTGCATAACCGACAAACCAGGAATTGGTATTATTTGATGAATCGGAGATCTGTGCAGTTCCAGTTTTTCCATAGGCTGTATATTTTTGATTTTTTAGTTTTGTAGCTGTTCCATCCTGTACTACGGCATCCATACACTGCTCTAATATGTCACATTCATCATCTGTAAATAACTTTTTGATTTTCTTTGGATAATATTCTTTTACTGAAACTCCTTGAGCGTTTGTAATTTTATCTACAAGATAAGGCTGCATTAGCAGACCATAGTTATCGATTGCACTTACAATCATACATAAATGTAAAGGAGAAACATAGGTTTTACCTTGTCCGATTGCTGTTTCCATAATTAAGCTTGTGGAATCATGATTTGATATCGATACCTTACTTGAAGTAGATTCAAAAGACACTGGTAAATCGGTGTTGAATAAATCTTCTTCTAAAAGCTTCATGAAAGCATCCATATCCAATGATTCAGCAATATTGGCATAACTTGCATTACATGAATTTGCGAAGGAAGCTACCATATCCTCCTGCCCATGCTTTGTATTATTAGAGCAATGAATGGTTTTGCCGTCTTTGGTATATTCTCCTTCACAGTCAAAAGAATAATTGATAAACTCAAATGGCATTTCACGATAAAATTCAAGCGTTGTAAAAATCTTAAAAGTGGATCCAGGAGCATACTGTCCCTGTGTCGCTCGGTTTAAAAGCGCGGTACTCTCTTCTGAATTTATTTCTTTCCATTTCTTTTCAATCGTATTTGGATTAAAATCCGGTTTTGAAACCATAGCAAGAATTCTTCCTGTCGATGGCTCCATTACGATGATTGCTCCGTCTGCATTGCCCAGGGCCTTATATGCCACCTGCTGAAGTTCCAGATTCATCGTGGTTACTACATTATCTCCTTGGTTTCGAACATCCGAAAGAGAATTTACAATTCGATCGACAAAAAATTCGTGTGATCTGAGAAGGGAAAAGTTCATCTGATTTTCCAAACCACTATTTCCATTTACGGAAAATCCAACGGCATGAGCAAACAAATTATCATAAGGATATTTTCTGAGTTCATTTCCTTCTTCATCAAAGACACTAGTTGCAATAACGGTCCCATCACTCGTTGTGATATCTCCGCGTATTACATGCTCAGAAAATAAATTTTGTAAGCTGTTATAAGGACTATTGATAAAATCTTCTGATTTAAAAAACATGAAATAGGCATAATAAATCATCATGAGTATAAATACTGTGAAGAATAAATAGGTTACCGTGGTAAATTCCTTGGTACGATATGAAGTTTTATTTGTTTTCTTCTTTTTTTCTTTCATGAATCAGATTTAAATCCTTTTTAATCACTTCAACTCTATTGTCTTTTGTTGTATTCGTTGAAGCGTCTTCATTTCGCATATACATCCCCTGAATAATGCCAAAAATTATAAACGTTGACAAAAGAGAACTTCCACCATAACTAATGAGTGGCAAAGTTACACCTGTAGATGGGATGAATTTAATGGTACCTCCGATTGTCAAAAAGATTTGTGTTGCATAAATCACACTTAATCCTAATACAACCAGTTTATAAAATGGGTCTTTCATCTGTAGTGCAATATTCATAAACATTAAAAATACTGAAAGGCAAAGGATGATTAGACAAAGAGCAAATACTCCACCTAATTCCTCTGAAATCGCAGCAAATACAAAATCCTTTTCTACTACTGGAATTTTGGAAGGCATTCCCTGGTTTAAGCCTAATCCAAACCAGCCGCCTGTTCCGATTCCAAACAAGGACTGACTCACCTGATAACCTTCTTTGTCATATACAGCCAATGGATGTAACCAGGCAGCGACACGATTTTGTACATGGGAAAATATCTTGTATCCAGCAAAGGCAGCAATTGCCATAATGCCTAAACCGCCAAAAAAGTAATAAGTTTTACCGGTTGATACATAGATCATGATCAAATAAGCTACAAAAAATAAAAATGCACTTCCCAAATCTTTTGATGCAACTAATACAAGCACAAATGCAGCGGAAACTCCTGAAGTGATAAGTACTTGCCTGAAATTGTTAACTTCATTCATCATTCCGGCAATAAAAAATACAAACAGTATTTTTACAAATTCAGATGGCTGGATTGAAAAGCTCCCAATATGAATCGACAGCTTTGCACCGTAACTAACCGCTCCAAATATTGCTACGAATAAAAGGCTGATAATACCAACTGCAGCATATACCCAGGTTAATTTACGAAACAGAGAAACTGTTTGCAGAATAATTGGTATTAAAATACAAACCAATAAACCGATAATACAAAAGAAAAACTGTCTTAGCGATTTTTGATAGGACAATCTTGTTAATATGACAAAGCCGATCGTGAGCAGCATACACATATGATTCAAAAGCAGTTTTGAACAATTTTTGTAAAAAATATGATACAGCACAAATATTGATGTCAATAATAATATCTGCAGGAAATATAGTCCTAGAATCTGTGTATCCATCGTTGTAAAAAACAAAACAGAAAAAGCTAATAAATGTAGCAGATATATTATAATTCTTTGTCCCAAATATAAACTTGAAAGCTTTTCGGCATCATCCGAAATTTTAAATACACGAAAACTTTCAAAGGTATATATCAGAATAAATAATATCAGTATGAATTTAGAAATCGTGACATAAATATGAAGCACTATTCTACTCCTCTGTTGTAATGGCCGTTTGTAAACTTCATATTGCCATTATAAGTGATTTTGTTCTCAATTGAATTTAAGATTTTATTAATTTCATTTGCTGATTCATCAGTAAAATTTAATCGAAATACCTTAAAGTCCATTGCTGATAACTCGTTTATCTTATCAATTAAATTGGTTGGATAAGAATTATAAATTGTATTGAAGCAATATGCACATTGATTCAATACAGGAAATTTTGCTTTGTAACGATCTTCAAGAATAAGCTCGTTGGGAGTGTGATTACAGCCTAAAGTGTTTTTGCACACACAGTTTGCTGTTTGCATTAATGGATAACGTCCATAAATGATGATTTCTGAATTTTTATTGTTTCTGTGTGCCAACTCTGCTTTGTTTAATTCAATTGGAGCAGTTAGGCGATTGCAACCTTCAGCAGTTAAAAAGGAAACGGCGTAATTGTTAAAGCTATATAAACCGTGATCAGCAATGATTTCAAAATCCTTTTTATATTTTCTTGCAAACGCAAAAGAATCAGAATTGGATACAACAAAACCTTTTACGCCGAGCCATTTCCATTGATTTACCATAGAATGTAGCATTGGCAGATCCTTGTTTCTCAATATATCAGGAAGTCTTAAATAAACTCTCTTCTTAGCCTTAAGGCTTTTTTCAATATCTTCAGAAAGTGACATGGAATTTTTATCATAGGTTGATAAATTGAGGTAAACTGTAGTGATGAAATCGCTTTTTAATACTGCATCTAGCTGCTTTGAATTCATAACGGACGCAATATAATACTTTTCTGTCGTTTGGTTTTCAAAAGAAGAAGGGTTTATTCGTGTTTTTTGACCATTTCTTTTGAATTTCGAAAGATAATTTTCCTGTAGTTGTGTGAGTGCATTTCTTCTGAGTTCATTTAATACTTTATTTGGAACAAAAGCGTCTTTATCCATTGAGATTTCCAAATGGTCGAATTCAAAAATGGTATTTCCAGTTTTTCTCATACGAAAATCGACATCTTCTTTTGTCATTGGCTGATTTTTAGCTGCTTCTACAATCTGTCCACTAACAGATGCGCTTTCATCATTCCAAATAACGGTTAGAGTTGCTTCCTGATCTTTGTATAATGATAAATATCCATCGATAGAAAGTTTGTTTTCTTTTATTTTTCCAATGGAAGTCTCTTTTTTGTGAAGCGATGGATCCTGATAAGTTATCATTGAAGAATCATTATTTTTAAATAGATAGCTATTGGTGAACCCTCCTCGATTACCAAAGTCTTCTAATTTCTTTTTTGCTGAATCGATGGATTCTCCTTTTAAGTAAGAAGAATATATACTTGTTACTCCATATGCATACTCGATTTGTTTCATTCTTCCTTCGATTTTCAAGGAATAAATTCCAGCACTCTTAAGCTTATGGATATCTTCATAAGCACAAAAATCTTTTAAACTTAAAATATAACAATTTTTTTTGATACATTTATTATTCTGATAAACATCATATGCCATTCGACATGGCTGCGCACATCTGCCACGATTTCCACTTCTGCCACCTAAAATACTACTAAACAGACACATTCCGGAATATGAATAACACAATGCGCCATGAACAAAAGTTTCCAGTTCGATGCCAACCTCATTTTTAATTGTGGACATTTCCTTTAAAGAAAGTTCACGTGATAATACAACGCGCTCAAAGCCTAATTCTTTAAAATATTCTGCACTTTCCACAGAAGAAGCGGTCATCTGCGTACTAGAATGAATCGGTAAATCTGGAAAATGCATTTTCAGGAATGAAATAACACCATAATCCTGAACTAAAACTGCATCCAAACCAGCCTGATACAATGGAAGAATGTAATCATATAAATCATCATTAATTTCTTTGTTTTTAAACAAAGTATTTACTGTCAGATATAATTTTTTTCCATGCATATGCACATAGTCAATTGCCCAAAGAAGATTCTCTTCGTCAAAGTTTGTCGCATACGCTCTTGCTCCGAATTTGTATCCACCAACATAAACAGCATCTGCTCCAGCAGCAATTACACTGATTAATATTTCTGGAGAACCTGCTGGTGCTAATAATTCCATATCTGCCTGAGCATTTTCAATATGTTTCATAATTTGTCTCTCTTTGCGTAAAATGAAAAATAAGGGACATATGAATATGCCCCTTAAATGTACTTAATTCTTTTTTTCTAATAACTGGTCTTCAAGGGTGGCTTCTAATCTGGTTTTATTAAGAAGCAGTTCTTTGTTCTCAGCCTCTAATTCCTTGATGCGTTCCTCTGTGCTCTCAGATTTTACCTGATTTGAAATCAAATCATGTTTAAGATCATAGATTTCTTTTTCTTTTGTAGCTAAATCCTGTTCTAACTTTTCAACCTGAGCCTTAGCCTTGAAATAATCATCTGCGATATTAATCTGAACAAGAGTGTTCTTCATATTTAATGCCATATGACGATATCCATCTACAGCATCAATTTCTGTGATTTTATCATTTATATAGGAACCGACCTTCTGAAGATACTCAACATCCTCATATCCGCTTAAAGTATATACTTTTCCATCGATTACTACTACTGCATCTGTTTTCGCTGACATTTTGTGTCCTCCGCGTGACAAAAATACTTTTTAACACAATATATAGTATCACACAGAGGCTCGATTATCAAGATGCATTACTGACGATTGCGATGAAAATGTTCAAAAGCAAGGTCGGTTGCCACACGTCCTTTTGGAGTGCGATTGATGAAGCCGTTTTTTACCAGATATGGCTCATAAACATCTTCGATCGTGCCAGAATCTTCTCCGATGGATGCAGATAATGTCTCTAATCCAACAGGACCTCCAGAAAACTTATCAATAATTGTTAATAGAATATTTCTGTCGTTTTGATCCAAGCCATATCGGTCAACATCAAGTTTATCGAGTGCAAGTCTGGCTACATCTGCTGTGATTTTTCCATCATAAACAATTTGTGCATAATCGCGAACTCGTTTCAATAAACGATTTGCCAATCGAGGAGTTCCTCTACTTCTTCTCGCCAGTTCCAGGGCTCCCTCTTCGTCAATTTCAACACCTAGCGTTTTGGATGACTGAATGATAATATATTTTAATTCATCGACATTATAAAACTCCATATGACAAACCACTCCAAAGCGGTCTCTTAATGGTGCGGATAGCATTCCAGCTCGGGTAGTTGCTCCTACCAAAGTGAATTTTGGAAGTGGCAATCGAATGGATTTTGCCATTTCTCCTTTTCCTACTAATACGTCTATCTTAAAATCTTCCATGGCAGAATATAATACTTCTTCCACTTGGCGATTTAATCGATGAATTTCATCAATAAATAAAATGTCACCAGCTTGCAAATTGTTTAAAATGGCAGCAATATCGCCTGGCTTATCAATTGCAGGGCCCGATGTAATCTTAATATGAGAACCCATTTCATTTGCGATGATTCCAGCAAGTGTTGTTTTACCTAATCCAGGAGGACCATAAAAAAGAACATGATCTAAGGATTCACCTCTCTCTTTGGCTGCCTTCATATAGATATTTAAGCTTTCTTTGATTTTTTCCTGACCAACATAATCACGTAAAGTTTGAGGACGAAGAGAATTTTCTGTTATCTTTTCTTCTTCTCTTACTTCCGTTGAAATCACTCTCTTATCCATTTTCAATCCTCATTAAAGCAAATGCTTTAAAGCCTGCTGTAAGATTTCTTCTACCGACATATCAGCATTCAGCTCAACCTTTGATACAGCTTTTAAGCTTTCTGTTGAGCTATATCCTAATGCACAAAGAGCCATAATTGCGTCATTTTTTGCATCAGACTCGATTTTAGGAGCGCTCATTGCTGCGCCCTGCTCTTTTCCAAGCTTGGATTCAAATGCATCCTCTAAGCTGATTTTGTCTTTTAACTCTAATATTACGCGTTGTGCTGTTTTGCCACCGACACCAGGTGCTTTTGAAATTGCTTTATCATCGCCTGATAAAATTGCAAAACGTAAATCATCACAGGATAATACTGATAAAACGGCCATTGCATTTTTGGGACCAATTCCATTGACTGAAATTAATAGTTTAAACATTTTTAGAGAATCCTGGTCTAAAAATCCATATAATTGCATGGCGTCTTCACGCACTGAGAAATAGGTATAAATTTTCATTTCGCTTCCGATGACTGGAAGAATGGAATAATCTATACCAGATATCATAATATTATAGCCGATTCCGCCTGCTTCAAGAACAACCGCAGAATCCTCAAAAGAAGCAGCTACAAGCTCGCCTTTGACATAAGAAATCATTTAATCGATAACCTCTCCAATATAATAAAAGCCCTTACATTCATTTAATCGAACATTATAAATTTTTCCAATCATCGATTCATCACCAGGAAAATGAACTGTTGAGTTGTTTGCTAATTTACCTGACATTAACGTAGAATCCTGTTCATTCACCTGTTCTACCATTACAGGAAGAACTTTTCCAGTATAGCTTTCTGCACGTACGGTTGCTTTGCTTTGAACTAATGCAAGAAGTCGATCAAAACGGTCCTTCACAATATCCTCAGGAATTTGATTTTCCATTTTTTCGGCTGGGGTACCGCTTCTCTTTGAATAGATAAAAGTGAATGCGCTGTCATATCCAACCTGCTCGACAACATCCATAGTATCCAAAAAGTCTTCTTCCGTCTCTCCAGGAAAGCCAACAATAATATCTGTTGTAATTGCAATATCCGGAATAGCATCACGAAGTTTTTTTACAAGTGAAAGATACTGTTCCTTTGTATAATGGCGATTCATTGCCTTTAATATTGCATCACTACCAGACTGCAAAGGTAAATGCATATGTGGACATACCTTTTCACATTCAGCCATTGCCAAAATAAGCTCATCCGATAAATCCTTAGGATGACTAGTCATAAAACGAATGCGTTCAAGGCCTTCAATTTTATTTACTTCTCTTAATAGCTCAGCGAAGGTAACAGGAACTTCGAGATTTTTCCCATAGGAATTAACATTTTGGCCAAGAAGCATAATTTCTTTCACACCATCTTTTACAAGTACTTCTATTTCTCGAAGAATATCCTTTGCTTCACGGCTGCGTTCTCTGCCACGCACATATGGAACGATACAATAACTACAGAAATTATTGCAGCCAAACATAATATTTACGCCAGATTTGAAAGAAAACTTACGACGAATTGGCAAGTCTTCCACAATTTTGTCTGTATCTTCCCAAACATCAAGCACCTGTTTGTCGGTTGAAAGACATTTTACAAGTAGTTCTGCAAATTTATAAATATTATGAGTGCCAAATACCAAACTTACCTTTTTATAAGTTGTTTTTACTTTTTCAATTTCTTCTGGCTCCTGCATCATACAGCCACATAATGCAATTTTCATAAATGGATTCTTCTTTTTCATATTGAGAAGATAACCTAGACGGCCATATACCTTATTATTTGCATTTTCTCTTACTGTACAGGTGTTATAAATTACAAAATCAGCCTTTTCAGATTCTGCTTCTACATATCCAGCTTCTTCAAGAATTCCAACAATCTTTTCAGAATCTCTGGCGTTCATCTGACAGCCAAAGGTTTTGACATAGTAGGTGAGTTTTCTGTTTGCCTGAAGCTCAAGTTCGTGAACTAATTCTTTTGCTTTTTCGATATTTTCATATTGCAAAAGACGTTCTGCTTCTGCATTTAAAGTCAAATTATTTGTTTCTCTCATAAATTTTCCTATGGACGAACCTGTCCCTCTCCAAAAATAATATATTTATAGCTGGTTAATGCTTCAAGACCCATTGGTCCTCTTGCGTGAAGCTTCTGAGTACTGATTCCAATTTCAGCACCAAAACCAAACTCGTTACCATCTGAGAATCTGGTAGAAGCATTTAAATAAACGCAGGCAGAATCAATTTTATTTAAGAAGTCACTCGCAGCGTCAAAATTTCTAGTCATGATGGTTTCTGAATGACCTGTTGAATACTTATTAATATGTTCAATTGCTTCCTCTAAAGAGTCTACAATTTTTACTGAAATTTTATAATCAAGATATTCCTTTCCGAAATCTTCTTCCGTTGCAGGAATAACATTTTTCTTTGATTTTAAAATTTCTAATGCTCTTTCATCAACACGCATTTCCACATTATGTTCAGAAAGTGCTAGATAAATTTTTGGAAGTGCTTTTTTTGCAATTGCAGAATGAACAACAAGTGATTCGCAGGCATTGCATACCCCAATTCGCTGTGTTTTTGCGTTTACAATTACATTGACTGTCTTTTCAATATCTGCAGATTCATCAACATAAACATGACAATTTCCTGTACCAGTTTCAATGACAGGAATCGTTGCGTTTTCAACAACAGCTTTGATCAGACCTGCTCCACCACGAGGAATCAAAACATCAATATAATCGTTCATTTTCATAAATTGATTCGTAGTCTCACGATCTGTATCTTCAATTAAATTCAAAACATCTTTGCTAACTTTATTTTTTGCAAGTGCCTTCTTTAAGACTTTAACAATTGCAATATTAGTATTAATTGCTTCTTTTCCGCCTTTTAAAACAGAACAATTTCCGGTTTTAAAGCATAAACCAAAGGCATCGCAAACTACATTCGGTCTTGCCTCAAAAATCATTCCAACAACACCAATTGGAACTCGCTTTTTTGAGATGATTAATCCGTTTGGACGCTGTGTCATATTAATTACTTCTCCAATTGGGTCAGATAAATTAGCAATTTGCTCTAATCCGTCAGCCATTGAAGCAATTCTTTTTTTATCAAGCTTTAATCGATCAATTAAGGCTTCTGGCATATCGTTTTTCTTAGCATTTTTGATATCAATCTTATTTGCCTCGATGATATCAGCAGCTTCATCCATCAATAATTTAGCAGCGGAACGTAACACCTTATTTTTTACATCTGCGTTTAAGGTGCCCATGGCATATTTTGCTTCTTTTGCTGCTTTGCACATTGTTGTTAAACTCATTTTAAATCTCTCCCAGTTCTGATACTAATAAATTTAAAGGCACGTCATGATGATCTGCCTCAAAATCTTCTATCATTTGAAATTTATATCCAACCCCAATAGAATATAAATTTTCATGTTTTATCAAAAATCGATCATAATATCCTTTTCCAAAACCAATTCTTTGACGACATCGATTAAAGGCAAGACCAGGAACAATAATAACACCCTCCTGCCCTTGGTATTTTTTCGATAAGTCCGTAGGTTCCAAAACATGAAACATACCCTCACTCAAATTTTGGAAATCCGAAATTTCGTAAAATTGTATCTCATTGGAATAAGTTTTTGGCAAATAAACCTTTTTATGATTTATTTGACAATAATAAATCAATGAAGATACATCAACCTCATTTTGAATGGATGAATATAACAAAATATGTTTTGCAGATTTTATACATTCTAAATTCACCAGATTATCAGTGATGATCTTACTCAATCGAAGGCATTCGTCTTTTGACATATTTGTACGAATTTCTTTATTGATTTTTCGTAATTCGATTTTTGACCACATAGAATCACTTTACCACAGAAGAACTAAAATGACAAAGATTTAGCACAATAAAGTAAAAAAATACTCTCATATTTTATGAGAGTATTTTTTATGGAATATTATTTTATTATAAAATAACTTTCTTTGGACATTTTACTGCACATTCATCACAGCCAGTACATTTCGTCTGATCAATATATGCAATGTTATCAACGACATGAACAGCATCAGATGGACAATTCTTTTCGCATAATTTACATCCAATACATCCGGCCTGACAAGCTGCCATAACATCTTTTCCTTTATCCTTTGAAGAACATCCAACTAAATGTTTTGCATCAACAGGAACAAGTTCGATTAAATGCTTAGGACATACAGCAACACACTTTCCACAAGCCTTACAAACCATTGGGTCTGCTTTTGCAACACCATTTACTACATGAATGGCATCAAATGGACAGGCTTTCACACATGAGCCAAAACCAAGACATCCATAATTACAGGTTTTTGGACCGCCTGCTGGAATAAACTGTAACGCAGTACAATCTTCAACACCGGTGTAATCATAGCTGTTATTTGCCTTATTGCAATCACCAATACATTTTACAAAAGCAACCTTACGAGTGCCTTCTTCAGCAGCAACTCCCATGATTTCTCCAATTTTATTTCCAATAGGAGCACCACCAACAGGACACTGATTCACTGGCGCCTCTCCCTTTACAATAGCACTTGCAAGACCAGAACATCCAGCGTAACCACATCCGCCGCAGTTGTTTCCAGGAAGACAATCTAAAATTGCTTCTTCGCGAGGATCAACTTCGACTTTAAATTTTTCTCCGGAAACACCAAGGAAGAAACCGAGGAGAATTCCGACGCAGCCAACAACAACGGCCGCAATAACAATTGCTAAAAATTCCATTCTCTTTTCCTCCTAAATCATTCCAGAAAATCCCATAAATGCAATCGACATCAAAGCTGCAGTAATCAATACGATTGCAGTGCCCTGGAAAGGCTTAGGGATATCATTATATTCAATTTTTTCACGAATACCAGCCATAAGAACAATCGCAATAAAAAATCCTACAGCTGTAAAAATTCCATAAATCATACTGTAAAGCAATGCCATACCAAATGATTTATCCGAAAATTTAATAACTGAATTTAATGCAACACCCAATACAGCACAGTTTGTTGTAATCAAAGGAAGATAAACACCCAATGACTGATAAAGGGATGGAATCTTTTTCTTTAAAAACATTTCTACAAACTGTACAAGTGCAGCAATGACAAGAATAAATACGATTGTCTGAAGATAAGTGAGATCAATTCCCTTCTTCATCAATGCTGGGTTTGCAAGAATTCCATGATAAATCAACTGTGTAAAGAAAGTAGCAATCGCAATGACAAAGATTACTGCTCCACCCATACCAGCTGCTGTTTTTGTGTTTTTTGAAACCCCAAGGAATGGACAAATTCCGAGGAACTGGCTTAATACTACGTTATTTACGATTGCTGCGCCAACTGCAACAAGTGCTAATGTCGCTAATGTACTCATTATTTATCCACCTCCTCGTCGAGATTTTCTACTTTTACAGAATCCTTTGTTTTATCTTTGGAATTACAGGTTGCGGCCTGAGCACAACCAGTACAATCAGCACAATTACCAGCAAGACAACCAGATGGCTCTGCAAGAGGTTCTCCCTGTTCTTTCATCTGCGCACGTACAAGATTCATTACAACTACTAATACGGCAAGAACAAGGAATGCACCAGGAGCCATAATAAAAATTGTAATTGGAGTGAATTTTGATCCTAAAACTGCAACAATACCAGCAAGCAATACAACAATTGCTACGGCTTCAATGAAAATTTTAAGAGGATTCACTCTTCTTGAAATCCAAAAGCCTACTACTAATGTTGCAACAATACCAACTGCTAAAATAATAATTCCTACAGTTAATGATACTTCAAAAAGCTTTACATTAAATGCACTACCTGCACCTAAAATTTCACGAATCAAGCCAATGCAGGTGAGACCAAAGGTAAAACCAAGTCCCATTCCAAGTCCATCAAAAATTGATTCAACAGGACCGTTCTTTGATGCATAGCTTTCAGCTCTTCCCAAGATAATACAGTTTACAACAATCAAAGGAATATAAACACCTAATGCACTTGAAAGTGCAGGAATATATGCCTGTAATAAAAACTGAACAATCGTAACAAGAGAAGCTACAATTACAATAAATGCAGGCATTCTGACACCATTAGGAATCTTCTTACGGAATAGTGAAATTAAAAGGTTGGATAAAACTAATACAACCGTTGTTGAAAGACCCATTCCTAAACCATTGATTGCACTAGATGTAACTGCAAGTGTTGCACACATTCCAAGCATCAAAATAAAGGTTGGATTTTCTTTAATAATTCCGTTATATAAACGTTCTAAATACTTATTCATTCTCTGCACCTCCTAACTTAGTGTTAAAGTAAAGGATTGCAGCATTACAGCCATGAACTACAGCTTTAGAAGTAATTGTAGAACCTGTTATAGCATCGATACTAACAGGATTATCTCCTGTACCAGACTCCTTATCCTTTACATAGAAGCCAGAAGTTTGAGTGTCTTTAAACTGGTCAGCAAATTCAGGTTCTGAAGCCTTTAAACCAAGACCTGGAGTTTCACCAGTTGCTGTAATGGAATATCCATTTACTGTTCCGTCTGACATAATTCCAACGGAAAAGGAAATTTCGCCCTGTGATCCATCCTTTGCAGTTACTGAAATTACGTAACCAAGAACTTCACCAGATGCATCTTTTGCAACAACAATCTCATTTATAACGTCATTGAAGCCGTTATCTGCAAGAAGTTTATTCGCTTCTTCGTTATCAAAATCAAAATCTTCAAAGCTATCTGCACTAGAAAATACACTACGGAAAGCTTCCTGTCTTGTTCTTTCGTTTGAGGCATCAATTGGTGCCTTTGTGATCCAATGAACAAGTGCAAGAATAAGACCTAAAACAATGGTAAATACAAAGAGGACGAAAGCGTCATGTACAATCTTTTTATTCATGCTTTTTGCCCTCCTTCTTAAGTCCAAATGCTCTTGGAACTGTAATCTTCTCGATTAATGGAACAAGAAGGTTTGATAATATAATTGCAAAGCTTACGCCTTCTGCATTTGCTCCAAAACAACGGAATAAACCAGTTAAAAGACCACAGCAGGCACCAAAAATCAGTTTGCCTACTGGTGTAATTGGACTGGTGACATAATCAGTTGCCATAAAGAACGCACCAAGCATTAATCCACCACCGCATAATTCTGCAACAACATAATCAATGCTAAAACGTTCTGCGCCAAAGAAGAACATAAATAAAGCAAATACAACAATATACATTCCTGGAATCTTTAAATCAATAATTCCAAGTAAAATTAATATGATTGCTCCTACTAAAATTGCAATAACACTGGTCTC
Organism: Agathobacter sp.; assembly: GCA_045641385.1. Taxonomy (GTDB): domain Bacteria; phylum Bacillota; class Clostridia; order Lachnospirales; family Lachnospiraceae; genus Roseburia. The sequence goes on along the minus strand of JAZUGV010000018.1, from coordinate 35,098 downwards.
GCCGATTGTTCCAGTCGTTGTACCAAAAAGCATATCGCGAACTGTGTATCCATGAGAAGCAAGATTTGCTACTCCGCCTTCACGAATTGCTGCAAGAGGGGTTGCAGAAGCAATTCCATCATATCTTGTTCCTGGTACAAAGCTGGTCATATCTGCAGCAAATGCAATCAAAAGGAAGCATCTTGCACCAAGTGCAGGATTCATAAAGTTCTGGCCTAATCCGCCAAATACCATTTTTACAACGATAATAGCAAATACACCACCTAACATTGCTTCCCAAATTGGCAGAGTTGATGGAAGGTTCAATGCAAGCAGTAATCCGGTTACTACAGCACTGAAATCCTTTATTGTACTCTTCTTATGTGCAATGTAGTCAAAAATCATTTCGCTGACTACACATGCAAAAATTGTACAAACTACTAATAAAAATGCATGCCATCCAAAATTGATGATACCAAAGATGGTGGTAGGCATAAGTGCAAGAATTACATATAGCATAATTCTGCTGGTGTTTAACTTCTCTCTTACATGTGGAGAAGATGAAACCTGATAATTATTACTCATTTTAATCTCCTCCTATTTCTTTTCCTGGGCCTGAGCCTGTTTTCTCTTTTCAGCAAGAGATAATTTTTTCATTGTTTTAATCGACTGACATACCTGACGCTTTGAAGGACAAACATAAGAACAGCTTCCACATTCAATGCATTCAAGGCCATACCATTTATCAAATTCATCCATAAGATTGCGTTCTGAAAACTTCATAAGCTTACTTGGAATCAGTTTTTCAGGGCAAGCCTCTACACAGCGGCCGCAATTGATGCATGCCAAGGTTTCGCTTTCTGAAACATCATCTTTTGTTAAGCAAAGAATTGAAGATGATGTCTTTGTTGTTGGAATATCCAATGAAAACATTGAAAATCCCATCATTGGACCGCCAGAAATGATCTTTTTTGGCTCCTTTTTAAATCCACCAGCTGCATCAACAAGCTGCTGATAAGGGGTTCCAATAGAGTACAAAAGATTTGATGGTTCTGCAATTGCGTCACCTGTCACGGTTGCAACTCTTTTTAAAACTGGTTTTCCAAACTTTACGGCATTATAGATTGCAATAATCGTTTCAACATTATCAACAATGCATCCAGCTTCTGCAGGTAACTTCTTCGCATTAATTTCACGTCCAGTTACAGCAAAAATCAACTGACGTTCACCACCCTGTGGATATTTTGTCATTAATGGACAAACCTCAATACGATCTTCATCCTTTGTAAGCTCTGTCAGTTTTTCAATGCAGTCTAATTTATTATCTTCAATGCCAAAAACTCCCTTGGCATTAGGGAATAACTGAAGCATGATTTTCATACCGCCAATTAATTCTTCTGCATTTTCAAGCATTCGACGATAATCAGCTGTAAGATATGGCTCACATTCTGCACAGTTTGCAATGACATAATCGATTTTGTCTGGGGCCTTAGGAGAAAGCTTAACATTCGTAGGAAAACCTGCTCCTCCCATTCCGACAACACCAGCTGCTTTTACTTTTTCAACAATCTGCTCGCTTGTCAGAGTGCTTACATCTTCAACTGTTTCAAAACCGCCAATTTCAGTGAAATTATCATCACTTTCAATAAAAATTGAATTTACCATATCGCCACTGGCATTACGATGTGGCTCGATTTTTGTAACTGTACCTGAAACAGAAGAAAAAATTGAAGAAGAAATAAATCCGCTTGCCTCTGCAATTTTCTGTCCTACTAATACTGGATCCCCAACAGCTACAATCGGTGTCGCAGGCGCACCAATATGCTGAGACATTGGATACACGAGTACGCCTTTGGGTAAAACTTCTCTTATTGGAGAGTTTTTTGCTAGTTCTTTTCCATCATATGGATGAACTCCACCGGAAAATGTGTTTAAACCCATTCCTATTACCTCTTTCTTAATAGAATCTCTAAACTTAAATTTAGCCATATAAAATTATATCATTTTTGCGTTTTATTTCTACATCATTTTTGAATATCAACATGAATAATGGTATAATTAATCTATATTTTGTGTATTTTATTTCGTACAATGTTATTCGGGTAAGGAGGAGCTATGAAAAGTATTCACAAAGAGGAATTATACATAAAAAACGATATTCTCTCTGATAATATTTTTAATGAACAGTCTATTTTCTTTGATATTGAAACAACTGGTTTTTCGCCAGCTCACTCTTCTATCTATATGATTGGTTGTGCCAGACGACAAGGGAAATATCTATGTATCGATCAATTCCTGGCCGAGGATTCCTCTGAAGAAAAACTTCTTCTTTTTACTTTTCTTGAAATTTTAAAGTTATATAATACCATCATATCTTACAACGGAATTGGATTTGATATTCCATATTTAAAAGCGAAATGTGATAAATACAAATTGGATGAAAATTTTTCGTCTTATGACTATCTGGATATTTTTAAAGTTGTAACCAAACTTAAATTCTTACTTAAATTAGATAACTATAAGCAAAAATCAATCGAGGAATTTTTAGGAATTTATAGAGACGACAGATATAATGGCGGTGAACTGATTAGTGTTTATGAAAACTTTGTGAAAACAAAGGATGAAGAATCGGAAGCTTTACTCTATTTACACAATTTTGAAGATATACTGGGTATGATTCAGCTTTTACCAATTCTAACCTACAATGAAGTTTTAAATGGGAATTATACTATTACTGAGACGAAAACAAATCTTTATAAAAATTATGAGGGAATTGAGAAAAAAGAACTTTTAATTTCATTAAAGAATGACCATTCTGTTCCTAAAAGAGTGTCATACAATGTAAATGAGTTTTTCATAAGCATATTCGAGACTACCACAACGGTACGTGTACCAATATATGAGGGAGAACTATTATATTTCTTTGATAATTATAAAGATTACTACTATTTGCCTAAAGAAGATATGGCAATACATAAATCTGTTGCCAGTTTTGTAGACAAAGAATATCGTGAGAAAGCAAAAGCCTATAACTGCTATACCAAAAAAAGCGGTACCTTTATTCCCCAATATGAGGAAATTATGCAGCCGGAGTTTAAAAAGGAATACAAAGATAAAGTCCGTTATTTTGAATTAACAACGGACTTTCAATCATCTGATATCATGTTACGACGCTACATCGCACATATTTTTAAACTTTGTCAAGGCTTTTCAAAGTAGAACGAACTCATTCTTGAAAATCCTATATCCTTGTAGTTTGCAATCTGTTCTGTGCTTCCGATAAATAATACACCTTTTTGTTTTAAGGAAGCATAGAACTTTCTGTAGATTTCATCCTTTGCCTCATCTGTAAAATAAATAACTACATTTCTACAAAGAATTAAATCAAAATCCTTTGGATAAGGATCTTTTAATAGATTATGTTCTTTAAATGTAACACATCTTTTGATTTCATCCGAAATTTTAAATGAACTTCCAACCTGTGTAAAATATTTTCTTTTTAAATCATCTGGAACATTTGCAATACTTTTTTCAGAATATAAACCTGCTTTTGCACTTGCAATTACCTGCTTGTCAATATCTGTAGCTGTAATATGGATGTTTGAAAGAGGAATATGCTTTGAAAATGCCATTACCAAAGAATAAGGTTCATCTCCGGTAGAACATGCAGCGCTCCAAATTTTAATATCTTTTCCATGATCAGCAATTAACTTAGGAATTACTTTTTCATCCATAAGCTTCCACTGATCAGGATTTCGATAAAATTCTGAAACATTAATTGTAAGGAAGTTAACAAACTGCTCAAACAATTCATTATCAGATTTTAAAAGCTTAACGTATTCCTCATAACTTGTAGCTTTATTCTTCTGTGCAAGGGTATCTATGCGGCGACGCATCTGCTTTTCTTTGTAATAATTTAAATCGATTTTTGTTAGATTATATACTTCTTTTTTGAAGTATTCATAATTATCAAACATGAATAATCCCCCTTTATTGGATATATCTTCATTTTACCATAAAAATAATAAGAATAAAGTACTAATTTTGCTAGAAATATAAAATAAAAGGAGATGTCACAATGACAACTCCTTTATATTTGACAAATATTAATTATTCAGCATCAGTTTCTGCTGCTACAGCATCAATATCAACGCTGGCAACATCTTCGTTAGATTCTTCTTCTGGAGCTACTAAAGCCTTGATAGAAAGAGAAATCTTCTTATCTGCTTCAGAGAAGTCTACGATCTTAGCTTCTACTTCATCACCAACCTTTAATACATCTGCTGGCTTCTCAACATGATCCTTAGAAATCTGAGATACATGAAGTAATGCGTCAATACCAGGTGCAAGTTCAACAAAGGCACCAAAATCGGTCATTCTAGCAACTTTACCCTTTACAACATTGCCTACAGCAAACTTGGTATCTGCGCCATTCCATGGGTTCTCTTCTGGGAACTTCATAGATAATGCAATCTTGGTCTCATTAACGCTCTTGATATAAACCTTAACTTCCTGACCAACAGTAAATACCTTCTTAGGGCTCTCAATTCTTCCCCAGCTCATCTCTGAAATGTGAAGAAGGCCATCAACACCACCAAGGTCAATGAATGCACCAAAATCAGTTACGTTCTTAACAGTTCCGGTAACAACATCGCCTACAGCAATCTTGCCTAATAATTCCTGCTGAGCCTCTGCTCTCTTAGCAACAAGTAACTTCTTGCGGTTACCAATGATTCTTCTCTTTCTTGGGTCGAACTCGGTAACAACAAATTCAATTTCCTGATCCTTAAACTTAGTAAGATCCTTTTCATAAGAATCACTTACAAGTGAAGCTGGGATAAATACGCGAGTCTCATCAACAACAACGCATACACCGCCATCTAAAATTTGAGATACTTTTGCAGTTAAAACTTCTTCGTTTTCGAATGCTTCCTGTAATCTCTTGCTTCCCTTCTCTGCTGCAAGACGCTTGTAAGAAAGAAGAAGCTGTCCTTCACCATCGTTGGTCTTGATAACCTTAGCATCCATCTCATCGCCAACCTTAACAAGTGTTGTAAGGTCTACGTTTGACTCGTTAGTATACTCCTGACGTGTGATAACACCATCAGACTTAGCTCCAACGTTTAAGATGATCTCATCTGGCTTAACGTCGATAACAGTACCGGTTACTACCTCCCCATTTTTTACATACATCTTATTGAATGATTCTTCCAATAACTGTTCAAAGTTTTCTGACATGCTTTGAAACCTCCTGAATAATATTTTTTGGGGTGGAAGCCCCTGCGGTAATACCTACACTACGAAAACCGCAAAGTGATTGATAATCCATCTCGTCGCTTGTCTGTATATAGTAAGTATTTTCACATTCATTCTTTGATATTTCGAATAACTTTTGCGTATTAGAACTGCTCTTGTCTCCAATAACAATCATAGCATCTACGGACGCGGCTAAAAGTTTTGCTTCCTTTTGCCTTTCCGAGGTTGCATTGCATATAGTATTCAAAACATATATATCATAACCTTTTTGGTCAAACATTTCAACAAATTCTTCAAATTTATTGACATTAAATGTTGTTTGAGAAACCAGACAAATCTTCATGCCTTCTGGCACTTTTAAATGTTCAATATCATCCCTTGAAGATACCACCGAAACATATTCGCTATTTACCCATCCTTTGATTCCAATTACTTCTGGATGCATTGGGTTTCCAGCAATAATTATGTAATAACCTTCACTGCTATATTTATCGACTATAGTATGAATTTTTTTTACAAAAGGGCAGGTCGCATCTACAATGGAAAATCCAGCTTGTTTTAGATTTTCCATCTCATTTCTTGTGATTCCATGTGAGCGAATTACTATAGAACTATTTGAAGATAAATGATCTGGGAGTATTCCGTTCTCATCAAGAACAATCACACCCTTTTCTTCAAAGCTTTTCACAACCTCTTTGTTATGAATAATTGGTCCATAGGTGTATATTTGATTGTTACTGTTTTCTAAATTCTCAAATACAGTATCTACAGCTCTTGTAACACCAAAGCAAAAACCTGCACTCTTAGCAACTATAACTTCCATTTGTCTTCTCATTAATCAGATTTATCATCGTTTTTACAACTTCATCGATATCCATATAGGAGCTGTCAATTAATGTCGCATCATCACAAATCGTAAGTGGCGAAGTTTCACGATTCATATCACGCTCATCACGATCAATGATATCTGCCTCAATTTGAGCAAGATCACATTGTTCTCCCTTTAATGTTAATTCATCAAATCTTCTTTTGGCACGAACAGCTGAACTTGCTGTTAAAAAGATTTTTACATCAGCATTTGGTAATACAACCGAACCAATGTCTCTACCATCCATAATAACATCGGTAGTAGCTGCAAGCTTTTGCTGAAGCGCAACTAATTTTTCGCGAACCTTAGGATATACACTGGTTGAGGAAGCCATTAGTCCTACCTCTTCCGTTCTGATTTTTCCATTTACATTTTCGCCATTTAATAATACTACCTGCTGACCATTTTCATAGACTAATGAAACATCGATTGTCTGAGCGGCTTTTTCAATAGCTTCCTTATCGCTTGGGTCAAAATGATTCGTCAAAAAATAATATGCCATAGCACGATACATCGCGCCTGTATCAACATAAACAAAACCCATTGTAGCAGCCAATTTTTTGGCGATTGTACTCTTTCCAGCGCCTGCTGGTCCATCAATTGCAATATTTACACTCATATTAAACTCCTAATTTTATAATGTTTTGTTAAGATATACTTATTCCAGCGAGATAACCTGTTGACCAGGCAATCTGTAAATTGTATCCACCCGTATATGCATCTAAATCTAAAACTTCTCCACAAAAAGATAAATTATCTATCTTTTTTGAATACATCGTTGAGGGATCAATATCTTTTACGCTTATTCCGCCTTTCGTGATAATAGCTTCTTTGAAGCTTCGTTTTCCTAGAATTGTAAAAGGCAGGCCCTTTATAAGTTCAATAAAGTTATTTCGTTCCTCTTTTGTGATTTCATTACATTTTTTCTCTTCCATTTGAGCTATCGAAACCATTATAGGAGAAAGTTTTGCTGGGAAAAGGGAATTGATTCCATTCCGAAAGGACTTGTTGATATTTTCTGTAAATTCTTTTACAAGTCTGGCATCCAATTCCTCTTTTGACATCGCAGGTTTTAAATCGATCTCCGCACGAAGTGGATGTTCAAAATCTTTTGCCTTTATTTTCGCAGATGCAGAAAGAACAATTGGTCCACTAACGCCAAAATGAGTAAAGAGCATCTCTCCAAACTCATCAAAAATAACCTTATCACCACGATAAATACGCAAGGCAACATTTTTTAATGATAACCCCTGTAAGGAAGTAACCCAGGATTCCTTTGTGTCAAACGGAACCAATGATGGAACTGCTTCCACAAGATTATGACCACATTCCTTTGCCCATTTCATTCCGTCTCCAGTAGAACCAGTTGAAGGATAAGATAGCCCTCCTGTTGCAACAATTACATGGTCTGACAATATTTTTGTTCCATCAGACAGAACAACTCCTTTGCAGATTTGATTTGTAATATAAAGACTTTTTGCCTCTGTATAATAATTAATTTTTACACCAGCATTTTTTAATGCCTTCTCCAACGCTTTTATAATATCAGATGAATGGTCTGAAATCGGGAACACTCGATTTCCGCGTTCGATTTTAAGTGGTACTCCCTGCTCCTCGAAAAATTCCATTACGGAATCATTCGAAAAGGTATAGATTGCTGAATATAAAAATTTCGGATTTGATAATACATTTGAAAGAATTGTTTCAATGTCTGAGGTGTTTGTGACATTACATCTTCCTTTTCCTGTAATATATATCTTTTTACCGAGTTTTTCGTTTTTTTCAATTAAAGTAACCTTATGACCGTTTATTGCTGCAGCATATGCGGCCATACAGCCGGCGGCACCACCGCCAACTACAAGAACATTACTCATCTTCACCCTCGTCTAATTGAGAATATAAAACCTTAATGGAATCATCAATAACATTAATTTCATCCGATTCATATACCTGATATTCGTTCCAAATTTCCTCTAATGTCGTTAATGTTTTTGCAATCGCTTTTTGCTTTTTCATACAAAGAGCAACAATTAAAGCATTTATTACAGATAATGGAGCAACCAGAGAATCTACAATGGAAGCCATGTCGCTATCAGCAATCAAATTACATGAAGAATATAGATTCATTGGTGAATGCACACTATCTGTTAATGTAATTACTTTTGCCTGTCTGCTATTAGCAAATTCAAGTGCTTTTAAAGTACGCATAGAATATCTAGGGAAACTGATTCCAATGATCACATCATTTTTGCTGATGCGAACCATCTGTTCAAATAATTCACTTGAGCTGTTCGTTGTAAGCAATGTTACATTTGGGAAAATCAGATTCATATAAAAGGCTAAAAAGCTGGCAAGCGGAGCACAGCTTCGAATACCAACGATATATATGCTTTTTGCATTAATAATAGTATCAACGGCCAAATCAAACGCATCTGGATCGATTTTGTGTAGTGTCGATGTAATCTTATCTGCATCAGCTGATAAAACGGTATCTAATATTTCACTCTGAGAAATTCTTCCGTATGTAACTTCCATTCGCTGAACAGAATTTAATTTATTTCGAACAAGTTCCTCCAACGCATCTTGAAATTCAGGATATCCCTTATATCCGAGCGACATTGCAAAACGAACAACCGTTGATTCGCTGACACCAACCGTTTCTCCCATTTTGGCAGCGGTTAAAAATACTGCTTTGTCATAGTTGTCTGTAATATAAGCAGCCAAACGTTTCTGACCTTTGCTCATTTTACTATAACCAGCATTTATTCGATTGATTAAATCATTTGAATTAGCCATTTAAAACTCCTCTTTTCCATGACGAATCTCATGCTCCTGATTTTTGATAATGACTCTTGCGCCTGGTTCTACTGAACTGGTAATAAATGCATTAGAGCCAATCACTGCGCCATTTCCAATGACTGTATCGCCACCAAAAATAGAAGCGCCGGAATAAATTGTCACATTATCTTCGATGGTAGGGTGTCTCTTTGTTCCCTTTAAAGCCTGTCCACCTCTCGTAGATAACGCACCAAGCGTAACACCCTGATAAATCTTAACATGTTCACCAATGACAGTAGTTTCACCAATGACAATACCAGTTCCATGATCGATAAAAAAGTATTTGCCAATGGTTGCACCAGGGTTGATGTCAATCCCTGTAATACTATGAACATACTCTGTCATCATTCTAGGAATGATAGGAACCTCTAACATATACAATTCATGTGCAATTCGATTAACGGTTGTAGCAAGAAGACCTGGATAGCATAAAATGATTTCATTTTTATTAAACGCAGCAGGGTCTCCCTCAAAGTCCGCCTCAACATCCGATTCAACATATTCTCGAATCTTTGGGATTGTCTCAAAAAATTGAAGAGTAATCTCCCCTGCCTTTTCTTCGGCAGTTTCTTCAGACCAATTCACACAATCAGGGCATTGCTTTAATACAATACAAATTTGTTTTTTCAGGTTATACATTACATCCTCTAAAAGATTAGTAATGCGGCTATAATTATTGTAATAATGATAATTCTTTTCACGATAAAAACCTGGATAAACGATTTTTAACAGCTTATTCGTAATGTCAATCACAACATCCTTATCTGGCTGATCAAACACTTCAACATTATTAATAAATTTGTCGTCTCGATAATCGTCTAATAATTTTTCAACTATGAGACCTATCTTCTTTTCCATTTAATAGTATTCCTCTTTCGTTTTGCAATTTAGTGATATAAAAATTGCATATATATAGTTTTAACATCTATTATTAAAACACTCTTAATGCAAAAATGAAAGATTTAATTCATTTTTTGCCGACATTTCGGAGCCTTTTTTACTGTATAGGAAATTGGAGCAATTTCCTATACAGCAAAAAAAGAGTCCGAAAAAATTCGGACTCTTAATTCACTCTATTAATTAGTTGAATTTTCTCTTGCGAGCAGCTTCAGACTTCTTCTTACGCTTTACGCTTGGCTTCTCGTAATGCTCACGCTTACGAATTTCCTGCTGGATACCAGCCTTTGCGCAGTTTCTCTTGAAACGACGTAATGCACTATCTAAAGACTCGTTCTCTTTAACGATAACACTGGACACGCGAACCTAACCTCCCTCCAGTTGTGGAATAATTTCATCATTTTTGTCATATAAACATACGACACACAAAAGATATTTTAACAAATAATTGCTATTTGTCAAGTAATTATTAGATTTTTATTGCAAATCAATTATGAAAGCATTCCTTCAAGTGCAACCTTTGCTTCAGCAATTGCATCTGGAATTCCAGCAGGATTCTTTCCACCGGCCTGAGCCATATTTGGACGACCACCGCCGCCACCTCCAACTTTTCCAGCAATTGCTTTGATGAGATTTCCAGCATGCGCGCCAGCGGCCTGAGCAGCATCTGTTGCCATAGCAATCAGATTTACCTTGCCATCACAGTCAGAAGCAAGCACAACAACACCTTCTGAAAGCTTTTCCTTTAACTGATCTCCCAAATCACGAAGACCGTTCATATCTACTCCTGAAACACTGGTTGCAAGAAGCTTCACACCCTTAACCTCAACAACCTGATCCATAACATCGCCAAGAGCAGATTGAGCTGCCTTTGCCTTTAAGGATTCATTTTCGCTCTGTAAAGCTTTCATTTCAGCCATAAGCTTTTCCAGACGATCAACTAAAGTAGCAGGGGCAGTCTTAACAACCTTTGCTGCTGCATTGAGTTCTTCCTCAATATTTGCATAGTAAGCTAATACATTGTCACCTGTGAGAGCTTCAATTCTACGAACACCTGCAGCAACACCATTTTCAGACAAAATCTTAAATGCAGTAATATCCGCAGTATTCTTCACATGAGTACCACCGCAGAACTCCTTAGAGAAATCTCCCATAGAAACAACTCTTACGCTCTCGCCGTACTTTTCTCCAAATAATGCCATTGCACCAGTCTTTTTCGCTTCGTCAACTGACATCACTTCTGTAACAACTGGAATTGCTTCGGCAATCTTAGCATTTACTAAGGCTTCTACTTTTGCTAATTCCTCAGCAGTCATAGCTTCGAAATGAGAGAAATCGAATCGGGTTCGATCGCCGTCCTGGTATGAACCAGCCTGCTCAACATGAGATCCTAATACTTCTCTCAATGCTTTCTGAAGAAGGTGTGTTGCAGAGTGGTTACGACAGGTTTTCGCACGTAAAACTTCATCAACACAAAGTTCTGCATTATCTCCGTTTGTAATGACACCTTCTGAAACATATCCAACATGAGCATAACGGTTCCCAACAACTTTTACAGTGTCTTCAACAATAAAGCAGCCTGTTGCGGTCTTAATCATACCCTTATCGCCCTGCTGACCACCCATAGTTGCATAGAAAGGAGTCTTTGCAACGATAATTGATCCCTTATCCCCTTCTGATAAAGCTTCTACAAGTTCTGTTTCGGTGGTAAGGAAAGCAATTTCGCAGCTATCCTTTGTCTTATCATATCCAGTAAACTCAGTGGTAAGTGTCGATTCAATTTCATTGTATACATCAGCGTCAGCGCCCATGTAATTGGTTTCCTTACGCGCATTACGAGCCTGATTTTTCTGTTCGTCCATGCATGCCTTAAAGCCTTCCTCATCATAAGAGAAACCTTTCTCCTCGAGGATTTCAGCGGTTAAGTCAATTGGGAAACCGTAGGTATCATAAAGCTTAAATGCATCTGCACCAGAAAGCTCTTTCTTACCTTCTGCCTGCATTTTATCTTCCATATCTGAAAGAATTGAAAGACCCTGATCAATTGTTTTTGCAAACTTTTCTTCTTCCTGTGTAAGAACTTTTAAGATAAAGTCCTTCTTTTCCTCAAGTTCAGAATAACCATCCTTCGACTCATTAATTACAACCTGTGCAATCTGAGCAAGGAAACAACCCTCAATGCCAAGCATACGTCCATGACGAGCTGCACGACGGATAATTCTACGAAGAACATAGCCTCTTCCTTCATTGGTTGGCATAACACCATCGGAAATGAGGAAGGTAGATGAACGAATATGATCTGTAATCAGACGAATAGAAATATCATCTAATGCATCTGTCTGGTATGTCTTATTTGCAAGTTCACAAACCTTGTTGCGAATTGCTTTCATAGTATCAATATCAAATACTGAATCTACATCCTGTATAACAACTGCAAGTCTTTCAAGACCCATTCCGGTATCGATATTCTTATTCTCTAATTCTTCATAGCCACCATGGCCATCTCCATTAAACTGAGTAAATACATTATTCCAAACTTCCATGAAGCGGTCGCATTCACAACCAACCTTACAATTTGGATCTCCACAGCCATATTTCTCGCCGCGGTCATAATAAATCTCTGAACAAGGACCACAAGGTCCAGCACCGTGCTCCCAGAAGTTATCACACTCTCCTGTCACTGGGTCACGATAAAAACGGGTGATTCTTTCTGGTGCGATACCAACCTCATTTACCCAAATGTCGAATGCTTCATCGTCCTCTCCATAAATTGAAGGATATAAACGATCTGCTTCAAGACCAAGAACTTCTGTTAAGAATTCCCAGCTCCAGGCAATTGCTTCATGCTTAAAGTAATCACCAAAAGAGAAATTTCCAAGCATCTCAAAAAAAGTAAGATGTCTTGCTGTCTTACCTACATTCTCAATATCACCTGTACGAACGCACTTTTGGCAGGTGGTAACACGTTTGCGTGGTGGAACTTCCTGTCCCGTAAAATATGGCTTAAGTGGAGCCATACCTGCGTTAATTAAAAGCAAACTTTTATCGTTATGTGGAACTAACGAAAAGCTCTTCATTGCAAGATGATCTTTACTCTCAAAGAAATCAAGATACATTCTGCGAAGCTCATTTACTCCATAACTCTTATGCATAATTATTTCTCTCCTCTATTTTCATTATGTTTCGTAATAATTCAAAGAAAATATATCTACTTTTTACAACAACAAAAAGAGCCGCAAGCGACTCTTAAAGTAAATGCAAATTCAAAATAATCCTACTCAGCAGTAGTTTCCTGTTTCTTGTTTTTGTTCTTACGAAGTTTAATGCCGATAAAGGCACCACAGCAACCAAGAGCAAATAAAATGATCATTTCAATTACATACTTTAAACATTCTGCAAAAAAAGCTGACATATATTTTCCCTCCAATTAAAATTATTATAGATTAAGAAATCAGTGATTTCAACCTTCTTCAAATAAAAAAGTTTGATTTTCTCTCGAAATATCCATGATTCGATCTGCCATAGAACGGTTTGTAAGCTGTTTCTTTAATACAGAGATTCCAGAATAATCCTGCCACATATGCATAGGGAATACATATTCTGCATCAGTCGTTTCCAAAAAGTAACGAATCCCTTCAAACATATGCTCCATTAGACGAGGGTCTAAAGGAACAAAAGCGACATTGATTGGAAGATTTTTTAATTTATTAATCTCATGACGATATGTTCGTCTCATCTTTCCATTAATTAAATCCCCAGCTCCCTCCATTTTCCAATCATTCAAATCTCCTGAATGATAAACTGAAACGCCATTTATTGTTACATAAAATGCCACACCCGAATCTGTCGAATGAAATGTTGTTATTTTAAGTTCATCCAATTCGTAATTATGATCCGGTTTCACAAACAAAACCTTATTTCGAACTGCAGAGTCAATTCCATGCTTCTCAAGAAAATTTGGACTAATTCGGATATCTTTGGAAAATATATATTTTAGATTTGGATATTCCTTTTCCATACGAAGAATATCCATATCATAATGGTCAGCATGACTATGGCTTGCAAACATATAGATTTTCGTATCCTTTTCATAGGATGGTAATTTTCCAGTAAATGAATAACCATTTACATGATTTCCATTGAAATAATCAAAAATCAAAACAACATTATCGATTTCGACCAGAAAACAGCTGTGGTGAATAAATTCTACTCTCATATAACTCCGTAACTAATACATAAATTTCATTAATTCAGGCATACACTCGATGGTAATCTTATTATGCATACCAAGATATTCTCCATCCGCATGTACAACCATGGGCTTTTGCATTGTAATGACAGCTTTCCTATAATTTTCGTGCCAAAATCCCTTTTTGCCTTCATGCTTTGCTCTAAGAAGTGTTGGCAAAACAAAAAATGCCTGAAATCTGCTAAATCCACTCACGCAACACATAGAAATATTTCCATCGAATGCATTTGCATGTGGTGCCATAGGTACGCCTCCACCTTCCCATGGATGATTCATGCCTGCAACAAAGATCCCCTTTTTAATTTCTACGGGTTCTTTATCATCTAAAGCAACCTCGGAATACACGTGTGGCATCGTAAACAATTTGTGGATGGTCAAAAGTTTATAAGTGAAAGCTCCTAATCCAAATACATTTAAGACCTTTTTTAATTTCGAATCCAAAGCCGCTTTGCTCACTTCTGCATCTATGCCAATGCCAGAACTTATTGCAAAATATGTTTGTTTTCCCTCTGAATCCGTTGTTCGGCCTAAATCCATAGCAAACGGATTTTCATTGCTTAATATTCTTTTTAAAATAATCTCTGGAGCTTCCTTATCAATGCCTAATCCTTTTGCCAAATCGTTCGCTGAACCAATTGGAACATATCCAAAAGACACCTTAGAAAAATCATGCACTCCGTTAATCACTTCATTTACGGTGCCATCTCCTCCTACAATAATAACTTTACGTAGCTCGTCCGTAGAAGTAAGCTGATTTGCAATCTGTTTTGCATGTCCAGCATGCTTTGTACGATAAACTTTATATGATATATCCTTGTCTTTTAATACTGCTTCCAGAGAATTCCAGATTTCTATCCCCTTTCCGGTTCTCGCTTTACTATTTACTATAAAATAATAGGTTTGTTCCATAAAAAATCTCCAATGTTTTCTAATGAATTAATTATACATCATTCTTGTAAATAAAAAAATGAAATGCTACTATAAATTCTATGAATAATACTACAAAAGACAAAATAAAACATAATATTCTTCGGGCATATATCTCCTTTAAATGGATTATATTTTCGATTTTAGTTGGAACCATTGTCGGTGGAATTGGAACCTTATTTTATTATGGAATGCAATATGTCACTGACTATCGAATTTCATATCCATGGCTAATATATCTGCTCCCTTTTGGTGGACTGATTATTGCTGGATTATATAAGCTTAGAAAAATCGAACAGGATCAGGGGACAAATCTGGTCATATCTGCAATTCATTCTGAGCAGGATGTGCCATGGGATATGGCACCTCTTATTATTATTTCAACCTTGATTACCCACTTATTAGGAGGTTCTGCTGGTCGAGAAGGCGCTGCTTTACAGATGGGAGGCAGTTTGGGCTGTTCCTTAGGCAAGCTTTTTCGTTTTGATGAAAAGGACAAACGCGTAATGATTATGTGTGGTATGAGCGCTGCCTTTTCTGCCTTATTTGGCACCCCGATGGCCGCCGCAATTTTTTCCATGGAAATGATCAGTGTGGGAATTATGTATTACAATGCACTTGTTCCTTGCGTCATCAGTTCTCTTGTCGCACATGCAATTGCCAATTATTATGGCTGTAAAAATGAACTGTTTTTGATAGAACATGTACCTTCTTTTAATATTAAAAATGCTGTGATTTTTTCAGCTCTTGCAATTCTGTGCGCTTTAGTTTCCATTCTGTTTTGTGTTGTATTGCATCAGGTTGAGCATTTATACAAAAAATTATTGAAAAATCAATTTTTACGTGTATTTGCAGGCGGCTGTATCATTGCACTGCTTACCTTTATCATTGGTAATCATCGTTATAATGGTACTGGTATCAATATTATTGAAGAATGTATTAACGGAAATGTAAGACCGGAAGATTTTATATTAAAAATATTATTTACAGCCCTTACCTTGGGGGCTGGCTTTAAAGGTGGCGAAATTGTTCCATCCTTTTATACAGGTGCTGCTTTCGGTTGTCTGTTTGGAAACTTGTTTGGAGTTTCACCGACACTATGTACTGCAATTGGTATGATTTCGCTATTTTGCGGAGTCACAAACTGTCCAATCAGTTCTCTTCTGATCAGTTTTGAATTATTTGGATATGATGGAATGCCATATTTCTTACTTGCTGTCGCCTTCAGTTATATTTTTTCAGGCTACTTTGGCTTATATCGAAGTCAGAAAATTATGTATTCAAAATACAAAACCAGTTATATCAATCGAAAAACGCACTAAAAAATTGGCCACAAATTTTTGTGGCCAATTTTTTTAATGAAATGATATATTCAATTAAACAAACAATAAATTTGCTTTCGCCAATGCTCTTCTTACAGCAATTCCAAGGATTGTTGCAATCACAATTTTAATCAGGTCTAATACAATGAATGGAAATACACATAGTTCTAAAGCTGCCATCATTCCTGATTTTGTAACATACATAAACCAAAGGGTTCCTATCAAATATAAGATCGCTGTTCCCACAATAAGTCCCAGTACTGTGATGATATATTTTAGTTTTCCTTTTGATAACATAAGACAAAGTCCACCAATCAGCGCAACTAAAATATAAGCAACGATATATCCGCCCGTTGGTCCAACAAGCTTAGCAAGGCCACCTTGTCCATTTGAAAATACCGGAAGTCCAAACGCTCCTAATAATATATAAATAATGGTACTAACGGTAGCTGCCCATGGACCTAATAAAAAAATCGAAAGATATACTACAAGATTTGTAAGTGAAATTGGAACTGGTCCAATTGGTAAACTGAGTGGTCCTAAAACGCACATAATGGCTGCAAACAATGCACTACATGCCATAAAATAAATATTTTTGTTTCGATTTGTTTTGTTCATAAAAAATCCTCCTTGGATAATCTTTTTATCCAAGGAGAATCATATTACTACCACGTTTAATTGTCAACCTGTTTTATATATTTGGTTAACAATCGCAAGTTTTATTATATTATTCCGAAAAAATGAGATTACAGTTTCTTTTTTTGCTGATGCCCAACGATTTTTGACGAAAGACCGCGAGGAAGAAATCTGTTAAAAAAGATACCAAGCTTTAATGTGATTCCAGGAATAATGATTCGTTTATGCTTTTTCATTCCACGAATTGCAGAGGATACACATCTCTCAGCTGACAATCCTTTTAGTGCAAATCTAACATTGGCAATCTCGTTAAATTCTGTATTAACCGGTCCAGGACATAAAGCCATAACATAAATATTGCGGTACCCCTGTTCTTTTAGTTCCGTAGAAACTGCACCAGAGATGCTAGTTACATAACTTTTGGTTGCATAATAGGTACTCATATACGGCCCTGAAAAAAACAATCCAGCAGATGATGCTACATTTAATAACATTCCATAATTTTGCTCAGAAAAAATCTTTAGCGTTTTCTTCATAACATAGTGAAGCGTTTTTATGTTTAAATCTATCATGGACAAATCCTTATTAATATCTGTTTCTAAAAATGCTCCACAATCGCCAAAGCCAGCATTATTAATTACAATATCTACTGACATATTTAATGTGTTAATATACGAAAATAACTCATCAATATTGGAAAGTATCAGCAAATCACAAGGATAAACTATGGGTTCTAATCCATATTTATTATGAATCGTTTCGCTAAGATCATTCAGTAAATCTTGTCGTCTTGATACCAAAATCGGAGTATATCCTTCTTCTGACAGTTGAAGAGCAAATTCTTTACCAATTCCTGAGCTTGCACCTGTGATAAGCGCATATCCTTTATTCATTAATATTCTCCATAAAATATATTCTAGATGAAAAGTCTGTAAAATATCTGGTATTTTCATCATAGCCGGTTCCGGAATATGCCTGATTTAATTTCACACCCTGCATTAGTACATCTCCATAGGTGATATAATCTTCTGTCTCACCTGGCATAGTAATAAATTTCGCCAAAATATTATGCATCATGGAATCTGGCTTCACATGCACTGGCGCAGCAGTATTAATCAAATCGCCAAAACCTTTTATATTATAGCGCATTGTACGATTTTTAAAAGAATACTTTGCCTCTTCCTTCAATCCTTTTGGGAAATATTGTTCAAATTGCATATTACTTTCTACAAGCTCAGTCATCAAAAATCCAACTGCTTTATTTTGATCCGGCGAAACACAGGTCCATTCATGGATATGATTGCTTCTTCCACGGTAAAAATCACCAAGCTGAAGAATTTCACGCCATTCCTTATAGATTTTTATCTGCTCATAGATTTCTTTTAAATCCTCTTTGCTTGCATCACATAAATTGATTTCATATCCAAGCACGCCAAATGAAGCAACATTAAATCTTGTAGAAAGAGGTGTCACTCTTAGTGTCTGATGGTTCGGACACGCACTAACATGGCAAGAAACAGTATTCATTGGGTATCCATAGCTGTATCCAGTCTGCCCATTGACGCGATATAAAGCATCGGTATCATCACTTGCCCAAATCTGAGGGAAATATGAAAGAATGCCTAAATCAAATCGATTTCCACCTGCACTACAGCCTTCAAACAGAATTTCCGGGAATCTCTTTGTAAGAGTATCCATCATTCGATACAGGCCCAAAACATAGCGATGCATTACCTCACCCTGTTTGTCAGAATTCAGATATGGAGAATAGTAATCTGAAAATACACGATTCATATCCCATTTTACATAAGAAATATTTGCAGATGAAAATACTTCTGTCATCTTTTGAATCATATAATCCACAACTTCTGGATTACATAAATCAAGATGGCGCTCATTTCTTCCTTCTGAATGTGGCTTATCCGGAATTGCCAATGACCAATCTGGATGCTCACGGAATAAATCTGAGTCTACATTAATCATTTCAGGCTCAACCCAAATGCCAAAATCCATTCCGAGGGCATTGATTTTTTTAGCAAGACCTTCAACACCTCCTGGAAGCTTCTTTTTGTTTACCTCCCAGTCTCCAAGAGAGCAGGTGTCATTATCACGTTTGCCGAACCAGCCATCATCCATAACAAAAAGTTCAATGCCAACAGCACTCCCCTCTTTTGCTAATTTAAGGAGTTTTGATTCATCAAAATCAAAATAGGAAGCTTCCCAGCTGTTTAATAATACTGGTCGAACCTTGTTCTTCCAAACACCTCTGACAACATGGTTTCGAACGAACTTATGCATATTCAGGCTCATTCCATTTAATCCATGATTCGAGAACGTCATGACTGCCTCAGGTGTCTCAAATACTTCTCCTGGCTCTAAATGATATTCAAAGCTTCTTGGATTAATACCGCTTACAAAGCGAAGCTTATGATACTCATTCACATCAAAGGCTTCATAATGATTTCCACTGTATATCAGATGAAATCCATAGCAAATACCATAATCCTCGTCTGTATTAGGCTTTGAAAGCATCACAAAAGGATTTGAACGACTCGATGAAGTACCTGTATAAGAAGAATTCACAAAGGTTCCTGACATTGTATTTGTTTCATACTTTTTCATTTCCCTGGCCCATGCGCCATGGAATGTGCTAACAACAAAATCATTCGTTTCAAAATCCAGCTGCTGACTCATAATGCGATCAATACGCAAAGTATTCTTTGATTGATTGATAAGCTTTGCGGATTTCACAATCACATCTGTTTCTTCAAATACGGAATAATACAGATAAAGTTCTTCCCCATAATTATGATCAACAAGCTTAATTTCTAAGGTTTTTGCATTATGACGATCATCATATGTGCTAGGAAGAGTATTTAAAATTATTTTTTCGTCTAATATCTGATAAGATTCATAGACAAAATCAGAAGTTCTAGAGCCATCTTCATGCACAAGTTCGATAAAAGGCTCTCTACGGTCGCCCTTTCCATAAGAAGACATTTCTAATCGAATATCTTCTAAAGTTAAATTTTTATGGGCATCGTCATAATTATTTTCATTTCCTGGCAGAAACGCTCTTTTTTCGTATAGTGATTTTAAATCACCCGCTTCTTCCACATGAAGTTTTTTGCCGTAATATAAATGCTCCATATGTCCTGTTTCCAAAACACGAAAAGCATAGGTCGTATTATTCGTTTCTAGCACAAAATGCTGGTCAAAAGCACGAATCATAATGAATTCTCCATGGTATTGATAATATTTAGTCTTCTACATAATTTTTCTTTGCATTCAGCTCTTTGGTAATTTCGGTAAGCTTATTGTCATTTAAGAAATATTTAGCTTTAAACACTAAAAATCCTACTGCCAGTACAGCAATTGGTACAAGTGTCATAACCATTCGAAGTCCCATAACCGAACCATTCGAAATCGTATCAACAAAGTGATTTTTAACATTTAATATATTTGTATTTACAAAATCTACAACGCTTCCTTCAATTACATCACTCTCTTTGGTAATGCTAAAGATTTCAAGACAGATTGCAGCGATTAAAGCGGCAATACCAGATGAAAGCTTAACAACAAAGGTCTGCATCGAAAAGATGACTGACTCATCTCTTCTACCATTCTTTAACTCACCATAATCTACAGTATTTGCAAGGAATACGGTTACAAGTACGTTTAAAATTCCTACAGCAGCCATAATAAAGAAGCAAGGAATTAAGAATGGATATACATTTGTCATTCCAGAAAGTGCCATTACAAGTAAAATCACATAGCCTACAACTGCTGATCCTACACAAATATAAAAGATCT
This sequence comes from Agathobacter sp., assembly GCA_045641385.1. Lineage (GTDB taxonomy): Bacteria > Bacillota > Clostridia > Lachnospirales > Lachnospiraceae > Roseburia. Next base: position 14,313 of record JAZUGV010000018.1, on the reverse strand, counting down.
TAATGTTGTTAAAGAACTTTCTGAGCAATGGGAACAAAATCATCATTGCAAGAATCTGAATTCCGCCGCCAAAGGTATTAAATAAGGTGTAATCACCTCTCCAGTTCTTACCAGCTAAATCATATTTAAAGAAATAAATTACAAGGTTTGAGGTGATATAGGTTGCAGTGTTGATTAATACAATTGTAATAACCATAGCCATCGCCTGATCATTTTGGATTAACGCCTTAAACATGTCCTTTACAGAAGCGGTCTGAACATCTACGGTGGACTTTTCCTTGATTCCAAGACAGGTAATCAGAATAAATACCATAAATAAAATTGCAATTACAAGTGAGAAATATTTAAAACCTAATCGCTCAACTTCTGCTGTTGACTTAATCGAACCACTAACTGCACCATTGTTAATTTTTGCAAAAGAATCGGAATCCACATAGATAGCCATAACACCCTTGGTATCATTAAGGGAATCCATTGCATAGGTTACATAAGCGTTATCATTATTGATTTCAACTCCATCAACTACAAGCTCAAACTTCGCATTTTCCTTTGAACTGTCCTTGTTTAAATAAACATGTTCTGCAAAAGTACCTGGAACTGCTGAAATATCAAAGTTTATATTTTCATCTGCGATAAATGACTTAATTTCGCCGGTCGCAACACCATCCGCATCTTTTTCTAAAACAGTAAGATCAACTGTCGTTGACTCTGAAACAATGCTATAAGTCTCAACATTTGTCGCTTTAGCAGAAGCAGTGTTTCCAAAGAATGCAACAGCCATAACTGTAACGATTGAAATAATTGCAGAACCTACTCCTGCGCAGGAACGAGCAAGTGCTGATAGATTTTCTCTTTCTTTTCCACTTTCCGTAAATGCAGGAACCATTGACCAATATGGAATATCCATCATCGTATAGGTTACGCCCCAAAGAATATAAGTGATTGCAGCATATGCAACAAGGCCACCACCATTTAAGCTAGGTGGACATGCAAACATGCAATATAATACGATTGCATTAAACAAAGTTCCGATAAATAGCCATGGGCGAAACTTGCCCCATTTGCTCTTGGTTTTTGCTACAAGAACTCCCATAATAGGGTCGTTAAATGCATCAAAAATTCGCGCTGCAAATAATATGATACCCATTGCTATTGCACTGACACCCATAATATCCTGGAAATAATAAAGAACATAGGATGCTGACAGCATATATACCATATCTTTTCCTACTGCACCTATTCCGTAGGCGAACTTCTCAAAACCAGATAATTTCTTTTTCATTTGTCCTTCCTCTTTCATTAACGATTTTTCAAATTCATAGCTAACTCAACTACTTTGTAAGCACCATCATAGATACCTTGAGATTTATTTTTTATAATGTTTTCACACATATCTTCTAAAAGATCATCTTCTTTTAAAAACAGTTCAATCATTTGAAGTGTATGTGGAATATCTCTGCATTCAAGTGTTCCATCTCCAATTTCTGCAGAATGAATAGCTCCCCACATTTCATGCTTTCCTACTCTTTTTATAAAAAGCTTTGGAATCGGATAAAAGGCTAATTCTGATGGCTTTGTCACAAGAACATCTGCGCTTCGCATCAAAAGATTTGTACAGTATACTGCTTCAAAAATATTCTTATGCCAGAATCCATGAATTCCAGAAATCTCATTATTTTCATCTAACGCAGCCTCTGCAAAAGCAGCAGTATCAGACCACTGATCAAAATGTTCTGTTGAATATGCTCTCATTTCAGGGATTTCATTCATCAAAGAATCCCATACATTTTTGTAATCTCCTACATTGACATACAAAACAGCTTTATTTTCTCTGATATATGGAAGGAGATGCTTAATAATTGCAGCAAAAATTTCTTTTTGTGCACCAGCACCACCTATAGTAAGAAGAAATCTCATTGGCTTCTTATTTTTCTTTCTCAACAGTCTTGCATTACAGTCTGATTCGATATTGCTTACAAGTTCATGATCAATGTAATGACCTGTATAAACCAAAGCATCCTTTGGCATAGGCTTAAGCACTTGATCCTTTGCCATACCATTACAAATTCGATATCCCATATAAGCGTTATGACACTGAATTGTATGCACAGAGCCTTCAGAATAATGAAGCGCCATAGGCCAGTTGTCTGGAATTGCATTTACTACATGCTTCATGCCTGCATGAATCGCAGCCTGTGCTGGCCATACATGGGTTCCAATCACTGGAATTTCCTTTGGAACATTGCGATAAACAGGAGCCATTAATTCAGCGTTCTTTTGGTCTGAAGAATTATAGGTTAAAGCGCGGAAGCCTTCGTAATTCATTGGTTCCCATACAAACTTGTTAAAAAGTTTATTCTTAGACAATCTTGATCCAAGCGAATATAAATCATTTTGCGCAGAAATCACTTTCGTACAGGTTGTCTGAGGATATCCATTTAAATCCATCCAATATGGAGTATATCCAAGTGCTTTTGCTGCAGATGCCATTGCCATGGATATACGATAATGGCCAAATCCCATTCTTATATTTCCAACAATGATTCCTTTTTCTGTATCAAAATTTAAATCTGTATTATTATCATTTACGTTGTAATGAACATTTTGTTCTAAGTCTCCGATTAACACATTCACTACATTCAATGAATCTCCAATATATGGATTTTTCTGTAAATGCACAGGATAATCAACCTTAGTGTCATCTCCAAATTTTTTTATATATTTCTTTTTTGATTTTACTGATTTTTTGTAGGCAGAATTTTTAATCTCATTCCCAAAAATTACCTTTGATCGATCTTCCATTTCTTACTCCTTTATTCCTTTATCGTGATTCCATCAACCATAATATTTACCAATTCATTTAAAGCATCAAAGTATTCAATATTGTTTGCAATCAATATATTTCTTCCAAAAAACTGTTCAATTGCAGCTTCAAAAGTGGCTTTAAATATTACAATGGAAAATGGTCGAATCACACCTTCTTCTATGCCAAGTTCCATAAGACCAATTGTATTTTCCCAGCCCGTTTCCAAATGAGTTTCAATTTTGGAATAGATATCTGGATATTTGTCTCTAAGAACAAATAATTGTCTAAAATCAACACTTTTATAACTTTCTGGAAGAACGCCAAGTATCGTTCGAAGCTTTTCAATCGTTGTCAAAGATGAATTTTGAATCACTTCTTCTTCGCTCTCTTTGATTTTTCCAAAAGCATAATCAACCATTTCGTATAAAATTTCTTCTTTGTCATTAAAAATGGTATAAATCGTTTTTTTACTCATAGATAATTCTTTCGCTATATCATCCATGGTAAATTTCATACCCTTTTTATTAAAAACTTTCGTTGTTGCTTCTAAAATCTTCACTTTACTTTCATTTTTCTGATTCATTTCATAGCCCTCGCGGAAACCAAATTTCATTTTCTCGTTTCCTTAATGTTAACAAATATGGAAACTCGATTCAAGAAACTAGTTTTCACAAAATTGGTTTCCTGTTTTTGTGCAAAATGTCAAGACAATCAAAACGAAAAATACTATAATAATATCAGCTATGAATTGGAGGTTTTTATGGATAAAAATATCAAGAAACATTCAACCAAAAAACTTGAATCAGATATTGTATATGAAATCTCATGTAATATTGATGATATGAGTGGTGAAGAAATTGGATATGCAATGGATTCTCTTTTAGAGTGTGGCGCTTTAGATGTTTATCTCATTCCTATTCAAATGAAGAAAAATCGTCCTGGTGTTATATTTAATGTATTATGTAAGGAATCAGATAAAGAGCAAATGATCAAAAATGTGTTAACCTATACCTCCACACGAGGTGTGCGTTATCAGTCTTTTGAACGCACCAAACTTTTTTCTGAATTTGAAAAAATTTCGATTGATGATTTTGAAATTAGAAATAAAATCAGTTATGCGGAGGATATATATAAAGAAAAACTTGAATTCGACGACATAAAAAAATATGCAATGGAAAAGAAAATCTCATATAAAGAGGCTTTGGCAATTATTCGTGAAAAACTATAAAAATAGAGTTTCGCTTGCGAAACTCTCGCGCCGCTTTTGCGTCGCCTATGCGACATTTTTCATCTGCAAAAGCGTGCGTATCCTCACAGAGCCTTTTTGCTGTATAGGAAATTGGAGCAATTTCCTATACAGTAAAAAAGCAGGAATCATACGATTCCTGCTTTTTAATGTAAAATTAATGTTCAGCCTCATAATCAGCTTTTGAATAAGCGTAGCTGAAAATTTCTGTGGTTCCGTCACTTTCAACAAAGTTAAAGGTAACAGATTCTGGATAAATAGAATATTCAGAATAAAGCGCATCAAATAATGAAACTGCAGCTGGTTTATAAGTAGACTCCTCAAGTACTTCTAACTTAGAAGGATCCAACATGATTCCTTCGGCACAGGTATATACATACACACAATCGTTTCCAACAACCTTAAAAGAAATCTCGTTATAAACTGCGGCCTGAGATTCCTGAGTCTGCTTTAACTCAGAATTTATTGCTTCAATCTCGCTAGCCATTAAAGTTTCAAGAGTATCAACCTTAGTTTCTTCTGTATTGACAATATTATTGTCATCGTTGTTTTTGATTACAGAAGTGTTATTATCAGATCCACATGCAACAAGACCTAATAATGTCATAACTACGACAATACCTACTAATAATTTTTTCTTCATAACCTCATACCTCCAAGAAAAAAATAAAATTAAATCACCGATTATCAAGTTTAACACTTCTTCTATCGACTGTCATCATAATTTTTTCTGAAGATGCTTTCTTTTTTTCAATCAAAAGATTCCAAAGATTATGAATATAAAAGGTTAGTATTTTATCACACTCGATTGCATAAGGGCCTAATGTTGTCAAATCGAAGAATCGGTTTCCTAATGGCGGGGTAAACACCAGATTTGTAGATAACTGATTGTCTTGATTTGAATAAATTTGTTCGTAGGTAATCAATAAAAATTCATTCCCTTTATAGTTTGTATAATAAGACACAAAGCATTCATCTATTGTATAATTTTTACCATCAATTTCTTTTACTGGTTTTTCAGTAACATCATTATATTCTGATGTTGAAACTTTTATGTCCCAGTCAACAAAATCAGCTTCTGTCGCCTTTATAAGCTCCTGAAGCTGATTTAGGAAATGATTTGATGGTTTGATCTTTTTAATATTATTTACATTTGTAATCATTTCAAACCCAACTTTATTTATCAATTAAATCATTATCGATTGATACTGTTCTAATATCAAAACTAATCTTAACATTACTATATTTTGAATTCATTGAATGAAGTCTAGAAATCAAACGATTAACAACTAAATGAGCATAATCATTATTGCAGGACTGAAGCATAAGAATAAATTGTGATTCACTATACTTACTCGCAACATCTCCTACTCTTAATGATTCACGAATACATTGCTCCATAGCCTGCATCGCCTGTTTTACACGGAATTCCGCAACTTCCTTGGTATCACTACTTTTTCCTTCTAGAGTTAAAAGCACTAATGTTTCATCATCATCCGAGCGAGCATTTTTTCTGGCCTCTAAATGATAAATTTCACGGAATATTGGATAACCACAGAAAAAGACACCTTCTGGATTTTCTTCTGAAATATCTTCATGAACTTCATTAATCGTATCGGCAGTTGTAGATTTACTTAACGCAAGTAATTCCTCGTATACCTTATTAAGAATTGCTGTTTTACGAACACCTAATTCTTTTTCAATGATTTCCTTCGCATTGTCATAGGATTCTAATGCGAGAGAAATCTTATTCATTCGCATTCTTGCTTCTACCTGATAACAGTAAAGCTGTTCATCCGCATTATCAAAAGCCAATGCAGCGGTGACCAAACGATCCAGATATTCATACTGCTTCGTCTTAACATAAAGATCTGCAAGCGCTTTTACAGAAGACAAATATAATGACTGATAATAAGTGCTTAAGGTCTGAATCCATGAGCAGTCTTTTAATGCATTTAAAAATACGCCATTATAAAGAGCAATTGCCTGCTCGTATTTCACCAAGGCCTTATCTTCAGAGCTTTCAGCCTTCGCTTTGCTAATCAGCTGTTCAAACTTCTCGTAATCAACAATCACTTTAATATCATTATTCCACTGATATGAGCCTCTGGAAGTAAGAATGTATTCATTTGCACCATAGCTTTTCTCTAATGTTTTACGGAGACGATACATTAAATTCTTTAATGCACCAACAGGGTTATCAACCTCTTCATCAAACCATAATGCATCGATTAATATATCTGTACTTAATGCCTGATCTCTATGTAAAATTAAATACATAAACAGGCGCAACAACATATTTGAACGAAGATTTTTTTCGTCTAAAACTTTATTTTCAGAAACAGCTTGAAAATTGCCAAAGGTTGTTACTGTAATCATACATCCTTCTCCCTTAAATTTTTATCGTCAAAAAATCGATACAATGCATCTACATAAAAATCTACAGCTTCTTTCGAAGTTTCAAAATGGAACTCTTTTACTTCTTCGTCAGGTTTTCCTATAATCACTCGATTATAATTGCGGTATTCAATAAATGCTTCCTTCTTCTGATTCGTTTCAAAATATTTAGACATAACTAGATCAGAATTGTTTTCTTCTCTTTTTTTATATACCGCAGATGGTGAGATTTCAATCTCAAATTCTTTAGAAACAGTAATTTCATCGATTTCATCAACAGAATCTTCTATTTTTGATATAGCTTCTTCTGGATTAATAAATGAAGATTCTTCAGAAACTGATTCAAATACTTCTTCGTTATTTGAGTCGAATTTCTCAATATCGTCAGTTTTCTCAGAAACAGGCTCGATAGAGATGACATCTTCTAATTCAGGTAAAGTATCTTCTGTTTCAGACAAAGTATCTTCTGTTTCAGATAAAATGTCTTCTGTTTCAGACAAAATATTTTCTGAATCAATCAGAAGATCCTCTGATTTGTTTTGCTCAGGCACATCCTCTGGCATGAGTGAAACCATCTCCATGTCACCAAAATGTTCTGTCGTCTGTATGGAGTTTATATATGCGAACAAATCAAGCTGTCCATTCACCTGCTTACGAGCCATAACTCCTCCATTTTTATTTAAAACTAAAACTTACGAAGTTCATCAGAACCATCATCCACAGTATTTTCAATTCGTTTAATTACAACATAATATGAATATGAATCATCCACCTTCACAGCAACTCGATCTCCAACCTTTTTACCAAAGATTGCAGCGCCTAAAGGTGATTCACGGCTAATTAAGTTTTTTAATGAATTACTGCGTACAGTTGTAACCACTTTAAAGGTTTCCGTCTCATCATCCTCTTCAAAATATAAATCTACGGTGTTATTCATTCCAACCTCATCTTCTTTTGAATCTTCGGAAATGATGACTGCCGTTTTAATCATATTTTCAAGATAACGAATTCGTTTTTCATTTGCATTTTTCACCTGCTTGGCAGATTTATATTCAAAATTTTCTGAAAGATCTCCTTGAGCACGAGCAACTTTTACCTCTTCTAGCGCTTCCTTACGAACAACTAGCTTGCGATACTCAATTTCTTCTTTCATTTTGTCTATATCTTTTTGAGTCAATTCATCATACATAGCTAAACTCCATTCTCACAGAGCAAAGCCCTGCTTTTTATTTTCCTATAACTCCAAACAAGCCGCACAGTAATACTGCGATACCAAGCACAATACGATACCATCCAAATACCTTAAAATCATGCTTCTTGATATATCCCATCAAAAACTTAATTACAATTAATGAAATCACAAAAGCTACTACACAGCCTACAACAAGAATCCAAAGTTCAGTGGACGTCATTCCGATTCCGGATTTTACAAACTTAAAGCCCTTTAACAAACTTGCGCCAAACATGACTGGAATAGCAAGATAAAAGGTATATTCTGCAGCTACCGTTCTAGACACACCTAAAATTAATGCACCAATAATAGTAGCTCCCGAACGACTAGTACCAGGTAAAACTGCAGCAATCACCTGGAATAAACCAATATAAAGAGCAGTCTGATAGGTGATCGCATTTGTCGCATTCACTCTGTCACGTTTTCCTTTATGAAGAGTTTCAACAATAATAAATACGATACCGACAACAATCAGCATAATCGCAACACAAATATAATTGTAAAAATGCTCATCCACCCAATCATCAACAAGCAGTCCAACAATAACAGCTGGAATACATGATACAATAATATGGAACCACAGAACAAAGATATCTTTCTTTATCCAGGCTCCGATTCCATTCTTTGAAAGCGGAGCACGGTTTTTCTTTTTTCCAAATGGCCATATTTTTGACCAAAACAACACAACAACCGCAAGAATCGCACCAAGCTGAATAACAACATCGAACATCTTCATGAATTCTTCTGATACTTCCAAAGGAATAAATTCCTCTAATAAAATCAAATGGCCGGTACTACTAACTGGAAGCCATTCAGTGATTCCTTCCACAATTCCAAAAATGATTGCTTTCATTATTTCAAACATAAAAAATCCCCTTTATAACAAGAATACCTTAACCTATAACGCTTGTGTTATAGGTTAAGGCGAATGATTCGTATAAATTAGGTCTCATCTGCGTTTCTAGCAGAGCCTCTAAAGAATACAGCGGTTGTTCCAACACCTGTATGGCAACCAATGGTAGTTCCAATTGTGTGGATTTCAACACCCTTGCACTTAGGGAAGGTCTCCTCAATCAGCTTCGCAACCTCTTTCGCATCCTCTTCACAGTAAGAATTACCGATAAATACCTTATCAGCATAATCTACTCCATCGGTACAATACTGCATCATCTTTTCAACAACACGCTTAAAGCACTTTTTCTTGGTACGAACCTTTTCCATAGGAATAAGCTTGCCTTCCTGATCAACATGAAGCAGAGGACAAATATTCATTACATTGCCAAGGAAACCAGCAGTTTTTGAAACTCTTCCTCCCTTAACAAAAGCGGTAAGATCTGTACAGAAGAACCAATGCTGAAACTCAAGCTTATGTGCTTCCACATATTCAGCAACCTCATCAACACTCTTTCCGGCATCTCTCATATCCGCAGCCATATCAGCAAGCATTCCAAGACCAGTAGAAGCACAAAGTGTATCAATCGCAAAAATCTTACGATCTGGATACTTTTCCATCATCATCTGAGCAGCAATCATAGCAGAATTGCTAACTCCAGAAATTCCAGAAGAAAGGCTAAGATGAACAATATCAAGACCTTCCTTTAAGAACTGCTCATAATATTCACAGAATTCATCGACATTAATCTGAGAGGTTTTTACATCTGCACCATTTGCTGATCTAGTATAGAACTCATCAAAGCTCATTGATTGGCCTAAATCATCAATATAGGAAACACCATCCATCTCAAAATGGAAGCACGCATATTTAATATCTCTGGCTTCAAATTTCTCCTTGCTTAAATCCGCAGTTGTACAGGTACTAATTACATAATTACTCATTACAAATAATACTCCTTTTTATCTTTAATCTTTTATATGAAATAATAATTATTCAATATTATTTTCATCACTATTCTCGTCAGAATCCGAGAGCACATTTTCCTCAGAATTATCCTGAGAAGAATCGTTCTCATCAACTGATTCATCTGCTTCAGATTCATCTCCAAAATCAACGGTTCCGCTTTCTTTAATCATATTTAATACAAAATTACGCTTATCAGCCTCCATCGTTTTGTATTGAGCGGAATTAAAATCCCATGCATAGTATGCTGGTTCACCATGATGATTCGGTAAATTGTAATTTGTTGAAATATAATTACCAATAAATCTGGTATATTTCTCTGCTCCTAAACTGTTAACATGAGTACTATTATAAAAATCTTTTTCAAAATCCAATCCCATTTCATCGTAATAAGCATTTGTATTGATTCCGTTATAACCATACTCATTTACAATATCAAGGATATAATTGCAGGCTGCGTAGGTGCCTCCATCCATACAATATGGTGAAATGGTGAATAATACATTTAAATTTTCACTCTTTAAATAGTCTAATAAATCTCTTAAGATATCTTCAGCTTCCTCATGAATTGGAATTCTGTTTTCATTTACAAATCCATCAACTCGGGTCTGATACTGCCATGTCGCCATAGAAAGATAACCCTTTAAAAAGTTGCTGGAATTATTGAACATCAGCGTATATGCATCACTATTTGAAAAAGCATCATAATTGGTATGATATTTGATTAAATCAATATATAAAGAAAGCTTATCAACACCTGTCATATCATGGCGCTTATAATATTCTTCAATCAAACGGAAACGATCAAAGTCATAATCTAAAGAATCTGTGCTTTTTCGCATGGTACCTTCATCGATTCCGGTAGAATAATTCAAAAATGGAGAAACACCGATTACAAAAAGTGAAGGTCTCTGGTTTTTTAATACTTCTTTTACATAATATTTGATTGCATCACAATTTAATCCTTCTGTAGACATTGCATATGAAGTATATCCAAACTCCTCATAAGCCTGCAAAGCATTATAATAAACAAACACCTCGCTACTGCCAATATACACCATATCAAGTGGTCCCTCAGATTTAATGCCAACAACATTATATCTGTTCGTATATCCAATCCCATTTAATCTGAAAAAATATGACACAATGATAAAGGAATAAATAAATATTACAAAAAATAATATAAAACCGATTATTTTCTTTATAGAATCTTTATTAAAAAATTTCATTCTAATTAAAATCCTCCATATATAAATGAAGATATTTCATATCCAGGACCATAAATTCCAAAAATTATGACACCATAAATCAGTGCAAACCAAATGATCCAACGAAATACAACTGGCTGATTCGCAATCCAGCCACGTAAAGAGTCACTCTTACATTTAATAGCATATCCTATGATTAATAATGCTGTCATTATCACAATTGCATTTAAATCTAAAGCTCTTAGCCCCATATTCTGATAGGTTCCATCAAACAATTGCCATACAGAAAGCTCGCCGGATGTAAAAATTCGTTTAAAAGAATCCAATGTATTTTTTATGCCAATTCTAAATACACTCATACTGATAGCATAAAGAATATAGGTTCTTGCAGACTGGAAGAAATGCCAACCAAAACTATCTGTTTTAAAATCAAGTAGCTTTGCAAGCTTATTACATGGACCAGCCAACAACTCTTCCATCAATTGATAAAAGGCCTGCATTAAGCCCCAAACGACAAATCCCAAAGTAAAATTATGCCATAAAGCGCTTAACGTAAATACAATACAAATATTTATATACTTTCGCACTTTGCCTTTGCGGCTTCCACCAAGTGGAAAATATACATATTCTTTGAAAAAGCCACCAAGGGTAATATGCCATCTTTGCCAAAGTTCTTTGATGGTACGTGATTTAAATGGAGCAACAAAGTTTTCAGGAAGTGTTATCCCAAATAATTCGGCTGTTCCTATAACAATATCCATACTTCCAGAAAAATCCGCATAAAGCTGAAATGGGAATAAAAGCATTGCTACAGCCTGCCAAATAGATCCATACTCATAATTAGCAGCAGGTACAGAATTAATGATAATAGCAAGACGCTCTCCAAGAATCAGTTTTTTTGCAAAGCCCCAAAGAATGCGCTGAGCACCAGAAGTGATTCTGGTATAGCTAAAACTATGGCCTTCAAATAAAGACTCTAACTGATCATATCTGCTGATTGGTCCAGTTGTTAATGGTGGGAAAAAGCAGATAAATAATAATAACTTAAAAGGATTTTTATTTGCTACAATCTTTCCCTTATAGCAATCCACTACATAGGAAATAATGAGCAGGGTATAGTAGCTCATTCCAAATGCAGCTACTATTCCTAAATTAATAGGAATGATTAATTTCCATAAATCGTAGCACTTGAATACCATCCAAAAGGCAACCACTAGGACAATTGAAATAATTGAAAGTGTAAGTGCAAGTTTTCTATTCGATTCCCGATTCTTAGAAATATAAATGGAACAAAAATATGTAATAAGCGCAGATACAATTACATAAATTATTGTATATGGCGTAGCTGCTAATACATAAAATACGATACTTGCAGCTAATAAAACTGTCCACTGATATTTCTTTGGAAAAATATAATAAACAATTACAGAAACTAATAATAAAACTAAATATTCAAACGAAAGTATATTCATTGTACCCAAAAATCCTTGTAAAAATTAAAGTTTAAACCTTAAAATTGCGAATCAGTGCATTCAGATTATCAGCCTCACCTGAGAGAACCTGAGTGGATGCTGCAGTCTGCTGTGCTGTTGCAGTATTTGTTTGAACAACATCTGAAATTTTAGTAATCTCACCCTTAATGCTCTTAGTGTTTTCGGCCTGTTCTTCATTCGCAACAGTAATCTCAACAAAAGCGGTCGAAATTTCTTCTGAATTTGAAACAATTTCATTTAACGAATCAAAGGTCTTATCAGCACATTTCTTCGCCTTTGCAATACTTGTAATACATTTTTCAATCAAATCTGCAGTCTTCTTAGAAGAATCACCAGACTTATTTGCAAGATTTCCAACCTCATCTGCAACTACAGCAAAGCCTTTACCATTCTCTCCAGCTCTTGCTGCCTCAACAGAAGCATTTAACGCAAGAATATTTGTCTGGAACGAAATCGAATCAATATCATTGACAATCTTTTGAATATCCTCAGACATTTCCTCGACTTCTAATACAGCCGCACGAAGCTCCTGCATTTGAACATTTGATTCTTTTATCAACTGATCAAGATGCTGCAACTTTTCATTAACAACAGCACCATTTTCTGAGTTCTTTTCTGTCTGTGCCGCAACCTGTTCAATGTCGACAACCGCCTGCTGAATTGAGCTGGCCTGAGCAAGAGTTCCCTCAGATAAAGCATTCGTTGCATCCGCAATCTCTCCAGCGCCTGTGCCCACATTCGCAACTGCTTCCTGAACATTCTTGATCATCTGATTTAAAATCAGTTTAATTCCGTTAACCGATTCTGACATTGAGTTAAATTCACCTGGATAAACCTTCATGTCCGCTGAAGTCAAATCATATTGAGACATTTTACCAAGGATTTCATTTGCTTCGCTTACTACACCCACAATGGATTCCTGCAAGGACTCACTTGCCTGAACCAACTGAGCAATCTCATCCTTGCCTTTACGATGCTTTATCTCAGCTGAGAAATCACCTTCTGCAAGCTTCACAAGAGAATTCTTGATATTGATTACAGGACCAGTAATAAATTGAGCTAAAATAATAGAGAAGATTCCGGTCACAATAATTGCAATTAATTCCATTACCAAAAGCATTCTTTTAAGATTTTCCAGCTCCCCTGTAAAATCGGTAACTGGAGCACTGACAACTAAAATCCAGCCATCGGTGCCACCAATAATCGCATATCCGCCTTCGCACATTTCATCGTTAAATTCATATTCAACGAAACCATTTGGATTGTTTGCAATATCAGAAAGCTCAGATGAAAAATCTCCAATGTCAACAACATTTAAATTATTGATTAATTCCTGATCCTCATGAACAATAACATAACCAGTACGTCCATTCACAATATAAGCATTGCTATTCTCACTTAAAGATACAGCGGATACTACTTCAAGTAAGGAATCAATATCCATTCTGAAATAAACAACACCATTTACAAGGCCCGTCTCCTTATCATACAAAGGACCTGCAACAGAAATTCCATTTTTACCAGTAAGTTTGCTTAGTGAGACATCTGATATAACAATTTCCCCCATCAAAGCGCGCTGTACATATTCACGATCTGAGTAATCATTTCCATCAGAAAGACTTACACCGTGTACATCCAAAACATTTCCACTCGTAAAGCCAAAAGACTCAGCCATCTGTCCAACCGCTCCTGAACGCTGAACCTCATCAAAATTAGAAAGCTGCTGTCCGACAACCCCAACAATCTTTTTATAAAGAATAAACTGCGACTGTACATCATGCGCATTTGTACGAGCAGCATCTGTTAAATTATCTTCAATAATCGTATTGATTGATTTTTGCTGAATTGTATAAGCAAAAAAACCAATGAAAGAGATAATAACAAAAACAACTATATCAAGCAATAAAATGATTTTACCACGAAGTTTCATCTCTCATCCTCCTATACATAAGCACGAAACTTATTAGTATATAAAAACCCTACTATAGTCAAATTATAGCAAAACGCATTTTTAAAATCCACTATATTTTGATACAAAAAGCCCAATAACATCAAAAAAGCCACAATTTCTTGT
>JAZUGV010000017.1:0-2599 GCA_045641385.1 Agathobacter sp. | reverse complement strand
CCGAGTCAATCAGAGTCAATCCGAGGGATCACTTTATAAGGAGGTCACGAAGATGACAGCGAAAGAATACTTGTCACAAGGGTACAGGTTGGAACAGCGTATTCGTTTGGTAAGGGAAGAAATCGACAATCTGCAGGAATTAGCAGGCAGTGTTTCCTCTCCTGGTTTTGAAGAGCATTACAACGCTACCAGAAATACAGAGGCTCCGTTTATTAGAACCATATACAAGATTATGGAACTTGAGGATAAGCAGAACAGCCTACTTAATCAGTTACTGGCATTCAAGCAGGAGATGTGCGAGGTTATCGATTCAGTAGATGATCTTAACGAGCGCATGGTTCTTTATTACAGATACATTGGTAATGAGAGCTGGCAGGATATCGGAAAGAGATTATTCGTTGATGAAAGAACTGTTCGTAGATGGCATAACAAAGCATTATCACATGTTGTACTTCCAGAGAACCCAATGGTGCTTGAGAAAAAATTGCTTTTATAAAAAGTAGCCGGGTTTGTCTGTAGATGTCCATGCGCACCTTATGTTATAGTTATAATGACAGAAATGTAAAATGAATACGGCAAAGCCAAGCAGCCCAGGTGGAGAAATCCATGCTGGGCTTTTCTATTGCCAGAAGGAGGTTTACATGTCGTATCGCAAAGTCGGATACCTGGAGCAGTGCTATTACATCATTAAGTACAAACTGCAGCAGGTGTTTAGAAGGAGGAAGGACAATGCCAAGAAAACCTAAGAAGCCTTGTGCTTTCCCAGGCTGTCCTGAACTTACGGACAAAAGGTTCTGCGAGAAGCATCAAAAGCAAGAGAACGCCAGGTACGAGAAGTACGACAGGGATCCTGCTGTACGCCGTAGGTATGGACGAGTGTGGAAGCGCATCAGAGACAGCTACGTTAAGACACATCCTTTTTGTGAGGTTTGTTTTGAGAAGGGTGTGATTGTACCGGTTGAAGAGGTGCATCACAAGAAGCCGCTGGCTGAAGGTGGAACACATGACAGAGACAATCTGATCTCCCTTTGCAAGAGTTGTCACGCAAAGATACATGCTGAGCGTGGTGACAGATGGCACAACAAATAATCTTGTGGAGGTCGTGTAAATCATTTGTAAAAAATAATTATAAAAAAGAAAAATAGTTTTTCACCGGTGTAAGTCGTGGAGGGAGGGGCGGTAAAAATCTCTAAAAATATTTTTTTACGCCAACGGTGCCGGGGTCAAACGTGCAAAAATCCGATTTCAAACAGGGTATTAAACCCTTAATCGTTACTAAGTTAGAAAGCAGGTGCAAATATGGCGAAAGATGGAACTGCCAGAGGCGGTGCAAGAGCTGGTGCTGGTCGTAAAGCCAAGGCACTAGCAGACAGAGTGATGGCGGGTGAGGCAGCAAGAGCAATTGAGCTTCCGGATCCACCACAATTCGAAGGAGCAGATGTTCCTCCGATAAAAGAATATTTGAAAGCAAAGCAAAAGGCCGGTAAGGACTTATGCGCAGCAGAGGTTTATGAAGAAACATGGAAGTGGCTGAAGGAACGCGGCTGTGACAGGTTAGTAAACACCCAGCTTGTAGAGCAATATGCTATGAGCGTTTCCAGATGGATCCAGTGCGAGGAATGTATTAGTGAGTTTGGTTTCTTAGCCAAGCATCCGACCACAGGTAATGCAATCGCCAGTCCTTATGTTTCTATGAGCCAACAGTATATGAAACAAGTTAATCAGATCTGGTACCAGATATTCCAGGTGGTGAAGGAGAATTGCTCGCAGCCATTTTCCGGAAATACTCCACAGGATGATGTTATGGAACGACTTCTGATGACAAGGAAAGGAATGTAAGCATGATTGAAAAAGTAAATCCATGTCACCCTGATAAGGTGGCAGACAGAATTGCAGGAGCCATCGTGGACTTGGCTTATGCTGCAGAAGAGAATCCAAAGATTGCAGTTGAGGTTTTGATTGGACATGGAACTTGCCATGCAATTATTGAAACAAGCGCTGCTCTGGATGAGCTTGATATTACTGATGCGATTTTTAGAATTGCCGGTGATGTTGAAGTTGATATTGTAATTGTTCCACAGGATAAGCATCTATCAGATAACCAGGCGGACGGTTTTAAGTGTGGTGATAACGGTATCTTTAAGGGCATGCCTCTTACAGAGGAGCAGAAAGCTCTCTCAAAGATTGCTCGTGAAATCTACACTTTATATCCAACCGATGGAAAGTACATTCTCGATGAAGCAAGACTGATCATCTGTCAGAGCAATGCAAAAAGTGTAGTTTTGAAAGAAAAGTACACTAATGCTGAAATCAATCCATTAGGTGATTGGACAGGTGGCCCGGATGTAGATACCGGTGCAACAAACAGAAAGCTTGGATCCGATATGGCTGATTCAGTTACAGGTGGTGGCCTTCATGGAAAAGACCTTAGTAAGGCAGATGTAAGTGTAAATATTCACGCGTTCTTAAAAGCACAGAAAACTGGAAAGCCAGTTACACTTTGCTGTGCGATTGGAGACGACACTATTGATGGCGTGCCTTATGCGGATATCGTAGCTGAAGCAAGAGAGTTCATTAATTCATTAGGCGGCTTTGAGAA
>JAZUGV010000016.1:0-84472 GCA_045641385.1 Agathobacter sp. | reverse complement strand
CTATTCTTTTATCCTTACCATATTATCCCACACTATTTCAAAATCCACCATAACAAAGTCGAAACTCGCTCTGCTACTTTCGCTCTGATTAGCGGTCGTCAAATCTCCTTGCATGCTAGCATGCAGTCGATTTTCCTCGTCACCATAACAAAAAACCTACCAGCACTACATTGCTGATAGGTTTCATGAATCATTGTAAATATAACTCTTGTTTTTAGTTTTCGTCTGCGTCTTCACCTGCTGTTTCTGAAGATTTCTCGGCAAAGCCATCCGATGCATTCTCGCATATTCCCAATCCAGCCGGTGGCGTATTGTTCTCCAATCGTTCCATTGCCATACCGCTGCTCAAACGAATGCTCTCGGTAATGCCTGCAATTGCCATCACCTGGGCCTGCGTCTGTGCCTCGATAATATCCGCATGTCGCTCGGCCTGTCTCAAATTCCGACCTTCTTTTTGAGCTTCCTGCAAAAGAATGATTGCATCCTGAAACTCCTGAGCATTCTTCATATAGCGCATTCTCATCTTTCTTCCATTCAGGTCAATCACAAGAGAACCATAATGAAAGATCTCTCCCCAAAAAGAATTCTGTACAACTACGCTTCCGACATGGTCCAAAGAAGTATTTATTGTACCGATCTCCACAATACCGCTCTTCCCAAAGATGCGGATATTGTTCACACTCAATTGAACAGTATAGTATTCAACAAGTGCATGGGTCAAAATCACAACGGACCTGATGAGCGTTATTAAGGCAACAATCACAAAAAACCATTGTTTAAGGTTAATCGGAATTCCTGGAATTTCACTGTTAATTTCATCCATCAATGCCATCCAAAAATCGGCCCATTTAATACATACAAAGAGTACAATTGCTATTCGGATTAAAATATTTCTTGCGGCAAGCAGGAGGACAACCCAATGCTTTTTTACATCGATGGAGTCCTCATTTGCGTAACCTAATACTTCGTTTAATGCCTTACTCATTACTCAAGAATATCCTCTTGTGCTGAAACAGCTGCATACTCCTTCTTTGCCTTAAGAACAGGAATAATAGGAATAAAAAGTAACACGAAAAGCGCATATACTGCAGTGATAATGAAAATAATGACATCTACAGGGAAAATTGGAATAACAAGCCATCCGAATTTTGCAATCTTCCATGCCATCTTCATCGCTGTCACAAATCCACCACAGATGTAAGCACCAAGTGAGCATAACAAGCCAATTACAATGCAGATATCTGGCAGAACTGGAATTCCAATCTTGTCAAACACAAAGGCAAGGATGCATAATACAGTTGCTGGAATTGCAATATAGGTTGCATAGGTGTAACGTTTTGCTAAAAAGTTTCTCATTTGTTTTTCCTCCATAAAGTGAAATGTTTTTGTATCTTATGAAGAAATTATATTATGTGCAGAAATCCCTATTTTCAGATGAAGTTTACACCCTTTTTCTTCGCATCAATTCTTTGATCAAAATGGCTGCACTCAGCAAAAATCCCACCAATCCAATCCTTTCCAGATGAATGTTCATTAAAATATTTGTCATGGATTCTCCAAACATCATCTTCGCTCCTGCAACTGTCGTCGGAAGAAAATACAATAGCCCGCTTACCAATAACAAAAAATATATTATGGTCACGACAAACCAGTACCGTCCTTTTAGCAGTACAAATTTACGCAATTTTTCGGCGTCATTTCGCGCGTCCAAAAATGTATATTCTGACAACATAATAATTGCAAATAGAATTAAGGATAGACCTAACCAAAGATATTTCCAGAGAATGCCTCCAATCAAAATCAGCGTCCAGCCCGCCAGCCGCACGTCTTTACGGCGCTTTATATAATATTTAACCCGCTCTCCCACAAGCAGTCCATCCAGATCATTTAGCACTTCTTCCATGGACTGATATCTGTCATCTGGATCATACGCTATCATCTTTAAAATTATTCTCGCAAACTCCGTTGAGCATATGTCTGGTGCTTCAGGAACAAAACCCTGACGATACTGGTCATGGCATGGATGATAATTGTTGGAACCAGGGAATCTCAAATGATTCATCAGCACATATAGCACCATCCCCAAAGAATAAATATCTGCTGTGTAATCATAACGGTCTTCTAGCGTACCAACCACCTCCGGTGCGCCATAACCTTTTGTAAACGCAACTGTATAGGCCATACCATCCTCAGTCATTTTTGCAATTCCAAAGTCACCTATCTTATACTTTTTTCGTTTGGTAGAATAAAATATATTTTCAAGTTTCACATCTCGATGGATTAGCCCTTGTCGATGCGCTGACTGCAACGCAAAAGCAATGTCTTTTGCCAGATGAAGCACTTCCTCTTCTTCACATCCCATCAGCTGAGGACAATTGATTACAGGAGCATTGAGCGGACGTATTTCTACAATCGGCGTTACTTTTTCCATCACAAGAAACTGAAGCGACAGAGTATTTACAGATTCAGTTTCAGACGCTTTTTCTTCATCGAAAATGACCTTGTGTTCCCCGCAAATTTTTACCTCAAGTTCCTTGTATGCAAAAAGCTTTACAACATTGACATCCGACAAAGCCATTCTAACCTGTACCTCTGAAGAAGCAAGAAACGCCTCGGAGTCTACATGCTGATTTCCAAATCCAATTACCTTTATTGCACAGGCTTTTCCATTTTTACGGTTAATCCCATCAAAAACAAGGGCAGAAGCACCCTCGCCAATCAGGCATAGTTTCTCCTGCCATTCTGCGTTGTTTTCAACCACAAAAGAGTATTTTTTGAACGGAAGATTTTTCGAATTCAGTTGTAATAAAATAGCTTCAATATCGCTTCTTAACCAACTACTATTCATCTTATACTATTTCATCCTCACTATGAAATATAGTGCCTCGCCCTGCTGCAATTCGCAGAAGTAAGTATCGAATTACTGCAATTGTAAAAGCAACTAACACAATCCATTTTAGAGTACCGCTACAAAATGCAAATGAAGGAAGCCATCTCATATGCGCAAACAACAACCAAAGCCCAATCGATGTTGCCACAGAAAGTAGCACGACTGGACAGACGCTCACCAGCGCAACCATCGCCAGTATATGCATCGTTGAAAAGCCGGTCTGCACTATAGAAACAATTACAATGGTAAGGGAAACAATTCCCCATATAATATGGAATTCCCTGATATGTGCAAGAACTGCTTCCAAAAGTAAAATAAGAGGAATTCCCCAGAAAATCAATTCCGCGTACGGAACATTCTCATAGTTTTTCATTAAAAACCCATTCATCATTAATGTTCCAAGAATTGTTAAAATGACAAAATATAGCTTGCTTAATCTACTATAATTGCGTTCAATCTCTGCACGCTGTTTCAATCGTTCTGCACGCGAAAGATTTCTCATTCCTTCTTCCGTATCGGTTTTGAAATCATCTTCTGAAAATTCCGATTTACCACCATTTACGTTATCTTCGCGATATGTTTCTGTCACCTGACTGATCAAATCTTCAAGCGCTTTTGGAATCTCTGTATTGCATCCGTGGCTAACTTCTAATAAGTCCTGAAGCACAGCTCCCATATCCTGATAACGATCTTCAGGGTAATAGTTGCACATCTTACGAATGATACGCACCATCTCAACAGACGCGTGCATAGGAGCTGGGAAAATAAACCCAGGATGATACTGCACTTCTACTCTTGGATAATATCCATCTGAAGCAGGAAAACGCAACTCGTTTAACAAAAGATACAACGTGATACCAAACGAGTAGATATCTGCTGTCATATCATAGGAATCAAAGCTCTTTCGTTCAATCTCTGGCGCTCCATATCCATCTGTATATATTACCGTTTCAGCTCTACCATTCTCAGAATATTTTGCAATTCCAAAATCACCCAACTTATATATCTGGGCCTCACGATCCCAGAATATATTTTCCAATTTAATATCTCGATGTAATGCCTTATAGCAATGTGTCAGATATAATGCATGAGCAATTTCTAATGCAAAGCGAATCACCTCGCTCTCCTGATTGAGTCCAGTTCTTGTCAGCGAGACATTTTTAAATCGGTCCTTCTCTAGAATATTCTCGAGTTTTTCCATAATAACCAATTGCAGATGAAGCTTATTCTCGGCTTCTTCCCACGCATCCCTTGTCGTATCCGACGCCAAAATCAGGTTCTGATTCTCGTCAAGTTCAACCTCTAACTCACGGCCATCTAAGATACGCACTACATGCGATGACTCTGCGCATAGAAGTGCCTGTAGTTTTTCAGTTTCCCAGAACTCCCTTGAACTTACTGTATGTCGTTCTAACCCCATAACCTTAAGCGCAAATAGTTTCTCTGGACGTTCTATATTGTACATCTCATAGACGGAAGAAAAGCCACCTTTTCCCAACAGAACCAGACTATTATTTTGTTTTGTCAATTGAAACTGCGGAAACAGATTCCCCTGCGCTTCCAGTTGCAAAAGAATCTGCTCTGCAAAATTATCGCTGTCTATCACAACAACTCCTTTTATCCATTACACGATTACAGAAACATCTCCAGAAAGATATGTAATATCTCCCATATAGATTGCAATCCCATTCTCAAATTCTACAATCATACCTTTCTCCGGTTTCGAAAAGGTTCTTGTCTGTGAGCCAGATTTAAATGACACTTCCTCAATGTCCTTTGTATCCTCAACTGCCCAAAGCTCACTATACGAATTCTGTAAAAACACAGACCATACTGTTTTGGAATTAATTACAGCCTCATCTGCTCCGCCAAAAATTAGAACATCGCCATGCTCTAACTCCACAGGGCTAACTCTTCCACCACGCCTTGGCATAATATGTTTTCCGTTGTATACGGTTCCATTTTTCCCGTTGCAGTCATAATAGAACCAATAACCATCCGTATTTTCAAACACACCATGTCTACGACTTACTGTAGATGTACTCAGCCTGATATCTGGTGTGCTTTCCTGTGTCAGGCGCCCAATATCCCATCTGAGTTTATCATCTAAATCGTACTTTTCTAAATGTCCATTTTCAATAATTACAAGAGTGTTTTTTCTCGCGCTCATTCAAAATCCTCCGCTAGCTCCGAGATAAAATCAGCCACTTCTGGAATATCGAGTTCTTCCATCACTTCTCTTGCGTAGCTTATCAAACCATCCTGTTCGTTTTCTTCGTTCTCCTCATTGTAGATACCAAAATCATCCGCAGCTTCAAGAATAAAAATAATCACACTCTCGAAAATATTCTTGGCACATAAAGGTTCCATATAGGCCTTTTTTAATACCTTGTTTACTTCCTCGTGTGTCATTGCCAAATGAATCCCAAGAGAAATAATCTTATTTCTGGTTGGACACCATTTATTCTGCCGAATTGCTGATACACACTGCTTTAATGACGATGACCAATTCTGACTTTCTGCCAACTGATTTAAGGAATTTGCGTTTAACTTATCAAAATAGATACCCTTAATCACACTCTGCATATAAGCATTAAAGTGATGATACGCATATCCAAACATTGCAATATTCTCTACGATAAATCGCTCTAAACTGTCCTCATCTGTGACCTGCGAAAATTGAACTTCAAACTTTTCTGTTGTCAGATTTGCTGGCTTCTCCTCATCCTCACGAACAGTCAGATTTTCTCTAATCTTATCTCTAATATACTTGTATTTTTCAATTGTTTCATCTCCATATCCATGGTTGATGACATACATGCAGATGCAGTCTTCTAAGTTCTTAACATACAACTTTGGATATTCTCCATAGCGTTGTAACAGCTGGTTGATTTTCTCTTCGTCATATCCCGCTGCCATACCAATCAAAAGGAAAGTCTCTCTCTTTTTTGGAATGGATCCCTTGCACCATTTATCAACTGACACACGGGTCACTTCACACAACTCTCCCAATTTTGTTTTGCTGATATGATTCTCTACAATAATCTCATTGATTTTATGCCTCCACTGCTCCTGCTGTGTATGTAGCAAAGGAAGAATAAAATCTCTAAGGTCATCGACTCCATCGCATTTTGTAATTTCACCTTTTATGTATAATGTCTCTAACTGATTTTCTGTACTCACTGTCTTTTTCCTTTTATCTTCTTTATCGTGTTCTATTCTCCTTTTCGCTTACATAATTTTGTTTAGAGCTCTGGCAATAAACTAATCATACATAATAATAGAAAAGGGTCTTTCAGGTAAAGTTTACGCTTTTTTACTATATAAAGGAAGAAGAGGACTCTCGTCCTCTTCTGATTTTCCCTATTAAATTTATATGTCAAATCGTATGCAAACTCTTGTAACCTAGAATATATTTTTAATCAAAAGCCTTATGGCATAATACGATTATGACGCAAGCAAATGATTCAAAACATAACCTAAAGGTTTAATTTTTTTGCCTTCTTTTACCCAAACATCATACTCATTTATCAGCCGCAGAACATAATTCTATTAGCCTTTTTATTAATATTTTTATACTTGATGCACCTAACGCTACATTCACATCTTGTTCCGATACATGGGCATGGTTTGAGAGGTTTCTTTGTTCTTTGCACATAGAATAAATGTATAAAATTTCTTGCAACTTATCTGGCGCATCCGAACTTATATATCTAGTGCTATCTTTTAACGCAGCTCCAATATAAAACTTTTTACTTTGAGTCACACTATACTTTTCTTTCAAAGAAACAATTAGACTAGAATCGCGCTCAAATAAATTACTAATTATTTCTTCATATTTTTTTGCTGCCTTATCATATTCAGGTTTTAAACTTTTATCGATTTCATACTCTATTAATACTGGTAGGATTTTATCGATTCGGTCTTCTATGCGCTCTAAATTCTTGTGTTTACTAACATTACCTTCTTCGCTATAACTTTGCACCAGCAAAGTATAATTCACTGGATTATTACATATTTTGTTAGATATTTTTACGGTTAAATCCTTGTATTCTTTAAAATTTTGATTCAGCCAATGATTAACCTCTGAAATATTATTAAACGAACCTGCTTTGAAACTATTAATAAAATTACGAACTTCTGAATAACTATATTGATCTGACTTCTCATTAAAATTTACGCTTTCTTTGTCAATCAATTTTTTTCTGATAATTCCTGTAAACTCTGCAAGATGTGCTATAAAATAATAATTAGGTTCATAATTACCAACACTTGTATTGCTTAATTTATTTTGAAAATCCGTACCTAACCTAATAATTTCTTTAGCAAATAAATATTCAGGCAATCTTTCCGAGCAAAATGTTAATGCCTGCTGAATAAATGATTTTTCCAAGCACCACTCAATCGTATATACAAGATTACAAATCGGTTGTTTCTTATCTATATTATCATTATATATTATTTTGCTTAGGTCATCCAAAATCAGATTAGTGATATGTTTAAAAATTGTAATTTCAAAATCTTCAACATTTTTATGAGTATCATTAAATTTTTCAATCAATTCCTTTAAATTGTTCTTCCCATAAAAATCTTCAAGGATATTCGATGTTCTACACAATTGAATATCATCTGAAATTTTTTCTAGCAATAATAATATATTTTTTGCATCCTCATTTGAGTTTTCTTGGTCGCTCAATTTCAAGCTTGATTGCATATACCTTTTTAACGAGGATATACGTCCATAATTAATAAATTCACTTGCAATTTCTGTTATCTGTGCAGTATCAAATATATCTTTTGTATTTTTTATATTCACAGGATTTTGATTCAAAACCATGCTTGTTATTTCTAAAATATGAACATTGTCGTATATTTTTTCCAATGTTTTAGCTAATGACAGAAGCATTGTAAGTACATAACGTATTCCACCATTGGACTCAATATATATATTTATCTCATCCCCGCTTCTTGCAAACTCCACTAACTTGTCATATATTTCAAATACAGTCTTCGCCACATCTGTTTTTTGTGGTTCATCTGTTATATTCACATCAATAAATTCCACTATTCCGCGTTCATTAATTTCAGCAATTTTCTTTTTTAAGTAGTCAATTGATGTATACTCTTTATCATTCACAGAATATTTTTTTGTTGACACTGTGGTACTTTCAATGAAAATAATTGCATCTATTTGCCCTAACCTCGCCGATAATGATTTTATTGGTGCTTCATTCGTCATTTCACCCTTAAAAGAATGACCTTCTTCATCTTTATATTCACGTTCTGTCGGCATATTAGTATTTTTATCAATACTTAAAAAACTAACATTTGTAATCAATATGTTTTTTTTACAGGTATCCCTATTTTCTTTTTCTGTTCTCATACATTCCTTTGAAATATCCATAAAAACAACCCTCGCATAAATATTATTGTTTACTGTCCCATATACTTTATAACGATATTTTCAACCTAAAATTCATTAGATTTTCTATTCATCTCGTAAATTTTTATTATTATCTTTTGACATTAGAGCCACGCTCTCCACATGCATCGTATGCGCAAACTGATCAAACGCCTGCACCTTTTTCAGCTCATACCCCTGCGCGCAGAGATACTTCAAATCCCTTGCAAGTGTCGCAGAATCACAGCTGACATACACAATTCTCTCTGGCCCCATTTTGACCATCGTCTCAAGGCACTTCTCATCGCAGCCCTTGCGAGGTGGGTCAACCACGATGACATCCGGGCGAAGCATCTCACTGTCGTTGATTCCGTTTGCCTTCTTTCCAGTTCCGTGCTTACCATTGGAAGCGCTCTCATAGAACTCTGGCAAAACCTCCTCCGCCTTTCCGACGAAGAACTGAGCATTTTCAATGCCATTTAGCTTGGCATTTTCCTTTGCATCCTCGATGGCCTGAGGGATAATCTCAACACCGTATACCTGCTTTGCGCGCTGCGACAAAAACAGCGAGATGGTTCCAATTCCACAATATAAATCCCAGACAGACTCCTTGCCAGTCAGTTCCGCAAACTCCAGTGCTGTACTGTAAAGTTTTTCGGTCTGCACGGGATTTACCTGATAAAACGATTGTGGAGAGATATGATATTCAACAGCACAGTCAGTTGGTGACCAGTTTTCGGTAATCAGCCTGTTTGACCGATCGCAATCCTCAACCACACCCTGCTTCATCCTTTCCAGCTCATCCTCAGTATCGTAAAGTGCCTTATGCTCCACGAGATGAATAGTGTCCGAAATATATGGCAAGCCCCAGATACACTGGGTGGTATCGCCTAAAATTTTGTTGGTATTTTCCATATTGATGTTGATGGAGATCGAGGTCATACCCTCTAAATCTTTTAGCGCATCAATCAACGCCTCCTGATGTGGAAGCTTCTTTGCATTGATAATCACGCAGACCATGACTTCCTTTGAGGTAAATCCATAGCGCAGAAGAATATGGCGCACGATGCCGCGTCCTGTCGCCTCATCATAAGGGACAACCTCGTATTCCTTCATCCAGCTTCGAATTCGAGCAAGGATTTCATCGTTTTCGGCAACGCCAAGAAGACAGTCTTCCACTGGAATAATCGAATGTGTTCTGGCTGCATAAAAGCCAGTAATCACATTGCCTTCCTTATCAGTCCCAACTGGAAACTGTGCCTTGTTTCGGTAGCGATAGGGCTGCTTCATTCCAATCACAGGAAGCATGATGGAATCAATATAGCCTGCATCGAACCCGCCCAGGCGGATAAGATTGTTGCGCACCTTTTCGTTTTTAAACTCAAGCTGCTTTTCGTAGCTTAGGGCCTGAATCTGGCAACCTCCACAGCTGCGATGTACAGCGCATTCTGGTACAACGCGAAAAGCGGATGGAGTTTTGATACTTTCCACCCGCGCATAGCCATAATTTTTCTTCAGTTTGACGCATTTCGCCAAAATCACATCTCCAATCAGCGCATCCTTCACAAAAAAGGTCATCCCCTCGTAATGGCCGATGCCTTCGCCGTCTGTGCCCATGTCAGTGATTTCTAATTCAAATAAATCATTCTTGTTCATAGTTAGATTCGTCTTTCCACTCAAATCTGTTGACTGTTACATTCCGTAATGAATCGCTTTTTACAATTCTAATCAGTTAATTCTATTTTGTTCTATTTTATATTTTCTCAAATGATATATGAAATTGTATTATTCGCAAAAACTAGATAGTTCTGCGAATATTGGTCTCCAGGAAGCGCTTGTAGCCCTGCCAGCTGCTGTCTCCCTCAGGAATATTGTCGAGGGCCTCTCTCCAGGTTTCCATCTTTGCATCGATATTATCTGCAAAAGAAAGTGCAAGCGCCTCTGCGAGTGCAGGTTTCTTTGGTGAGCCAAATTCCAGTTCTCCGTGATGAGAAAGGATACAGTGCTTTAGCTGATTTAGCTTGTTCACTGGAAAATCTTCCATCTCACGAGCCATATCACTAATCCATTCTGAGCCAATCATAATGTGGCCTAAAAGCTGTCCTTCATCTGTATAGTCGTTCTCAGGGAACACTGATAATTCTCTTAACTTTCCGATATCGTGAAGTAAAGCTGCAGTAATTAAAAGGTCTCTGTTTAAAAACTGATAGTTGTTGGCAAAGCTCTTGCAGTTTCTAGCCACAAACAAGGAGTGCTCCAGAAGTCCGCCCACAAATCCATGATGAACGCTCTTCGCAGCTGAATGAAACATAAACTGCTTTTTGATTTCTTCGTTTTTAAAGAAGGCCTCTGCCATTCTCCTGTAATCACTATCCTGGATGGAATCCACAAGTTTTAAAAGCTCAGCATACATTTCATCGCGATCATAATGTGCAAGTGGCAGATAATCTGCAGGATCATACTCGCCCTCGCCACACACCTTAACTCGCTTAATGTTTAGCTGAGGCTTTTCCATAAAGCTGACTACATCACCCGTGATAAACACGTAGTCCAGGGCCTCAAATTCTTCGATTCCAGCAGAACCGACATCCCAGATTTTTGCATCTATGGTGCCAGTCTTATCCTGTAACACTACGTTGTCATAAGGCTTTCCATTCTTTGCCTGTGCACGCAGTTTACTCTTTACCAAATATACATCTGAAACATGCTCTCCCTCACGAAGAGTATTGATATATCTCATTTATTATTCTCCCATCTTAATTTCGTAGGTAATCTCACGATAGCCGTCGCTACCTTTTCTCTTCACCTTCATCTCAACCTTGTCGCCGGCAGAAACTGCTAGCAGCGCGTTGCGATATTGATGAACATTGCGAATGACCTCACCATTCATTTCGATGATGACATCTCCAACCTGAATACCTGCAGTCATTGCAGGAGACTTCGCATGAACCACATTGACATAAACGCCGGTTGGCAGGTCGTAGTAAGCACTGGTTCGGTTGTTAATGGTTGTAATATCAAGGCCAAGATAAGGCAGTTTCTTTCCTGAAACAAGCTTCGTAATCATCTTGGTAATCTGAGAGGAAGGGATGGCAGAAACGGTTCCATTTTCCGCATCATTCTCATCCTGATGAATCACTCCGACAAGATGTCCCTGCGTATTAATCAAAATCCCCGATCCGTTTTTATTGGATACGATGTTGGTGGAATATCTGGTGAAGCAATAGTCGGTCTCTGAAATTTCACCGGTCGTAGACGCAATCAGCCCTGGAATAACAGAGTAGGTGTGGCCACTTGGCGAACCAAGCGCGATCACAACATCTCCCGCCTCCAGGAGTCCCTCTGTCTCGATTGTAATCACCTGAATGCTTTTTGTGGTAGCACTATCCAAATCCTTTTTGCTGACAGCAAGCACCGCAAGTCCTGTATTGTCATCAATGCCCTTGATGGTTGCCTCTGCCATAGCATCGTTTACAAAGGTAACCTTTGCAGAGGATGCATTCTTCAATAGAGACGCATCTGTCAGAATGCGATATTCTGATCCAGTGCTTGAGATGATAACACCACCACCTTCACCAGCGGTAGTATAAGTATCCTCAAACCAGTCTGTGTTGCTTGACATTCCTGTGACAACGACAATGGATTTATTTGCCTCTTTTCCAATTTTATAGAGGGCCTTTTCCACAGACTGATAGCCTTCCACCGTAAACGCCTCAAAAAGCGCCGGGTCAATGGCTACCTCCTCTGTTTCTGTCTCTTCTGTCTCGGTGACAATCTCTGTATCCTCAGTATTTGTATTGTCCTTTTTATTGCTTATTTTGTTTAGCGCTGGAAGTAAAAACGCACTTACCAGGCAAAAGACAACTGCAAATACAACTGCCAATGCTATGACAGAAAGATACTTCAATACGATTTTCTTTTTTTTAACTGGTTTCTCCTTGATTGTCTCGCGGACAAACCCCTTCTCGTTATTATTCATAGCTATCCTCAATACCTAAAAACCCTCTAATAATTATATGCAGAATTGATAGGCAGTGCAACCCATTTTAGTATCCAAATCACCTCGCAAATATCTCAATTTTTGTTTTATTTTCCCTTATTTTTCTAGTATAATAAAACCCATGAATGAGAAAGTATTACAAACCTTAGAATACAATAAAATTATCGAAACCTTATCGGGCTACGCTGCCTGCGAGGAGGCAAAAAAGCGCTGTCTTTCGCTCCGTCCTGAGACGGATAAGGAGATTATTAGTAACCTGCTTTTATTGACAGACGATGCCCTCAGCAGACTATACAAAAAGCCAAATCTAAGTTTTTCCGGTGTGCACAATATCAAACCCTCTCTCAAGCGTCTTGAGATTGGAGCCAGCTTAAACACCGTAGAACTGCTGCAGGTCGTATCTCTTCTTGAAGTTGCAAACCGCGCAAAGGCCTACAATCGCACAGAACGCGAGGAGGATTTACAGGATTCTCTGGCCCCACTGTTTTCACAGCTTGAGCCGCTCACTCCGTTAAAGGAAGAAATCAAGCGCTGTGTCTACGGAGAGGATGAAATTGCAGACGATGCAAGCCCTGCTCTTTTTAAGATTCGCAAGGCCATTGGCGGGATGAACGACCGCATTCACGCGCAGCTCACCAAGCTGATGAATCAAAACAGCACCCGCGCAAGCTTACAGGATGCTGTGATTACCATGCGCGATGGACGCTACTGTCTCCCTGTCAAAGCCGACTCGAAGGCCAATATCCCTGGAATGGTGCATGACCAGTCCTCCAGCGGATCAACCCTCTTTATCGAGCCGATGGCTGTAGTAAACTTAAATAATGAACTCCGCGAGCTCTTCTTAAAGGAGAAGGCTGAGATTGAGCAGATTTTAAAGGATTTATCTCAAAAGGTATTTGAGCATACGGTAGAGTTAGCTGAGGACTATGAGGTTTTGGCTGAGCTTGACTTTATCTTTGCCAAGGCTGCCTACGCAAGAGAATACTCTGGTATGGCGCCAAGTTTCAACGAGCGCGGCTATATCCATATCCGAAAAGGTCGCCATCCACTCCTGGACAAAAACAAGGTTGTACCAATCGATGTTCTTCTCGGAGAAACCTACAAGCAGCTGATTGTCACAGGGCCAAACACTGGTGGAAAAACGGTTTCCTTAAAAACCGTCGGTCTATTAACCTTAATGGGCCAGTCTGGACTTTTGATTCCAGCAGCAGACCGTTCTGAGCTTGCTATTTTTGAGGAGGTATTTGCTGACATTGGCGATGAACAGAGTATTGAGCAGAGCCTGAGTACCTTCTCCTCTCATATGACTAATATTGTTCGCATTTTGGACAAGGCTGACGATAGAAGCTTATGTCTTTTCGATGAGCTTTGTGCAGGAACTGACCCAACGGAGGGAGCGGCTCTTGCCATTTCTATCCTTCATCGTCTTCACATGTACGGTGCAACCGTGATGGCAACCACCCACTACAGCGAACTGAAGGTTTATGCCCTGACAACAGAGGGTGTTGAAAATGCCTGCTGTGAGTTTGACGTAGAAACCCTAAGCCCAACCTATCGCCTTTTGGTAGGAATTCCAGGCAAGAGTAATGCGTTTGCCATCTCTATGAAACTCGGACTTGCCGAGGATTTGATTGAGGATGCAAAAAACCGTCTCTCTGACAGCGATGTTCAGTTTGAGGATCTGCTCACCGACCTTGAGCAAAGCCGCACTACCATCGAAAAGGAGCGCGAGGAAATCTCCCGCTACAAGGCTGAAATCGAGGAACTCAAAAAGCAGACCGAAGAAAAGAAGGAACACCTGGAAGACCGCCGCGACAAGATTTTGCGCGAGGCTAACGAGGAGGCCTATCGCATCCTAAAAGAGGCAAAGGATGTTGCAGATGAAACCATCCGCAATATGAATAAATACGGACAGGCGCTTGCTCCTGTCAGCGAAATGGAAAAGGAACGCTCAAAGGTACGCGACAAGATGTCCGAGAAGGAGAAAAAACTTGCCTTAAAAGCCAAGACTCCTTCCAATAGCAAGGTTCCAAAGAACCTGCGCGTCGGCGACTCCGTAAAGGTACTGTCCATGAATATCCGTGGAACCGTTCACTCGCTGCCAAACGCCAAGGGCGATTTGTATGTGCAGATGGGAATTCTTCGCTCACTTGTGAACATCAATGACCTTGAGCTTGTAAACGATGATGCAGCTGCTCCACTCAAGAAAAAGTACGGCGGAGGCGGAAGCAAAATCAAGGCTTCCAAGTCCATGTATATCTCTCCAGAAATCAAGCTGATTGGTATGACTGTCGACGAAGCTTTATCTAAGTTAGACAAATATTTAGATGATGCATATATTGCACACCTTCCTTCTGTGCGCATTGTCCACGGAAAGGGAACTGGAGCACTGCGCAACGCTGTGCACAGCCACTTAAAGGGACTAAAATACGTTAAGAACTATCACCTCGCAGAATTTGGCGAGGGCGATGCCGGTGTAACGATTGCGGAATTTGAATAATCCACACAAAAGAAATACGAACTAATGGGGGAACCTGTATGGTTGCAAAACAGAAAATTTTAATTGTAGATGATGATAATAATATCGCAGAGCTAATCTCGCTCTACCTGACCAAGGAGTGTTATGACACCTTAATTGTCAACGACGGCGAGGCTGCCCTAGAGGCCTTTGGCTCCTACGAACCAAATCTGATTCTTTTGGATTTGATGCTTCCTGGCATAGACGGATATCAGGTTTGCCGTGAGATTCGTGCAAAATCGAATGTGCCAGTGATTATGCTCTCTGCAAAGGGAGAGATTTTCGATAAGGTCCTGGGCCTTGAACTGGGTGCGGATGACTATATCATGAAGCCTTTTGATTCCAAAGAGTTAGTCGCTAGAGTAAAGGCTGTCTTAAGACGCTATCAGGCCCCTCGCTCAGTTGAGCCAGTTGCCACTCCTCAGCCAAATGTCAAGCTTGTGGAATTCCCTGATTTAAGCATCAACCTAACCAACTATACCGTAATTTTCAACGGCAAAAATATCGATATGCCTCCAAAGGAAATCGAGCTTTTATACTTCCTCGCTTCGTCACCAAATCAGGTGTTTACGCGCGAGCAGCTCCTCGACAACATCTGGGGCTATGAATATGTTGGCGACACACGTACCGTCGATGTACATGTAAAGCGCCTCCGCGAAAAGATCAATGGACACGATTCCTGGGAGCTTGCAACTGTCTGGGGAATCGGCTACAAATTTGAGACCAAATAATTCATATTACAGGAGAAATTCATGAAGAGAACTCTCTATCTGAAACTTCTAGTAAGCTATGTCATCTTTGCCGCAATTTCTATGATTATCCTGACTTTATTCACTCAGAATATGATGATTCATAACGAGCGCAAAGCGGAAGCGGAGTCCCTGCGACTGGAGGCCACTCGCATTTCCAATGTCTATGCTTCAAGAGCGTTTGCAGATTTAGATGAAGCCTACAATATCCAAAAGGAGTTAGAGGTTCTGTCAAGCTACAATGAATCCGACATCCTTCTGGTAAAGCCTACTGGTGAAATCCTGATGCGTTCAGACGCTGTTGCAAGTCTGTTTCACGCCTTAAACCGTGAGTTCGACCGTATCGAAGGCTTTAATATTAATGATTTCCATAATCAAAGCTATATGATTGGCGATTTCTATGGAATGTATGACAGCGACCAGCTGATCGTTTTTTCGACTGTAACGCGTAGTTTTCAAACGATTGGCTATGTCATCCTTGTCCGTGACTGTGAGAAAATCACACTTTCTACCAACGCATATATGAGTGCTGTATTTTTTTCCATCGGTCTCGTGTTTGCAGCATCTTTCATTGTGCTGATTTTCTTTAGTTTTCTCGTTTATCGTCCACTTCGTCGCATCACCACCGCAGCGACCTTTTATGCGCAGGGAGATTTTACACAAAAGATTAAAGTGAATCAAAACGACGAAATGGGATATCTGGCCAACACCTTAAATTACATGGCCGATGCGCTCGACACACAGGAGGAGGAGCAGCGCAAGTTCATATCGAATGTCTCGCACGATTTCCGCTCACCGCTCACCTCGATCAAGGGCTACTGTGAAGCCATGATTGATGGCACAATTCCTGTCGAAATGCAAGAGCGCTATCTCAACATCATTCTCTCTGAAACAGAGCGACTAAACAAACTGACACAAAGTCTCTTAGATTTAAATCAGTTTGGAAAGCATGATATCCGCCTGGATCTTGCAGACTTTGACATCAACCAGATGATCAAAAATGTGCTTCTCACCTTTGAGGGTGTTTGCTACGAAAAGCACATTGTCATCGACCTGGTGCTTGTCGGTGAAGAGCTTTTCGTCACCGGAGATATGACCAAAATTGGACAGGTACTCTACAACCTGGTTGATAATGCGATCAAGTTCTCACACCATGATTCAACCATCAAAATCGAAACCACCATCAAAAAGGATCGTGTTTTCGTTTCTGTGAAGGATCACGGCATCGGAATCCCGGCTGACTCCGTCAAAAAAATCTGGGAGCGCTTCTACAAAACAGATGCATCCCGAGGACGCGACAAGCGTGGCGTCGGCCTTGGCCTTGCAATTGTAAAAGAGATCATCACCGCACATCAGCAGAACATTGACTGCATTTCCACCGAAGGTGCTGGAACAGAATTTGTATTCACGCTTGCTCTCGCAGAGCGCAGTCTATAGTAAGCTAGGGGGACGGAGTTAGTGGTTCATTTTGCATCGCAAAAATGAACCACTAACCCCGTCCCCTTAGTTCATCAGCATTCCAAAATCACAAGATCCCATGCAGGAATACCTATTCTTTCATTTCCCTCATAATGATTTCTAGTGAGTATTTCTTCAAAGGAACCCTCAATTTCTGGAAGTTTCACCTCCTGCTCCTTCTCCGAAAAATTCATGAGATAAACTATGTGCTTGCCATACTGATTGATGCCCTGCTTTAATACAATAGGATAACCTACCACAAATGAAAGCTTTGCTTCTTCCTTTAAGTCAACGCGAACAAAAAATTCGTTGAGAAGCTCTTTTACAACGGCCCTTTCCATATAGCAGGACAGATACATCGCCTGACCTTTGCCATACTGATTGCAGGTTGCCGCAGCATATTTATTCCAAACTGGATGATTATAATAGCTTAGCACCTCCGCTGTGTGAGCACTGACCATCTCCATCCATTCAGATACTTCTGCCGTTGCACCACCATAGGACACTGAAACATTCTTTGGAACTGTGAACGAATCATAGGAAATTCCAAACGCCTTGTTCAAGATATATGGCTGTGTATCCGCATAGATTTTAATATGCTCATCCGAAAAAGCAGTCTTAATGGTTCCAACAATATTTCCACCATTTTTGACATATTCATCTACCGCATTCAGATACGATACCTTTGCACTGTACAACGCAGAAAGAATCACCACATCATAATCCTTCAAATAGGATTCTTCCGCGGGGATTACATCAAACTCGATGTTCATCTCATACAAGCTGTCCGCGAGCATACGATATACGCGAGCGTATCCAAGTCCGTCCCAGCTTTCCATCTGAAACTGCTTTAAGCCAGTCAGCGAAGCATTATCGATCACAATTGCCACCTTGTTTTTCTTCTTTAAATTCACAAGGTGGTCACCAATTTCTTTCCATTCATTTCCAACCACACAGCAGTCGCGGTAGGTCTCATTTTCCTTTAGGTCATGTGAAAGAACACCCTTCCAATAGCTCTCAATCGCATTATGAATAGAATGCCAGTGCCAGTACTCTACCATGTTTGCACCATTTGCCACATGCGCATATGCACAAAGTCGAAGCTGATTTGGATACGGAAGCCAGCCAAGATTCCCCTGCGCCTCAGTCTCGAGTACAAGATAGTTGTCCCGCTTTAATCCGCGGAAGATATTTCCAAGCACAGTAATTTCCGCGCCCGTCAAATCCTGTGCATTTGGATGATAAATATCACAGCCTGTGACAGTCAGGCACTTTGCTGCCTCAAACTGATTGACCTCAGGTTGATAGCTGACGCCTCCTCTTCTCACATCCCATTCACAGTCAAAGTTATGCGTGATAAACTGATCTTCTCTCACATATGGACGCATAATCTCTTCCTGCCAGGCCAAAAACTTTGTAACCAAATCACGCTGGAATCTGGCATACTCAGCAGCAAGACTTCCATTGATAGTGCCACGCACATCTGGAAAATATTCCCAGTCATCCACACGGTTACTCCAGTAGTCTAACCCAAACTCATGGTTGAACTCATTGATGTCTAGATACATCTGCTTTAACTCTTCCACGAACATCTTCTGTGCACGTGGTCCACAGGTATCGTAAGCCTTGGTTTCATTATCAATCTGAAAACCAATGACATGAGGCTCATCCTTCACCTCTTCCATCAGTTTTTCAATCATTCGCTTTGCATACTTCAAATAGACTGGATTTGTAATATCCATATTCTGTCGATGCCCATAGAGGCATGGTCCTCCATGCGTCACCGCCAATATGGTATCGTCCTTCATCGCAAGCCAGCTTGGAATTGCATAGGTTGGCGTTCCAACAATCACGCTGATGTTGTGTTTTTTTGCAGCATCAAGCATTCTGTGAAGGGAGGTAAAATCAAATTCACCCTCCTTTTTCTCCCAGGTGCTCCAGGTAGACTCTGCGATACGAATCACATTCATTCCTGCCTTTTCCATCATCTCCATGTCCTTTTCAACACGGTCATAAGGCATATATTCATCATAATAGGCTGCGCCATATAAAAGTTTTTCCATAATTACTCCATTGCAAATTCAAAATCATCGATAGTGCCCCAGCCCTTTTCCTTGCAGCTGACATTCATTCCAATGGTAACGCTGTCACCACTTTGAATCTGAATGTGCTCAATGCGAGGGTTCTTCCAGTTCACCCAGCCATCCAACAAAACGGCTTCTGATTTTAATTCTTCTTTCGCTCCATTTGCATGTGTGATTACCACATACAGATAAATATTCGCAGTGCTTCCGACATCTCCACCCTGGATAAAGGCATCCGCAAAATAGGTACCTTCTGCAAGATCACTAATGTTCTGCTGTACCTGAAAATCCTGCGCACTCTTGCTCCAGAAATGGAAAGACTTTTCTGCGGTATGCGCATCTGCCGCCTTCTTCTGTACATCGGTCGGGTCTTCTCCTGTGGTAGAAGTCACACTCCACACAGACATATCCGAATCCTCAAAGCTGCTGTTTTTGACTGCATTTAAGCTGGCAACCTTGATGTATGCAAGCACCTTCTCCCCGCTCTCGGTCGTTCCGGTAACAGTATATTCTCCAGCCTTTGAAGTATCAATTTCAGCAAGTTTTTCCGCATTCCAGCGAACTGCAATCGCGTCCTTCTTTGAGCTGTCATTATAGATGGCAGCAACCTCTGTAGGCATAGTAAGTGTAGTTCCCTTTTGCACTTCGATTTCAATATCCGGGATTGCGATAATCTCCAGTTCTCCTCCCGTCGCACCACAGTCAACAAAGGAAAAAACATTTAAGGATGCAAGCGCCTTTCCCGTGGAGTCAAACATTGCCTGGTTATCCCACGAACAGCCGCCGTAGTACTTTCCCGCATCGTTCTTGTCGTAGCTTCCAGCATAGGATGAAGCCCAGCCAGAACCATTTTCTTCATAGATTTTTTTGTTGGCATCATAGTTGCTACTTGGGGCAACCCAACAGCCTTCCCAGTAAAATATGCCAAGCGATCCCGCCTCGTTTGCATGCGCCATCACATCTCTCACGAGATTTGCCTGCCCCTGCACAGAGACTGGGTAATTGTAAAGAGCACTCGATGCATCCACGGAATTCGCCGAACCATCTGCATCAGCGTCGGTAAACATGTAAGAGGTTTCCATAACGCAGGTATCTTTTTGGTACTGCTCCTTGAGATCCGTTAATACCTGAGTCAAATTCTCCATACTTCCATGCCAATAGGTGTAGTAGGACACGCCAAATACATCATAGTCCAGTTCTGCTTTTTCTAAATCTCCTGCAATTTTTAAGATGTTTGCGGGATTGTCAATTTCGGTATAGTGAACCGCAATTTTGATTTCCTTTTTATGTTCCTTTGCCACATCACGCACAGCAGAGGAGGCTGATTTTAACAAAGCTGTGATTCTTTCAAAGTCGGTTTCTCCAGCTAATCCATGATTGATTTCGTTTCCAATCTGAACCATCTGCACATCAATCTTTTCATCTAACATCTTATCAAGGCTTTCGTAGGTGAAATCATAGATTGCCTTTGTCTTATCCTCAAAGGTCAGATGAGCCCAGGCCTTTGGTGCCATTTGCTTGGATGGATCGGCCCAGAAATCAGAATAATGGAAATCAACATTGACAGCCATATGATGTTTTGTCGCGCGTTTTCCAAGTTCTACTGCGGTTGCCACATCATTGTTCCCGCCGCCATATCCGTTTCCGTCCTTATCATATGGATCATTCCAAACGCGGATGCGCGCGTAGTTTACACCAGCTTCCTCCATAATTTCAAATACATCTCGTGTATTTCCATCTTCGTCCTGATAGCTGACACCACTCTTTTCTTCTGAAAGGACACTTGAAACATCCATTCCGCGGATGAAATCTTCCGACAGTCCATCAATCTTTTCTATATAAATTTTTGAATTTGCCACTCTCTCCTCAAGGCTCTTCAGTGTGCTTGTTCCTGCAGTAAAATTAAGAATCAGGCACGCAATTGCAAGCACAACAGGATAAATCAGATAAAACAAATATTTGTTGTATTTTTTTCCTCTTTTCCCGTTGTAGCAGAAAATTGGATAGGTCGCCAAAATGCCAGTGATGTATGGAAGTCCAATGACGGTAGTCCAAAAGATTCTCCAGCCATGGCTAAAACGAAGCAGATAAAACACTGCTGAAATCAGGACACAGAATATGCCAAATTCCACATTCAAAAGATAGCACCACAGACAGCCTGCAAGAATCATAACAATACAGAAAACCAGGTGTTTTTTGTGATCCTTCTGAATCAGTCGAATACCATAAAGAACAATTAATGATACCACCAGCCCAAACATTGGATTTTGCGAGGAAAAATCAAACCACTTTCCAGTCATCGCAAGATCATATAAGACCTCGGATATCACCGAAAAAGTAATTAAATTCGCGAGATATCTCCCGTACTTAGTAGTATGCTCAAAGCCTTCTACCAGCAAAAACGCATATAAAGCCAACGCCATACCCGAGAGCAGCTCCATGATAATTGCAAGCGTTGCAATTCCCATCACACTGCTTCCACCAGACATTGCCTCAAGCAAAGTTCTGGTATTATAGGTTTCTAAATGCAGCACGCCTCTTTGCAATACGCTTTTGCTCATCACATAGCAAACCATGCAAATCGTCGCGATAATCTTTAATCCCAACTGCGAGATACTCGCTCCCAAAAATCTTCTCATCTGTGATACCTACTTGAAATCTCTAATTGCACCAAGCGCAGGAAGTGCGTTTCCATCATAGTCAAACAATGCCTGATTCGCCCACTCGTTGCCGCCTGGCCCCTTTTCCTTCATATATTCGATAGCAGCCTCGCTCGCCCATTCGCTTCCTGGGACTGGAATCCATGCTGCTTCCCAATAGATGAAGCCCTTGCCTCTTCCACCTTCAATATTCTTCACCAATTCCATGAGGTCCTGCATGAAGAGCTTCTGCCCTTCCTTCGACATATCATATGGAACCTTTGCCGCTAGCTCTGGCTTTGTCGCCATTCCCTTTCGTCTTTCATTGGGAAGCTTCTCATAAGTCTGATAATCCTCCAAGGTAAAGCCCGAGGAAACCTCGGCCACAATCATGTCCTTTTGATATCTTCTTGCCATATCATTCATGTTGTTCTTTAAATCTTCAAAGCTTCCATGCCAGAAAGGATAATAGCTTAAGCCCATATATTCAAAATCAGCTCCGCCATGTGCAAAATAAGAGTCAAACCAGTCGCGATACATCTCGTTATTACCACCATTGTCCAGATGAATCATCACTGGAATCGTAGAATCACAGTCTCTTACTGCTGCAATTCCTGCATTGATAAAGGAAGTAATGTTGTCCCAGTTAGGCTTTTGTCCATAAGGCCATAAAAGACCATTGGTAATCTCATTTCCCACTGCAACCATATCCGGGCTTACCCCTTCCTTCGCCAGTGTCTCAATCGATTCTTTGGTAAACTCATACACAGCTTCTTCCAGCTCTTTTTCGTTCTTATTTGCCCAGGCACGAGGAATTCTCTGCTTCCCTGGATCAGTCCAAAAGTCAGAATAATGCAAATCCAGGCACCACTCGATTTCCAGTTTCTTTGCGCGTTTTGCAAGACGAATCACTGTTGCCAGATCGCAGGTTCCTGCGCCAAAGCTGTTTCCTTCATCGTCATAGGGATGATTCCATAAACGCAGACGAAGCAGATTCATTCCATAGCCCTTTAAAATCTCCATTGCATCGCCCTTTGCTCCGTTGTCGTAAAATTTTCCACCGAATTTTTCTACTTCATCAAGAGAGGATAAATCCATCCCCTTCACAAACTCAGTTGTCATAGTATTCTCCTCGTCGCCATAACATAGAATAGCAGGCAATTTATGCCTGCCATTCTATGTATTCATAGTTGTTATATTACCTTGAAAAGTCCTCGAAATTTTCGAAGCGCTTGAGGTAATCCTTGTACTTGGTACGTACTGTCTCATTTTCTGCTAAAACCTCTTCCTCTGTTCCAAAGAACTGGCAACGGATACAGTAGTACTGCTTCTTTTCTTTATCGAAAAACATGTCAATGTCCAAATCTCGCTTGAAGCAAGAAGGACAGCGGAAATTTAATTTGCCTTTTCCAGATTGAGCCATGTGGTAAATACCTCCTTATCCTTGATGCTTCCAGTATAACCAATGGTAAACATTGGACTGAAGGCATAACCTTCTCTGATATAACCGGTTTTGTTTCTTCCTTCGCAGGTCATTGATACAAGGGTATCAATCGGAGGCACTTTACAGCTTGCCTTGTCTGCACCCTCTAAGTACGCTTCACGGCAC
This sequence comes from Agathobacter sp., assembly GCA_045641385.1. GTDB lineage: Bacteria > Bacillota > Clostridia > Lachnospirales > Lachnospiraceae > Roseburia. The sequence continues at coordinate 61,124 of JAZUGV010000016.1, read as the reverse complement.
TTGTACTCATATGGAATCTCAGTTACTTCTGTTCCCTCAAGTTTCAAGGTCAGCGAGCTCATATCCTCAGTGTATTCTGTGGTTCCGTAGCAGCCAACCATATACTCGTTGATGGTGATTTCTGCATCAGGGTCAGATACACTAAGAATGTTACGGTCAATTCTGATATTGCTGCTTCCCTCTTCAAAAGTGATTACACTTTCAATGGTAACAGTGCAGTCTCTAAACTCAATCTCCACTGGATCAAGCGTAAGCATACGCTTCTTTCCATCCTGTGAGAAGTGGGCTTTGGTTCTGCAGAGACATAAATCAACTTCCTCACCATTGTGGCAGATTTTTGCCGAACGAACAGTTCCCTCACCTGCATAATGGGTGAAATATCCAGCTCTGTACTTTTCCTGAATCAGGAATGGATAAGAAGCATCCTGAATATGAGGAGTTCCAATTCCAACTGGCCAGTTCAGCTTAGCCACATAAGGACGTAAGTCTACAATTGCACCGCCCTGGTCCATGTTGACACAGGCACGAAGATATGGGTCTGCATACCAGAAGAGCTGCTTGTCTGATCCATATAAAATATCTCTCCAGAGAGCACATTCTGGCTCATTATAGTTGCCAGCGTTTACGCCCTTCTTCTCGCGATAGTAATCCGCAAACTCAGCCATGGTCATATCCACAAGCTGACCTTCCTTCTTTAACTTTCCATAATATGCGCAGCCTTCCTCGTAAGACTTTAGCAAAAGCTCATAAGGCGCTTCCCAGCGGCCCATCTTATTCATCCAGCCTGGTCCTACAAACATCATGTTGTAAGCGTAGCCATTGTTGAATTTCTCAAGATAGCGATACTGGTCAATTAAGTTGTATAGATATGGGAAATCCCAGGTCTTGCTGTCATAAATCATTCCACGGAGTACATTCTGTGGATGGGTTCCAAAGTTAGATCCATTTCCATCGTAGCATGCAATCAAATCTCTTGAAAGATGGGGGATTGCTACGATGCCACTGTCCTCAGCAGCGTTTGCAGCTGGAGCGTGAGTGTTCTGCTTGGAAGGAATCCATGGTGCCCATGGGCCGCCATCCATAAAGGTGTACCAGCTGTTGTTACAGGTGTGATATGCCTTTGGTCCTTCCTCCCAACAGGTTGCTACTGCACATTTTACAGTAGGATATTTTTCTTTAATATAATTGGTTAACTCTGCGTCCATGTAGTAAGAACCAGTTGACTCAGGATAAAATCCAAAGATCTCATAGAATTTCTCAAACACATCGTTAACGATTGCAATCTTGTCCTCCATGGAGAACATCCATATACAAAAATCTTTTGTCTTATACTTCTCGCGGAACTGCTCACAAGGAAGACCTAAAAGAGTCAGTGCAATCTCGTCACCGTACTTCTTATGATGTTCCTTTGCAATTGCTACTGCTTCCTCATTAAAGAGAGAAGCGTAGGTCATCTGAATGGTGGTCTTTAATCCGTTCTTATGTGCGCATTCCTGCTGCGTCTTAAAGATATCAAGGGATTCTGTCAAAAGCGCCTTGTCCCCGATATCCTCTTCTTTTCCATGTCCAGTAACAGTCGCAGAATACTCTGGAACCATTTCTGGGCGATGAATAATATTTACTACAAATTTGTCCATGTTAGTTTTTCCTTATTGAGTGTATGAAATTTAGCCCTTAACAGCTCCACCAGTAATTCCTTCCACATAGAATTTCTGCATAATGTAGAAAAGAATGCTGATTGGAATTGATACAATCACACCACCGCAGCAGAAGATTGTAAAATATGAGTTAATCAGACTCTTGTCGAGCATCTTGTATAATCCAATTGCAACGGTGTAATACTTTGATACACCTGCGTTCAAAATCAGCTTTGCAAACACGAAGTCCATCCATGGAACCATGAACGAAGAAATGACTGTGTATACAATAATTGGTTTTGACATTGGAATAATAATCTTAAAAAATGTACGTGCCTCTGAACATCCATCTATACGCGCTGCTTCGCATAAGGATCTTGGAACAGTATCAAAAAAACCTTTGCAAATCAAATATCCAAGTCCTGCGGATCCAGAGTAAACCATAATCAGACCGATATGGCTGTTTGTCAGTCCAAAATACTTCAAAATGAAGTAGGTTGCGATCATGGAAAGGGTACCCGGAATCAGCCCCAGCATTACTCCAAAGTTCATAACTGCTTTTCGCCATTTCATCTTTCCAAAACTAAGCGCATAAGCGGTCATAATCACAAGTGCGGTACTGATTACACTTGTAAAAATCGCAATCTTTAAGGTGTTCATAAACCAGGTCGGAAACTGATTTACTGAATTCTGTGTAAATAATAAAACATAGTGCTTGATTCCCCACTCCTTTGGAAAGAAGGTGCTGGTATTCATACCACTGTAAGTGCTAAACGAGGTACAAATCAGCCAGATGATTGGAATCAGCCAGATGACTGCAAGGATCAGCAACACCAGATTATGTCCCACATATTTCGACACTTTCTTAGGTGTCATCTTGTTCGGAGTTTTATTCTTTTCCATTAGTTATATACTCCTTCCTTGTCACCCTTAATTAAGAAGTTAAATGACAGCAGTGTGATTAATGCGCAGACAATAAATACCACGATACCAATGGTCGCTGCCATCTTGTAGTTGTAATAATCCTGCGTCAAAGAGAATAACCAGGTTACAAGCAAATCCACTTCCTTTGCATTGGAATTTGCAAGTTTCTGATCTGTGGTGGTATACACATTTTGAGTGAGCAGGAAAATAACATTAAAGTTATTAATGTTCTTTACGAAGTCGGTTACCAGTGTTGGACCAGTGATGAAGAAAACATATGGCATTGTGATATGTACAAACTGCTGCCACTTGCTTGCTCCATCAATTTTTGCTGACTCTAACTGGTCTGTTGGAATATTCATCAAAATTCCAGTTGCAATCAGCATCTGATACGGAACACCTACCCAGATATTGATCAGTATGATCATCACATGAGCCCAGCCTGGTGCTGATAAAAACGGAATGTAACTGGTACTAATTGCGCCGATATCCCTCAGCCATCCAGTGACTCCCCATACTTCAAAGAAATGATTCACAATGCCATTGTTCGCGAACATACTTCTTACCAAAAGAAGAGATACGAACTGAGGAACCGCGATGGTGATTACGAAGAGTAATCTCCAAATCTTTGGGGCAATCGTGTACTTCGAATTTAAAAGAAGTGCAAGTATAATACCGCCAAAATAAGTTGTAATCGTTGCAAATACTGCCCAAATTAATGTCCATCCCAAAACGCGGATGAAGGAATATCCAAAGGTCGATGTAATTCCACTTCCACCAAACAGGGCAATAAAGTTTCTTAAGCCAACCCAGGTAAACAATTCTCCCGGTGGATAATGATTTTGATCGTAGTTAGTAAATGCAACAAATATCAGAAACAGAATTGGAATTACTGTAAATATGATTACTCCGATGGCTGGCAGACTCAGCATTGTCACAGGAAACTTCTCATCGATTAATTCCTTGAGATCCTCCCTGAAGGAATTGATGTGCTCCCCGGCCTTAGCCTTCAGCTGTAACTTGTAACTTCCAACAACAGAATTGATAAGAATTGCAATTCCGACAATCCAAACGATAAAACTAAACAAGCTCATCAAAAGAATCATGAAAGAGTTGTCAAAATTATTCCATTCATTCTTCAAGGTTTTTGGATTGAAAACCTTCTCTGCCCTAATTGTTCCAAGAGACCCAAATTTAGGTACATATTGCACCGAAACTAATACTGTAAATGCAATCACAGCCGCCTCAAGTATTGTCATCAGTAATGCCTTAATGAATTGTTTTCTTCTTGCAAAGCCCAGGCCCCACCATAATACGGTTAATTTTACACAGATATCTCCGTGAGCCAGTGCATTCCCAAAGTCTTTCAATTTCTTAATCATAGTTGCCTCATCAATCGTTTCTCAAAAAAATGAGGTCCATACCGAAATATGGACCTCTCACTAAAAATGTTTACTGTCCAATAGGAGCTGTAACACCTGTTACAAGTGTATCAAGCGCCTCCTGAATTTTCTCCTCATCCCCAACTTTCCAGGTTCCCTGAGCGATATTCTCACCAAAGGTCTTGGTTGGATCCCAGAATTTTTCACCTACGGTCTGAGGAACACCAAATGCATCCTGTGCCATAATTGCTGCAAGAGCCTTGTTGTCGCTAATTTCTGGAACAGAAGCTGCAACATTATTGGTAGGTAAGCTCTGACGTGCAACGAAACGAGCTGCCTGAGCTTCTTCGTTTGTGATGTATTCTGCAAGTAATGCTGCCCAACCAACATTCTTGCTGTATGGGTTAACACCTACAAGCTTAAATCCAGCGTAGTCAGCCTGCTGGCATTCCTGTCCACCAGCTACGAAAGTAGGAAGAACAGTTGCATCATATCCCTCGCCAAAAGCGGTCTGTGCTGCCTCAGCATCCCAGGTTCCTGAAATGACTGCGCAAAGACCACCTGCTGCAATTGTACCAGAGATTTCACCATCTGGGATAGCCTGGAAGGCAGAATTTCCAGCGATTGCTAACATTGCTTCAGTAACCTGAACACCTGTGATTCCCTTAGAAGAGGTTTTGTTCCAATCAATGGTAGTAGTTCCATCTGCATCAACCTCACCAGCTGAGAAACCTGCTCCTACGAAGAAGCCTGCATTGTACCATCCAGAGTTTAAGGTCATACCAACCTTTAAACCAGCCTGATCAGCTGCTGCAAGTAAGCCGTCCCAGGTCTTAACATCGTCTGCTGAAAGCTTTGTTGAATCATAGAATAAGAAGAATCCATTTCCACCGCTCATTGGAAAACCATATAACTTTCCATCATAAGATGCAGCATTTACAGAACCCTCTGAGTTTGCACTCTTAACATCTGCAAGAGTCTTTCCAGCAATCTGAAGAGCATCAGCAACTTCATCAATTGCCTGAAGTGCATTTCCATCAACTAATGCCTTTAACTGATCATCTGCGAATGCATATACATCTGCTGCGGCCTCAACATCTGCAAGAACGGTGTCCTTTGCAGTTGACTCAGACTCAACGCCAAGGTTAATGGTAAGATTTACTTCATCCTTGTGTAACTCGATAAAGTCATCTGATAACTTGCGAAGAAGATCCTGATCCTCTTCGGCTCCCCACATGGTAAGAACTACATCTTCCTTCTCACCAGAGTCTGCATTGTCAGTGTCTTTTGCTCCGCCACAAGCTACAAGGCTGAGTGCCATTGCGCCTGCAAGTAAAGCCGCAATTAATTTCTTTTTCATGTTTTGTACCTCCACAAATATCTAAATACTACCCAATCCGTTGCACCTTTGCGCAACCGGTTGTTCTTGTAAGATAAAGATAACACCTCGGCAAACTTCCGTCAATCTGACAGTCTAGCTAATTTTCCGAGGTGTTTTTTGTGCACATTCTACTATTTAGTTATCGAGTACTGTCTCTCATCTGTAAATTGTAGTTCGAATTTACCATACTTTGCGCATCATTACCATCAATGTTGCGCATCATCAGTTCAACAGCCTGCCTTCCAAGGTACTTGGAATCAAACGAGAGACTTGTGATACTAGGCTTATGATTGGACAAAAGCTTCGAATCATAGAAACTCACAAGCTTAACATCACGTGGCACCGAAACGCCAATGGTCTGCAGGTATACAAGGGTGCTGTTACATAGCACATCATCCATGCATACAATACAATCGACATCATGATCTAGGATGTTACGGATTGCAGCTCCTAAGCGTTCGCTCTTGTGCATATTCAGATAGATTAAGGATTCATCCACCTTTAAATTACTCTGAACAATGCCCTCTCGATAGCCCTCTAAACGGCTCTGGGTAACATACAAAGTATCGTTTCCACCAATTAATGCAAAGTTTCTCATCTTCTGACTGGCAAGCGCTTCCATCATGCGCTGCGCCGCATAGCAGTTGTCATTATCAACGTATAAGACCTCTTCATCCATCGGATTTCCAATGACAATGTAAGGCATTCCAACATCCTTCAAATAGGCGATAACTCTGGAATCTTTGACACAACTGGTCACAATGATTCCATCCACCTTTTTATTTTCCACAGATCTCTGCAGAGCGCTGATATCGTTATTATCCGCCAGAATGATAAGTGTATCATAATCAAAGCCAAGAGCAGTTTCGCTGACTCCCATCAAAATGTCACGGAAGAAAGGAATCTCATTTAGTGATGAGTCCTGTGAGAACACTAACCCCAAATTAAAGGTTTTATTGGTCGCAAGTCCTCTTGCCACAGCGCTGGGTGTATAATTTATGCTTTTGGTAAATTCTGCAACCTTAAGCCTGGTCGCCTCACTAATTCTTCCCTTTCCAGAAATTGCACGTGAAACGGTTGTTTTGCTCATTCCAAGCTCTCTTGCAATGTCGTCTAATGTATAATTCATGACCATTCCCCTTGTCAATTTTTTACATTTCTTTTAAAAAGTATCACACTTAATTTCGTTTTGCAATCGGTTGCGCAAAAATAATTAAAAAGAGCAACAGAAAAGCCTGGACTTTCATCCAGGCCTTTTCCATGCAGATTCTGCATTTCATATTTGATTTATTATCTGTGGATTGGAATTCCTATTTTGAACCCTCAACCCCGTCCCCCTGGTTCTCTGGGGCTACAATTGCGATATGAACATCGTCAAGCTGTTTCTGCTCTACCGTTGCAGGAGAACCCATCATAACATCCATTGCATTCTTGTTCATTGGGAATGGAATAATCTCACGGATGGATTCCTCTCCACAAATGAGCATTACCATACGGTCTACACCCGGTGCAATACCAGCGTGTGGTGGAGCCCCATAGCAGAATGCATTGTACATTGCTGGGAATTTTGCCTTTACATCATCCTCACCAAGACCAACAAGCTTGAAGGCTTCAATCATAATCTCTGGATCATGGTTACGAACAGCGCCTGAAGAAAGCTCAACGCCGTTGACTACAAGGTCATACTGATATGCAAGGATATCAAGTGGCTCCATTGTCTTTAATGCTTCCATTCCGCCCTGAGGCATAGAGAATGGGTTGTGGCAGAATTCAAGCTCGCCGCTCTCCTCGCCAATTTCGTACATTGGGAAGTCAACGATCCAGCAGAACTCATAAACATCCTTCTTCATATGGTTTTCGCAGGCAGCACCGAGTAACTTACGAAGAACACCAGCAGTCTTCTGTGCGGTAAGTAGCTTGCCAGCGGTAAGACCAACAAAGTCACCTGGCTTAAGTCCTAACTGTGCGATCACCTCGTCCTTCTTATCCTGAAGGAACTTAGCAATTCCACCAACGATTTCTCCATTTTCATCTAAACGGAACCAGTATGCCTTCTGTGCAGTGGTCATCTCAACCTCTGCGCACATAGCATCAATCTGCTTACGGGTTCCAGTATATCCATCACAAACGATAGCCTTAACAACATTGCCCTCGAATGGTCCAAATCCAATGCCGCTCATAAGCTCAGTTGCATCCTGAAGTACTAAGTCGATACGAAGGTCAGGCTTATCTGATCCGTACTTGTCCATTGCCTCAAGATATGGAATGCGCACAAATGGAGCTGTAGAAGCGCTGTGATATACACCGTGCTCTGCAAATACTGGAGGAAGCACACGCTCAATGACAGCGAATACATCTTCCTGAGATGCAAAAGACATCTCCATATCTAACTGATAGAACTCACCTGGAGAACGGTCTGCTCTTGCATCCTCATCTCTGAAGCAAGGTGCTACCTGGAAGTACTTATCGAAGCCAGATGCCATAAGAATCTGCTTGAACTGCTGTGGTGCCTGTGGAAGCGCATAGAACTTTCCAGGGTGATTACGGCTTGGTACAAGATAATCACGAGCACCCTCTGGAGATGAACAGGTAAGGATTGGAGTAGTAATCTCCATAAAGCCTTCCTCGGTCATTCTCTGACGAAGTTCAGCAACAATCTTTGAGCGAAGAACAATCTTGCTCTTTACCTCTGGATTACGAAGATCCAGATAACGATATTTCAAGCGGGCATTTTCGTCCGCTTCCTTTGACTGATTAATTTCAAATGGAAGTGCATTATAACGGCACTTTCCAAGTACATTGATGGTTTCTGGAACCACTTCGATTTCACCTGTTGGAAGCTCTGCATTTTTGCTTGAACGCTCGCGAACAGTTCCGATTACCTGAATGGTAGATTCCTTGTTGAGTTCATCAATTACTGCCATCATCTCCTCGGTTTCAATCACTACCTGAGTAGTGCCATAGAAATCACGGAGAATTAAAAATCCTAAATTCTTGCTGACCTTACGGATGTTTTCAAACCATCCGACAATGGTCACGTTTTTGCCAGCATCGCCGATGCGAAGTTCGCCACAAGTATGTGTTCTAGACTGAGTCATTGTCTTGTCTCCTTTTATTTTATAACCTTACAGATTCTATCACGGAATCCGCGTGTTTTCAATCATACCTTAGTATCTTTCTGTCATCACAGGCTTACTCTTTTGCCCTATATTACTGCTATACATCCTCATGCAGCGAGGTATGATTCCTTCGAAAAATAAAGTTGCGAAGGATTACCACAAGCAGTCCTAAAAAGATGATGAAATAGAAGTTCACCGCTCTTGAAGCACACATGGAGGTCATCAGATAGGTGGTTCCAAACACACCGATAAATACCTTATGATAAATATATTCTGAGATGCCCTGTGCTCCTGGAAGCGGAATCATATCAGATGAAATAACAACAATCAACTGAATAAACAAAATGTAAATAAAGCTGCTTCCGCGAAGACCCAATCCCAGGTATACCCAGTAAGTAACTAACAGCAGGAAAAATCTCTGCAGAAAACTAAGCAGCATAACGGCGATTGCCTTGCCTATATTGTTCTTTACCATCACAATGATGTCACGGTAAGCATCAAAGAACAAAATCACCATCGCATCTACTTTTTCACGATTCTTAATGATCTTAATCTTCACTAAAAAGCTGACAAATCCAAGCACAACCTTCTGGCAAATGTTTGGATTAAATATAAACAGAGTCAGCAGAATGGTCCAGCCAATCAACAGACCCCAGCCAAGAAAATACCAGCCAATATAGTTCTCAAAAATTTGAAATAATGGATGATAACCAAACAGTAAAATCAAAAGACCACAGATGGCTAACACAGCCTTATTACATGCTGCATTAAAGCACATAGCAGCGCAACCCTTTGTGAAGCTATAGCCATCTCGCTTCATATAAAGAAGCTGAATTGGCTGTCCTCCGGACGCAGATGGTGTAATTCCGCCGTAAAAAAACTCAATCAGCGCATAACCACAGCAGCGGAAGTAATGCTTTATTTTCTTTCGCCCATCCATCAAAAGCCAAATCTTATAGCCCTCTGTTCCAACGTATCCCAGTGCTGACAAAAGCATCAGCGCGATAAATGCCGGTGAAATGTGAAGCATTTCATCCCACACTTCTCTTGGATCAGTATTGGAAAAAACCGCATAAAAGGTTAACCCCATAACCAATACGAAAAAGAGAACTATTAATAATTTTTTAATCCATGAATGTTTCTTCATACTCTCCTTAAAAGCATATCATCCTGCTCTCCTACAGGATCATCTGCCTGTTAATCATTATAAAACTCAACAAACTCCTCGTATCCCTGAGTATTTAACTGATCCTTCTGGAACTTCTTGTTCTTGTTCATACGAACCACAAGAACCTGCTGTCCATTTGCGCGAGCTTCCGAAGCCTGCTTCATGACATCAACCAGCTTCTCTGCCGGATACTTCTTTTCGACTAAGTAAGCAACCTTCTTTGGAGACTCTGGAATCTTGAATCCGCTCTCCATCAGAAGAAGAATAATTCTTTCAAATCCGATTGAGAATCCGCAGGCTGGAACATCCTGACCTGTGAACTTACCAATCATCTTATCGTAACGGCCACCGCCACCGCAGGCAGCACCTAATTCAGGCATTGAAATCTCAAAGATGGTTCCTGTGTAATAGCTCATTCCTCGAACTAAGGTTGGATCAAATACAAGGGTAAATTCAGCGCCCTTGGTTGCATTGACTGCTGCAGCAATTTCGGTCATATTTGCTGCAACCTCTGCATCAAGATACTCGCCAAGCGTTTCTGCCAGGAAACTTACTCCATCAGCCACTTCCTTCTTATTCTCAAGAAGTGTAAAGAGATTTAAATACTTATCAATTGACTCTTTTGCATAGCCATTTTCAGCAAGTTCAGCGGCAACTCCCTCAGTGCCAATCTTATCCATCTTGTCCAAGGTGATAAATACACTGTCATAGTCTTCTTCAGCAAATCCGCAGTAAGCAGCCATTGCCTTTAAGATACGACGCTCATTGATACGGATTTCAAAATTCTTGAAGCCAAGACGTCCAATGGTGGTGGTAGTAGCAGTGATTAACTCAATCTCCGCAAGATTGCTTGGCTCACCTAAGATATCAATGTCACACTGGGTGAACTGACGATAACGTCCACGCTGTGGTCTGTCTGCTCTCCAAACACTTCCCATCTGAAGTGCCTTAAATGGGCTTGGAAGATCATTTGCGTTATTTGAGTAATATCTTGCAAGAGGAACTGTAAGGTCGTATCTCATACCAAAATCTACAACATCGGCCTCTTCCTTTGCGGTTTCAAGATTCAATTTTTCGCCTCTCTTTAATACCTTAAAGATGAGCTTCTCATTTTCCCCGCCCTGCTTGTTGGAAAGGTTTGCAATATTTTCCATGCAAGGGGTCTCAATAGGTGTAAACCCAAAGCTTCGATAGGTCTCCTTGATTACATTTGTCACGTAATCACGGATTTCCATCTCTGCTGGTAAAATATCCTTCATACCATTGACTGGCTTTTTACTAAGTGCCATTTTTTCATATCCTCCTAATCTATAGATACATTAAATCTGAAAAAGGTTTTATATTCCCAATTCGTCCATGCGGACGCGTTTTCTTTCAATCATCTCGTCGATGCGCTCTAAATAATTTCGCACATCCTTCACATTTTCCACTCGCTCAATGCGATGTGTTCCATTTGGATTGAGTTCCGGAAGCACAAACTTTGTGGTGGCTCCAGCGCCAAGTGCCATTATAGTCTGTTTCTCCTCCATTATCAAGATATTGTAAACCCCTGCCTTGCCCTCGCTGGCATAGCCGACATTCTCCATATTTCCTGCCATTCCCTTCTGTCGATAGAGGTAATAAGGAGTCAGTCCAATGCTTCTGCAATAGTCCTCACAAAGGTCCATATGCTCTGCAGTGTTTACCATTTCCATATCTTTATAATAGTCCTTATAGATCGTCATACGCGCAGCCCTCTTTACGGCCAGCGAATGGATTGTAATGTTGTCAGGTTTTAAGGCAACTACCTCTTCCATTGTATGACGTACATCCTCTAAGCTCTCGCCCGGAAGACCCACAATCAAATCCATATTGATGTTGCCAATTCCCACTTCTCTCGCCAGCTGAAAGCTTTCGATGGTCTGTTCTACCGTATGATGTCGTCCAATCAGATCCAAGGTCGCCTGCTTCATTGTCTGTGGATTGACAGAGATTCGGTCAATCCCCATCTCATGCATTACCTCAAGCTTTTCCCTGGTGATAGAATCTGGACGACCAGCCTCAATGGTAAATTCCACGCAGGAAGACAAATCAAAGCTGCTCTGCACCTTTTTGATCAGACGCTTCAGCTGATATGGCTCTAAGGTCGATGGTGTGCCCCCTCCAAAATAGATGGAGTTTAACGGGCGCCCCGCCATACGCTCTGCGGTAAAATCAATCTCCTTTTCGAGCGCATCCAAATACTCATCCACACGGTCTGCCCACACCTTGAGTGGATATGAGGTGAACGAGCAATACGCGCAGGTCGTTGGGCAAAACGGAATTCCAATGTAAAGGCTGTAGCCTCTCTCGTAATCTATCTTTTCAAGCAACTTCGCCTCGCGCTTTGCGATTTCAATCGACATATCAATTTTCGCATCTGTCGCAAGATAAGTTTCCTTCATATAGGCCTTTGTCTCAGCTTCGTTCATGCCCTCTTCCATCAGCTTCATTGGAATTTTCGTAGGGCGAATGCCAGTTAAGGTTCCCCATGGAAGTACAATGCCACTCACCTTGGAAAGCAAATCATAAAGAGTCTGCTTTACCAGATTCTTATGAACTGCACGATCGCTGTCAAACGCAGCAGCCACACAATTTGTTTCATTCCAGGTTAACAGAGTCTTATCCTCAAGATAGTTCACCTCAAGCATCGCCTCTGCCTCAGCCTTCAACGCATCGAGCTTTTCTCCAAGCTCATGATGCGTGCACGCAACATTGACATCCTTTACCAGATTTGGATCACAGGTATAAAACATGTTAATCTCTGCTTCTGGATAAAAAGCCTTCACAAGGGAATGGATATCATATTCAAATTCTGGTTTCGAAAATAATATTAAAATCATAGGTATGGATTGTTCATCCTCTCATCATCAATGGTTGTCGAATCCCCATGTCCTGGGAAACAAACCGTGTTTTCCGGAAGTACCATCAGCTTTTCACGGATAGCGCGTACCAGTGTCGACATACTTCCGCCTGGAAAATCAGTTCTTCCAACTGAGCCATAAAACAGGGTGTCCCCGCAGAAGAGTGCATCCTCATATGGGAAATAATAACAGCAGCCTCCAGCGGTATGACCAGGGGTAAATAATACTCTGATGTGCATTCCCGCAAGGTCGAGTTCCTGCTCATCCTTCACATAAACATCTACAGGATAGCTCTGCGCCTCTCCCATAGTCGAGCTTAAATTTACCGATGGCTTTTCCATTGTTTCGCGCTCGGCCTCGTGCGCATAGACTGGAATTGCAAAGTGCTTTGCAAGCTCCTCTGCCGCTGCCGCGTGGTCAAAGTGACCGTGGGTGATTAATATTGCCTTTGGCTGATATCCCGCCTCTTCAATCTTTTTCGCGAGCGCGGCTGCACTTGCGCCCGGATCCAAAATAATCATCTCATTATTTGATTCGTTGATTATGAAATAGCAGTTGGTCTGTACTGGACCTACCACATAAAGTTCTATCTTCATGAAAACCTCTCTGACGCAAACATGCGTAGCAGGCAAACGCCACTACGCATATCCGATTGTTTCTTTTGCTATTAGCCGGTCGTTCTCTCAATTTCGAGAACACTGTCAATCTGCTTTAATTTCTCAATAAGTGAATGCAGTTCCTCACGTCCCTTTGTCTCAAAAGCAACTTCTATTGTAGCAATTCCCTGCTTGCTGGTACGTGAATTGATGGCGCTGATGTTTACGCCCTTTTCCGTAAATACCTTTGAAATATCAACCAAAAGGCCAGAACGGTCGCTGCAGAAAATCTTGATATCTGCAAAGTAAGTACCAGCCTGCTTCACGGCATCTGCTGCCCACTCTGCCTCAATCAGTCTAGCACGCTCAATGTCGGAAAGATTTAAAAGGTTGATACAGTCCGTACGATGAACTGAAATTCCTCGTCCTCTGGTGACAAACCCTACAATCTCATCTCCTGGAACTGGGCTGCAGCACTTACTGAAATGCACTGCAACATCATATAAACCTTTGACAACAATTCCACTCTTTGAATGAACCTTGCGCTGCTGATTGTTTGCCAGCTTTGCGTTATCACTTTCCACAGCAGAAAGAATATCTTCATCCGTCGTAGGAACAATGTGATCCTTCTGATATTCCTCGTAGATTCGGTTGACAATCTGGCTCTCCTTTAAGCCACCATGTCCAACAGTTGCAAGACATGAATTCCAGTCGTGAAAACCATACTTGTGCATGATTTTCTCCTGATATTCCGGCTTATTGATTTCTCCAAAATTGATTCCCTTTGACTTTGCGTAAGCCAAAATCAGTTCTCGGCCCTTTTGGATGTTTTCGTCCTTGAGCTCGCTCTTAAACCACTGATTAATCTTATTCTTCGCCTGAGTACTCTTTACAATCTTTAACCAGTCACGGCTCGGACCTCTTGAGTTCTGCGATGTGATAACTTCAAGCTGATCACCATTTTGAATGGTGTAATCAATTGGCACCAGCTTACCGTTTACCTTCGCACCAATCATCTTGTTTCCAACTGCAGAATGAATGCTGTATGCAAAATCGATTGGAGTGGAACCATGTGGAAGATTCTTGACGTCACCGGTTGGCGTAAAGCAGAATACGGTATCCGCAAACAAATCCAAATCAGACTTTAAGATGTTCATAAACTCTGTGTTGTCTGACATGTCCTGCTGCCACTCAAGAATCTGTCGCAGCCAGCTTAACTTTTCTTCCTCGGTTACGGTGGTATTGGTCACCGTGTCGTTGTTAATCTCTTTATATTTCCAATGTGCAGCAATACCATATTCCGCAGTACGATGCATCTCAAAGGTTCGAATCTGAATTTCAAACGGCTGACCACTTGGTCCAATCAGTGTGGTATGCAAAGACTGGTACATATTTGGCTTTGGCATTGCGATATAATCTTTAAAGCGGCCTGGGATTGGCTTGAATTTTTCGTGCATCAAACCAAGAACTGCATAACAGTCGCGGATGCTGTCAACAATCACACGAACCGCAAACAAATCATAAATCTGATCTAAGGTTTTGTTCTGGTTCACCATCTTTTTGTAGATGGAGAAGAAATGCTTGGCACGGCCAGATACCTCTGCCTTGATTCCTGCCTCTGTCACCAGATTCTTTACCATATCTGAAAGTCCGGCAATATAGTCCTCTCGGATATCCTTGCGCAGAGCAATCTTTTCCACCAGATCGTAGTAAGCTTCCGGATTGATATATTTTAAAGCAAGGTCATCCAGCTCAATCTTGATCTTGCTGATACCAAGTCTTTGTGCGATTGGACAGTAAATTTCCTGCGTCTCACGCGCAATACGAAGCTGAGCCTCAGCAGACTGGTATTTTAAGGTACGCATATTGTGCAGGCGGTCCGCAAGCTTAATCATGATAACGCGGATATCCTTCGCCATTGCAAGAAACATCTTACGAAGATTCTCTGCCTGCATCTCCAGGCGCTCTTTGTTCTTCTGGTTTGGGTCGAGATTCTGGTCTGTCAGATGCAGATGCTGTAACTTAGTCACACCGTCAACCAGCTGAAATACATCCTCGCCAAACTCCGCAATCATTTCCTCCTCTGTCATGATGGTATCCTCGAGAACATCATGCAAAAGACCTGCTGCTATGGTCTCCTTGTCTAATTCAAGCTCAGCAAGAATTTTTGCCACACAGAGAGGATGAATAATATAGGCTTCACCCGACTTGCGTTTCTGTCCTTCATGTGCCTTATAGGCTGTCTGATAGGACTTTTCAATCAAGGATAAATCTGCAGATGGGTG
Organism: Agathobacter sp.; assembly: GCA_045641385.1. Classification (GTDB taxonomy): domain Bacteria; phylum Bacillota; class Clostridia; order Lachnospirales; family Lachnospiraceae; genus Roseburia. The sequence goes on along the minus strand of JAZUGV010000016.1, from coordinate 45,750 downwards.
ATAGCGGTGAATCATATCCACCAAATCCTGATACAATTCCTCTGGTTCTGCAAACTCCTTGGTCGCAGAAACTGCAATCGAACCATTTCGAAATTCTTTTTCGATTTTCTCTAATTCTTCGATTGAAATATCAGCCATATCAGATTCCTCCTTTCTGTAATTACCTATTAAAATATAATCTAGTATTTTATCCTATTTTCCCGCAAAAAGCAACTGCACGACCTTATCATATTCCGCGAGATTTCGGCTTTTTTTGAGCATTTTTATCTCTTTTTTGTTCTCCGGGAAGGAGAGAGAAAGATATCCCCATAATTCCTTCAAATGTGCAAGTACATGTGCATCTCCGGAAAAGAGAATTTGCATGGTATCGCGAATCTGCTGCATCATGGCTTTCATGTTCATAAAATCCTCATGCGTCATCTGATAATCCACCGCACCAGACTGCTCATAGGCAGCAATGGCATTGATGAGTGTCGGATTTTTTAAAAGACCGCGTCCAATCATAATCTTCTCCAGCTTTGGATAACGCTTTCGAATTCGAATGTAATCTTCAAGTGTATTGATGTCTCCATTGTAGCTGACTGGACAGGAAAGCTCTTCTAGTCCCTTTTCAAAAGCCTCGTAGTGAATTGCGCCACTATAAAAATCGCGCGTGGTACGCGGATGAATAATCAGCTCAGAAAACGGATACTTTTTGTATACCGCAAGGATTGCGTCCCATTCTGCCTCATCCTCCACACCGATTCTTGTCTTCACTGAAATTGGAAAGTCTGCCTTTTCAAACAGCTCCTCCAAATAGCGGTCCATATTCTCCACATCCCGCAAGAAACCTGATCCATGATTTTTTCCAATTACGGTCTTTGATGGACAGCCGTGATTTAAATTGATTTCCGAATGGCCATATCTCTCCTTCAAAAGCGCCTGAAGTTCGAGCACTTCCTCCACCTTATGTGCCATCAGCTGTGGCACCAGTACCATTCCCTCATTGTTCTTTGGATGAACATCTCTGTCCTGCTTGGAGTTTAAATTATGGCAGGCAGAAATAAATGGAGTGTAGTATCTTCCAATTCCTGGAAAATATCGATTCAGCGCCTCTCTGTATATATGACTTGTAATTCCCTCCATCGGGGCAAGTTGTAATTCCATATCTTATCCTTTTTTGCTTATTTGAACGACTTTACTGCTGCCACAAAGCGCTTGAAGCCCTCTTCCATCGTCGCGCGATTTGTAGCCGCATTCAGGCGGATAAACTTCTCTCCACCCTTTCCATACGCGCCACCGGCTGCAAGCCAAAGGCCGTGCTTTTCTTTCATATGTGCACAGAGTGCCTCTGCGTCGTCTGTCACAGCAGAGCAGTCTAACCACATCAGATAGGTCGCTGGTTCAGAGTATACCTTGATCTTTGGACATTCCTTTGCAAGAGCTTCCACAAACCAGTCCTTGTTTGCCCAGACATATTCGCGCAGTTCGTCTAACCAATCCGCACACTCAGTAAAAGCTGCCACTGTGGCACCTACTGCAAATGCATTTGGTTCAGCAACTTCATCCGTGTTTAATCCTCTCCACATCTTGTGATGCAGTACCTCATTCTCCGCATAGACTGCTGCAGTATTGATTCCCGCAAGATTAAAGGTCTTGGTTGGTGCAAGGCCGGTCACACTGATGCGTCTGCAGGTATCTGAAGCTGAAATGAAAGGAACATATTCCGTTCCTGGTGCAGTCAGGTCGCAGTGAATCTCATCGGAAAAGACAATAACATGATACTTCTCACAGAGCTCTCCAATTTTTGCCAGGGTTTCTTTGTCCCATATCTGACCAATTGGATTATGAGGATTACATAGAATCATCAGCGTCAGCTGTGGATCAGAAAGCTGTTCCTCCAACAGTTTCCAGTCAATGCTGTAGGTATTACTATTCTCATCATAGACCAGCTCATTTTCTACAACATATCTGCCGTTGTTAATAATCGAATTAAAGAAAATATTATAGCATGGGGTCTGAACCAGAACCTTCTCCGCTGGATAGGTCAGTTTTCTGACTGCAGAAGAAATTGCTGGAACAATTCCAGTTACAAAAATAAGGTCCTTCGCGTTTAGCTTTACATGATGGCGCTTGTCCCACCAGCTCACATAGGCCTCATTCCAGCTTTCTGGGAGATCAAAATAGCCAAACACACCGTGGTCCACAGATCTTTGTAAAGCCGCACGTATCGGTGGTGCAGCCATAAAATCCATATCCGCGATCCACATAGGAATCTCGTCCTCAGGGCCTGACCATTTATAGCAGCCGCTACCGCGTCTGTCGGCAATTTCATCAAAATTGTACTTTCCCATTTTCTTACTCCAATCCTTATAAATACTCTAAATGCTGATTACAGCAAAGCCATAATCAGCATCCATCATTTCTATTTTTCAGTTACGATTTTGGTTTTCGAAGGATCTACAAGAGTATCCTCCATAATCAGTTCCTTAATTTCCTTTGCTCGAATAGAGCCCTCATATGGATTCTTTACAGAATCAATTGCACTGATGACATCCGCATCCACCTTTGAAAACTCAAAAGAAAGGGTTGTGTTTAAAAGCTTACAGTTTTCAAGCACAACATTGTCCATGTAGCAGAAGCCCTGAAGACTTTCTACAGTACAGTTGACAAGCTTGACATTCTTAGAATTCCAACCAAAATACTCTCCACAGATGTAGGAATCATAAACAGTTACATTTTCACAGTTCCAGAATGCATCCTTACAGAGCAGCTTTGAATTGTGGATTTCGATATTCTTGCATCCGTCAAACGAGTAGTCACCTACCAGACGGAAATTGTCAGCATAAATATTCTCGGTGCCCATTGCAAAATAAGTTCCGTTTGCAACTACATTTTCCATACGCACATTTTTGTTAAACCACATGGTCTCACCTGCGTTGGTGAAATCTACGTTTTTAAGAGTCACTCCGTCACAACGGCGGAAGCCCTTTGGTGCCTCATAGAGACAGTCAGTCAGCGAAATATTGTTGGTATACCAGATTCCTGCACGCGCCATCTCAAAGAAGGTGGAGTTTGTCACCTTGATATCTGAGCAGTACCAGAATGGGTATTTCCACTGGAAGGCAGATTCTACAGCCTCAATGTTGTGGCTCTCCTTAAATGGAGACTCCCCGTCTGCAAAAATACAGTTCGTTACCTTGATATCCTTTGCGTTAAACAATGCACGCTCGCCAGTGAAGCGTTCTTCAAAAAATTCCTTCATAAAACAATCCTTTTCATTCAAATCAATGGTTAAATAAGTTTCTGTGTTGTTACTAAGTTCCCTTTTCCTTTTTACTTTTTCACAATTTATATTTACTCATTGGTTTCCCGCGAAAGTTTCTCCTGCTTATAGAAGTATTTGCGGAAGGCATATATAAATAATATCACACTGATTGCAGTAGAAGAATAGTCTGCCACTGGTACTGCCAACGTCATCTTCACAGGATCTGCGAAAATGTAATTGAATACAAAAATCAGTGGAATTAATATTAATCCCTGTCGACATACAGACAATATCAGCGCAGGAACAGCTGCTCCTGTCGACTGAATTGCACTCTGGAAAATAAACATAAATCCAAGCACTGGTCCAGCATAAATATAGATTCTGCAAATCTTAAATCCAAAGTCAAAAGCCGCTTCGTCCTTAAGGAACGCATGCACCAGAGGATCCGCTGCACAATAGCAGATAACTGTCATAATGCAGGATAGGATGAATCCCACCAAAAGCGAAAACTTAAGGCAGTCCATATAACGCTTTTTATTGCGGGCTCCAAAGTTAAAGCCCAGCAACGGCTGTACTCCAATTCCAAAGCCTAAAATAAACATAACAACAATCGAATTTACCTTTGCTGCCACGCCGAGTCCCGCGACTGCCAAATCATCGTAGCTTTTCATAATGCTGTTTAAGATGATGTTTGAAAAAGTCATCAAAAGGCTGTTTAAGGCTGCTGGAACTCCGATTGCCATAACACCTGAGCAAACACCATTGCTCACCGCGTAATTCTTTGGGTTGATGGAAAGCATAGAACGCTTTGATACCAGATGAAGGATGTAGAAAATTGCAGAAACATAGTTACCAATCACGGTCGCAACTGCAGCGCCGAGCACGCCCATCTTAAAGCCTGAAATAAAAATAGGGTCTAAAATAATATTGATTACATTTCCCAAGATGGTACCAAACATAGCCACCTTTGGATTTCCCTCTGAACGAATGATATTACTAAAGCTGTTTCCGACAACCATGCAAGGAACCGAAAGTGCAAGAATCGTGATGTATTCTACCGCATATTCGATGGTATCTTCACTCGCACCGATGGTATAACAGATTGGTCTTGCAAAAGCAATTAAACAAATAGTTGCTATAACACCGATAATCACTTCTGTCCAAAAGCAGAAAGCAGATACATGCTTCGCCTTGGAATGATCTCCTGCGCCAAGACTTCTTGAAATTAATGATGTACCTCCGACACCAAACAAATTTCCAACTGCCATAAACAGGAAAAAGGCCGGACTCGCAATCGAAACAGCCGCTACCATGAGTGCCTTTTCTTTTGGTCCGACGAACGAAATTTGACCAATAAAAAATGTATCCGCAAGATTATAAATTAATATCATAACCATCGAAATAATCGATGGAATTGCATTTCCAAAAACAGCCTTTGGAACAGGCGCATTTGCAAATAATTCTGTATGTTTGTTATCCATATATATCACTCCAAATTTTGCACAATTAGTTAGCGCACTAAATAATATTAGCACGAGTTTCTTTTTTTTTCAAGAAACTGAATTCCAAAAATTATGCAAAAGACTGCGAATGTTATCATCATTTTTCACAATAGATTCTCGCCCAATCATGGATTTTGCTACAGATTTTCGCGCAAACAGGTTATAATATTTTTAGGTTTGTTTAAGGCTTTGTCTGTATATTATGAGTACCATTACAGACCATATCCTATTAACAATACCCCATCGATTTCTGATTATCTTCAGAGAAAGGACATCTATGAGACTATTATTAGCCGAGGATGAGCAGGAGCTCTCCCATGCACTTGTAACCATATTAAAAAAGAATAATTATTCGGTAGATGCCGTTTTCGACGGCGAGGAAGCCCTCGATTATATTCAGGCTGGCAACTATGATGGTGCCATTCTCGATATTATGATGCCCAAAATGGATGGAATCACCGTGCTAAAAAAAGCACGTTCCATGGGTATTACCATTCCTATATTGATGCTAACTGCCAAATCAGAAATCGATGACAGAGTTACTGGTCTCGATGCAGGTGCAGATGACTATCTCACCAAGCCCTTCTCCATGAAGGAACTGCTCGCACGTATCCGTGCCATGACCAGACGACAGGCAGATACCACCGACGCGATTCTTACCCTCGGAAATCTTTCCCTAAACCGTTCCACCTACACCCTGTCCTGCGCTGATGCTTCCATCAAACTTGCCAGCAAGGAATTTCAGATGCTTGAAATGCTCCTTGTAAACCCGGGCCAGGTCATTTCCGTAGAACAGTTTATGGACAAAATCTGGGGTTATGACACCGAGTCCGAGCAGAATGTTGTCTGGGTATATATCTCATATATCAGAAAAAAGCTTACCTCGCTGGGCGCGAACGTAAGCATTAAGGCAACCAGAGGACTTGGCTATTCAGTGGAGGAAAATAAATGATTCAAAAAATCAGACGCCGATTTATCATCATTGCAATGGCATCCATGTTTATCGTCCTGCTTGTTCTTATGCTCGGCATCAACATTGCAAACTATGTGAATATCAATCGTTCCGCAAACGAGCGCTTAAACCTGATTGCCGCCTTTGATGGGCAAATGCCAGAATTTCAAAACCCTATTTTTATGCCAGACAAAAAACAGGATAGCATGATGCTCCCACCGAATAAGGAAGCTGCTTCACAGGGGCTTAATCGAAAGGATTACAAAACGCTTTCCCAGGAAACTCCATTTAATACCCGCTACTTTACTGTGAGTATTTCTTCCGACGGAACTGTCGCAGAAAGCCATCTTGATTTTATTGCCTCCATTTCAACGCAGGAGGCAGAAAGTGTCGCTCAAAAGCTTTACTCAGCCAGCAAAACAGATGGTTTTTATGACGACTACAAATACACAAGTGTTGAAACAAAAACCTCTTCTGGAACACCTGTGACCATGTATATCTTTTTAAACTGCCATCAGGAGCTTCGCACCTTCCGACAGTTTTTAATTGCAAGCATCAGCATAAGTATCGCTGGACTTCTTCTCGTATTTTTGCTGGTCCTTTTCTTCTCAAAGCGGATGATTCGCCCTATTGAAGAAAGTTATCGCAAGCAGAAGCGTTTCATCACAGATGCCAGCCATGAACTAAAAACCCCGCTTACCATCATCGATGCGAACACCGAAATTATCGAAATGGAAAAAGGGGAGGATGAATGGACAACGAGCATACGAAATCAGGTCAGCCGTCTGACAGATTTGACTAACAAAATGGTTATGCTCTCGCGCATGGACGAAGAAAATGTGGTATCTAATCACACAGACTTTTCTCTGTCCGATGCGGTTGCCGATACTGTTGAACCATTTCTTGCGGTTGCAAAATCAAAGGATCTCCAGCTGGATTTAAAGCTTGATGAAAATTTGACCTATCACGGCGATGAAGGCCAAATTCGCCAGATGGTATCCCTACTGATGGATAACGCCATAAAATATTCCAATGGACGGATTCGTCTTACCCTTAAGCAAAGTGGCCGCAGTCGACAGATTCTCATCTGGAACACCTACGAAGAAACCTCCATCGGCAAAAAAGACGAATTTTTTGAACGCTTTTACCGTTCAGATTCTTCTCGCAACTCCAAAACCGGAGGACACGGCATTGGCTTGTCCATCGTGCAGGCCATTGTTGTCGCTCACAAAGGAAAAATTACAGCCAAAAGTGAAGACGGACATTCCATCCTCATTTCGATTCTTCTATAATTTCATCAGATTATTTATCAAGGCCCTGACAGCTGTCGGGGCCTTTTCTTTTGCACATGGATGCCTCTTTTTCTTTAAGATTCTCCCTTTTCGCTTCTTCTTTCACTTTATGATTTCCCTTTAAGGTTTATTTAAGTTTCAGTCATTAAGATACCTATATCAAATTCAAAAGGAGTGTGCTTATGGGAAATCAAATGACCTTCAAAAGATATGAAGTAAAATTTATGCTTACCCGTTCTCAGCGAGACATTATACAAAAGGCAATGCTTCCATATATGAATCCTGACCCACATGGAAAAAACACCATTCAAAGTCTTTATTTTGATACCCCAGATTTTCTTCTGGCGCGCAGATCTATCGAAAAACCGCTCTACAAAGAGAAGCTTCGTCTGCGCAGCTATGGGGTTGCCAATGAGAACTCAAAGGTTTTCCTGGAACTTAAGAAAAAATACAAACATATCGTATACAAGCGTCGCGAGGATCTTCGGGATTGTGAACTTCAAAACTATCTTAGGACGCGCCAGCTGCCGAAAGACTCTCAGATTTTTCGCGAGCTAGATTATACCTTTGAACGCTACGCAGGGCTTTCCCCGGCTGTGCTATTGACCTACGACCGCGAGGCATTCTATGCCAAAAACGACCATGAATTTCGCATCACTTTCGATGAAAACATTCTCTGGCGCGATTACGATTTGGATCTCAAAAAAGGAGTCTACGGAACACCTGTCCTTGATTCTGACAAGGTGTTAATGGAAATCAAGGTTGCCGCAGGAATTCCGCTTTGGCTGGTCTCCCTGCTCTCAGATCTCGAGGTGTATAAAACCTCATTTTCCAAATATGGAACCGCTTATAAACAGCTTCTTTTCGACAGCCAAAAGGATTCTGTCCCAGAAGCAAATATCATTTTAGGAGGAAACAAAAAATATGCTTAACTCAATTTTTAACAGTGTTTTTGAAACCACAACAAACGCAGGATTTGCGCTCCCACAGTTTTTAGAATGCCTCGGCATTTCGATTCTTCTCGGTATCTTCATTGCCTTTGTCTACAACCTGCAAAACAAAAGCACGCAGAGTTTTACTCTGACGCTTGCCATTCTCCCTGCTGTTGTTGCAGTCGTCATAATGGTTGTCAATGGAAATGTCGGAGCAGGTGTTGCGGTTGCAGGCGCCTTCTCTCTCGTTCGTTTCCGTTCTGCCCCTGGCTCAGCAAAAGAAATCAGCATGATTTTCCTTGCTATGGCCTGCGGTCTGATGTGCGGTATGGGCTACCTGGCATACGCAATTGTATTTGCAATTGTACTCACGATTCTGCTTGCAGTTATGAACGCAATCAAATTCGGTGCACCAAAGCAGTCAGATAAAAAAGCGCTTCGCATTAGCATTCCTGAAGACCTCAATTACTCAGGCCTCTTCGATGAAATCTTTGCTCAGTACACAGGCTACTGCAAGCTTTTGTCTGTAAAGTCGACCAATATGGGCAGCATGTTTAAGCTGACTTATCAGATTACTTTAAAGGACGAGGCGCAGGAGAAAGCTTTTATTGACGCCCTTCGCGTGCGAAACGGAAACCTTGAAATCGCAATATCTACAGAGGAGACAACCACCTATGACTTATAAGAAATATATCAAACGCTTCGCTGCCCTTGGGCTTGCACTCACACTAACCCTCTCTGTTTCAGCCTGTGGAAAGTCTGGCAGTACAAACGCTTCAGAAGACACCAATCTGTCTTCTGAGCTGGAGTCTAATTCAGCTGGACCATATCAGTACTTAGAAGAATTTAGCTCCCGCGATTTAGAGGGAACCTACGAAGAATCAGAGGTCACAGCCTATATTTATCTTTCCGATGACTCCTCGAAAATCACGAAGTGTGCAGACGGCACAGACGCCTCTGCAATCTCTATCAGCGGCAATACCATTACAATTACCAAAGAAGGCATCTATGTTTTTACAGGAAGTCTCTCTGATGGACAGATTGTCGTCGCTACCGAAGACACCAAAGACGCAAAGGTCCAGCTCGTTCTCGATTCGGTATCCATCACAAATAAAAACTCTGCTGCCATCTATGCAAAATCAGCGGACAAGGTCTTTGTAACCCTTGTCGAGGGCAGTGAAAATATCCTTGCCACCACAGACGAATTTACTCCCGATGGGGACATCAATGTGGATGGAACCATCTTTTCGAAGAGTGACCTTACCATCAACGGAAGTGGCTCACTCACCTTAACCTCCTCAGACCACGGAATCGTATCAAAAGACGATCTTCGCGTAACTGGCGGCAGCCTGTCAATTTCCTCACTGGGACATGGACTTGCTGCCAACGATTCCGTACGCATCTCCAGTTCGGACAAGATCAGTATCTCTTCTGGTACTGACGGAATCCATGTATCTGGTGATGAGGACGACACAGAAAAAGGATACCTTTATATCTACACCTGCGATCTTTCAATCAATGCAAAGAGCGATGCCATGGATGCAGCCTATATCTGTCAGATTGACGGCGGTTCCTTTGAAATCAGCGCAGGCGATGACGCCATTCACGCGGAAAACAATCTCTATATCAATGAAGGAAGCATTTGTGTGACGAATTGTTACGAAGGTCTTGAGGGAAGCTGCGTAACCATCAACGGTGGAGATATTACAATCAATGCCTCCGATGATGGCATCAATGCTGCTGGCGGAAGCGGGGAAACCTCAGATTTCACAGGTGATTTCAATCCAGGAAATGGAGAACGACCACAGCAGCCAAATCAGTCTTCCGACAGCAACATGCCTCAAAAGCCTGAGGACGCCACTGGCAGCAACATGCCTCAAAAACCTGAGGACACCACTGATAGCAACATCCCTCAAAAGCCAGGCGATGCAAGTGACGATAATGCCTCTCAAAACAGAAAAGAGTTTGGCGGCAATCGTGGGAATATGCAGGGCGGTGGCATGATGGACGGTGACGACAGTTATGTCATTATCATCAACGGTGGAACATTGTACATTAATTCAGAAGGTGATGGCATCGACTCCAATGGACGTCTGTTCATCAACGGAGGCTCAATTGTGATAGACGGTCCTTCCAATGGTGGAAACGCCGCCATCGACTGGGGTACCACTGGATATATCAACGGTGGCACCGTGATTGCGATTGGTTACAGCAGTATGGCTGAACAGTTCAGTGAAGATTCCGTAGCCTGTGCAATTCTGTACACACTCTCTGCCAATGGTTCCGCTGGCGATATCATCACCTGTAGTAATTCCGAAGGAAAAGAACTTCTTACCCACACCGCAATCAAGGGATACAACTGCATTCAGATTTGCAGCCCCAAGCTTGCTGTAGGAAATACCTACACCCTCACCATTGGATCCGAATCCACCACCATCCAACTCGACTCCTCCCTCTACGGAAAAGCTGCTGGTATGGGTGGCTTTGGACGAGGCACTCGATAGACAGAGGCGAAACACGCTTTGCGTGTTTCGCCCTGATTAGCGGTCGTGAAATCTCCTTGCATGCAAGCATGCAGTCGATTTTCCTTGTCGCCATAACATGTGCGAAACGAGTTTCGCCCTGATTAGCGGTCGTCAAATCTCCTTGCATGCAGGCATGCAGTCGATTTTCCTTGTCGCCATAACAAAACGCCCAGAGCGTAATGCTCTGGGCGCTGTATATTCTATTAGAGTGCCTTGTACTCAAAGTATTCAAAAGCAGCTTCCTTGTCTGTGTCGCTTCCGTTACCAGACGCAAACACAGCAACCAAGGTTCCTGCCATTGGTCCTAACTCTTCAGGATTAATCAGCTTTCCATCCCCTTTTCCTAATACGGATAGATTTGCTTCATCCGCACCATAGTAGAAGGTATAGTCATTGCCTCGTGCCTCAAGCTTAAGAATCACATCTCCCTCAAATGGCACTTCTGCAATCTTCTTCGAATCAATAGTGCACTTATAATCAGGGAGCCAAGGTAAGCCCTCAGAAACAGATACGTTTAATAAAAGCTGTAACATGCACTTTCCATCAACAAGAGTTCTCTGAAGAACATACTGATGGCAGCTTGCCTGCATGATTACAAATCCAGCAGATTCCATTCCATCTGGAGTAAAGCTCATCTTTGTCTCTACATCAAAATTTACATGACGCTGTCTTCTTCCAAGAAGACTCATACAGTTATCCTTGATTGGCTCATAACCAAAAGGTCTGATTTCTTCTGAAATCTTGTGCTTTAAGCATTTTAAATAGAGCTTGCTGTCTGCCAAACGGTAGAAATCCTGATATGGAGTTCCCCACCAAGTCCAATAGAAATCTGATAAATCTCCATCAAAGTCATTGCGAGCATCTTCCTCCTTGACTGGAGTCCATGGAAGATGCTCATCTGCTGGATACTCAAATTCCATTTTTCCTGTGCGTGGCGAGAAGATTGGCCAGCCACGTTCCCATAATACTGGGCAGATAAAGGTCTCACGGCCAAAGTTTTTGTGAACTCCATCAATGGTTCTTGATGCTAGCATTACCGCATACCAGTTTCCTTCTGGTGTCTCTACGAAATCTGCATGTCCCACATTGCCGATTGGATATTCAAACCCGAAATGGCGGTGTGTCATTACAGGGTTTGCAGGGTTTCCTTCGTACCAACCGAAAAGATCCTTACTGCGCGCAATGGTAACAGCATGATAATGCTCTGTTCCTGCCTCTGCAATCATGAGATAATAATACTCTCCAATGTGGTACAGATGTGGTGCCTCAGGTGAGGTTGCAACACGAAGAGCGCTGTCCCAAATTGCGACTGGCTCACTAATTAACTTAAAGTTTTCAATATCATATTTCGCCGCCCAAATACCGCGATCCATAGTTCCATCAGCACGCTTTACGACATCTCCTGTTCCGATCACATAACAGCTGCCATCATCATCAAAAAACAGCGATGCATCGATTCCTGGAACATCATCCAGCCATACTGGCTCAGACCATGGTCCAGCTGGATTTGTTGCGGTAACAATGAAATTTCCCTTGTCAGCAAAATTACAGTTCATCACATAGTAAGTTCCATTATTATAGCGAATGGTAGGAGCCATAACGCCGCCTGCCCAGCTGTTGGTATCTACGTGAAAGCCATTTTCCTTGCTCATGACATGGCCAATCTGCTCCCAGTTTGCCAGGTCTTTGCTGTAAAAAATTGGAATTCCAGGATATGCCTCAAAGCTTGAGCATACGATATAATAATCATCCCCAACTCTACAAATCGATGGATCCGGATAAAAGCCCGGAATAATTGGATTTTTAATTACGTTTGACATCTTATTCCCCCTATAAATAAGGTTAGACGCCCAAAAGCGTCTATCCTTAGCATTTGAATTTAATCAGTAGCAAATTAAATTGCAGCAAGCGCCTGCTCTAAGTCCGCAATCAAATCCTTCTTGTCCTCAAGACCGCAGGACATACGAACAAGTCCAGCTGGTACGCCAGCCTCCTTTAACTGTTCATCTGACATCTGACGGTGTGTTGATGTTGCTGGATTTAAGCAACAAGTTCTTGCATCTGCCACATGAGTCTCAATTGCAGCAAGCTTTAAATTCTTCATAAACTTCTCAGCAGCTGCACGTCCACCCTCTAACTCGAAGGAAACCACTCCGCATCCACCGTTTGGAAGATACTTCTGAGCAACTTCGTAATATGGATCTGATGGAAGACCTGAATAATTTACCTTTGTTACCTTTGGATGCTTCTCAAGGAATTCCGCAACCGCCTGTCCATTCTCCACATGACGAGGCATGCGAACATGTAAAGACTCAAGACCAAGATTTAAGATAAATGCACTCTGTGGCGACTGTACACATCCAAAGTCTCTCATCAGCTGTGCGGTAGCCTTCGTGATATAGGCACCTTCCTTGCCAAATTTTTCGGCGTAGGTGATTCCATGATATGAATCATCTGGTGTACAAAGTCCAGGGAACTTATCTGCATGTGCCATCCAGTCGAACTTTCCAGCATCTACGATTGCTCCACCGATTGCAGCCCCATGCCCGTCCATATACTTGGTGGTAGAGTGGGTAACAATATCTGCGCCCCATTCAATTGGTCTGCAGTTTACTGGAGTTGGGAAGGTATTATCCACAATCAGAGGTACACCGTGTGCATGAGCAACCTTTGCAAACTTCTCAATATCCAAAACCGTAAGCGCTGGGTTTGCGATGGTCTCACCAAACATTGCACGAGTATTTTCTTTAAAAGCAGCATTTAATTCTTCTTCGCTAGCCGTTGGAGCAACGAAAGTAACATCAATTCCCATCTTTCTCATGGTGACATCAATCAGGTTGAAGGTTCCACCATAGATCGATGATGAAGCCACAATATGACTTCCGCTCTCGCAAATGTTAAAGAGTGCAAAGAAATTCGCAGACTGTCCGGATCCGGTCAGCATCGCTGCGCTTCCACCCTCTAATTCGCAAATCTTTTTTGCTACGTAATCGTTCGTTGGATTCGCAAGTCTTGAATAGAAATATCCATCTGCCTCCAAATCAAACAGCTTTCCCATATCTTCGCTGGTTGCGTATTTGAAGGTGGTAGACTGAATAATAGGAATCTGTCTTGGCTCACCATTTCCAGGGGTGTATCCGCCCTGAACACACTGTGTGTTGATTGTGTATTCACTCATTGTTATTTCTCCTCGTTTATAAAATACTATTTTATTCTAAGCCCTTGATAGCCTCTGCTAACTCACTCATATGATCTGGAATGGAAATTCCCTGAGGGCAGTGGCCCATACATGCACCACATGCAATACAGTCTGCAGGCTTTCCTACCGAGTCCACATGATCCTTCTTTCCCTTAAGAGGCCAGATGCCGTCGGTCTTATACTCATTGTAAAGCTTCAGCCATTCTGGAATATTGATGCTCATAGGACAGTCTTCAGTACAGTAGCGGCATGCAGTACAAGGAACAACAAGCTTGCTATGGAATTTCTCACATACCTTAAACAAAAGCTCCTGATCCTCTTTTGAAAGAGGCTCAAGGTCATTAAAGGTTGCCACATTATCCTTAATCTGATCAATCGTACTCATACCAGAAAGAATTACCTGAACCTGATCAAGTGTTCTGACAAAGCGAAGCGCCCAAGAAGCGATGCTCCAGTCTGGATGAGCTTCCTTAAGCATTTTGTTGGTGTCTGGAGTAAGGTCCGCAAGACGGCCGCCGCGCACTGGCTCCATAACTACGATAGGGATATTACGCTCCTTTAAAATTCTATATTCTTCCTGCGTGCTTCCATACATCCAGTCAAAATAGTTCAGCTGAATCTGTGCAAAATCCCACTGGTGATGGCTTGCAAATTTCTCGAGCACCTCTGGGTCTGCATGAGAAGAGAAGCCAAGATAGGTGATACGGCCTGCCTTCTGCTGCTCTAAAAAGTAATCAATACAACCGCAGTTTAAGTAATTGTCTGCATTTGCATTCATAACCGCATGCAACAGATAAAAATCAATATGGTCCGTCTGAAGCTTTTCTAACTGCTCCTCGAAAACAGCCTTATAGTCTGGATTTGCAGCATAGTTAAATTTTGTTGCAAGGCAATAGCTGTCACGATCATATCCTTCAAAGGCTTTACCTACAAAGCGCTCTGACTCTCCGCCATGATATACATAGGCTGTATCATAGTAGTTGATTCCGTTCGCCATTCCATAATCGATAATCTCTTTTGCCTTTGCATAATCGATATCCTTATCTCCACCTGCGCCGACAGGAAGACGCATATTTCCCATACCAAGACGAGACAAAGTGATGTTTTTAAAAGCCTTTGTTTCCATGTAAAACCTCCTAAATTATATACTCCGTTTATCTTTTCTATTATACCAAATCGTCCAATATTTCACTACCAAAACATACGATAGATTTTCTAGGAAAATAGTTGTATCAAGAGCGTATGCCGGGTGGTAAATTTTCTCTCGCTGGTGATATTCCTCTAACCTCTGGTGATATTACCTCTATAGACCACAATTATTCCATGCCTAGAGGTATTATTTCGCACGTGTTGATGAGATTACCTCTTTAGTTGGCAATCTGCACTATTGGACGAGGTATTTTTCTGACTGATTTTTTTGCTTTACCTCTACGAGTAAGTATTTATGCAGTGTGAAGAGGTAATTTCTAAATCATTTTTAGCACTTTACCTCTTATCTCGAAAAAAATAAATCGTTGAGAGGCATTTGTTGTCACAAAATACCTCTCGAAATCAATTCAATAATTAGCACAGAGGTAATTGTGAAAATGTAAGAGAATATTTACCTCTCTCGTTGAAAGCAAAACCCTAAGTAAGAGGTAATCCCCAAAATGCCAGCAAAAAAATACCTCTATGTAAAATTATCTTTTTGCCAAAAGAGGTAAACTACGGGAAAATTCATCACACGTTCCAAAGTTGCCCAACATTTATCAGCACTTACCAATCGTCTAAATTTTTCGTAACTCCGAAATACTTTTTCTAGTATTCAATCCCTAGATATAGTAGAATATTAAGCAAAAGATACTATATTTGAAGGGGGATATCCTATGTTTTGTCCTAATTGTGGCACCCAGATTCCAGACGGTGCCGTTTTTTGCGGAGCATGTGGCACTCGTTTAGCTCAGCCTGCTCCTGCTGTCGTTGAGGTAGCACCAGCTGCTGAACCAGCTCCTGTTGCTGAACCTACTCCAGTTGCTGAACCAACTCCAGCTGTTGAACCAACTCCAGCTGTTGAGCCTACTCCAGTTGTTGAACCAGCTCCAGCTGTTGAGCCAACTCCAGCTGTTGAGCCTGCTCCAGCTGTTGAGCCTGCTCCAGTTGTTGAACCAGTCTATGTACAGAATTCTATGGTTCAAAATCCAAATCCAACACCTGTTTATGAACAGCCTGTTTACACGCAGCCTACTTATCAAGAGAATGCTTATCAGCAGCCAACATATGAGCAGCCTATTTATCAGCAGAACACTCGACAGATTGATCCGAAGTATAAGAGAAAAGTAAACCCAGTCATCTGGATTCTTTCTATTCTTGCTTCTCTTGCAACTGTGGCAGCTTATTTCCTTCCATATGCGACCTTTGGAACACCAATTTTACCTAGCGAATCTATCTCTCACTTTGATTTTGCACAGTTAACTGGTCTTTCTCAGCCACTATACAGCCTTTCGCTTAGCAAGTTTAGTTCTATGGTCATCAAAGCGTTTAACACCTTAAAGATGTATGGCTACTATGAAGTAGACACCGCAATGATTTTATACGCACTTGTAGGAATCTTTGGTCTGCTATTTGTATATGCAATCTTAAACGCAATCTTTGCTCTTGCAAAGTGCCCAATTCCTATGCTTGTATTTTCGATTCTTGCACTTATCCTCGAGGGAATTGTTGCAATTTTATGGTTTGCTGCCAAGACCGAAATCAACAACGATGTAATCTTTGGACACTTTGGTTTCGGAATTGCTCATTACCTTTTCCTCTTCGGAAATATTGCACTGTTTGTCCTGTCGATTGTATGGCTGGTCAACCGTAGCAAGCACAAATATATTACAGAATAATATCGCACGATATTCCAGCCCCTGCTCCGTAAGAAAGCAGGGGCTTTTCTTGACATCAGACGCATCTAATGGTAGTCTAACATGATGACAAACTGACATTTTAATGGAGGCTTTCAATGGAAACAAAATCACGCAGTACCGCAAAGCATGTGATTGAAGTTCTTTGCTATATCATTTTAGTGGTTGCTCTTTGCATCCCACTTCAGAGACTTGTAAAACCGAAATATATGTCCTTCCCTTACGAGGGCGCTATGTTAGATGAATATTATCGCGTTGGCACCAGCCACGATGTCATCTTCCTCGGAGACTGCGAAATCTATGAATCTGTTTCTCCAGTTACCATGTGGGAAGAATATGGAATATCTTCTTATGTACGCGGAACTCCACAGCAGTTAATTTTCCAGTCTTACTACATCCTAAAGGATACCTTAAAAGAGGAAAAACCTGAGGTGGTAGTCTTCAACGCAATGGAGATGAAAATTGGCGAGACTCAGAGCGAGGCATACACCCGACTTACTCTCGACGATTTAAAACATATTCAGTTCCGTCTTGAGGCTGCCAAGGTTTCAAAGAAGGGCGAAGATGATTCCTTAATCAGCTACGCGCTTCCACTGCTCCGTTACCACAGCCGCTGGTCCGATTTAAACAGCGATGATTTCGAATATTTTGCAAAAGAAAAGGAATGGGTATCCTACAATGGATATCAGATGCAGTTAGGCGTGAAGCCAATGACTGAGGAAACAGAAAAGACGCCTTTAGTCGACTACTCACTTCCTGATACCTGTTGGGAATATTTAGATAAGATTCGTGAGCTCTGCAAAGAAAACGATATTATGTTCGTGATGGTGAAAGCGCCAACCGACAGCTGGCAGTATCCTTGGTATGATGAATGGGAAGAACAGATTGATGCCTATGCCGCTGAGCATCAGATACTCTACATCAATGGAAATGAATTTGTCGAAGACATGGGACTTGATATGACCACCGACACCTACGATGCAGGAGTTCACTTAAACATCTATGGTGCTGAAAAGTTCTCAAGATATCTTGCTAACATTCTTGTAAATGAATGTGGTGTCAAAGACCGTCGTGGTGATGCTGAGCTTGCAAAGGAATGGGAAGAAGTTTGCAACAGATACCACAACGACAAAAATAATGGAACAAATATCAACAGCATAAAATAAAGACGATTTATTTCGCTCTGATTAGCGATTGTCATAAAAAAGGAAGAATCCACAGGATTCTTCCTTTTTTATTATCCATGATACCTGGTATATCCACCGGTGTTGATGTATAAAACATCCTCCTCCCCTGGCATCTCCTCAAGTGCCTGAAGCATACCATAAAAGGCATTGATGTTATAGGTCGGATCAAGCTCAATTCCATCTGTCTTTAACAGCTCAGCTCTAAGAGTAAGCAGTTCCTCATCCGGATGACCATAGTCACTCTTTCCACAATCTAAAACCGAAATTTCATCTGGTGTAAATCCAGCTGGAAGATACTGCTCTGCCGCTGTGATTAACCTTGAAATTCCCCTTTGTGCTTTGACAGGCTTATTGGCAACCGCAAAGGATACCACAGGCGGAAGCGCTCGATCTGCGCCACCACATAGAACGCCTGCATGCGTCGTTCCACTCGCACAAGGCAAAAAGATTTTTGCCGGGCGAACGCCCTTTGCATCAAGCTCATCTAATGCCTCTCGAACAACTCCTGCGTACGCACGAACCGCACCAGGTGTATGACCGCCATTTTGCACGCGAAAGACATTGATGCCCTCTTCCTTATACTGATTCATCAGCTCTTCGATTTTCAACAGCGCCGCAAAGTGTCCAATGCAGTTAAATTCGGCACCTGCCTCCTTTGCCAAAGCGACATTTCCATAAAGTGTCTCTGGAAGCTGATCCTCGGTCAAAAACAGTTCGCATGGAATTCCAAGAAGGGCAGCCACCTGAGCCGTCACACGAATGTGATTCGAAAACATCGAGCCTGAGGTTACAAGCTTTTGAGGCTTTGCATCAATAATCTCTGGAATCAAATATTCAAAAAAGCGCACCTTGTTTCCACCAAATCCAAAGTCCTCCGGATCATCACGAAACATAAAAATTCTGTGCCCATTCACCTTCTGCGACAGGCAAACAATCTGTGATTTTTTCTTAAGAAGCTGATAGCGATTTTCTGCCATCTCTCTCCTCCTACTTGTTCTTTTCTAACCAGCTGTCGCGAAGGCCAGCGCGATCAATCTTTCCATTTCTGTTATGTGGAAGCTCCTCCATGCAGATATACTCCTGAGGAAGCATATACTTTGGAAGCTTCGCCATCAGATCCTTTCGAATCTGACGCTTTTTATCTTCAGGACAGGAAGCAAACAAAATAATCTTTTCTGCTTCTTTGTCATAGATACAGCAGTTTTCAAATACATAGTCCAGGCCTGAAACACAGGCTTCGATATCCCCCAGTTCAATGCGGTGGCCTATATGCTTAATCTGTGAATCCTGACGAGTAACGCAGATAAATTCTCCCTGCTCATTCAAACGTCCGAAGTCTCCACTGTGATAGATTCTTCCGTTAAATTCTGGAAGTGCAATTTCTTTAAACGCGTTTGCAGTCTTTTCTTCGTCGTGATAGTAACCGATTGCAAGGCCACTGCCGGCCACACAGATTTCCCCCTCATTTGCAGGAGCTCCATTTTCATCTAACAGGAACACCTTTGCTGTCTCAAAGGCATGTCCGATTGGAAGAATATCATCATTCTCAAAATCACGGTCGATGATATAATAGCAGGAATTTCCTGCCACCTCCGTCGAGCCATAAAGGTTGACAAACTTTGTCTCGGGAAGTGAATTTCTCCAGTAATTTAAGCTCTTAATTGGCATTCGCTCACCGACAAAGAGAACTCTCTTTAAAGAGCCTGGAATCATTTTTGAAAATACATCGTACTGTGCAGTCACTGACATTACGGATGGCACACAGACGAAGGTCGAAATCTTTTCCTCGTCCAGTGTCGTCACAAGATTCATCGGGAAGGAGAATACCTTCTGTGGAAAAATCACTGTGGTTGCACCCAGGTAAATGGTTGCAAAGATATCCTTGGTAGAAGCATCAAAATAGAATGGAATCTGATTTCCAAAATGATCCTCTGCTGTCAATTCAAAGGTTTTACAATAGGTTTCAATAAATTCGCGAATTCCTCTCGCATCCTTTACAACTAACTTTGGAAGTCCCGTTGAGCCTGAGGTAAATATTCCAAACAAAGGTAACTCCTCTGCTCTTAATGGAAGCTCATCAATCGTCGCAGGTGCAACCTCTGCCAAAATAATCTTTGGGAGCTCACACTCAGGAAATGGATCTCCCTCTGTGGAAAGAACAATCGCAGCTGGAGAGCAAACAGAAAGAAGTGCGCTTGCACGCTCAGCAGGAAGTCCACTATCCACTGGCACATACCAGCCACCTGCCGCGCAGATACCAAAGATGGATACAAGCGATGGCAAATTGCGCTCAACAGTTACCGCGATTGGGGCCTCCGGAAGTTTTCCGCCAAATTTCGCAAGCAGCTCCTTTGCCACGCCGCAGACTGCCTCGTAAAACTGGCCATAGGTCATTCCCTCTTTTCCAGCCTCTTTAAATGCAATCTTATCAGGCTGATTTGTGGCATGTTCTTTTAATCGGTTTACCCAAAAATTATCATACTGACTCATTTTTCACCTATCCTAAACTGATAAGAAATCTGTGGATTCCCACAGATTTCCTAACATAAACCTATTAATAATTACTGTAAATAAAGCTTGATGCCTCGTATCCAATGCCGTACGCACCAAAAAGAATAATAGCAACCGTTCCAAGAGCAGCGATAACCACCGCAAGCACTGCGGAACGACTATTGATTTCTTCTCTCACTGGATGTCCCTTCTCCTCCATCAGGGCGACGATAAAGAGAAGCACACAGCCAAACACTGCTGGAAGATATGGAAGCAAATTTCCTACCTGAAACAGCTGGCCGGTAAATGAGAAGAAGGAAGCCTCAGTTCTCCGGATTCCAAACATTGTCTGATACATCTCCCCCGCCACAGTAAGTGCGGAACGGTCTCCTACATTTCCACCAACTGCAATGTTAAATGGAAGCGAGATAACACGTGCCAGGGTAATTACCACAAAGGTACGCAGGCTTCTGAAAATGCGGAAGATGATTAGCTCATCCATCTTAAGAGCCTTGCGAATCTTGACAAACACTGGCTCAAGCAGAGTAGAAATTAAAATAACTACACCGTTAAATACACCAAACAAAACCTCTCCCCAGTTTGCACCATGCCAAATACCAATGATGGTAAACAGGATGAGGGATAAAATTCCAACAGGAACTGTTTTTGCAACAAACTTTCCAAATTTTTTCTTGGTCCACTTATTGATTTTTGCAAATCTCTTTGAAAGTGCAACTGGATAGAAGAAATAATCCTTTAGCCAGTTTCCTAAAGACATATGCCAGCGATTCCAATAATCCGTCAAATCTGTCGCAAAGTATGGACGCTTAAAGTTTAGATCCATTGTAATGCCAAGCATCTGCGAAACACCGCGGGAAACATCAATTCCACCGGAGAAATCCGTATAAAGCTGAATGCCCCACACTGCCATTCCAATCCAAACCTCAAGGCCAGAGAGAGCAGCTGTATTTTTCAACATTGCAGCGACAATTGCCGCAACAGAATCTGCAATTACGATTTTCTTAAAGAGACCCCATAAAATAAGCTGGAAGCCGTCTCTTAAATTTGTAAACTCAAGTTTATGCTCAGCATAAAGCTGTGGTGCTAAAGTGTCAAAACGTGGAATTGGTCCCTGAATAATCTGAGGGAAATAAGTCAGAAACAGGAAGAACTTCGCAAAATTCTTTTCTGGTTCATACTTTCCACGGCCCACGTCAACCACATATCCGACAGCTGAGAAGGTATAGAACGATAATCCTAATGGCAGGATGAAACGAAGCATAGGAATCTGTGATGCACTTGGAAGGAAGGTATTTACATTCTCAAGAATGAAATCGGTATACTTCAGTACAATTAAAATTCCAAGATCGATAATCACCGACAGCACCATAAAGCTGCGGACTTTTCTATCGTTCTTTTTCATAGCAGCCTTTACTTCCTCAGGAGATAAGGTCTCCTTTAAGCCTGGAAGTTTTTCTGCAAACGCTTTTCTGTTTTTATAGGAAAGAAGCGCTGCCACATACGTCGACAGCGCGGTTGCTATTACATAAAGAATATACTTTGGTCCAGAAAGCAGGTAGAAAACCAAACTGCCTAACAGCAGCACCATCCACTGCGCCTTCTTTGGAACAAGATAATATACCAGCAATAAAACCAGTACAAATAAACCAAAGGTAAGTGAACTGTAACTCATTGTTGTTTCCTTTTGCCCGAATTATTTTAGTTTCCAGAAAGCTGCTCAACCAAAGCAACCATTGCATCTAAAGAATTGAAGTTTTCTGGTACAAGCTCAACAACAGTGATGTTGATATCAAAGGTATCATTTAACTCTCCAACTAAAGAAACAATATCAAAAGAATCAAGAAGTTCCTCGTCGATTAACGCGGTCTCATTCTCAAAGTCAATATCTGGATTAATGTCATTTAAAATAGCAAGGATCTGATCTCTCATTTTATTTTCCTCTTTTCTTATTTATTATACGAATTCATTTTTGCACATACGCGCTAGATATTATAACACAGCAATTCGCAAAAAAAAAGCACTCCTTCATATTCTTTCGAAACATGAAAAAGTGCTGTCTGTTACTGAAGTAATGAGAGAACCTGCTCGTTCAATCCGTTCGCCTGAGCCAGCATTGCCTCTGAAGCCTGATTTAAAATTGAGTTCTTGCTGTGCTCCACCATTGCCTCTGCCATATCGGTATCACGAATACGCGATTCCGCCGCTGTGGTGTTCTCTGCAGAAATCTTATTGACCTCAACCGCATGCTCCATACGGTTCTGGTATGCACCCATCTCACTTCTATGTGCAGAAATGGTTGCCAATGCTCTCTTTACGATATTGATGCCCTTAGTCGCCTGACGTTCATTCAGGAGTGTAAGCTTATTTAAGCCAAGCACCTCGCAGTTCATCTCGTGTGTCTGAAGATTTGTCCAATCCTCCACCTCACTGCTGCACTGCAGACGAAGATTGTTGGTCTTTCCTGTGTAACCGACTGGAACTGTGATACTCGAGCACTCTACTCGCGCTGTCGAGTTCTTACCTGTACCAGTTTCCCCAGCAAATCTGTTTTCAGCGGCAGTTTTTGTTCCCATTTGATTCAAGTCATAAACCACCAACTTCGTGCCGCCACCTTTTTTTGTCAGATACGCATTATGACTTACATTTAAGGTTTCTTCCTCAAAGCGCACAGTCGATGCGCCATTATTGACAGGAGGATTCGCTTTTACATATTCGAAAATTCGATCCACCACCTGTTCGCCGCTCGTGCAGCCACTGATATCAACTGTATAATAATGCGTTCCATGTCCACTTAAACCTTCACAATGGGAAGCCCCCATAGTCATTTTAAAATCAAAGGTCTCGCCACATCCCAATCCACATGCAAAAGAGAATCCAGCTCCCTCTAAAAAATCAATGTTATCCTCATTGATGATACTGAAATCGATACTTCCACCTGTATAATATTTCGGAGTTTTCGAGCCATAAGGTGTCATCTGGATTGCCTCGCTCAATCGGCCTTTATCGGTGGAAGGCGATGACAGCAGATTTGTCAGACTCATCGTAGATGCTGCTGGTCCACCCTGAATATCGCGAAAAATAAAGGTGTCATTAAACTTGGTTGTTTCACCAATGCGGTTAATTTCTTCTTTTATCTCAACGATCTCAGCCTCGATGTCCTTACGGTCTGAATCTGCAAGTGTGCCATTCGCAGCCTGGATGCATAAAACATTCATTCTCTGAAGCATAGAGGTTACTTCATTCAATGCTCCATCTGCTACCTGAGCAAGACTGATGCCATCCTCCATATTATCCGCACCACGGTTCAATCCGCGAATCTGTCTTCTCATTTTTTCAGAGATAGCAAGACCAGCAGCATCATCTGCAGCTCGATTAATCTTATAACCAGAGGCTAATTTTTCCGTATTTTTCCTGGTGTTATTACCATTAACTTTGTATTGTCTTTGCGCATTAATCGCACTAAGATTATGTGCAACTACCATCTTCAACCTACCTTATTCTACACAGATTTATCCTCATAACTAATTTCCCTATATATTATTTCGGTAATTTTCGCAAAAGACTTATAGCATTTTTGTAATTATTTCGTACAAAATACGCGTTTATTTTTGCGTGACTTGAATAGTTTAATGTGATAAAGTAAGAGGGTAATTTTAATCAGATTAGAAACAAAATGTTAGGAACAAAATTAAGATGAGAATCACAGTAAAGGTTGGGTCTTCCACACTGACTCACAAAACAGGAAATCTAAATATTCGCAGAATGGAAAATCTTGTAAAAACGCTCTCCGATTTAAAGAATGCAGGGCATGAAATCATCCTGGTTTCTTCTGGTGCGATTGCCATGGGCGTCGGCAAGCTTCCCATTCATGAGCGTCCAAAGGATATTCCTGGCAAACAGGCCGCTGCCGCAGTTGGACAGTGTGAGCTGATGTACACCTACGATCACCTTTTTACAGAATATAATCATGTCGTCGGCCAGGTTCTTCTAACCCGTGAGGACTTTGAGCAGGAAGACCGTCGCTTAAATTTAGAAAACACTCTGTTTAAGCTTCTTGAATACAATGCCATTCCAATCATCAATGAAAATGACACCATCAGTACCGCAGAAATTGCGGTAGGTGACAATGATACCTTAAGTGCAATTGTTGCTAAATCAGCCCAGTCGGACCTTTTGGTGCTGCTTTCAGACATTGATGGCCTGTATACCGCAGATCCACATAAAAATGCAGACGCAACCATTATTCATCACGTAAAAGAAATTAATGATGAAATTATTTCTCTTGCCGGTGGCGCAGGCAGTGACTTTGGCACCGGCGGAATGGCGACTAAGCTTTCTGCTGCAAAGATAGCAACAGAAGCCGGCATTGAGATGGTTATCGCAAACGGTTCTGATCCAAACATCCTCTACTCCATCGTTGAGGGCGAGGAAATTGGAACCAGATTTTGCAAAAGATAATATTTCTATTTTTTCAAACAAAACTGATAAGCATTTTACCAGATAAGGATTTTTACTATGAACAAAAACATTTCATTTATCGGCTGTGGAAATATGGCACAGGCTATGATCAAAGGAATCGTAGGTGCTGGCTATGAAGCAAACTGCATCATGGCCTCAAATCGTTCCTCAGAAAAGCTGACAGCCATTTCAGCAGAAACCGGAATCAAAACAACCTCTGACAACAAGGAAGCTGCAGCCTTCGGCGACATTCTCTTTTTGGCTGTAAAACCTCAGTTTTACGAGACCGTCATCAAAGAAATCTCCGCTTCTGTAAAGGAAGATGCCATTGTTGTCACCATTGCACCAGGCAAATCTCTTGCATGGCTGAAGGAATGCTTCGGTCGCGATTTGAAATTTCTTCGCACTATGCCAAACACTCCATCTATGGTTGGCGAAGGCATGATGGGCATCTGTCCAAACGAAAAGATGACTGCAGAAGATGTCAAAGAACTCCAGGAACTATGCGCAAGCTTCTCTCGCACTCAGATTGTCGGAGAAAATCTAATGGACGTTGTTACCGCCGTCAGCGGAAGCTCTCCAGCCTATGTATTTATGTTCATCGAAGCAATGGCAGATGCGGCAGTTGCAGGCGGAATGCCACGTGTACAGGCATATGAATTCGCAGCTCAGGCAGTCCTCGGCAGTGCAAAAATGGTTCTCGAAACCGGAATGCATCCTGGCGCACTCAAGGATATGGTTTGCTCGCCTGGCGGCACCACCATCGAGGCGGTTCGTGTCCTCGAAGAAAAAGGAATGCGCAGTGCTGTTATGGAGGCAATGAAGGCCTGCCTCGACAAATCCAAAGGAATGTAATGAGCAAGTCCTTGCCCTGGAGAATGAAATCTCTAGGGCTTTTTATTTTCCCTGGTATCCAAAAAAATCGTAGAGATTTTGAAAATTCTATATACAGAATCAAATTTTAAATTTAAGATAGAGTTAATGAATAAACCCAGAAAAGAGGAAGAGATATGAAATTACTCGAAGAAAGAATCCAAAAGGATGGCATTGTGCGTGCAGGAAATGTTCTTAAGGTTGACAACTTTTTGAATCATCAGATGGATATTGATCTAATCAATGAAATGGGCAAAGAATTTGCACGCCTTTTTGCTGGCGAAAAGATCGACAGAATTCTGACCGTAGAAGCATCTGGTATCGGAATTGCCTGCATCGTGGCACAGTATTTCCATGTACCTGTTGTTTTCGCAAAAAAGAGCCAGACAAAGAATATTGATGGCGATGTTTACAGCTCTAAGGTAGAATCCTTCACACATGGAAGAATCTATGATGTTATGGTTTCCCGCAAATATATTCATGAAGGAGACAATGTTCTTCTCATCGACGATTTCCTCGCAAACGGATGTGCACTGCTCGGTCTTCTTGAGATTTGTGAAGAGGCTAAGGCAAATGTTGTCGGTGCCGGAATCTGTGTAGAAAAAGGATTCCAGCAGGGTGGAAAGCTGATTCGTGAAAAGGGAATTCATTTAGAGTCACTCGCTATCGTTGATGCGATGGATGACGAGACTGGAATTATCACCTTTAGAGAACAATAAAATCATTAGGAGTTGAAGTCTATGAAATATGATGTCATTATCATCGGCGCAGGTCCAGGTGGAATCTTCGCCGCATATGAATTAATCAAACAGGACAGCAGCAAAAAGATTGCTGTTTTTGACGCAGGCCATGAGCTTGCAAAGCGTAAGTGCCCAATTGATGGCGATAAGATAAAAAGCTGTATCAAATGCCAGACCTGTTCCATTATGAGCGGTTTCGGTGGCGCTGGCGCATTCTCAGATGGAAAATACAACATCACCAACGATTTTGGTGGAACCTTATATGAGTATATTGGTCAACAAAAGGCAACGGAACTGATGAAGTATGTTGATGAAATCAACATGAAATATGGCGGCGAAGGCACCAAGCTATATTCTACTGCCGGAACTTCTTTAAAGAAGCTTTGCATGCAAAACAAATTAAAGCTTTTAGATGCTTCTGTTCGTCATCTTGGAACCGACATCAACTATGTTGTACTTGAAAACCTTTACGCAGAGTTAAAGCAGCATATGGAATTCTTCTTTGACACTCCAGTCACCCGCATTGAAAAGATGGATGGTGGCTATCGCGTTTCTACCAAGGATGCTTCCTATGAATCCACAGACTGCATCGTTTCCGTTGGCCGAAGCGGAAGCAAATGGATGGAAACCGTCTGCGAAGAACTCGACATTCCTACAAAATCAAACCGCGTTGACATCGGCGTTCGTGTAGAGCTTCCAGCTGTAATCTTCTCTCATCTGACCGACGAATTATATGAAAGCAAGATTGTTTACCGCACACAGCAGTTTGAGGATGCCGTTCGTACCTTCTGTATGAATCCAAACGGCATTGTCGTAAATGAAAATACCAACGGTATCGTCACCGTAAATGGACACAGTTACGAAGGTGATGAGCTAAAGACTGATAATACCAACTTTGCTCTATTAGTTGCAAAGCACTTCTCAGAGCCATTTAAGGATTCAAACGGCTACGGTGAAAGTATCGCCCGCCTTTCCAATATGCTCGGAGGCGGTGTAATCGTTCAGCGCTTCGGCGATCTGGTTCGTGGACGACGCAGTAATGAAAAGCGTATCGAGGAAGGTATGGTTCGTCCAACGCTTGCCGCTACACCAGGCGATTTAAGCCTTGTCCTTCCAAAGCGAATTCTCGACGGCATCATCGAAATGATCTACCAGCTCGACAAGATCGCTCCTGGTACAGCAAACGACGACACACTTCTCTATGGCGTGGAGGTAAAATTCTACAATATGGAGGTTGCGCTTGATAACAATCTGGAGACCAAACATAAAGGCCTCTACATCATCGGAGACGGATCAGGAGTTACCCATTCCCTCTCACATGCATCTGCAAGTGGCGTCTTTGTAGCAAGAAAAATTTGTGAATAAAATACCAAAGCCCCATGGGATATCCTATGGGGCTTTTTCGCGCCAAGCGAAGACCTCAGCTTTGCGCCGACCGAAGCAGAGCGAAGACCTTGGACCCTGGGTCCAAGGTCTGTCCTGCATAATAAAATACCCCCAAGCTTTCGCTTGAGGGCATTTTATTATGCGGGACGTGGGACTTGAACCCACACGCCATAGGACACGAGAACCTAAATCTCGCTCGCCTGCCAATTCCGACAGTCCCGCGGACAAGTAATACCATATCATATTTTCCAACCAAATTCAAAGGAAATCTCATACAATATGGTATTAATTTCTAAAACTTTACTTGTACATCTCTACAAAAGAATCGTCGCAGGTATATTCCAATGGAATTTTGTACTCTCGCTCGTAGATTTCCTTCCAAACCTTTGCATTCTTGCGCATCATCTCTTCCGTATTCTGCACCTTATTCTTGTTGCTATCTGGGTAGATTGGTGGAGCAATATTAATTGTATAAGCCTGTACAGGAAGTCCACCTTCCCCAGGAATATTGGTATCCTCCATCGTTATAAAAATCGGAAGCACTGGAACATTGTTTTTCGCAGCAAAATTATATGCGCCCTTCTTCAGTGGCTTTGGCTTACGATAATTCCACCATAAACTCTGTTCTGGATAAATCAAAATCAAATGACCCTTCTGCAGAATTTTGTCTACGGCACGCATAAACTTTCGCATGGTATCCTTATTGGAAGAAAGTGGAAGCGTGTTGCAGTTTCTCATCAAAAATCCATAGAATCCTGGGAAACTGGTATAGTTTCCCTCTTTTATAACGCGAAACAGCTTTCTGCGCAAAGGCACGCCTCTGTGGATTGCTTTCTCATATGCAATCTGTGCAGCAAAGCTATCAAAGGCATTAAAGTGATTTAGGGTAATAATAGCACCTGTAGAAAGGCTCTTAAAATATTCCACTCCTTTAACCTCTTTAATCACGATTTGATTTTTCTTTATCATTGTATTCATAAAGAAACGCGCAAACTTAAATGCATAACGTGTTCTGAGACGATTTGTCATATTCCTTCTCAGATAATCGACCTCATCCGGCATAAGCATTCTTGATGGTGGATCATCCTCTAAATCCTCATCAAAACGGCCTTCCTTCTCATACTGTTCACGCATCGCAATAATCTCCTGGCGAGGTTTTGTAATATCCTGTCCCTCCACAAAAAGATTAAAGTAATTATTCTCGTTTACAATTTCGCTCTGAGCCAGGTGCATCAGGTTCTCCCCTGCTTTAAGGATCTTCTTTGCATCCTCTTCCCCAAAGTTCTCCTGTTCAGCCTTAAGTTCCTCGTAAAACGGCGTCAGCTTTGCATATTTCCAGAATGCATCACCATATTTGCAATCCTTATCATGCCAAGGTTTTTTTGCAAGATTATAGTGAACCAGCCCAATATCGCCAGCTTCGCGAATTTTCGTTTCTGTCATCTGAACATTCCACTTCGAATCCAGCCAAAGAATGTGATCCTGACAGAGAATATTTAAGTAATCCTGGTCCTGCGCCACAACAAAAGAATAGGTATTTAGCAGTTCGACAAACTTGCTCTTAATCTGCTCCTTGCGGAACATTTCGCAGTTAATCAGAACAACGCCCGCATTAAAATATGCTGCGCGCGATACGCCAAGCACCTTTTCAACATAATCGCCATAAAGCTTATCAGAGACCACCAGATAATCCTGCACAGCGCCAATATAGTTCTTTCCCATCTGATAATTGTAAAGCTTTGCGATATCCTGGTACAAAACAGTGTCACTATCAATGTAGAGCACCTTATCATACTCAGGGAACATTTCCGCGATAAAAATGCGGTAATAGGTAGTCAGTGAATAGTAATCTCGCACCTTAAGCTTTTGCTTTACCTTTGCAAGTTCTTCACTAACGTCACAAAAATCGATATAGATGTGATCCATCTCCAGAGTTCTTACCAAATTTTTCTTTTCGCGCGAAATATTCGTATGAAGCACATAAAAACGGTATTCATTCTCCAAGGATGCATGACGAATCAGAGATTTCATCGTAACCATCATATATTTCACATAATTATCATCGCAGGCGAAAAACACTGGAATAATATGATTTTTCTCTTTTTCTCCAAACTTAGGAAGTACTAATTTCTTCATGTTCGTATTTGCCTTTCCAATACAAATATTCATAAAGAATATCATCAAACTGTGTGTAACCAAACAAACGATACATTCGGCTTAACTGCCATTGCTTTACATTCTCTGTATGAGGATAAGGGAAGTAAAACAGCCTCTTGGAAAAATGTCTTACCACTGTATGTGGATGCAAAAACTTCTGGTCATTAAATTTCTGAGGAAGCATCAACTTCTTTGTTGTGCTCTTATAAATCGCATCCTGATCAGCAAACATCAGCTTCTTTGTCTTAATCAACTCACGCGCCTTTACTAACAGCCCCGTCTCTTTAATTTTGCTAACATTAAAGAGGAGCACGCCGGCATTTATATAATTTGGATTTAATAAATATTTTCCGTAGTGATCTCGCGCAGCGGCATATTCATAATCTGTCACATCCGTATCGTATAGAAGGCTGATGTCCTGATTGAACATAATATCCACATCTAAATACAGCATCTTATCAGGAATGTCTGGAATCATGTCCATAAACAATCTAAGCAGAGTGTATGGACTGCAGTAGCACTGCTCATTTGGACAGCTCGCAAACTCACGATTGTAAATATCTGTCACATCCAAACGGGTTACCTGATTGAGTGGATTATACTTTTTTGCTACGCGATCCAAAAAGATGATGCGTTCCTCTGAGATTGCTGTGTATTCAGGTTTTAGATGAGACACGTCCATTGTCATCACAAAAATGTGGAAGGGTTCCTTTGTCTCTGTGCGCTTCATAATAGAAAGCATACAGGTGAGAACGCCATCAAAAACCTTGTCGTTTCCTGAAAACAAAATATTCATCATTTCATTATACCTTTCACATGTAGTTTACAATACTACATCTAAAGTTATTTGTCACTACTTTTCGCAATTTTTATCAGTTTTCTTTGTAAATATACTGAATTAACTCGACATTATTCATCTTGCTTCGTTCCACCATCGTGCTATACACTTCATCACGCAGAGCCTGTCTCTGTTCCTTTCGAGGCAGACTGCTATCCCCATAAAATGGGCCATCCACATAGGTTACCATTCTAGGTGTTTTGCGAAACTTTCTCTTTTGATAGGTATTTGTAAAACAGTACACTGGTGCGCTGTAGCTGAGCGGATACCGGAAGGAATCGGCTTTAAATGGACGAATCTTAGTATAGTATGGCCAAATATGGGCCTCCGGATAAATGGCTACGCACTCGCCTTTTTGCATACGATGCTCTATGGCCTTTGTAAAGTTTTTGAGAGCCTCTTTTGTATCTGGAAGCGGCAAAGCTCCTAACGATGGAGTAATCTTCCCGAGCACTGGCATAGACACATTGTTAGCGTGCACAATCACATACACACTTCCACTGAAATTTAGCATCGTTGGAATCAAAGCGTCTGGTCCAGGATTCGTGTGATTGCCATACAAAAAATAACCGGTCTTTCTCACAGCCTTTAGCTTTTCTTTTCCCACCATTCGATGTCCAAACCCAATTTTCAAATAGATCCATGCAATCGGCTTCGCTAAAAGGTGGTACCAAAAAAGGCGGCCCACCTTTCTCAGTGCGCCACCTTCATAGCAATAATGATCATCAATCCGCTTCGGAGTAATCTGCGCCTCTGAGAATTCATCCTGCAATTCATCTTTGTAGTAGATTATCTTGTTCTTCATCATAATTTGCCATTCTATCACTATCTGCATAAA
Source organism: Agathobacter sp. (assembly GCA_045641385.1). Taxonomy (GTDB): domain Bacteria; phylum Bacillota; class Clostridia; order Lachnospirales; family Lachnospiraceae; genus Roseburia. The sequence continues at coordinate 14,228 of JAZUGV010000016.1, read as the reverse complement.
TTTACAAATTTCTGATTATCGCTGATAAAAGCCCAGGAAAAATCCTGGGCTTTAAGAAAGCTATTTTTATACGAACTGTTTTACGGTTTCGTTTAAGTCGCCAGCACAGCTCTTGTTACTGTTTACAGATTCCTGAACAATCGAAGCAGAATTGGTAAGCTCTGTTGTAGAATCTACAATTGACTGAACACCATCGGTGCAATCGTTCATAGAAGATCCAACTGCGCGAACACCATCCATAAACTGCTCCAGCTGCTCTGTTAAGGTTGCAACGACACCCTTATACTCGCTAAACATGGTTGCAATATTTTCAGCATCATTTGCATAGGTATCAGAAACACCAAGGAAGGTCTCGTAACTTGGCAATACGCTTTCGTCGATTACGCTTGTCAAATCGTGGCAGGCATCAACAAGTGAAGATACCGCTTCTACTACGCCAGCACTGATGATCTGAATGTTGTTTGCTGTTTCTCTTGATGAATCAGCAAGTCCACGAATTTCATCAGCTACAACTGCGAAGCCCTTACCAGCCTCACCAGCTCTTGCTGCCTCAATTGAAGCATTTAACGCAAGCAGGTTTGTCTGTGATGCAATGTCCAAAATATCATTGGTAAGATTTGTAATCTCGTTAACTCGCTCGGAGTTTGTAACCGCAACATCTACACGGGCGGTAGCATCCTTTACTGCTGCACGTACTGTATTGTTGGTCTCAATGGTATTTCTCTTAACCTCATTTGCTCTCTCTGATACATCATCGGCAAATGCAAGTCCCTGATCAGACTTATCAGAAACATCATTTAAGTTTTCTGTCATAGAATCTGCTTCCGCCTCAATGCTATGAAGGGTATCGCTAGACTCTGTCATTGTCGCAAATAATTCTTCTGTAAGAGCTGAAAGATTTGAAATCTGCTCTAAAATACTGGTTGCTGACTGATCAAGTTCTTCGGTACTGTCATTCATTGTAGCGGTAGCTGCATGTACATTTTTCATGGACATACCCATAACTCCAAAGAGTCGCTTTACACTCGCCATCAGACGACCAACCTCGTCGTAAGACTTCACCTGAACTGCTCTTGTGAAATCTAATGGTAAACCATCCTCTACATCCTGTGCTACCTTCTGTAAATCCATTGCAGCATGGCGTAATGGGAATAATGCGCGGTAAATGATTAGTACTAAAACAAGAATGATAATAATACCAAGTACTACTGCAATCGAAATCGCATATATACGCATGCTAATCTTCATTCCTGTCAAAGAATCTGCAGGCTTTGTGCAGTTAAATACAAAGTTTTCTGTCACACATGAGCCAGAGTATTGGAATCTTCCGGTAACTGGATCATTATTTGGAACACAATTTCTATAACCTGGATTTCCATCACCATAGCTTTTTGCCCAAGCTGCCGGATCAACCTCTGAAAGGTTAAATGTTAATACCATTTCATCGTCCTTTGACAAAAGAACAAGTCCATCGTGGTCAAACACAACAACATCTACCCCCTCAGTATTGGTAATGGTAGCTGCCATTGTTGCTAAATCAATTGAGTTGTTTACGGTACCAATGATAGATCCGTCTGGTCCCTTGATTGCATATGCAATAACATATACAGGGTTTCCAGTAACTGGCGAAATGTTATTTCCAAAGAAATATCCATTTTCCATACACTGAATGTAGAAGTTTTCTTCGGTTACCGGATGAAGTGTTGCATTCTGCAGACAGTCTGCAAAACCCATATCTCCAGCAGTTACAAATAAATTCTCATACAGATTACCTGATTCAGCTTCTGCCGCTGCAAGGTAATTTGCAACAGACTGCTGAGCCTGTGGGTCCATTGCGCCTGTTTCCTTCGCTCTCATAAGGGCAGAAATAATTTCGCCATTGTTTGCAATCGAATAGGTGAGGATTTTTTGATCCCTAATGTACTGCTCCATCGCAATACCTTTTTCTACAGTGATATTGGTAACACTGTCAACGAACATATCTGTCACCTGATCAGAAGCCTTCTTAATCAGAATTGCAGAAATTGCAGTTGCAATAATCACTGTACCAATGATGACTGGAAGAATGATTTTCCAAATAATGCTATGAAATTTTCTTTCCTTCTGTGGTTTCACATTTTCTTCGGTTGTTTGAACTCCTTTTGTTTCAGTTGCCATAGACGATCCCCCTAAATTTATTTTCCCACAGTCACGCATGGGACTATATACCTATATAATAGTACTGCGGTCCTATTTTTTCAATTGATTTTTTATGGAAATTAGATAAAAATCTATGAAATAAGTATTGTTTTTCAACATTTGTACGCTTGTTTTTTCTTATTTATTTTGGTATTGTGATTTTTGGCAACAAAACATAATTTAATAGGAAATGAAAAAGGAGACAAACACAATGAAGAAACTGAAAAGTATTCTTGCAATTGCACTCGTAGCAACCATGATGTTTGCTTTCGCTGGATGTTCATCATCTAACAAGTCAAGCAACGAAGGCGGAAACAATTCTGTTAAGTTTGGTCTTATCACTCTTCACGATGAGAACTCAACCTACGACTTAAACTTCATCAAGGCGTTCAAGGCAGCTTGTGAAGCAACTGGAACCGAGTATTCTATTATGAGCAACGTTCCTGAGTCAGAAGAATGCTACGAAGCAGCATGTACTTTAGTAGATGAAGGCTGCAACATTATTTTTGCAGACAGCTTTGGTCATGAGACCTACCTTTTACAGGCAGCAGAGGAATTCCCAGAGGTTGAATTCTGCCACGCTACCGGAACCAACGCTCACATCGAGCAGCTTGACAACTTCCACAACGCTTTCGCTTCTATCTACGAAGGACGTTATCTTGCAGGTATCGCTGCTGGATTAAAGTTAAGCGAGATGATTGAAAACGGAGATATCACTGCTGAGGAAGCTAAGATGGGTTACGTTGGTGCTTTCCCTTACGCAGAGGTTAAGTCTGGATATACTTCATTCTTCCTTGGTGCAAGAGCTACCTGCCCTTCTGTTACTATGGAAGTTACCTTTACCAACTCTTGGTATGATGAAGCATTAGAGAAGACTGCTGCAGAAGCATTAATCCAGGATGGCTGTGTATTAATTTCACAGCATGCTGACTCAATGGGTGCTCCATCAGCTTGTGAAGCAAACAACGTTCCTAACGTTTCATACAACGGATCAACTGAGGCTTCTTGCCCTAACACCTTTATCGTTTCTTCATACATCAACTGGCAGCCATACTTCGAGTATGTAATCGGTTGTGTAAAGAACGGTGAAGCAATCGTTACCGACTACATCGGAACTATCGCTGATGGTTCTGTATGCTTAACCGACTTTGGTGCAATCGCTCCTGCAGCAGGTACTGCTGAATCTGTTGAGGCTATCAAGGCTAACATTGAAGCTGGTTCTGTACATGTATTCGATGTATACACCTTTACTATCGGTGGAGAGATTCAGACTGAGATTCTTGCAGACATCGATGGAGACTTCACTCCAGAAACCAACGTAGTAATCGATGGACACTTTGCTGAGTCAAATGCTCAGTTCCGTTCTGCTCCATACTTCGAGGCAGACATCGATGGAATTTCTTTCTACGGAAACTAATTCACTGCGAACTAAAGAATTAAATCATTGGGCGGCGCTACAAATGTGCCGCCCATTTTCCTTTATTAAAAACACAATGCAAGCACAAAACTGTTTGTATAATTTTTGTGCTTACATTATGCTTTTAGTTAGAACATAAATCATATGTTTATGAAATAAGAGAGGAAACTGCTTTGGAAGAAAGAAACGTAGCGGTGTCCCTAAGGGGCATCACCAAAACCTTTGGCCAGGTTGTGGCCAACGAAAATGTAAATCTTGATATTTATCAGGGTGAAATTCTTTCTCTTTTAGGAGAAAACGGTAGTGGGAAAACCACTCTCATGAATATGCTTTCAGGAATCTACTTCCCGGATGAAGGTCAGATTCTTATCCACGGAAAAGAGGCCACCATTGCATCTCCGCATGATGCATTTGCTCTTGGCATCGGAATGGTGCACCAGCACTTTAAGTTAATCGATGTCATGACCGCCGTTGAAAACATTGTCCTCGGACTTGATGGCAAGTTAAATCTTACTGCTGCCACCGCACGCATCCGCGAAATCTGTGACAAGTACGGCTTCGAAGTGGATCCACAGAAAAAGATTTATGATATGTCTGTTTCCGAAAAGCAGACTGTCGAGATTGTAAAGGTATTATATCGCGGTGCTGACATTTTAATCCTCGATGAGCCAACTGCTGTATTAACTCCACAGGAAACTGAGAAGCTTTTCAATGTTATGCGCAATATGAAGGCCGATGGAAAGACCATTATCATCATCACGCATAAGCTTCATGAGGTAGAAGCAATCTCCGATCGTGTTGCCATTCTTCGAAAGGGCACCTTTGTTGGCGATTTAATCACCAAAGACAGCTCGCAGCAGGAAATGACCGACATGATGGTTGGACATGCTGTCACCTTAAACATCGACCGTCCAGAGCCAGTAGACCCACACGACCGAATCATCGTTGAGGGACTTACTGTCAAGGATCAGGATGGCATATACAAATTAAAGGATGTAAACTTTACTGCCCGCTCTGGCGAAATTCTCGGTATCGCTGGAATTTCCGGATGTGGACAGAAAGAGTTGCTCGAAGCAATTGCAGGTCTTCAGCATGTAGAAGCAGGCTCTGTCACCTACATCTCTCCTGCAGAAGAAAAGGAAGAGCTCATCGGTAAGAATCCTAGAGAAATTACCGATTTAGGCATTTCCCTTTCCTTCGTTCCTGAAGATCGACTTGGAATGGGACTTGTCGGAAACATGAACCTAGCAGACAACATGATGCTTCGTTCCTTCCGCCAGGGCAAGTCAAAATTCTTTACGGACCGTAAAGCTCCAAAGGCCCTTGCAGAAGCCGTTGTTGAGGATTTAAAGGTAAAGACTCCTAGTATTGACACTCCAGTTCGTCGACTTTCTGGTGGTAATGTTCAGAAGGTACTGGTGGGCCGTGAAATTGCATCAGCACCTACTGTACTGATGACTGCATACGCAGTTCGCGGACTTGATATTAATTCATCTTATACAATTTACGATTTAATCAACGAGCAGAAGTTAAAGGGTGTTGCTGTTATCTTCGTCGGCGAAGATTTGGACGTACTCCTTGAGCTTTCCGACCGCATCCTCGTTCTTTGCGGTGGCGAAGTAAGCGGAATCCTTGATGGACGTACCGCAGACAAGAATCAGGTTGGTCTGTTAATGACCAAGAAGGGAGGAGAATAATTATGAAACTTCATATTTCAAAAAGAGATTCTGCCTCCTGGCAAAAAGCATGGGCAACCCGCCTCATTGCAATTGTTATTGCATTTATTTTCTGCGGAATCCTGTGTATGCTTCTTACCAAATTAAATCCTTTGGATGTATATAGCTCATTAATCAAAGGAGCTTTTGGTTCTTCTCGTAAGGCCGGAGTTACCTTCCGCGAAATGTCAGTTCTTTTGATTATTGCACTCGCACTGACTCCTGCCTTTAAGATGCAGTTTTGGAACATCGGTGGCGAAGGACAGACCCTGATTGGTTGTCTTGCATCTGCAGCCTGCATGATTTTGCTGGATGGAAAGCTTCCAAATGCAGTTGTGATTCTACTAATGGTAATCGCATCGATTCTTGCCGGAGCAATCTGGGGATTAATTCCAGCCCTGCTAAAAGCCAAGTGGAACACCAATGAAACCCTTTCCACTCTTATGATGAACTACATCGCAACACAGATTACAGCGTTCTTTGTTATCGTTTGGGAAGTTCCAAAGGGATCTGGTACCATTGGAATTATCAACCGCAGATCTCGCATTGGTTGGGTTCCAGATTTGTTCGGAAGCAAATATTTCCTTGCAATTGTGGTTGCACTAATCATCACCATTGCAATGTTTATCTACTTAAAATATAGCAAGCATGGATATGAAATTTCTGTTGTAGGTGAGAGTATCAATACAGCCCGCTATGTCGGAATCAGTGTTGAAAAGGTTATCATCCGCACCATGGCACTTTCTGGCGCGCTCTGTGGTCTTGCAGGCTTCCTTTTAGTCGGAAGCATCAATCACACCTTAACCACCTCACTGGTTGCAGGTATGGGCTTTACCGCAGTTATGGTTTCGTGGCTTGCTAAGTTTAATCCATTTGCCATGATTTTCACCAGCTTACTGATTGTCTTCATGGATCAGGGTGCTTCTGAAGTTGCAAAGAACGTCGGCGTCAATGAATCCTTCGCAGATATCATGACCGGTATTATTTTGTTCTTCATCATTGGCTGTGAATTCTTTATTCGCTATAAAATTACCAGATCAAAGAAATCAGGAAAGGAGGTCTAAAGGGATATGTTTAATATAGTTGCTTTTATTCCAACAGCTGTTCGTCAGGGTATTCCACTTCTCTGTGGTTCTACCGGCGAAATCATCACCCAGAAGTCAGGTAACTTAAACCTTGGTATTCCAGGTGTTATGTATGTCGGCGCCATCAGTGGTGTTATCGGCGGATTCAAATACGAGCAAAGTCTTGGCTCAGCAGATGCCAATGTATTTTTAGCTTTATTCATCCCTCTCCTCTGTTCCTTAATCGGTTCCGGTCTGATGGGACTGCTTTACAGTTTTTTGACGGTCACACTTCGTGCAAACCAAAATGTAACAGGTCTTGCTATGACCACCTTTGGAGTCGGCTTTGGTAACTTCTTTGGTGGCTCACTGATCAAACTTTCTGGCGCAGATGTTCCTTCCATTGCGCTCAACAAAATCAGTCGCGTCTACGCCGCAAAGCTTCCTTTTGCTGCCAAGCTCGGCTGGTTTGGCAAAATCTTTTTGTCCTATGGATGGCTTGCTTATGCTTCCATTGTAATTGCAATTGTTGCCGCGTTAATCATCAGAAAGACCCGTCTTGGTCTTCACCTTCGTTCCGTTGGTGAGAACCCAGCTACCGCAGATGCAGCCGGCATCAATGTTACCAAGTACCGCTACTTCGCAACCATTATCGGCTGTATGATTGCTGGTCTTGGTGGACTCTACTATGTTATGGACTATGCAAGCGGTATCTGGTCAAACGATGCCTTCGGTGATCGTGGATGGCTCGCGATTGCAATCGTTATTTTCGCAATCTGGAAGCCAGACTTAAGTATTCTCGCATCCATCCTCTTCGGTGGTCTCTGCGTGCTCTACTTATTCCTGCCAACCAATATTGAGCATATGGAATACACTGAGCTTTACAAGATGCTTCCATATCTCGTTACTCTCCTTGTTCTCGTGTTCACAAGCATCCGAAACAAGAAGGAGAGCCAGCCACCAGCTGCTCTCGGAACCAACTATTTCCGCGAAGAGCGCTAGTGCTATAAAAAAGCTTGGGTTTCACCTTGCTGTCATTCGAGAAACAGTTATCAAAGGGCTTCATTATGAGGCCCTTTTTCTTATATATTTCTCTTTTCTTTTATAACCCTTCTTCACGCGAACTCCTTACTACTCAAAACCTATGCAACGGATTGTCCTTCTCTTATTACCGAATTTCGTTTTGACGAATTTTTCCGTGGTGATTTTTCTAAAGCGTTTCGTAGCATACGCCCTAGGGAAATCCCTTCTATAGAATAAAGTGTGCAGTTTTTAGTGCCTAGGTGGCCTGATGCACCGCAACCGCACATGGTTGTGCGGTTAGACCTGGTTAAGCCAGGGATGGCGGTTCAGGCCGTGCGGTGCAAACTCAGGCCGCATAGACACTTAGAACTGCTAGCTTTATGGCCTTGAAGGATTCCCTAGGGCGTATGCCACGAAACGCTAAGAAAAAGCACACTCACCAAATTCGAAACGAAATTCGTTTGAAGAAGAACAATCCTACCTTGCATGGTTTTGTAGTAGCCGTCGTAGTTTGCGCGATGAAGGAAGGTTATAAAAGAAAAGAGTGATATGCACAAAAATAGAGGGCCTCATAACGAAGCCCTCTATATTACTATGTCGAATGACAGCAAGGTGAAAACCCAGCTTTTTATAATTGCACTAGCGATGCATGTGGTATAGTTTTTCGTAGATGCCGCCCTGCGCGAGAAGTTCTTCGTGAGTACCTGCTTCCGCAATTCCCTCCTCTGTGAGGACAAGAATCTTTTCCGCGTTCTGGATGGTGGTAAGTCGATGCGCAATCACAAACGTGGTGCGATTCTTTGCCAGCTTCTCAAGCGACTCCTGTACCACTCTCTCGGATTCGTTATCCAGCGCCGAGGTCGCCTCATCGAAGATGAGAATTGGCGGATTCTTTAAGAACACGCGCGCAATGGAAAGACGCTGCTTCTGTCCGCCGGAAAGTTTGATTCCCCGCTGTCCAATATCAGTGTCGTATCCGTCTGGGAAGCTCATGATAAAGTCATGCGCGTTTGCATTTTTTGCAGCTTCAATCACCTCTCCCCTGGTGCATCCTGGTTTTCCGTAACTAATATTTTCAAATATGGTTCCTGCAAACAGATACACATCCTGCTGAACCACTCCAATGTGGTCTCTAAGGCTTTTTAAGGTGATATCCCTGATATTCTTACCATCTATGAAAATATCGCCTTCTGTGGCCTCATAGAAGCGTGGAATCAATGAGCATAAGGTACTTTTGCCTGCTCCAGACGAGCCAACCAGGGCCATATATGCACCTGCTGGTACATCAAGTGTAATATTGTTTAGCACAAGGTCCTGATGCTCCCCATATTGGAAGGATACATTTTCGAAATGAATTTCTCCTTTTACATTCCCCAACGGAACTGCATTCGGCGAATCTACGATATCTGGGTCTGTATCCATCACCTCGCAAAAGCGTTCGAATCCTGTGTAACCATTCTGGAACTGCTCGGTAAAATCAACAAGTGTACGAACCGGTGCCGTAAAGACTCCAATATAAAGCAGGAAGGTAATTAAGTCCTCCACGCTTAACAACTGAAATGCAATTAACACTGCGCCAACTACCAGCACAAACAGCTGAATAGATACCGTAAAGGTCGACATCCCTGCCTGGAACATTCCCATATAGCGATAGCTGTTTGCCTTGGACTTCAAAAAGCCCTCGTTGCCCTGCTTAAACTTTTCGTTTTCGATGTCCTCATTTGCAAAGGACTTTACCACTCGGATTCCTGAGAGATTATCCTCGATCTGCGCGTTGATTTCTGCAATCTTCTGACGATTTCTCCTGGATGCCTGTCTCATCTTTTTGTAGAGCTTCGATGCAAAGAAAAACATGATTGGCACTAATACAAAGGCTGCAAGTGCTAACATCCAGTTAATATTAGCAAGAATAATAAAGGCTCCGACAATCTCTATAAAGGAAAGGATGATATTCTCCGGTCCATGATGCAGCAGCTCTGTGATATCAAACAAATCGGTTGTGATACGACTCATCAGCTGACCAACCTGTGCATCATCGTAAAACGAGAAGGAAAGCTTCTGCATGTGATTGAAGATTTCCGCGCGCATATCGTATTCAATTTTTGCGCCCATGACATGACCATAGTTGCCAATATAGAACCTGCTATAGCTGTCTACCGCCAGCAGAATCAGGACTCCAATAGCCACATAGATCAATCGGCGCAAAATAATACTCTGCTCCTCATAGACCAGATTATATGCCACATATCGCACAATCAGCGGAATGGAAAGCGCGATTGCTGCCGAAAGGGTGGCAAAAAACATATCCTTCCAGAACATTCCCATGTATGGCTTATAGTAGCCGATCAATCGCTTCACGCTCGCCTGTTTTTTCTTTTCTGTGATATTACTCTGTTTTTTATTACTACTCATACTACCCTCTTATCGCCGTAAGATTTCTCTTACGATATTACCAATTATATTTTTGGCGAAAAATCCTCTGTGTCACCGCAGACAAACCCGTCCACTGCGTCCGACAATAGCTTTAACACCGGTTTCGCAAGCTCGTAGGCATCTGGCCGAAAGCTCAGATAAAAGATGCATTTGATGCCTTCACTTTCAATGTATGCATCACTGTATTCATCGCCAAGTGGGCACTCGATTGCTTCGACGTCAATGGAAGATTTCTCTCCAAGTACGATTTCCATCACCTGGGCCTCTTTCCAAACCTGTATATCATAATCCTTGGGAAGTCGCTCTGCAAGCTCTACTACATCCATTTCTTCGCGCATCATGAGCATCCAGCCCTGTGGAAGCTTCGCCACTGGCGCCATGTTTTTCTCTTTTATTTTTTTCAGCTTAGATTTGTTTTTCATTGCCTTCTCCTTTCAGAAAAGTACTAGTAATTCTCTCTAAAAAAATATTATAATAGACTTGTTCAAAAATATCATCAGGAGTTATGAAATGCGTTATCTTCAAATTGAATTGGCTAAGCCTGGTATGAAACTTGGGCACGATGTCCTAGATACCCAAAATCGTATTCTGGTTTCACAGGATGCCATTTTAACTGAGCAATATATTAGCCGCTTAATGGAGCTTGGTGTTCCTGCCATCTACATCGATGATGAGTATTCTAAAGGAATTGATATCCAGCCTCCTATTTCTCCAGTACTTAGATCTGAAGGCTTAACTGCGGTTAAGAGCATGAACATCGATAACTGCCGCCTGGTTGCCAAGCGTATCGTTGAAGAAATGTTAGACAATGGCTTTCACTCCCTTGATATGCAGGATTTGCGTACCTACGATGATTATACCTTTGCGCATTCTGTCAATGTTGCAATTATGTCCTGCACCGTCGGTTTTGGTATCAATTTGAATCAGGACCAGTTGGTTGACCTTGTTTTTTCTGCTTTACTGCACGATTTGGGAAAGATTGACCTTCCGGTTGAAATTATCAATAAACCAGGCCCTTTGACGCGAGAGGAGTACACCTTAGTAAAGACCCATCCACAGAAATCCTATGAAATGATTTCGGACCGTCTCGACATTTCTTCCATGGTCAAGAACGCCGTTCTCTGTCACCATGAAAATCACGACGGAAGTGGCTACCCAAACGGCCTGAGTGAATATAACATCGCACTACTGGCTCGTATCATTCACGTAACTGATGTATACGACGCATTAACCAGCATGCGTCCTTACAAGGAGCCTTATTCGCCTTATGCAGCCATTGAAGTTCTACAAGGTGGACGTGGAACCCAGTTTGATCCGGTTATGGTCGATGCGTTCCTTCGATATGTTCCTATTTATCCGAAGGGAACCGAGGTTACCTTATCCGATGGACGCGTTGCAATCGTCGTCGAAAACTCTGGTGAACACAATGAGCGCCCTATTGTCCGCACAAAGGATCTCGCAGAAATCGACCTGGCTTCCGAAGAGGCCTCAGAGCTGATCATCACTTCGCCTTCAGCACAGGACTTCTCCTATTTGCAGAGTAACGAAGAGCGCCGTAAGCAAATGCTTCAGCCACTACCTCGATATAATATCCTTGTGATTGACCCAGTCGGGGATACCTATCACAATCTCACGGAGCAGCTTGGCTACCTTTACAACTTCCGATGTGCCCGAGATGAATTCATGGCACAGGGATACATCAAAAAGGATGGCGATCCTGATTTAATTTTAGTCGACATTGACACCTATGACCTCAGCAATCCACGGTCCGTAAAAGCACAAAATGAATACATTGCTCAAAAGTATCCGATTATTGTATTAGGTTCCTATCGAGATGTAAAAACTATCTCCATGCTGCGAGGTCTGGGCATTCAAAACTATGTTTTAAAGCCATTCCCTATGCTGTATTTGCAGCTTGAGATGAACAAAAAAATAGAATCGCTTTTATTGAACTAAACTTTATTTTTTATAAGAGCAAGCAAGAACCACTTTCCAAAATTGGAAAGTGGTTCTCTTTTTTCAAAACTTATTCAATAATAATTTCCTTCATCAGATTCACAAAAATTCTCTTTAAGACCATTTTTGTCTCTTTTGAAAGCTTTGTCCAGCCACTCATCAGCATAACCGCCTGCGGTCCCTTGAAACGCTCCATGTCCTCAATGCTGTTTATCTCATTTGCTTCCAGGATTCCAAAAGCCTCATCAATAACCACCTTACGTCGATCAGCAGGCACGCTGAATACCAGATTCGACAAAAACTCTGATACTGTTTCACTGAAGCGGCTCTGGCTCGTGTCCGTTTCAAATCCAGTGGCATTCACAATCCAGCTCACCATGGTATGCTGATTAAATCTGGTTGCTGTGCTTTTTACAATCTTCAGATTTGGATAATGTGAGTCCAGGAGACGCCCAACTACACTGTCAACCGGCTGATATGAATGGATTTTTGATGCAATCCGCTGATAGCCTGGTATTTCATTTAAATCATAGATAAAACCAGGAGCATCAAACAAATACAGGTCTGTAATCTTATTTTGCAGCTTCTCCTCTAAATGCATCGAAGCATACACCGAAAGCAGGCCTCCCTTGGAATGTCCCACAACCATAGCCTTCTGATACCATTTCAGTCGGCCCATACATTCTTTAACGTACTCCAGTGCACGAAGCTGGCCTGGTGCAGGAATCTGATACATATAGGTAAAATTTTCCTTCCAAGACAAAAAACTGGTATCTGTACCAGGAAGAAGGATGATCACCTGTCGCTTATTCAAATGCACCGTCAATGCATAGGAAGTTCTCTCCTGCGCGTTATCCCGCTCCTTTATATAATTTTCAAGCGTCACTTTTCCATAGCGCTTAGATTTTGCCATCTCAAAAAAGCACTTCTCCTGCTCGCTTGGCTCGTAATTCATATCTGTGGAGACGCACTTCATACGATAAGCCATCGCCACTTCCTCGATCCCACAACATACGCCCTGCGGCAGAATACTCGAAAAATCCAGATACGAAATGACAGAAAAGGCCAGCGCATCCACCTCGTTGAAAGGAGCATGACGAAAAGAGACATCTTTTCTGAACTTTAAGTAGGTGTATACTGTTTCACTCATACAATCCTATGATTCCTTCCACTTACCTGACAAATAATATCCCATTCCTATGATAAATGGCACATACCCTGCGATGGCATCGCCAATCCAAAAGCCCTTTGGTCCCATTCCTGCAGAAAAACCGAGGACATACGCCAATACTGTTCTTGCGATTACACCGTCTATGATTGCAACAAGAAGGTTTAGTTTTGAGTTTCCGGATCCATTGATAATGGAAAATGCGAAGCTTCTTGTCACCGCGCCAAACGCGCTGATTACACTAGGAACAATAATGATAGTTGCACTTGCCAAAATTGCTTTGTCACTTGTAAAGAGACCAACCATCATTTCTGGTAAGGTAACAAGCACAAGCACATAAACCACAACAATCACCAGCGTACACATTGAGGCAGATATCAGAATCTGAGGAATACGCTTGTACTTCTTGGCACCTAAATTCTGTCCAATCATAGATCCGCCTGCGGTTGTCAGAGCCTGACTCAATATACCAACCAACAGATTTAGCTTGTTTAACACACCCGCACACGCAGATGCAACCACACCAAAGGAGTTTACCCAGGCAGCGACCACGGTCATCGAAATTGTGATTGCCGCAGACTGAATTGCCATAGGAATCCCCAGGGCACAAAGACTTTTCACAGTATCTGCGCTAGGCACAAAGCTTTTTGGTTTAAAGTCAAAACCAAAAGCCTCCTTATGTCTGTAGAAATAGACCATTGCAAAGATAAAGCTGATTGCCTGCCCAATAACCGTGGCAAGCGCTGCTCCTCTTACTTCCATTTTGAAAACAGCCACGAAGAGGATATCTAAAACAATATTGACAACCGAAGCAATTGCCACAAACATAAACGGACGCTTTGAATCGCCCATGCCACGCATAATTGCGCTGACAATATTATATCCGTAGATAAAAATCAATCCCACCATACACACCAGTGTATAATCCAAGGTGTAAGCGTAGGCCTCCTCTGGAGTATTCATCAGCTTAAGCAGCCATTCTCTGCAGAAGAAGCATATGAATGACATCACAATTGCAGCTGATAACAGCAATGTAAACATTGTTCCAATTGTTTTTCTTACAGTGTCAAAATTTTTCTGTCCAACTGCGCGTGCAATAATAATCTGCCCCGCGCCAGAAAATCCCATAACAATAAAGTTTAATATATTTAGTACGTTGCCTCCGATTGCGACAGCAGACATACCGGTTCCACCGATTACCTGGCCTACTACAATCATGTCTACCACGTTGTACACTGCCTGAAGCAAATTTGACAGGAAAAGAGGTGCTGCAA
>JAZUGV010000015.1:0-5979 GCA_045641385.1 Agathobacter sp. | reverse complement strand
TCTTCGTTCATTCTGTTAATTCAGAATTTACTGTTAAAAGGTTTCGTTCTCAAACGAAATTTGAATTGATAGGTAAGAACTTTCGTTCTCATCATGTTTAAATCTTTTCAAGGTTGTTCACTGTTCAGTTATCAATGTTCTGTAATGGATTTCTGCAAGAAATCGATTACTGTTGTCTCACGCGACAACTTTGACAGTATACCAAAGATATTCAGCTCTGTCAATCACTATTTTGAAAAAGTTTAAAATGTTTTCAAAATAGAAAACGCAGAAGGAGGGATTTGAACCCTCGCGCCGGTTTCCCGACCTATACCCTTAGCAGGGGCACCTCTTCGGCCACTTGAGTACTTCTGCACATGTAATGGATGCCTAATCCATAACTGCCAAATGTATTACACATCTGCTCAATCATTTATTATGTTCCGCTCGCAATGAGCAATACATATCTTAACAAAATTATAGGGTGTTGTCAACGAAAATAGTCATCGAATTCAAATAAATTTCGACAATTGTAGTTCTCGTTTTTCAACACCCAATATCTTGTGATTTTATATATGAGTTTCTTCTATATAAAAGATATTATTCTACGAAAATTAGCTGTTTTCTGTATTAAACTCTTTTATAGCTGTCTCATATAAATTGTTTCCGTCTCTGTCTACTACAACAATTACTGGAAAATTTTCAACCTCAATTTTTCTAATTGCTTCTGCACCTAAATCCTCATAACTGATTACTTCTGATTTTTTAATACATTTAGATAGCAAAGCTCCTGCGCCACCTACTGCTGCAAAATATACTGCGTTGTTTCGGACGATTGCATCCAATACCTCTTTAGAACGTTTACCCTTTCCAATCATAGCCTTTTCACCTAAGTCCAGAAGACGTGGAGCATATTTATCCATTCTGGTTGCAGTTGTTGGTCCGGCTGATCCAATTGGACGACCATCCCTTGCAGGAGAAGGTCCCATATAGTAAATAGTAGAATCCTTAATATCGATTGGAAGATCCTGTCCTGCTTCCAAAGCTTCCATCATTCTTTTATGCGCTGCATCTCTTGCAACATAGATTGTTCCGGTGATGTAAACATAATCACCAGAGTGAAGTTCTTTTGTAACTTCTTCTGTAATTGGTGTATTGATGTATCTATCCATTAACCCTGTAATCCCTTTGACTGACGAATCATATCTTCTACAACGATATCAAAAATTTCTCCTAGGCTTGCACAGTACTCTAATAACTTCCAAGGTTCGTTCGTATGGAAATGAATTTTCATCAGATCTTCATCTCCTGCTGCTACTAAGCAGTCACCTACAAATTTTTCAGGAATGATATCCATTAAATCATCCTCATCAACTGTGCAACCTTCCATTAAAAGCTGTGTGTCATAACGAAATTCGATTTCTTCCATTGTTTTTCTCCTTTTCTGATTTCACTATTCTCTATGATTCATTATAATTCTCTAACTGCATGTCTGTTTACATGACAACAAATATTAATTGCAACTGGTAATCCTGCAATGTGAGTTGCAAAGGTATTAATGTTTACTGCAAATGCAGTTGTGCTGCCACCTAATCCTCCAGGCCCAATTCCTGTCTGGTTGATTTTCTCAAGTAATTCTTTTTCCATATCAGCAACATATGGAATCTCAGAGTGCTCTCCTGCTGGTCTGGTCAATGCTTTCTTTGCTAAAACTGCACTCTTTTCAAAAGTACCACCAACTCCTACGCCAACGACCATCGGCGGGCAGGCATTCGGGCCAGCATCTTTAACGGCTGTAAGAATCGCATTTTTAACTCCTTCAATTCCATCTGCTGGCTTGAGCATAAATACGCGACTCATGTTTTCACTTCCAAAGCCCTTTGGTGCAAAGGTAATTTTAACCTTATCGCCAGGAACTATCGAATAATGAATAACTGCAGGTGTGTTGTCCTTTGTATTCTCACGCAAAATAGGATCTCCTACAACGGATTTGCGTAAAAATCCATCAACATATCCCTGTCTAACCCCTTCATTAATTGCTTCTTCTAAATTTCCGTCTACAAAGTGAACATCCTGTCCAATCTCGATGAAGAATACCGCCATTCCAGTATCCTGACAAATTGGAATCATATCCTTTCCAGCAATCTCAAGATTTTCCTGAAGCTGAGAAAGAATCTTTTTTCCAAGTTCTGACTTTTCTTCAACTGCTGCTGTATCTAGCATGTTCTTCATGTCTGGAGATAAAAAGTGATTTGCTTCGATACACATCTCTTTTATGGTAGATGTAATTTCGTTACAACTAATCTCTCTGATCATAAGCTCTCCTATTTCAAAACAATTTTGTTTTCTCCCCGAGTATAGCACAATTATTTTTGTTAGAAAACATTTGTCTTTGATTCGTGATTATCAGCATATTAAAAAACCGGGATAGTATCGCTATCCCGGTTTCAAATTTTATTCTTCTGTGTTTTCAGTAGGAGCTTCCTCAGCTTCTTCCACAATTTCTGGAGGAAGTAAGCTCTTGTCTTCTACTACTTTTGCAACACTCGCAACTTCAACGCCCTCTGCAAGTCCCATCATAATCACTCCACTGGTAACTCGTCCAAGAACGTTTGCTTCTGCAACAGGAAGTCGAATAATAATGCCTTCTGTCGTAATTAACATTAACTCATCATCTTCTACAACAGATTTTACTCCAACTAAATTTCCCGTCTTTTCAGTAATCTTATAACACTTTACACCTTTTCCGCCACGGTTCTGGGTTGTGAATTCCTCAACCTTTGTTCTCTTTCCGAGACCATTTTCCGAAACCAGAATAATCTGCTCCGACTCAGAGGCCAGTGTCATTGCAATGATCTTATCCTCGTCGGTAAGATTCATACCGATTACACCCATAGTCGTTCTTCCAGTACTTCTTATATCTGTTTCTTTAAAGCGGATGCACTGTCCAAACTTTGTATAGAGGAGAATGTCTTCTTCATTGTTTGTAATCTTTACTTCAATTAATCTGTCATCGTCGCGAAGATTGATTGCTGCCAGACCTGTCTTACGGATATTTTCATAATCCTTAAGAGGTGTTCTCTTACAAATACCGTTTCTTGTCGCCATAAACAGATACTGATTTTCTCCGTATTCCTTGATTGGAATCATTGCAGTAATCTTTTCATCAGGCTGCAAAGGAATAATATTTATTAAAGCTGTTCCTCTTGATGTTCTACTTGCCTCTGGGATTTCATAGGCTTTAATTCTGTAAACACGACCTGTGTTTGTAAAGAACATCAGATAATGATGTGAGGTAGTCATGAGCATTTCAACAATGTAATCATCCTGAATGGTTTCCATTCCCTTGATCCCCTTGCCTCCACGATGCTGGCTCTTGAAATGCTCGGTACTCATTCGCTTGATATAACCAACCTTTGTCATAGTGATTACGGTGTTGGTTTCTGGAATCAGATCTTCCATTGACATATCAAACTCGTCAAATCCAATCTGAGTCTTTCTCTCATCTCCATACTTCGCGCAGATTTCAAGAATTTCTTCTCTAATAACACCAAGAAGCTTCTTTTCATCTGCAAGAATAGCCTTATAATATGCGATTCTTTCCATGAGCTCTTTATACTCTGCTTCTAACTTCTCTCTTTCGAGACCTGTTAACGAACGAAGTCTCATGTCAACAATCGCCTGTGCCTGCGCATCTGATAAACCAAATCTATCCATTAAGTTTATCTTTGCTTCTGCGGTATTGGCACTTCCACGAATAATCTTGATTACTTCGTCGATATTATCCTGGGCAATGATTAAGCCCTCAACAATATGAGCCCTCTCTTCTGCCTTATTTAAATCAAATTTTGTTCTTCTGGTTACTACTTCTTTCTGATGAATCAGATAGTAGTTCAATAGTTCATAAAGATTTAATATCTTTGGCTCTCCATTTACAAGAGCAAGATTGATGACACCAAAGGTGTCCTGCATCTGTGTGTGCTTGAATAAAAGATTACGAACAACAGAAGGATTTGCATCTCGACGGAGCTCGATAACAATTCTCATACCTTCTCTGTCGGATTCATCGCGTAAGTCGGTAATTCCATCAATCTTCTTTTCCTTGTGAAGCTCAGCAATCTTCTCAATTAATCTTGCTTTGTTTACCATGTATGGAAGCTCAGTAACAACAATTCTGTTCTTACCGTTTTCCATTGGTTCAATATCAGTAATTGCACGAACTCGAATCTTTCCGCGGCCAGTGCGATATGCCTCATTAATTCCAGCAGTTCCGAGAATTTCTCCACCCGTAGGAAAATCAGGACCTTTTACGATTTCCATTAATTCGTCGATAGTGGTCTCTTTATCCTCAACCTGATTGTCAATAATCTTAACAACCGCATTGATTGCTTCAGTCAAATTGTGTGGAGGCATATTGGTGGCCATACCTACCGCAATACCTGTGGTACCATTTACTAAAAGATTTGGAATTCTCGATGGAAGTACAACAGGCTCTGACTCTGTCTCATCATAGTTTGGCATGAAGTCAACAGTATCTTTATTCAAATCCTCAATCATGTGACTTGAAATCTTTGAAAGACGAGCCTCTGTATATCGCATTGCTGCTGCACCATCGCCGTCAACAGAACCAAAGTTTCCATGACCATCAACCATGGTATATCTAAGAGACCAGGATTGAGCCATATTGACGAGAGCTCCATAAATAGAACTATCTCCGTGTGGGTGATATTTACCCATGGTATCACCTACAATACGCGCACATTTTTTATGTGGTTTATCATAAGTATTGCCCATTTCGTTCATTGCGAAGAGGATTCTTCTCTGAACCGGCTTTAATCCATCTCTTACATCTGGTAGTGCTCGAGTTGCTATAACACTCATAGCATAATCGATGTATGAACTCTCCATCGTTTTTTTCAGATCAACCTGTTGAATTTGATCAAAAATCTTATCATCCATTGAAAGGATTCTCCTTAAGCTTGTAAATCAACTGATGCATATCTAGCGTTTTCTTCGATAAATTCTCTTCTTGGCTCAACCTTGTCACCCATTAAAGTTGTAAAGGTTACATCCAACTCAGAAGTATTTTCGTCGTCTATAAATACCTGCTTTAAAATTCTCTTTTCCGGATCCATAGTGGTATCCCAAAGCTGCTCGGCATCCATCTCTCCAAGTCCTTTGTATCTCTGTACTTTGTTTGAAGAGTCACGACCAATTTCTGTCATAATTTTATTTAACTCATCATCGCTATATGCATACCATACACCTTTTCCTTTTTCTACTTTGTAGAGAGGAGGTGTCGCCAAATATACATGACCCTGCTTGATCAGTTCTGGCATAAATCGATATAAGAAGGTGAGCATAAGTGTTGCAATATGCGCACCGTCAACATCGGCATCTGTCATGATAATAATCTTGTCATAACGTAATTTTTCAATATCGAAATCTTCGTGTATTCCTGTTCCAAATGCAGTAATCATTGCACGGATTTCGGCATTATCATAAATTTTATCTAAACGAGCTTTTTCTACATTTAAAATTTTTCCACGCAGTGGAAGAATTGCCTGAGTAGCACGGCTTCGTGCAGTCTTTGCTGAACCGCCCGCAGAATCTCCCTCTACGATAAAAATTTCGCAATTCTTTGGATCCTTGTCAGAACAGTCTGCAAGCTTTCCAGGAAGAGAAGCTCCGTCTAATGCTCCTTTTCTTCTTGCGTTATCCCTCGCTTTTCGAGCAGCCTCTCTTGCTCGCTGCGCACGCAGCGAATTTTCACAAATATCTTTTGCAACCTGAGGATTCTGCTCTAAATAATAGGTCAATTTTTCACTAACGACAGAATCAACCGCTCCTCTTGCTTCAGAGTTACCAAGCTTCTGCTTGGTCTGTCCTTCAAACTGAGGATCTTCAATCTTTACACTGACTATAGCAGTAAGTCCTTCTCTGATATCTTCACCTGCAAAACCCTGTGCATTATCTTTAATAATCTTCATGGTTCTTGCA
>JAZUGV010000014.1:0-3431 GCA_045641385.1 Agathobacter sp. | reverse complement strand
ACATACGACCAAGAGTACAGGTACCTACAGGAACCTGAATACCAGTACCTGGAGCCTTTACTTCGAGATTACGCGAAAGACCTTCTGAGCCAGCAAGCATGATGCAACGAACAACATCTTTTCCTATGTGCTGGGCTACCTCCATGACCTTTTTCTCGCCATCAACTGTAACCTCAAGGGCCTCCTTTATTTTAGGAAGACTGTCGTTTTTGAATTCAACATCAACGACTGGTCCTGAAATTTCAACTATTGTTCCTATTTTCATGAATTTGCTGCCTCCTTCATGCGTTTACGTTTCTGAGCTTTTGCACCTGCAGAAACCTCGGTAATTTCCTGTGTAATTGCCGCCTGGCGAACACGGTTATATTCAACTGAAAGTTCATCTAAAAGTTTTTGTGCATTATCATTTGCTGCGTTCATCGCACTCATACGCGCATTCTGCTCCGCACAAAAACTGTTTACCAAAGCACTATAGACATAACCTGTCAAACAGCTTGGCATAATTGTATCAAGTACTGAATTCATGTCTGGCAAAAATTCAAGATTCTCATAATCTGCCGCATCAACGTCATCAAAATCAGACTTTTTAAATGGCACAAGCCTTTTTACTATAGGTTCTGATATAAGACTGTTTACCATATCAGTATAGATGATATGGATTTCGCCAATCTCTCCACTTAAGTACTTCATCAAAAGCACTTTTACAATATCTCTGGCTCTCTGAAGGGTAGGATTTTGTGCAGTATAAAGGAAGCTTTGTTCTATAGCTATCCCTCTTTGCATAAAATACTGCCTTCCCACTTCGCCAACAACATAAAGCTTATTATTAGGATTATCTCCTATTAACTTTACAGCTTCCTTTAAAATGTTGGAATTATAAGCACCTGCCAAGCCTTTGTCCGCAGTGACAACCAAAACACCAATTGGTTTATCAGTCATATCTTTTTCCGTAAAGTAATGGCTTGTAACACTGCCCTTTCCAAACATTCCCCTTACTTCTGCACGCAATTCGTAAAAATAAGGTCTTGTCTTGTCAAGTTCCGCCTTGGCCTTACGAAGCTTGGTAGACGCAATAAGATACATTGCATTGGTAATCTTCTGCGTGTCCTGGACGCTCTTCATTCGGTTTTTAATTTCTTTGGTGTTTGCCATTTACCGTTAGCTCCAGTCGCTCAAAAATTTCCTTGCAAGTTTTAATATTTCTTTTTTATCCTCTTCAGAATATACTCCATTTGAATCAATACTCTCGCAGATTGCGGAAGCTTCTTCTTCAATGTATCTAAGCATTTCCTGATGGAATTTATTTATATTATTTACAGGAATATCCTGCATGATATGGTTAAGTCCTGTTAAAAGAGTAATAACCTGCTGATGCTGCTTATATGGATGGTACTGTCTCTGACGAAGAAGTCTCATAAGTCCCTGTCCATAAGCAAGCTGCTTTTTGGTAGCCTCATCAAGATCAGAACTAAACTGTGTAAAGACTTCCATCTCGCGATACTGAGCAAGATCAAGTCTTAATGTACCAGCAGCTTTTTTCATAGCCTTTGTCTGAGCATCTCCACCAACTCGGGATACCGAAAGACCAACGTTAACTGCAGGACGCTGACCTGCAAAGAAAAGGTTACTCTCAAGGAATATCTGACCATCAGTAATTGAGATAATGTTGGTAGGAATGTACGCTGATACATCACCCGCCTGAGTCTCAACAATTGGAAGTGCGGTCATAGATCCGCCACCTTTTGCATCAGATAAATGAGCTGATCTTTCGAGTAGTCTAGAATGAAGATAGAATACATCTCCAGGATAAGCCTCTCGACCAGGAGATCTTTCAAGAAGAAGAGAAATCTCACGGTATGCAATAGCATGCTTCGAAAGATCATCATAAATTATGAGGACATCTCTGCCCTTATTCATGAAATATTCACCCATAGCACATCCAGCATATGGTGCGATGTACTGGAGTGGAGCACTATCTGAAGCCGATGCTGAAACAATGATTGTATAATCCATAGCATCGTGCTTTTTCAAGGTTTCAACTATCTGTGCAACAGAGCTTGATTTCTGGCCTATCGCTACGTAAATACACACGACATTTTTGCCGCGCTGATTAAGAATAGTATCAAGAGCAATTGCTGTTTTACCTGTCTGACGGTCTCCAATTATAAGCTCACGCTGTCCACGACCGATAGGGAACATCGAATCAATGGATAAGATACCTGTCTCCATTGGAGTATCTACAGGCTGACGATCTACAATACCTGGTGCTGGTGACTCTATAGGACGATATGCTACAGAAGAAACAGATCCTTTTCCATCGATAACATTTCCAAGTGCATCACAAACACGTCCAAGGTACTCTTCACCTACAGGAAGACCTGCTGTCTTTCCAGTACGTTTTACCTTTGAACCTTCAGTAATCTCCTGGTCATCGCCAAACAATATACAGCCAACATATCCGCGCTTAAGGTCCTGAACCATTCCGCGAATACCAGCATTAAATATCAAAATTTCACCATAGCAAACATCCTCAAGACCAGCTACAGTCGCGATGCCGTCTCCTACAGTTAATACGTGACCAACCTCATCAGACATTTCCTTCGGAGTCCAGTCACGAACAGTTTCCTGAAGAAGGGGAATGACATCCTCTTTTTCATCTCCCGAAAGAATCGCCTTAGTCCACTCTTCTTTTAATTGTTCAATGAGGTCCTGGGCGTATTCAAGAGTTCTTTCATCCTTCATGAATTACTCCTTATCAAGTGCCTTCTTAACAACTTTTTCTGCAGCCTCTGCAGCAAGCTGTGCTATATCAGTTTTAGCTGATTCAACAATCTTCTTTTTCTCAAGCTCTGCAGAATCCTTTGCCTCTGCAAGAATCTTATCAGCCTTCTCCTGTGCTGATGTGATGATTGTCAAAGCTGAATCCTGAGCCTTCTTGTCTGCTTCATTTTTCTTAACACGAATCTCGTCTGAAGCATTTGCAAGCTGCTGCTCATAAGTAGCCTTAATGTCTTTAGCCTCTTTTAATTTACCTTCAGCTTCTTTATCCATTGCTTCATAATGAGCTGTTCTTTGATCCATGAACTTTTTCACTGGAGCATACAGAAGGAAGTAAAGACCAGCTGCTAATAAAGCAAAGTTGAAAAAATGGAGCAGAATCTGCTGCCAGTCAATATTTAATGGGATACCACTCATTACTATCCCCCACTACATTACGAATATAATCAAAATTGAAACGATAAGTGCATAAATGATAGCAGTCTCAACGAATACAAGACCAAGCATCATTGTTGTACGAATCTGTCCTTCTGCCTGTGGCTGACGAGCAATACCTTCCTCTGCTTTTGAAATTGAAAGACGCATGGCAATTGCACGTCCCATAGGTGCAAGACCAATTGCGATTGCGGCTGCGATTGCCGTTGAGCCTGTTG
>JAZUGV010000013.1:0-20620 GCA_045641385.1 Agathobacter sp. | reverse complement strand
TAGCAAACCCTTTTCACCACATAGGAAGCTGAAGCAGGTTTCATCTCTGATTAACGGTCGTCAAATCTCCTTGCATGCAAGCATGCAGTCGATTTTCCTTGTCGCCATAACAAAAAAGAACCTTACAATCTGTAAGGTTCCTTTCTAGGCTATTTATTTACACATAAGAGAACTTAAACACAGCTACACCAAATGGAGCAAGTGGATAAGCAATCGAATATGGTCTACGATCACATTCTGACTCTACTGCTTTGTAGTTTGCAGGGCGTTGTGCGTCATTTCCACCGAATTTTGGGTCTTCAGAATTTAATATCAGTTTGTAGTTACCCTTTACAGGTACACCTACTCGATAATCTGATCTCTCCATAGGGGTAAAGTTAATTACAAACAGCAGATTATTTTTTCCATCCTTGCTCTTTCTAACAAAGCTGTAGATACTGCGGTCTGCATCATCAGCATTAATCCACTCAAAGCCATCGCCATGTGCATCAAGCTCATATAGACATGGATTTTTCGTATAAATATGAAGGAGCTCCTTCATCCAGTTCTGAATCTTTTTATGATTTGGATTGTCAAGAAGATACCAGTCTAATTCTCTCTTCTCACTCCATTCCTCTGCCTGCGCAAACTCCTGGCCCATAAAAAGAAGCTTCTTTCCACTGTGCCCCATCATAAATGCATATCCAGCCATCAGGTTTTTAAATTTATCTCCCTCTAAGCCAGACATCTTTCGGAGCATAGAACATTTTAGATGAACAACCTCATCATGCGATAAGACCAGAATATATCTTTCTGCATAGTTGTAGCTCATCGCAAAGGTCATCTTGTTATGATTGTTTTTTCTAAAGTACGGATCAAGTTTCATATAATCAATGAAATCATGCATCCAACCCATATTCCACTTATAGGTGAAATTCAATCCATCATATTCTGCAGGACCTGTCACATTTGGCCATGCTGTTGACTCTTCTGCAATCATTGCGACTCCAGGATATCTTCCTGTAATCAGCGTATTAATATGCTTAAAGAACTCAATCGCTTCTAGGTTTTCTTTTCCGCCATACTGATTTGGAACCCACTGACCATCCTCTTTGCCATAGTTTAAATACAGCATAGAAGCAACCGCATCGACGCGAAGTCCGTCAATGTGGTAGTGGTCTATCCACATCAGCGCAGACCCAATTAAGAAGTTCTTTACCTCTGCTTTTCCATAATCAAATATTTTTGTTCCCCAATCAGGATGCTCTCCCTTTCGAGGATCTGCGTATTCATATAATGGAGAGCCATCAAAATTTGCTAATCCGTGTGCATCTCTTGGAAAATGTGCTGGTACCCAGTCCAAAATAACACCAATATTCTTCTTATGACATTCGTTGACAAAATAAGCAAAATCTTTTGGTGTTCCATATCTAGACGTTGGCGCATAGTATCCCGTCACCTGATATCCCCAGGATCCATCAAACGGATATTCCGAAATACCCATAAGTTCAATGTGTGTATAACCCATTTCAACTACATAGGAAATTAAGGACTTTGCAAGCTCGCGATAGCTGTAAAAGCCATCATCCTCACGACCAGGATGACGCATCCACGAGCCAGGATGCACCTCATAAATTGCCATCGGACGCTCAATAAGATCCTGCTGAGTAGTTGCCTCTCGTTTCTGCATCCATGCTGTATCTGTCCACTTAAAGTTTTCGATATTTGCAACCGCTGATGCCGTTCCCGGACGAAGCTCAGCATAGCTGGCATATGGATCAGCTTTGTATTCGCGGCCTCCATCCTCTGTCTCTATCAAATACTTATATAGTGCGCCCTCTTTAACGCCAGGGATAAATGCCTCATACACTCCCATGGTTTTTGGGTCTACTCGTTCCATTGGGTTTGCATTTTCGTCCCATCCATTGAACTCACCAATAACATGAACACTCTTTGCATGAGGAGCCCAAACATTAAAGCATACGCCCTTCTTTCCCCCGATGGTCCTAAAGTGAGCACCCATCTTTTTATAGATATCGTAATGTGTTGCCTGTCCGAAATAATAGCAATCTGTTTCGGTAAACTGATACATATTATTCCCCCCTATAATAAATTCATTTACTCAAAAACTCGCTCTTTTAATACAATTTTATCATCATCCGTATAGCGGCTGGCGGTCAAAATACTAAATGCCTTCTTTAATCCACTATGCTTCTCACGATAAATGGCTTCATCCACAATTTCTTTCACCTCTGCAAGTGTAGTTGCCTGGTCAATTTTCTGGATGTTGCTAATTCGATTATACAACGCCAGCACTGCCATTTCATCTATTTGATATCCTAATTCTTCAGAATATGATTTTGCAAAACTTACAAGCTCATCATTTGTAAAAATTGGAACATCGATTGTCTCTGTAAACAAGCTCGCAAATGCTGGGTCTAAACTTAGTGCTTTCTTGATTCCCTTTGTTGTGTCCTCAAGAATTACGAGTAATCCACTGGTGTTGTTCTTTAGGAGAAGTGCTAGCTTCACAGCGGTCTCACGCTCAACCTCGCCAGCGCGTTCGATAATCAGTACGCCACCTTCAATCTTTTCAAGAAGGCCCTGCACATCCTTGCGATTCAAAGCCTCACCATTAATTTTACCAACTTTTCCCCCAAGCTTTCCAGTTTCCTGCTGAATCACACGAACCACACTTGTCGCAAGTGCTGTTTTACCACTTTCACGACCTCCGGTAATAATCAGATTACCTGTTCCTGCAGTTTCACCACTAGTAAGATGCTTATGAATACCCCTTAATGCAACACAGAGCTGGTCTTCCATACCCTTTACTGGTACAAAATATGAGAATATTGCCTTTTGCTCTGCAGTTAATTCATTCACATCTGCCTCTGCTTCTTTCTCAAGCTTATCCGCAAGCTTTTCAAAAATGGAAGCCTCTGGCTCCTGAACGAGCTCTTCTGCCATCTCAGGAATTTCAACTGCTGGAATCGCTTCTGGCTCCGCAGCCACCTTAGGAAGCAACGCCTCAGGATAACTGATTTCCTTGATTTCTGGCAGACGAATGGTCTCCTGCGAAAGAATTGTCTGTTCAAAGCTTTCATCCATAGGACGAAGTTCTCTCATAGATGACTCCGGAAGAGCCTCTTCTCTGATATCTTCCTCGTAGAGCATCTCATCTGCTTCACTAGGAATCTCCCACTCCTCAGTTGCATAGCTATCTGCTACAGCAGAATCTTCTTTCACTTCTGTTGCTGTACTTGACTCTGCATGCACTACGGTTCTCTCAACAACAGTTGGCTCCTCCATCATATTTTCAGCAGTCTGCACTGCTGCAGCAACCTCTTCTACTGGAGTTGCAATCGCACCAAGCGCTGCCATTCCTGCTGCAAGTGGAGCACCCATAGCTGCCAAACTTCCACCTATAGGAATTCCTGCATTTAATCCAATTGCCACGTTTATGCCATCATTCTCCTCCTGTGGCTTTGGTTCATAAATTTCCTCAGGTAATTCTTCCGATGCTTCCTCTTCATAGAAAACATCCATTGGCATCTGCTCCTCAAGGGACATTTCATTCGGATTAATTCCACCGTATTGCGCCTCCATTGGGCTAAATGCGCTATACTGGTCATACTCTGCTGCAACAGCCGGCTGTTCATAGTCCGGCATCATTGTCTTGACAGGCTGCTCAACCACAGGAGTTCCTGTTACAGCCTCCTCGACTTCCGCCATAGATGCAGTTACCCTCTCCATAAGAACTTCTGCCTCGTGAAGAGCCTTTGCCTTTGCAGACTCTAACCGTCTAGCCTCAGCCTCCTGCATCGCAGTTTCTGCAGCTCTCTTGGTCTTCTCCCATTCTTCTAATACATCC
Organism: Agathobacter sp.; assembly: GCA_045641385.1. Classification (GTDB taxonomy): domain Bacteria; phylum Bacillota; class Clostridia; order Lachnospirales; family Lachnospiraceae; genus Roseburia. The sequence continues at coordinate 16,770 of JAZUGV010000013.1, read as the reverse complement.
GCAATGGTCATCTGACCAGTAATCTGACGCTCTAACTGTGTATGCTCGTCGACCACCATACTAATCTGACCGTCCAGATCTTCATCTAACAATTCCTGGAAATTGATTTTCAAAGAGCCATCGATTTCCTCATCTGTTTCTATATTTAAGATCTCCTCCGCTTCTGTCTCTTCCGAAACGTTCACGTTTGGTATTTCCCCAACAATTTTTTTAAGATTTGTCATTGTATCAGAGACAGTTTCCTTCTCTGTTGCAGCTATAATCTGCTGCATTCCCTTAGCAATTTCGTCCTGAAGGTTAACTGTATTATAGCGCTCAGGCGAAAGCGAAACTGGAGGAATCGCCACAGGTCTTGAATTCAAACCAGTATCCACCTGTGTAATACCTTCTTTTTCAAGGCGGAATGTGCGGTATTTATCCTCCTGAATTTTGCTGAGCGGCTGATAAATCATCTTTAACTCAAGCGCGCGCTCCACATATGGACCATCTCCGAACCATAAAATCAGCTCATCGCAAGCCTCGATACATTTTTCACTCATGTTAGCCTTATGATATAAATAGGCCAGTTCATAAGACCACTCTTCGGTATATTCCTGTTCCTTGTACTTTTCCAGAATGGATATCAACTCTGGATAAGAGGCACCTCGTCCCTTTGCAAGCTCATAAGAAAGAACATATTTTAAATTGTCTCGAGGAGCGATTTCGACAAATTCCTCATAATAATCCTGAGCTTCATCTAAATTATTCATTTTGATAGCCAGCTCGGCCAAGCGATAAATAATCATTCTTCCAATTGGAGAACGATCATATGCCATCAATAAGATTTCATGTGCTTCATCATATCTGCCGACTTTTTCGTAAACTTCGCCAGCCTTAACAAGAGCATTTACATTGCGAACTTTGCTCCAACTAATGGTATCTGCAATTTCTGCTGCGGAGTCAAAATTCTCTTCGCTACACAAACTCTTAATCTGATCAAATTTCAAATTATATTCGTATTTATCCATTTTCAACTCACCTCAATATCTGCCACTAAAATGGTCGCAAAATACTACTTCTAGTATAACATAGGCAAAATATAAAGGGAAGAGGCATATCCGCCGCTTCCCTTTGAGTGAGCTACTAATTTTCTTTATTCTTCTTTTGACGACGCACCCTTGGAGTACGATTTTCTTTTGAAGCCTTTTCTCGATTTGCCTTCTTGTTCTTAACAGTATTAATCTGTTTATCAATCATCTTTTTGGCCAAGGTCTCCTTTTCCGCAGCCTTCTGCTGAGCTTCCTTCTTTCTCCTACGATGTGCTTCCTCTGGGTCTCCCTGTACTACGGTATTTGTCTCAACATCCACGTAATCAGCATTTATGTATGTTTTGGTATCTGCTGGAAGCTTTCGCTTCCTAACAATATACTCAACAATCTGCTTTACAATGTAGTAGATAACACCAAACACTGGTACACCAAGAAGCATTCCCATAAAGCCAAAGAGTCCACTTCCCACCAAAATCGCAAACATTACCCAGAAGGTTGAAAGTCCTGTTGAGTTACCAAGGATCTTTGGCCCAATGACATTTCCATCCACCTGCTGAAGAATAATGATGAATATAAGAAGGTACAGAGCGTGTATCGGACTTTCGATAACAACCAAAAACAGCGAAGGAATTGCACCAATAAATGGTCCAAAAACTGGAATGATATTGGTCACCCCGATAAGTACCGCAATAAGTACTGGCTGTGGAATCCTTAAGATTAAGCATCCTATATAGCACAAAACTCCGATAATTGCAGAATCAATAATTTTTCCAGATACAAATCCACCAAAGATCTCGTGTGATTTTCTAGCAGTTGAAAGCACAATATTGGCTGCCTTTGGCTTAAAAATTGCATATACAACCTTCTTCGACTGGCCTTTTAAAGTATCCTTAATCATAAGCACATAGATTGCAACCAGGATACCTATGATAAAATTGATAATTCCTCTTATTACAGAATAAATTCCAGAGGAAATGGTTGTAATATATGTCTGAGCCTGAGGCATCAGTGTCTTCTGCGCATAATTCTTAAACCATTCCGTAGAATCTGTCAGATAATCCTCAATACTCTTAATGAAAGCAGAATCTCCATACTTCCACTCTTCCCAATTTTCGATAAGGTCCTCGACCTCACCTGGTAAAGTTTTTACAAGGGAAGCAATGCTCGCAACAAGCGAAGGAACAACTGCCCAAATAAGAAGTGCCACTGCCGCAATAAACAAAAGCATTGTAAGTGCAATCGCTATGCCCTTTGCTGTTTTCTTTGCAGTTCGCTCCTTCATGAATTTTTTAAACCACTTATTAAGCAACCGCTCAAAGAAATTCACAATAGGGTTTACCAGATAGGCTATTACCAATCCGATAACAATGGAACTGCCTGCCGTAAACAGTTTTCCCCAGAATTCTGAAAAACCATTAAATCTCAGGAAAAAGAAGTAAACTGCTATACAGGCCGATATCACAACAAAAGCAACAAGGCCCCATCGCCATTTTTCTCTCCAGCTTTCCTTTGATTTTACTTTTTGCTCCTGATCCTTTTCATCCATAAACTATCCTCTGTAATAGTTAATCAAACATCCCTTTAAAATAATATCCTTTTCATCTGGAGTAAGCTCTGCCATTCGAAGCTTAAATGATACTAGATTTTCCCCCTCAACCTTGTATGCCTCAAATTCAGTTGCTCCAGCTTCTACTGCTGCGCGAATTCCTGGAATATAAATATAATCAAGATTCTTAAATGGAAGTTCTCCCTCATCAATGAGGAATGGTAACATTCCCCAGTTAATCAGGTTACTGCGATATCTCTTGGTTGCATACTCGTTTGCGATGTTCGCCCATCCGCCAAGAACCTTCTGGCAGGAAGCTGCCTGCTCACGAGCAGAACCGTCACCAGGTTTCACTGCAAAAATTGTAGAGCCAAATCCAATATTATTCTTTAACTCTCCCTTGTGGAAGTCAACATCTGGGAAAGCTTTCTTGATTGCCATCATAACTGGTGCTGCCTCCTCTGGAGATGCCTCCCTAGGACAACTTCCCTCTTCAATCGCCTTCTGAATCTTCTGAACTTCCTTTGCACGTCCAACATACTCTGGATCTTTTCTAGATAATGCAAATTCAGCAAGTCCAAGTGGGTTTGAACGATATGATGATGTTTCTCCCGAAGGGATTAATTCATCAGTCGTAGTAACAGGATCATGAATTTCTGATACTACCTTTAATACAAGATTCTCTGGAAGAGCGCTCATCGCTGGCCAATCCTTAATGTTTGGACCAAACTGAATCTCTACCGATGGATCAGCAACTCCCTTAGAATCAAATACTCTGTTCTCATAAATTGTCTTGTCAAAGAAATACTTTGGCTTTGTAAAGTTCACATCCACATCACATGCGCTTGTCAAATATCCCTTGTTTGCTGCTGTTGCTGCGATAGAACGCGCATCCATAAGAGCAACAGATGAAATCTGTCCATTCTGAACCTTTGATCCTTCACGATTAGGGAAGTTTCTGGTTGAGTGACGAATTGAAAATGCGTTGTTTGCTGGTGTATCGCCTGCACCAAAGCAAGGTCCACAGAAAGCTGTCTTTACAATTGCTCCTGTTGCCATAAGATCTGCAACACATCCGTTCTTAACAAGCTCCATATAAACTGGAGTTGAAGCTGGATATACAGAAAGAGTAAACTCGTCTGCTCCAATAGAGCTTCCGCGAAGAATGTCTGCAGCATCGCAGATATTCTCAAAGCCACCACCGGCACAACCAGCAATGATACCCTGATCTACATATAATCTTCCATTGCGAACCTTACTCTTTAAATCAAGCTTAACCTTTCCATCAAATGAAATCTCTGCTCTCTTCTCACAGTCATCAAGAATATCCATAAGATTTGCATTCAACTCATCAATGGTATACACATTTGATGGATGGAATGGCATTGCAATCATTGGACGAATTTCTGAAAGGTCAATCTCAATAAATCTGTCATAGTATGCACAATTGCCAGGTTGAAGCTCCTGATAATCCTCTCTTCTTCCATGGATTTCATAGAATTCTTCAATCTTTTCGTCGGTGCTCCAAATAGAAGATAAGCAGGTCGTCTCGGTAGTCATTACATCTACTCCGATACGGAAATCTGCCGATAAATTCTTTACCCCTGGTCCAACGAACTCCATAACACGGTTCTTTACGAATCCGTTCTCAAATACCGCTCCGATAATTGCGAGTGCAACGTCCTGAGGACCAACACCCTTCACGGGCTCTCCTGTCAGATAGAGACCAACAACTTCAGGAAGGTCAATATCATAAGTCTTATTTAACAGCTGCTTAACAAGTTCTGGTCCGCCTTCTCCAACAGCCATGGTTCCAAGTGCTCCATAACGGGTGTGAGAATCCGATCCAAGAATCATCTTTCCACCGCCAGCAAGCATTTCACGTGCAAACTGATGAATAACCGCCTGATGAGGTGGTACATATACTCCGCCATACTTCTTAGCGCAGGTAAGACCAAACATGTGGTCATCCTCATTGATTGTTCCACCTACTGCGCATAAGCTGTTGTGGCAGTTGGTAAGTACATATGGAATAGGAAACTTCTCGAGACCTGAGGCTCTTGCAGTCTGGATAATTCCAACGAATGTGATATCGTGAGAAGTCAATTTGTCAAATTTAATCTGTAACTTCTCCATATTTCCAGAGGTGTTGTGCTTTTCTAAAATACCATAGGCAATCGTATTTTTCTTTGCTTCTGCCTTTGGAAGCATTCCAGCATGCTCATTTCCTGCATAAACAATCTCGTTTCCGTTTACGAGATAAGCTCCTTGTTCGTATAACTTCATAAATCTCTCCTTCTTGAGTAATTTTATACTCTGTCGTGCTAAAGCAATTATAAATGGTAAAACCCTTGAAATCAAGCGATTTTGAAGGTGATTGAAGCAGTATATACATCTTCTTCCACAGTCACTTTAAAGCATCCACCCATCTGTGTTATGATTTCGTTCGTGATTGACAGGCCAAGTCCACTTCCCTCGGTAGTTCTAGAACGGTCTCCTCTGACAAATCTTTCCATAAGCTCTTCACTACTAATCGACTGAACATCCTCAATCTTGTTTACGACATTTTTGATACTAAATGTTGCGATTTCATCCTTTTCATACAGTTCAACCGTAACATGGGTATCCGCTTTTGCATATTTTGCCGCGTTCGTATAGAGATTTTCAACAGCTCTGCACAACTGTCTTCCGTCCGCATTAATATATATAGGAAGTCGTGAAAGTTTACTTACAATCGTTAGCCCTCTACTTTCAAAACGTTCGTCAAATTCACCACCTATTTCGTACAAAAGCTCTACAAAATCAATGCGTGCCATCTCATACTTCACTGTTCCAGACGTAAGTCGTGATACCTCCACCAAATCATCCAAAAGCCCCTTTAATCGGTGCGACTTTTCTTCCATGATAGCAATATGCTGCCAAGCCTTCTCTGATTCAGGAATCTCTTTTTTCAGGATAGATACATAATTAATAATAGAAGTAAGTGGCGTTTTTAAGTCATGAGAAACATTAGTAATCAAATCCGCCTTCATACGCTCGTTTTTGATTCCATCTCTTACAGCTTTCGTCAGTCCGTCTCGAATATGATTGATAGATTCCGCCATCTGCCTTTGGCCACCATGAAATTTTTCTACATCCAAGGTCTGATCTAAATTCCCTTTTGTGATCTCATCAATCGCATTGCGAATCTCACGAAGTTCATATGCCTTTTGAAGCGAAAAATACAGTTCGATTCCGGCTGATACCAGCACGATAATTATTCCAATCCATCTTTTTTTCATTACAAAGATGAAAACACCTGTGATTCCCACACCCCAGGCCAGCAGTCCTCTCAAGGCGCGCGTTGTCATAGTATGGCGAAACAGTTCCACTCCTATCAGTTTTCCCAAACGAACAAGAATGCAATGGCCTAATAGTGATCCGTCCTTAATTTGAGTTACAAAGCTCGCATATACAATTAAAAACAACGCATCTACCAAATATGTCGCTACTCCGATCACCACCATTCGGTCTGGCAGCGAATAAGAGGGATTGATTGGAATCACCAGAGACATAATTGCATATACCAGAATAATCAAAAGCGCTAACTGAACATCCGGTCCAATTTTATCAAGGATGTGAAATGACGAAATGGCATTTGTCAGATATGCAATCATAACAAATGCCATTAAGATCGCTATGCCCGAAACAGCTAATAATATTCCGGCCATATGCCCAATTCTCAAGTCTCTATAAAAATCCGCTGCAAACGCAGCCATTACGGACACCACCAGCACAACCTGATGAATCAATGTAGCGGATGCCTTCTTACCAAATGTATATTCCTTCATAATTACCCCTCGATTTTATAGCCAACTCCCCATACAACCTTTAGATATCTTGGCTCCTTAGGGTTAATTTCTATCTTTTCTCTGATGTGACGAATATGAACCGCTACCGTATTATCGGCTCCAATTGCCTCAGCGTTCCAAATATTCTCGTAAATCTGATTGATGGAATATACTTTTCCTTTATTCTTTACAAGGAAAAATAAGATGTTGTACTCAATTGGAGTAAGCTTAACCTCTTCTCCATCTACTGTAACCTTCTTCAAATCGTCATTAATCTCAAGGCCGTCTATCACATATACCGTATCTCCAGCCTGTTCGTCTGATTTAAAAGCACTTCTTCTCAACTGTGATTTTACACGTGCTACGAGCTCCAGAGGATTAAATGGTTTTGTCATATAATCATCCGCTCCAACATTGAGGCCAAGTATTTTATCAGCATCTTCCGTTTTTGCTGAAAGGATAATAATAGGAATCTGACTTTCTTTACGAATCTGAAGCGTTGCCCGGATTCCATCTAATCTTGGCATCATGACATCAATAATCAATAGGTCAATTCCTCCCTCTGCTAGAATAGCAATTGCCTCTTCTCCGTCATACGCTTTTTTAACTTCCAGTCCTTCCTGCATAAGATATATCTCAATCGCCTCAACAATTGATTTGTCATCATCACATACTAATACGGTCATTGTCATTCCCTTTCAATCATCCACAACTATTTTCGGCCAGAAAAACCTCGGAACATCTTTCTTCCCTCGGAATCCTTATCTTTTTTCTTTGAAGCCATTGCTTCTTCTATATTAGAAAAGGTTTCCTTTCCGCCAAACTCCTGGTCGTCAAGAAGCTCAAAATCATCCTCCGCCTTTAATACTTCTGCGTCCTTCTTTTGCTCTTTTTCTAATGGCTCAAGCGGAAGAGGAGCATCGCTTTCAAGAGGTCCCTCCCCATATCCAAGCTGTTCAAGCATTTCAGTATTTACCTTGATCTCTGTCTTGCGATTTGCATAGATGTTAGCCTCCGGTTTTGGAGCCTTTCCTTCTTTTCGCTTCTCCTTTAAGATTTCCTCATTGCGATCCTCTATTAAGCGAATATATTTTTCAGTATCTCTAAGATCTCGCAACTGCGCCTTTAACTCAGACTGATTTTTCGCTACCGCCTGCTGCTCTTCCTTCAGCTTGGCGCTCATCTCACTATAAATACTTTGAACTGACTCGTTTGCCTGCTTCATGATTTCCTGGATAGAATTTAACGCTTCTTCAGAGTACATAACTGAAGCCGCATAAACATCCTCTGCCTTACGGCTTGCATCCCAAATAATTTCATCACCCTTTTTACGGAACTCACGCTCTGCCTTATCTCGACTACGCGCAGTCATCTCGTATTCTTCCATAATTCCATAAATGCTGGTATTGAGCTGCGCCAGCAAATCTAATACCTGCTGCTTATCTACAAGAATCTTTCCCGGCTGCCCTGCAACTGGGTCACTCTTTGACAGTAGGACATGCATATCTCTTAATACTTTTTCTAATTTATCCTGTGCGCTCATTTTATATACCTTCTTCTATGTCTTGATAAAGATTTATTATATGAAACTACGCTATTTTCATTGTTAAATAAAAAACAGCTACTAGCATAATTTTACTAGTAGCTGTTTGAAAAATCAATTTTTCAATCCTTAAATATTTCTTATTTTCTCGCGTACTCGAAGCACCATAGAGGGCGAAACAGAGAGCTCATCGATTCCCATGTTAATAAAGGTTTCCGTCATTTCCAGGTCAGCTCCAAGCTCACCACAAATTCCTACCCAACAGTTCTCTTTATGGCCATTTTCAACTACCATCTGTATCATTCGAAGCACTGCTGGATGATGTGCATCATAGAAAGAATCAAGCTTTTCGTTCTGACGGTCAATTGCAAGTGTGTACTGCGTCAGATCATTTGTTCCAATTGAGAAAAAGTCAACCTCTTTTGCAAGCAGATCACTCATCATGACGGCTGCTGGTGTCTCTATCATCACACCAATTTCAATTTCCTTGTATGGCAGTCCATCTGCTTCGAGGCTTGTCTTTACCTCTTCTAAAATCGCTTTGATTCTCTTTACTTCGTCAACGGAGATAATCATAGGGAACATTACCGCTAGATTGCCATAGTAGCTCGCTCGATAAATCGCTCTAAGCTGTGTTTTAAAGATTTCAGGCTGATCTAAACAGATTCGAATTGCTCGATACCCAAGTGCTGGATTATCCTCTTCCTTTAATCCAAGATAATCCACCTGCTTATCTGCGCCAATATCCAAGGTTCTGATAATCACCTTTTTTCCAGCCATCGTTTCTACAACACTTTTATAAGCAATGAACTGCTGCTCCTCAGTTGGAAAATCTTCCGACTGCAGATATAAAAACTCACTGCGAAAAAGTCCTATTCCTCCAGCATCATTTGCAAGCACTGCTGCCACATCAGATACTCCTCCGATATTCGCAAAAAGTTGAATTTTTCTGCCATCAGAGGTCTCATTCTCTTTCCCTTTAAGCTGTAAAAGAAGTTCTTTTTCTTCCTGAATTCTTTTTTGCTTCTCCTGATACGACTCTAACACGCTAACAGTTGGATCAACGATAAGTACCCCTTCATTCCCATCGACAATTGCCATTTTCCCTTCAATATCCGAAGGATAGTCAACAGATATCAAAGCTGGAATATTCATTGTACGCGCCAAAATCGCTGTATGAGAATTTGCCGAACCATATCTGGTTACAAAGGAAAGAACCTTGGCTTTATCCAGGCTGACAGTTTCACTAGGTGCAAGATCATCTGCTAACAGAATGACGGGTTCGTCCGAACGAATTCCACCTGCTTTTACACCGCATAAGATACTAATTACCCTATCGGAAATATCCCTGATATCTGCAGCTCTGGCACTCATATATTCATCATCCATAGCCGCAAACATTTCCGAGAAATTATCACTGGTTTGAGCCACTGCATATTCTGCGTTTACCTGCTGATTTTCGATGATTCCATGAATCGCATCGAGATAATCCAAATCCTCAAGCATCATCTGGTGAACCTCAAAAATAGCTGCGTTTACCTCGCCAACCTCAACCAGCGCTTTCTGATAAAGCTTAGCCAACTGGTCAGCTGCCTCTGCCTTTGCAGCCTCAAAACGCGCAACTTCTGCCGCTACATCTGTGATACTTTTTCTGGAAATCTGATTCTCGCCTTTTTTGAAAATCTCAACCTTTCCAATTGCAATTCCGCCAAAAACGCTCTTTCCTTCGATTCTCATTAAAGATTCTCCTCTAAGAATTTAGACATTGCAGCGATTGCTTCTTCTTCACCCTCGCCATCTGCACGAACAATAATTTCCTGTCCACATTTTACTCCAAGTCCCATAACTCCGAGTATTCTTTTTGCATCAACGCTTTTTCCGTCCTTTTCAATGGTTACCGCACAGCCAAATGCTGCCGCCTGTTTGATTAATTCTCCAGCTGGACGAGCATGAATTCCAAGTTCATCTTTAATAGTATAAGCAAATTCTTTCATGATTTTTCTTTCCTTTCAGTGACAACTACAATCCATTCGGGATTTCCCAAATGGATTGTATGTTTTCAGTGTGTTTATGCCTCTGCGTTTTTCTTGATGATTCCAAGAAGTACTGCTGTAACCACAGATCCTACTAACCAGGCAACGATGTAAAGGAGTGGATGTCCAACAGTTGCGAATACGAATACTCCACCATGTGGAGCCATTAATGTGCACTTAAAGATTGCTGATAAGCATCCTGCAACTCCAGATCCGATTAAGGTACATGGAATTACATGACCAGGGTCTGCTGCAGCAAATGGAATTGCACCTTCGGTAATGAATGAGCATCCCATTACTACGTTTGAAATCCATGAGTTTCTCTCATCCTTGGTAAACTTCTTTGGGAATACCTTGCAGGCAATTGCGATTCCAACTGGAGGAACCATTCCACCTACCATTACTGCTGCCATTGCGATGTAGCATGCCTGAACGCTTGCATCGGAAAGCTGTGCTCCGTTAGCCATAAGCTCTGCTGCGGTTCCAAGCATTCCTGTACCGAATACATATGCAGCCTTATTAATTGGGCCACCCATATCGATAGCCATCATTGCTCCAAGAAGGAGACCTAATACAGGAATCAGACCTGCATCTGAAATAGCAGTAAGCATCTTGCTCAATGCTACGTTGAATAATCCAATGATTGGATTGAAAATGAAGCACATAAGTACTCCAATCACAAAGATTCCGAGAAGAGGATAAATTAAGGTTGGCTTAATACCCTCTAATGATTCAGGAAGCTTTGAGAAAATCTTCTTCAACAGAAGAACAATTCCGCCTGCCAAAAAGCCCGCTACGATTCCACCAAGGAACCCTGAAACAGTAGAGCCTGCGCCAGGCTGCTGGAATGCGAATCTTGCTACAAAGCTCTGGAATCCGCCAAGTCCATCTCCCCAGATTGCTGAGAAGCTTTCAAGTGCTGCATTTCCACTGGATGCTAAAAGACCACCTGCAAAACCAACTGCAAGACCAGGTCTGTCAGCAATTGAATATGCAATGTATCCAGCAAGAACAGGCACCATCAGTCCCATTGCAAGACCGCCTACGTACTTAAGGAATGCTGAAAGAGGTGTACATACACCAAAGTTTCCGCCGCCTGATGCACCAAATCCACAAATAGTATCAATTAAAAATGCAAGAGCAATTAAAATACCGCCGCCAATAACGAATGGAAGCATATGAGATACGCCACTCATCAAGTGCTTGTATGCCGCATGTCCAATTCCCTGCTTTTCTGCTCCATTATTATTTGTCGTTTTTGAAGCACGTACCTCTGAAGCAGCTGCCTTGTATACAGGGGCATCTCCTTCCGCAGCCTTCTTAAGAAGTTCCTCCGCTTTATTGATTCCGTCGGCAACCTTGCATTCAATGACCTTCTTTCCATCAAAGCGCTCCATTGGAACCTTAGTATCTGTTGCAACAATCACAGCTGTAGCCTTCTTAATCTCTGCGTCTGTCAAGACATTCTTTGCACCACCAGATCCTCTGGTCTCAACCTTTACATCATAGCCAAGAGCTGTCGCTTTTTTCTCTAATGCCTCTGCTGCCATATATGTATGTGCAATACCAGTTGGGCATGCAGTAACTGCAACCACAAATGGCCTTGACGCATTATCGCATGTCGCATTTACAGTCGTTTTCTCTTCGTTTTTGTCTTCAAATCTGTCGATAACAGACATAAAGTCATCAACTGTTGTCGATTCGCGAAGACCCCTTGTAAATTCCTCATTCATAAGTAACACAGATAACTTGCTAAGTACATCAAGATGTACATTATCCTCAGTATTTGGTGCAGCAATTAAAAATGCCAAAGTTACAGGGGCACCATCTAAAGATTCAAATTCTACGCCCTTTGGAATTACCATTGCTGCAAGACCTGGCGCCTTTACAGCATCTGATTTACAATGTGGAATAGCTATTCCTTCACCAATTCCTGTACTTCCTTCTTTTTCTCTTGCGTAAACACCCTCTCGATAGATGTTTACATCGGCAATATTTCCACGCTTTTGCATCAGTTCTATCAACTGATTTAATGCGGCTTCTTTGTCTGCGCACTCTGCCTGAAGCATAATGCTTTCTGATGACAAAAGATCTCTTATTCTCATGCCTATTTCCTCCCTAAAATAAGTTTCGATTCTTTTCGAGCAGGGCCTCGACTTCTTCCCTTGTTGCCAGCTCTACCGAGAAGGCACTGGCGCTACCAGTGCATACCCCCATCGAAAAAGCTTCTCTATAATCTCTTTTATTCAAATATCCAGTAATAAAGCCAGCTACCATGGAATCGCCCGCTCCTACTGAATTGACAACCTTTCCCTTTGGCGCTTCTACCAGATAGGTTTCCCCATCCTCTGTAATTAATACAGCGCCTTCTCCTGCCATTGAAATAAGCACATTTCTGGCACCCATCTCCTGCAGTTTTTTTGCATATGGGATTACCTCTTCCCTCGTCTTTAGCGTTGCACCAAAGATTTCTCCAAGCTCATGATTATTTGGCTTTATAAGGAAAGGATGGTACATTAGCACATTTACAAGTAAATCTTTTGTCGCGTCTACCACTATCAAAATATCCTTATCCGCAAGATATTTCATAATATCCATATAAATGGATTGTGGCATAACATCTGGAATAGAGCCCGCAAGTACAAGCACATCCCCACTTTTAAGCTGATCTAATTTTTTGTATAGCTTATCAATATCTGAAAGCAAAATCTCTGGCCCCTGGCCGTTGATTTCAGTCTCCTCACTACCCTTTACCTTTACATTGATTCGAGTCATCCCATCTTTAATATGAATAAGGTCTGCTGTGATTCCTTTTTCAACTAACATATTTTCAAATGCAGTTCCTGTAAAGCCAGCTACAAACCCTAACGCGATGCTTTCTAACCCCAAATTTTTAAGCACGAGTGATACATTGATTCCCTTACCTCCTGGGAATATGATTTCGCTTCTCGTGCGATTCACTTCTCCAATTCGTAGTTCCTCTACTCCTACAATGTAATCAAGTGATGGGTTAAAAGTGACTGTATAGATCATGGTCTATGCCTCCAAAATATTGTCATGCTCTTTAAAAGCATCAAGTACCTTTGTTGTAATAATTTTTGCGTAATTGTAATCCGCAAATTTTATGCTCGAAATTTCTGAAAATTTTGTAGAGTCTGCAAGAATAAATCTCTCCTTACAATTCTCCATCGATTTTTTCTTTACCATTGCTTCTTTCACTTCAGGTGTTGTATAACCCTTAATTAAGCTGATACCATTGGTTCCCCAGAAGCCTTTTGTAAAATTATATTTATCTAATGTTGCTACGGCCTCTTCTCCAACGATTGCCTCTGTCGCAGATTTAAATTCTCCACCTAAAATATATACTCGATATCCTTTATCCGATAATTTTTTTGCGTGGCTGATTGCGTTGGTTACAAAGGTAACATTCTTTGCAGTAATGTAAGAAAGCATTTTCTCTGTTGTTGTTCCCGCATCAAGATATACAAAATCATCCTCGACAATCAGACTTGCTGCAAATTTTGCAATCTGTTCTTTCTCATCTGCATTTTGATTTTGTCTGCTGGTCACCACCTCATCCTTGGTTCGTATGGTTGCGCCCTTTGCTATTGCACCACCATGTACTTTTGTGAGAAGTCCCTGCGTATCCATTGCTAGCAAATCTCTTCGTATGGTTGATTCAGAGGCATTTAATTCTGACATTAACTGCTGTACTGTAATGCTGCCCTTTTCATTGACCAGTGTTAAAATCTTTGCGTAGCGTTCTTCTGTTAACAAAATTCGTTTACCTCCTGGCTGAATAGTTTTTCTTTTATTCTATTCTACCAAATCTACATGGAGTTTTCATTCAAAATCCGTCAAATTCATTCATTTCCTTTGCTAATTGTATTCTCATATTCCGTCATAGTCAACCAAATTCCGTCAAAATCGTTCACAAATTAAAACTACATTTTTTGTGCATTAGATACAAATCATGTTACAATAGTCCTATGAATCGTATTCTAAAATATCAAATACCAACTGAATACAACCGGAAGAAAATCTCAGAATTTTTAAAACAACAAGGCTACTCAAAGCAACTACTTACTACGATTCGACATACAAATCATTCGCTTTTCTATGGACAGGAAACCTCTGTTTCTTCTTCTAGCAGACTTACAACAACTCTTTTAACTACGTCATATCCAGAGATTCACATGAATCATCTGATAGATTTAGATATCTCAGATATACTGTTTGTTGTCATACCAGAGACAGAATCTCCGTCAGCCGTTACTCCTATATCCTTTCAGAATTTTTTAATCCCACCTGAAATTATATATGAGGACGATGATATATATGTCATCAACAAACCTGCTGGTATGCCTATTCAGCCATCGACAAGCAACCCTAATAACACTCTTGCTAATGCAATCGCGTTTTACCAAAAGGAAAAACCATTTGTGTATCGATGCGTCAATCGTCTAGATAAAAACACCTCTGGACTTACCATTCTTGCTAAAAACGCATTAGCTGCAGGCATTTTATACGAGGCCGTGAAAAATAGAGAGGTAAAACGGACCTACTATGCATTTGTTGAGGGAATATGTGATGATAGTGGCGTAATTACGCTTCCAATTTCACGTGAAGAGGCAAATGATATTTCTCATTCTATTCGTAGATATGTGGATATAGACAACGGTGCAACAGCGGTTACTCATTATTCTTTAATAGATACATATGGCTCATATTCATTGATTGAATTAAGTCTTGAAACAGGCCGCACGCATCAAATTCGCGTCCACATGAATGCTATGGGACATCCTTTACTTGGGGATGAAATTTATAATCCAAATCCTGGATTAAAAATTTCCCGTCATGCATTACATGCTGGCAAACTTCAGTTTATTCATCCAATCACCAAAGCTCCTATGTCATTTGAAGTAACTTTCCCAGATGATATGAAAAAACTGCTAAGAAAAGAATAAATCTTTGTTTTAGCAGAGACGAAACGCTCTTTGTATACTTCACTCTGATTAGCGGTCGTTAAATCTCCATGCATGCAGGCATACCGTCGATTTTTCCATGTCGCTACAACAAAAAAGAACTGTCATCCAAAGATGACAGTTCTTTTTTAATCTGATTTTCTTCCTAATATTTCTACAAGTCTTAAAAACAGGTTAATTATATCCATATATATATCAAGCGCACAGTCAACTGCATTATCTGCAGTTTTGGGATACTGCTGAGATCGCCAAACATCAAAACCGATATAGAGAGAAAAAATAGCTGCGGCAATATATGAATATACATTAGAATAAAAGCCGAAGATAGACATAAACAGACCAACAATCAATAATGCTGATAACGCCACCAACAATACTCTTCCCAACCCAGAAAAGAATTGCGGAAATAATATTGCTGCTAATACCATAATCGCTGTAATTAGCATAGTGTAATAAAATGCGCCAGCAACAACACTACTATCTACTCCTCCATACACATCTACTATAAATGAAACCAAAATACCAAGTGGCAATACTACCATATTATAGCCAAGAAAGCTCACAACAGCACTATTTGACTTTGTCGCTATAAATGAACCAGAAAGAGCAAGCACAAAATATAATATGATAAATAAAATTGGATTTATGCTATAAAAAATATCTGGGCCAACGGTAATACAAAGAATAAAATTGATTACCAATCCATATAGGACAACTAACCCCATAATCAGGTTATACATTCGAGTACTAATTATTTCACCTTCATTTACATATGCATTCATTCTAGCTGCCCTTTTGGCAGAATTTGAAAACGTTGAATTTCTCATAATTTACCTCTTTGCCATTATATTTATTCATAAAGAATATAAAATAGACACCTCTTACTTTACCATAAGAAGTGTCTATTCGCTTTCTTTTCTATAGAATTTAATTAAAAATTTATTATTCTTCATCATCCTTTGTAAGGAAATTCACGATTGTTACAGCACCGGCAATAACGGCGCAAATGGTAAGAATAACAATAATGAGCGCACTCTTTGAACGTTTCATAGTAATCCTCCATACATTATGAATAATATAGTTCTTTATCAATAGTTTAGCCTTTTCTATGTAATTTGAACAGACCTCTTTTCAAATTATAGAATAAAAAAAAGGATTCCTTATTAGGAATCCTAAAATTCAAAGGTGACTATCGGATTTGAACCGATGAATCAGGGAGTTGCAGTCCCACGCCTTACCACTTGGCTAAGTCACCAAAGTAAACTCCCCAAGTAGGACTTGAACCTACGACACTTCGGTTAACAGCCGAATGCTCTACCGACTGAGCTATTGAGGAATATAAGAAAGCTTGTACTTTCAAAACTTCATATATGACTTCTACAATCCTGTTCTCTAACTTCTTGATCAACCCTTCGACCGATTAGTGACAGTCAGCTACATACATTACTGTACTTCCACCTCTGCCCTATCTACCTGATAGTCTCTCAGGGGTCTTATCTCCTTTTAGGAGGGGAAATCTCATCTTGAGGGGGGCTTCACGCTTAGATGCCTTCAGCGTTTATCCCGTCCAGACTTGGCTACTCTGCTATGCCGTTGGTCGACAACAGATACACCAGTGGTCCGTCCATCCCGGTCCTCTCGTACTAAGGACAGCTCCTCTCAAATTTCCTCCGCCCGCGCCGGATAGGGACCGAACTGTCTCACGACGTTCTGAACCCAGCTCGCGTACCGCTTTAATGGGCGAACAGCCCAACCCTTGGGACCTGCTACAGCCCCAGGATGCGATGAGCCGACATCGAGGTGCC
>JAZUGV010000012.1:0-7520 GCA_045641385.1 Agathobacter sp. | reverse complement strand
TGCCCTCTTGTTAGAGTAAAGTGTGCAGTCCTTAGTGCCTGAAAAGCCTGATGCACCGCAACCACGCAAGGATGCGTGGTTAGACCTGCATAAGCAATGGATTGCGTTTCTGGTCGTGCGGTGCAATATCAGGTTTTTCAGGCACTTAGAACTGCTAGCTTTACGGCCACAAAGGCACCCTAAGGTAGAGGCCATTGGAAGCTAAGAAAAAGCACACTCACCAAATTCGAAACGAAATTCGTTAGTGCGAAGAACAATCCTACCTAGCAGGGTTTTGTAGTAGCCGTCGTAAATACGCGTTAAAAGAAGGTTCTGATAGAACGGGCTTTACTATACAAAAAGAGGACCTCTTAAAAGAAGTCCTCTCCACAAAAGCTTTTTGTATATATGTTCCCTTTCGGGGTGTTTTTATCGAAGCAGCTTATCCATCAGGGTTGCGTAGACATCATCGCAGGAGGTTTTCCAGTTGCGACAGATGGCCTCCGCCTGTTCCTTGGTGTGAACAGTCATAGCGATGGCGAGACGGTCGGTCTGTTCCTCTCTGATGTGTAGCTCTGCCTGGTACAAATCCGGGCCAAGCCTGCGATAATCCGAATAGATGGAATTTTCATAGCGTATGGTCAGCTGATTTTTTTTGAAGAACTTTTTGACATCCTCTTTGATTGTATAGTTGATTTTATCCTGAGAGAATCCTAAGGTCTCTTTCCCTTTGGAAGAAAGAGTGTATAGGGTATTCTCATGAGTTTTGATTTCTTCCACGAGCTCAGAGGTAACAAGCTCCGCTAAAATTTCCTGAACCTTAAAATAGTCCGTGTATTCTTCCTGAAGAAAGAAATCAGAAATCTGAAGATTGCTGAGCGGACAGCTCGAGCAATCGAGCAGATATAAAATCAGTGTTTTGTATACAATGTTAGGTGTTGCCATTAAATGTGGTCCTTCACTGCCTTTGCTACAGCCTCTGCTGCACGAGGATCAAATGCCTCAGGCATAATAAATTCATCGCTAAGTTCTTCGTCACTAACTAAGTTTGCAAGAGCGATTGCTGCTGCAAGCTTCATTTCTTCTGTAATCTGAGATGCGCGTCCTTCTAAGGCACCTCTGAAAATGCCAGGAAAAGCAATTACATTGTTTACCTGGTTAGGGAAATCGCTTCGCCCGGTTCCAACAACACGTGCACCAGCTGCCTTTGCTACATCAGGCATAATCTCTGGAACTGGGTTTGCCATTGCAAAGAGGATGGAATCGCTGTTCATGGAAGCAACCATCTCTGGAGTGACAATATTTGGAGCTGAAACACCGACAAAGATATCGGCTCCCTTTAAAGCATCTGCAAGCGTTCCAGTCTGATTTTCGAGGTTGGTAACCTCTGTCATTTTCTGCTGCATCCAGTTTAAGTTTGGATAATCCTTGCTGATGATTCCCTCGCGGTCGCACATGGTGACATGCTTAAAACCGTAGGTGAGAAGAAGCTTTGTGATTGCAATACCAGCAGAACCAGCGCCGTTGACAACGACCTTGCAATCCTCCTTCTTCTTTCCGGTGACACGGAGTCCATTGATGACGCCGGCAAGAACTACAATTGCAGTTCCGTGCTGATCATCGTGGAATACTGGGATGTTTAATTCCTTCTTTAAGCGCTCCTCGATTTCGAAACAGCGAGGTGCTGAGATATCCTCTAAATTGATACCGCCAAAGCCAGGTGCAAGATATTTGACCGCTTTAATGATTTCTTCGGTATCCTGAGTGTCTAAGCAAATTGGAACAGCGTTTACATTGCCAAATTCCTTGAAAAGGACACATTTTCCTTCCATAACAGGCATCGCGGCGTATGGTCCGATGTTGCCAAGTCCAAGAACTGCACTTCCGTCAGAAACGACAGCAACAGTGTTGGCTTTCCAGGTGTAGGTATATGCTTCCTCTGGGTTTTGAGCAATTACCTTACATGGCTCTGCAACTCCAGGGGTATACGCGATGGCTAAATCCTCACGCGAATTTACCTTTGATTTTGCAACGGTGTCTAACTTTCCGTTCCATTCTTTGTGCTTTGCTAAAGCAAGTTCATTTGTATTCATAGTAACCTCCGATAAAATCTTTGATTCCTTAATTTAAGTGTTCATTTGTGCGGAGTTTATTTTATCAAAATATGAAGTAGGTTGCAATTGAAAATATGAATGTGTATAATGTCATATGTAATTATCATACAGAAATGATTCTTAGCTTATTTCAAGCATTTATTTCCCATATTAGTGGATAATTTCATAGGAGAATATTATGAGAGAAAAATACGAGAGTTTATCACTTGTCGTTTTGAAGGACCTTGCAAAAGCACGTGGCTTAAAAGGGATTTCAACAATGAAAAAAGAAGAATTAATTGAGCTTATGCTTGCTGCAGATGAGAAGGAAGCCCAAAAGGAAGCACAAAAAGAAGCCCAAAAGGAAGCACAAAAAGAAGCTCAAAAAGAAGCAAAAAACGAAGCTCAAAAGGGAACTCAAAAAGAAGCGAAAAAGGAAGCTCAAAAGGAAGTGAAAAAAGATTCCCCAAAAGAGCCTCAGAAGGAACAAAAAAAGGATGCGCAAAAGGAACCTCAGAAAAAGGAACCGCTTCGTGTTTCTGAAGAGCCAGCAAAAGAGGCAAAAGAGGAGTCAAACACGGATCGCGCAGAGGTGAAGGAGGAGGTTTCTTCTTTAGACAGCGGAAACAGTGTTTGTGGCATTTTAGAGATTAATCCAGAAGGTTATGGCTTTATTCGTTGCGATAATTATATGCCGGGCGAAGGGGATGTCTATGTGGCTCCATCACAGATTCGCCGATTTAATCTCAAAACTGGAGATATTCTTGCCGGTAACACCAGAGTGAAGACCGATAAGGAAAAATATTCTGCATTATTATATGTATCTTCGGTAAATGGATTTCATCCAAGTGAGGCGCAAAAGCGTCCTAATTTTGAAAACTTGACTCCGATATTCCCAGATAAGAGAATTCGTCTGGAGAGACCTGGCTGCTCAGCAGCGATGAGAGTGGTAGATTTAGTGTCCCCAATCGGTAAGGGACAGCGTGGAATGATTGTTTCGCAGCCTAAGGCTGGAAAAACTACTTTATTAAAGGATATTGCAAAATCAATTACGACCAACAATCCAGAAATGAATTTGATTATTCTGTTGATCGATGAGAGACCTGAGGAAGTTACTGATATCAAAGAGGCCATCGAAGGCGAAAAGGTTGAGGTCATCTATTCAACCTTTGATGAGACACCAGAGCATCACAAGAGAGTGTCAGAGATGACAATTGAGCGTGCCAAGAGACTGGTTGAGCACAAGAAGGACGTCATCATCTTATTAGATTCTATTACAAGACTTGCAAGAGCTTACAATTTAACCTGTACGCCAAGCGGCCGTACCTTGTCAGGTGGTCTTGATCCTGCGGCTCTTCATATGCCAAAACGTTTCTTTGGTGCAGCGCGAAACATGAGAGAGGGAGGAAGCCTTACCATTCTTGCGACTGCGTTAGTGGATACTGGAAGCAAGATGGATGATGTAGTATTCGAGGAATTCAAGGGAACTGGAAATATGGAACTTGTGCTTGATCGCAAGCTTTCAGAGAAGCGTATCTTCCCTGCGGTAGATATTGTAAAGAGTGGAACACGTCGAGATGATCTTCTTTTAAATCAGGAAGAAGCTGCAGCGATGAATAATATGCGCAAAAGCTTTAGTGGAATGCGCGCGGAGGAAGCGGTTGAAGGTATCCTGAATATTTTTGCCCGAACCAAAAATAACCGCGATGCAATCAATATGATTCAGAAAAATGCCTTTTTAAAATAAGTACTTGCATTTCATATGTTGATATGTTAATATAAACAAGCTGTTTATCGGGATGTAAACGGACGTAACGTGTCGTTCATTGCAGTAAGTATCATATGCGGATCGGGCATACGGATATAAATGAATGTAACATTTAACTACGATAAGACAAAAAGAGGTGAAAATCATGAGAGAAGGAATCCATCCAGATTATTATCAGGCAACTGTAACCTGCAACTGTGGTAACACTTTTGTAACTGGTTCAACCAAGCCAGAAATCCATGTGGAAATTTGTTCTAAGTGCCATCCATTCTATACCGGACAGCAGAAGGCTGCTCAGGCACGCGGACGTATCGAACAGTTCAACAAGAAGTACGGCATGAACTAAGAAACAAAAACAAAAGGTTGAGGTTTTTCCTCAACCTTTTTTTGCTGTATAGGAAATTGCTTCAATTTTCTATACTGTAAAAGGCTCTGTGAGGATGCGCACGCTTTTGCAGATGAAAAATGTCGCATAGGCGACGCAAAAGCGGCGCGAGAGTTTCGCGAGCGAAACTCTATTTTTACGATAAAGGACTAATGATGTTAAACGCATATTCAGGGGTTGGCGGACAGGCTGTAATGGAAGGTGTTATGATGAAAAATCGCGACACCTATGCGATTGCAGTTCGCACGTCAGACAACAAAATAGATGTCAAAAAAGAGAAATACGGAACATCCAATCAGTATAAATTATCCCGCAGAATTCCAATTGTGCGCGGAGTGGTCAGTTTCGTAGATTCCTTATATTTAGGAATGCATTCTTTGATGCATTCTGCGTCCTTTCTTGAGGAGGAAGAGACCGAAAAAGAAAAGAAGAAACGTCTTGAGCACGAGGCTTATCTGAATACTCTTTCTGCGGAGGAGAAAAAGGAAGCAGTTGCAAAGGACAAAAAGAAAGAAGAAAAGGAAAATAAGGCAGTGATGACAGGCACAGTAATCTTTTCAATTGTGTTTGCTCTTGCAATCTTTTTTGCGCTTCCATATTATATTTCCGTATTCTTAAATCGTTTTATTGCAAATGAGTGGGTCATTGCTCTGATTGAGGGAATCATTCGTATGGTGATCTTTCTAGGTTATGTATCTCTGATTTCACTCACGAACGATATTAAAAGAGTATATATGTATCACGGTGCTGAGCATAAGTGCATCAACTGCATTGAGCACGGTCTTGAGCTGAACGTGGAGAATGTAAAGAAAAGCTCTCGTCTTCACAAGCGCTGTGGAACCAGCTTTCTGCTGATTGTTATGATTATCAGTATTGTGGTGTTTATGTTTATACGCGTGGACTCTAGGGTGCTTCGACTGGTATTTCGATTAATTTTAATTCCAGTGATTGCGGGCATTTCCTATGAGTTTATTCGTCTGGCCGGAAGATATGATAACTGGTTTATTAAGATCCTTTCTCAGCCAGGCTTGTGGCTTCAGAGAATTACGACGAGAGAGCCATCCGATGACATGATCGAGGTTGGAATTGCTTCTGTGGAAGCGGTTTTTGACTGGGAATCATGGCAAAAGGAACAAAAATTTTAGGTTTTGGAGATTATGATTACGATATGAATTTTCGCGAGCTATTAGAAAAAGGCGAAAAAATATTGAGTATGGCAGGGATTACAGATGCTAAGAATGATGCATGGCTTCTTCTTTCCATGGCCTGTCATATCAATCATACTGATTATTACACTCGCATGAACGAGGAAGTGGATGAAGAGCAGGTGCGCGAATTCGAGGCACTGTTAAAGAAACGTGCGGAGCGTATTCCTCTTCAGTATATTACTGGGGAACAGGATTTCATGGGCTACACCTTCAAGGTGAATTCCAATGTGCTGATTCCTAGACAGGACACAGAGACCCTGGTGGAAGAGGCCATGAAGCGTGCTAAGTCTGGAATGCATCTTTTGGATCTGTGTACTGGAAGTGGATGCATTTTGATTTCGCTGATGAAAAAGATTCCTGGCATGGTTGGAATGGGAAGCGATATCTCGAAGCAGGCGCTTGCGGTTGCAAAGGAGAACGCCCGTCTGAATGAGGTTGAGGTGGTTTTTGAATGGAGCAATCTGTTTGAAAACATTGAGGAATCCTTTGATATGATTGTATCGAATCCGCCATATATTCCATCTGCCGTCATTCCGACTTTGATGCCGGAGGTGGCACAGTTTGAGCCGATTGGTGCTCTTGATGGAACGG
This sequence comes from Agathobacter sp., assembly GCA_045641385.1. Lineage (GTDB taxonomy): Bacteria > Bacillota > Clostridia > Lachnospirales > Lachnospiraceae > Roseburia. The sequence goes on along the minus strand of JAZUGV010000012.1, from coordinate 1,496 downwards.
AGGATGGACTGTTTTTCTATCGCAAAATTGTCTGCGATGCAAAAGAACATTTAAACGCCAATGGCTGGCTTTTATTTGAGATTGGATTTGACCAGGGCGAGGATGTCTCTGGCATGATGAATGCTGCGGGATATAAGGAGGTTTCTGTGATTAAGGACCTCGCAGGCAACGACCGGGTTGTCTGTGGACATTTGTAGCGTCGCTTGTACTTGCAAAGTGTCTACCGTGTTTGTTAATAGGAGGAATAAATATGTTTGATAAATTAGAAGATTTACTTCATCACTACGAAGAATTAATGAATACCTTAAGCGAGCCTGATGTTGCAAATGATTCAAAGCGTTTCCAGAAGCTTATGAAGGAACAGGCGGATTTAACTCCAATCGTTGAGGCATATAATGAATATAAAAAGAGCAAGCAGGCAATCGAGGATTCTCTTTTGATGCTCGAAGAAGAGAGCGATGAGGAAATGCGCGAGCTTGCAAAAGAAGAGTTAAATGATGCAAAGAAGTCAGTAGAAGAGCTTGAGCAGAAGCTTAAGATTTTACTTCTTCCAAAGGACCCTAATGATGACAAGAACGTTATCGTTGAAATTCGTGCAGGTGCAGGTGGAGAGGAAGCTGCTTTATTTGCAGCAGAAATCTATCGTATGTATGTACATTACGCAGAAAGCCGCCGTTGGAAGGTGGAAACCTTAGAGTGCGATGAGACTGGTATCGGCGGAATGAAGTCGGTTGACTTTATGGTAACTGGACAGGGCGCATATTCTGTACTCAAGTATGAGTCTGGTGTTCATCGCGTACAGCGTGTTCCAGAAACCGAGTCTCAGGGACGTATCCAGACCTCAACCTGTTCTGTTGCAGTAATGCCAGAGGCTGAGGATGTAGAAATTGAAATCAATGAAAAGGATATTCGTATCGACGTAATGCGTGCGTCTGGAAACGGTGGTCAGTGTGTCAATACCACAGACTCAGCTGTTCGTTTAACACACTATCCAACAGGCATTGTCATTTACAGTCAGACAGAAAAGTCTCAGCTTCAGAACAAGGAAAAGGCATTTGCTTTACTTCGTGCAAAGTTATATGACCTTGAACTTCAGAAGAAGCAGTCTGAGGAATCTGCTATGAGATTGAGCCAGATTGGTACTGGTGACAGAGCAGAAAAGATTCGTACCTACAACTTCCCACAGGGACGTGTGACAGACCATCGAATCAACCTCACACTTTATAAGTTAGACAAGATTATGAACGGCGATATTCAGGATATCATCGATGCCTGCATCGCAGCAGACCAGGCAAAGAAGCTTGCAAATATGAATGAGGAATAAAATTACCAAAAGTGCCCGTTTTTGCGGGCACTTTTTTTACTGTATAGGAAATTGCTCCAATTTCCTATACAGTAAAAAGGCTCCGCGAGGATGCGCACGCTTTTGCAGATGAAAAATGTCGCATTGGCGACGCAAAAGCGGCGCGAGAGTTTCGCAAGCGAAACTCTATTTT
>JAZUGV010000011.1:0-5163 GCA_045641385.1 Agathobacter sp. | reverse complement strand
TTTTACTGTATAGGAAATTGCTCCAATTTCCTATACAGTAAAAAGGCTCCGCGAGGATGCGCACGCTTTTGCAGATGAAAAATGTCGCATAGGCGACGCAAAAGCGGCGCGAGAGTTTCGCAAGCGAAACTCTATTTTTATGTAAAAGGAGTAACAATGAGATTAGATAAGTTTTTGAAAGTATCCCGCCTGATCAAACGCCGTTCGGTTGCCAATGAGGCCTGTGATGCGGGGCGCGTTATGGTAAACGGAAAGGTGGCAAAGGCTTCTGTCAATGTAAAGGTTGGCGATGTTATCGAGATTGCCTTTGGACAGCGCACTGTCAAGGCGCGTGTGCTCGCGCTTGCAGACACGACCAAAAAAGAGGAAGCAAAGGATTTATTTGAATATATCTCTGATTAACTTTATAATTAAGGTAATAAGTTCGATATATATTGTGAAAGAGTATGCCAGAAAGGATGCATTATGAAGCGAGGTCGGCGACGAAATCAGCGTGCGGAAAAAATTAGCATAGTGTTTATAGTGCTTCTTTTGCTAGTGGCAATGAGCGTGCAGATTGTGCGTCTAAAACAAAAGGACGACAGAATTGTGCAGCAAAATAATGAAGTGCAGAAGGAAATTGAAAAAGAGACGGAACGCACAGAGGAATTGCGAGCGCTTGAAGCTAAGATGAAGACGACAGAGTATATTGTCGAATTAGCTAAGAGTAAACTTGGACTGGCATTTGATAACGAAATTATATTTAAGGAGAGCGACGAATAAAGTTCGTCGCTTTTTTGAAGACCAACACTTCGCTTGTGGAAAACGAGCGGTAATGATGGCTGGGTCGGGGAATCAGTATGAAGGAAATTGTAAAACAGTATATTCGACAATTTCATATGGTGAGTGAAGGGGATCACATCACAGTTGCACTTTCAGGTGGAGCTGACTCTGTGGCATTATTGCTTCTGCTTTTAGAACTCAGACAGGAGCTTTCCGTTTCGGTGAGTGCGATTCATGTGGAGCATGGGATTCGTGGGGAAGAAAGTGAGCAGGACGCAGTCTTCGTAAATAATCTCTGTGAATCTCTGTCGGTGCCTCTATTGGTTAGTAAAATTGATGTTCCTGCCTATGCCAAAATGCAGCATCTTGGACTTGAGGAAGCCGCAAGAGTGCTTCGCTATCAGGTGTTTGAGGAATGTGGAGGGAAAATTGCACTTGCACATCATATGGATGACCAGGCAGAGACTGTGCTTTTTCAAATGGCCCGTGGCAGTGGACTAAAAGGACTGACGGGGATGCAACCGGTTCGACGTGAAGAGAAGGTGACCTATTTGCGGCCACTTCTTTCTGTTTCAAGAGAAAGAATTGAAAGATATCTTTGCGACTGTGCTCAGGATTATCGTGTGGACTCGACAAATGAGGATGAGTCCTACAGCCGCAATTTTATTCGAAAGACGCTTCTTCCGGAGCTTGAAAGGTTGAATGCCTCTGCAAAAAAGCATTTTGCGCAGACGGCAGAACGACTTGGTGAGGTGGAGGAGTATATGCAGCTTCAAACACAGGACGCATTTGCGAAGTGTGTGGAGGAGCAGTATGAATTTTCTGATTTATGCACAGAACTTGCGTTGCGGGTGGATGTGCTACAGAGCTTTCATCCGGCGATTCAAAAGAGGGTTCTTCGAATGGGAGTGGATGAGTTGACACATTCGCTTAAAGATGTGGAGGAGCGCCATATTCGCCTGCTTGCAGAGTTGCTTAGTGCAAAGGAAGGAGCGACGGCGTTACTTCCAAATCATGTCAGAGCTTATCGTGATGAAGGCCTGCTTGTGTTAATGTATGTTCCGTCGGGGGAAATCTATTCGCAGCTGACGGAGGAAGAGGGGAAAGATGAAATTTTACCCCTTCGAATTACAAAAGAGGCATTAGAACGTCTGAAAAGTCAGGAACGCGCAGATCGATACGAGGTGGTGACGACGCAGGGGAAATCGGTAGGACTTTTAGAAATAAGTGTCGTTCCATGTATAAAAAATGATACTTTTTTCCTAAAAAAGTCGTGCCAAAAATATATTGATTATGATAAGATAATAAGTGAGTTAGTGATTCGTGGGCGTAAGGAAGGCGATACGTTTCTTCTCAATTTAAAAGGAGAACATAAGCTTCTGCAAAGGGAGTTCATCGATGCGAAGATTCCAGAGTATCTTCGAGATGAGATGATTGTGTTTGCGGATGAAAAAAAACTTGCTGCCATCTGTCAAAAGGGTGAGTATGCGGGGCGTGTGTCAGCTGATTATTATGTGTCAGATAGCACTGCTTACATGATAGAAATAAAAGAAAGCATTGAGGATTTTTAAATGGATTTATCACATCACAAAATTTCCGTACATTTATCTGAGGAGGAAATTGTGCGCAGAACTGCAGAAATCGGTGCTGCAATTACCAAAAAATTCAAAGGTGAAAGCGTATACCTTGTTGTCATTTTAAAGGGATCCATTTTCTTTGCAACAGATTTGGCAAAGAGAATTGAGCTGCCTATGATAATGGACTTTATGTCGGTGTCAAGCTATGGCTCAGGAACTGCTTCTTCAGGTGTCATCAACATTAAAAAGGATTTAGAGCGTGATATCGCTGGTGAAAACGTAATTATTGTTGAAGATATCATCGACAGTGGGCGCACCCTAAGTAAACTGGTGCCACTTTTGGAAAGCAGAAATCCAAAGACATTGACCATTTGCACACTGCTTGATAAGCCAGAACGCAGAGAGGTTGATAATGTGACAGTAAATTACACTGGTTTTGTAATTCCAGACAAGTTTGTAGTGGGATATGGACTCGATTACGATCAGAGATATCGCAATCTTCCATACATCGGATTCGTAGAAGATATTTAAAGGAGAATGTAGTGAATAACTCGAAAAGACCAAGAGGAGTGGGCGGCGGCTTTGTCCTCTATGCAATTTTAATTTTTGTGGTGATTTTAATCTGGTATTGGATGGGAAATCACAGCACAACGATTTCGTACTCAAAGGCGGATCTCGTCAAGGCGCTTGAAACGAAAAGTGTGACCGCAGTTGAAATCAATCAGAGCAGGGATATTCCTACAGGAAGTCTGGATATTACCTTGAGAGATGGCTCAAATCAGATATTATATACCTCTGATGTCAATGAGATGCAGCAGTTGTTAGATATCTATGACTGCAAGTACACTCTTCAGGCAGTTCCAAAGGAAAGCTGGATTATGACATTGCTTCCATATCTGTTGATTTTTGGAGCTATCTTTATCCTTTTTATCATTATGAGCAACAATTCTGCATCGCAGGGTGGTGGCAACAAAATGATGAATTTTGGAAAGAGCCGCGCAAAGCTTTCGCTTGAGGACGAAAACAAAAAGACTTTTGCCGATGTTGCGGGCTTAAAGGAAGAAAAAGAGGAACTGGAGGAAATTGTAGATTTCCTTCGCGCTCCTATGAAATATACCAATTTGGGCGCTCGTATTCCAAAGGGTGTTTTGCTTGTAGGACCTCCGGGAACTGGTAAAACTCTTCTTGCAAAAGCGATTGCAGGAGAGGCAGGCGTACCATTTTTCTCGATCTCTGGATCTGACTTTGTAGAAATGTTTGTCGGTGTCGGTGCATCTCGTGTGCGCGATTTGTTTGAGGATGCAAAGAAAAATGCACCTTGTATCGTATTTATTGATGAAATTGATGCTGTTGCACGCCGCAGAGGAACTGGTATGGGTGGCGGCCACGATGAGCGCGAGCAAACCTTAAACCAGATGCTGGTGGAAATGGATGGCTTCGGTGAAAATGAGGGCATCATTGTTATGGCAGCAACCAACCGCGTTGATATTCTTGACCCAGCGATTATGAGACCAGGTCGTTTCGATCGAAAGATTGTTGTTGGTCGTCCTGATGTGGCTGGAAGAGAAGAAATCTTAAATGTTCATGCAAAGAATAAGCCTCTTGCGGAGGACGTTGATTTGGAACAGGTTGCGCAGACGACTGCAGGCTTTACAGGAGCTGACCTTGAAAATCTTTTGAATGAGGCTGCGATTCTTGCGGCAAGAGAAGACCGCAAATTCATTGTTCAGGATGATATTCGTAAATCCTTTGTGAAGGTTGGTATTGGCGCAGAAAAGAAGAGCAAAGTGATTTCAGATAAGGAAAAGAAAATCACTGCCTACCATGAAGCAGGACATGCAATTCTGTTCCATCTGCTTCCAGATGTAGGACCTGTTTATACGGTTTCTATTATCCCTACTGGAGCAGGGGCTGCTGGATATACGATGCCGCTTCCTGAAAAGGATGAAATGTTTATGACCAAAGGAAAGATGCTTCAGGAGATCATCGTTGATCTTGGTGGACGTGTGGCAGAGGAACTTGTACTCGATGATATTACAACTGGCGCATCGCAGGATATCAAGCAGGCAACGAAACTTGCCAAGAGTATGGTAACCAAATACGGTATGTCGGATAATCTTGGCCTCATATGCTATGGTGATGATGAGGAAGAGGTATTTATCGGACGAGATTTGGCACATACCAGAGGCTATAGCGAGGGCGTTGCTGAAAAGATTGATACCGAGGTTAAGAGAATTGTCGATGAAGCTTATGCAAAGGCTAAGCAAATGATTATGGAAAACCGAAAGGTATTAGATGCGTGTGCTGAACTTCTTTTGGAAAAGGAAAAGATTTCGAGAGAAGAATTTGAGGCATTATTTGAAGAATAAATATTGTTAAGAAAAAAAGAGGATGACAAAATGATGGTTCATCCTCTTTTTTGTATAGTGAAACTTCATTTATTGGTGATGATGCACAAAAACAAGGGCTATGTTTTGTGAACTTTGTGCACACTTATTGATGCCACCGTGCTATTATAATACCTGTAAAAACCCCCCAATACATTATATAGTTTTTGCTATACCCCATAGTAAAAATACCTTCTCCTAAAAAAGACAGCTCAGCTGTCTTTTTTACTTTCTGGACATGAAACTATATTAGTTTATAAGAAAGCGGTCTGGTGTTATCCAGGCCGCTTTCTTTCTTACTGTATAGGAAATTGCTCCAATTTCCTATACAGTAAAAAGGCTCCGCGAGGATGCGCACGCTTTTGCAGATGAAAAATGTCGCATAGGCGACGCAAAAGCGGCGCGAGAGTTTCGCAAGCGAAACTCTATTTTTGGGA
>JAZUGV010000010.1:0-24087 GCA_045641385.1 Agathobacter sp. | reverse complement strand
GATACCAATTGCCTGTCCGCCCTTTACATAGCATACTGAGTTTGACTGAGTATACTTTAAGGTAATCATTGCAATCGTAAGGGCAATCTTAGCCTGGTCGGTAAGAGTCTTATTGTTGGAAACCATGTTGTCAAAGAAGTGCTCATCAATTACAAGCTCATTTCTTCCCTGATCAAAGGTGATACCAAATACTTCCTTGGTCTCAAGAGGAGCGGGAACATAATTTGGATCAATCTTAATTACACAGTAGTTTCCGTTCTTCTTTGCCTTTAAGATTTCAAGAGCCTCTGGAGTATAATCAGGTGCGATCACGCCGTCAGAAACCTCTCTCTTAATTACAAGTGCAGTTGAAGCATCGCAGGTATCTGAAAGAGAAATAAAATCTCCAAAAGAAGACATTCTGTCTGCGCCTCTTGCACGAATATATGCGTTTGCCATTGGGGTAAACTCAATGTCCATATCCTCTACCCAGTAAATCTTCTTCTCAACATCAGTAAGTGGAAGACCTACCGCAGCGCCTGCTGGAGACACATGCTTGAAAGAGGTTGCAGCAGGGAGACCAGTTGCCTTCTTAAGCTCAGATACCAACTGCCAGCCATTGAATGCATCTAAGAAATTGATATAGCCAGCTCTTCCATTGATTACCTCGATTGGAAGATCCTTGCCATCCTCCATATAAATTCTTGATGGCTTCTGATTTGGGTTACATCCATATTTTAATTCATAAGAGTTCATAATCTTTCCTCACTTTTCGCTAATTACTTATTTTTGTTTACGATGCGGGTCTCATACATTCCAGTTTCAATATCAATATAACGAACAAATAATGAAACCTTGTTATCCTCGTTTAAGTTGGTCCATACCATGTTTGTGAAGCTATCGATATCTCCGTCGATTTCAACCCAGGTTGGTTCTCCCTCAAAGCTTGGAAGTGGATTTCCATCACCCATATAGGTATGGATGAAGCGTCCCTCACCAGCCTTTGGATTGCTGTATGCGAAGGTGTAACGATTGCATGAATCTGGATCTCCGTTATTGCTCTTTAAGATGCTCATTGCATAGTTGTATGAGCCCTTTTCCAAATGCATAATTCCTGAAATTCTAGGTGTATAGTTAGGAGCATCTGGCTCGAACTCTCTTGTACGAAGTGCCTGCTCAAAGGTCTGCTGCTTGTCCATAAGCTCATAGATGGTATCGGTCTGATCTCCGTTGGTAACGATGGTCTTGTTTCCAAGAATACGAACTGGAGCGTAAATAATCAGGCTTGGATCTTCAAGCTTTGATGGATCAAAAGCCTGGGTACGGATTCCCTCACCATCTTCAACGAAAACACGGTTACGGCTGTTTTCGCTACGTCCCATGATGAAGTATGCGGTTACAGCATATTTTCCGTCTGAAGAACGGCCAATGACAATTCCTCTTCCTGGATAGGTTGTAGCAGATAATTCGGTTGCAAGACTTACTTTGTTCATTTCAAATCTCCTTTTTTAACAATGTTGGTAAGTTGTCTCTGTAAGAGATGGCCTTTGGTTACTGAAAATGATATTAAAAAAGCCGACCTCCTGGTACACAAACAATTACGAAAAACACATTTCCAAATTGGTGCCCAGACGGTCGGCTACATATACGTTATACTTCATGTGGTAAGCTCCACGTTCCGTCAGTCATATAACAATGCTATTATAAGCTTCTTTTTTTGCAAAAGTCAATGTATGGTTTGACTAGAAAAATTTTCTAAGATGAAATTTTCTTACGCAAATATGCATAACACAAAAGATTATATCCAAAAGAAAAGAGAGTCCACACGTGAACTCTCTTGTTTGTATGCTTCTTATGTTTTCTCTGTACAAGCACTATAAAAAAATAATCTCTCCAGAATATAAATCTACAGAGCATTCAGCAAAATAATCCCACTGTTTCTCTTCTGTCAACACAAGGTTGTCGATATTTTCAGAATGAAAAGACGTTGTACTAAGACCAACAAAGCAATTCACAACATCTCCATACTGACCATAGGAAGATGCAGAGCGATCAGAATACTTCTCACAAAGCTCTCTTCCAATTTTATCAATGCACGCATTGATACCTAATTTCTTAGCTTGCAAAATACTAAGCATCTTCGTCACCCCCTATCTTATTCGTTAAAAATATCAGCTGAAAATTCAATTTCAACACCTGTTATATAAGATATAATTGTACTACTCTTTTGACCAATATATGTCAAAAAATCTCTATCATCTTGCGATGGGATAATTCGCCCTCTATCAGAATGGCTATGTGCAATTAATCGTAACTTTTTTGCCTTTAGTAAATCGAATAGCTCTCCTGTTATGAAACAATGTCGCTCTGTTCCATGAAAGAGAATATCTTTTGTTTTTCCTCTCAAAATTGCAAACTCATGATGCGTTGCAGCAGATAAATAAGCAATATCTTTTGTTTCTAATGAACCTAATGGCAATGCAGCCCAATCATTTGAATTTGGAACATGCTCAAGTAGTCGCTTTCTGTGCTCCGTTAAACCAGCATTCCCGTTAAAAATTGCATCTAAAGACACTTGCATAGATGCAGATGATGATAATGTTATGGAATCTTTCAAAAAGCCTCCTTTAAATCAAAATAAAATAAATAACATATATCACCAATCAAAAAACTCCTCAAGATTAGGATTATAATATCATATGATATTGTGGCTTTCAATTCTATGTAATATCCAATAAACAAAAAAAGCCTCTGCAAGAAATGCAGAGGCTTCATTAATATTCAACTATATTAATTTTTAAACGAATGGATTGGTGCTGGGATTCTTCCGCCGCGATTGATAAAGTCCGCGCAGCTGTATGGATTTACTGGCATAATTGGTGCATAACCAAAGAGTCCACCAAACTCAACCTTATCTCCCACCTTCTTGCCAATGGCAGGAATCAGACGAGCTGCAGTTGTCTTCTGGTTTACCATACCAAGTGCCATCTCATCCGCAATAATTCCAGAGATGGTAGTTGCTGGAGTATCTCCAGGGATGGCAATCATATCAAGTCCTACAGAGCATACGCAGGTCATTGCCTCAAGCTTTTCGAGGTTGATTGCGCCAGCTTCTACGGCATTGATCATTCCCTGATCCTCTGATACAGGAATGAATGCTCCAGAAAGACCACCGACATAAGAAGAAGCCATAACTCCGCCCTTCTTTACCTGGTCATTTAACATTGCAAGAGCCGCGGTTGTTCCTGGTGCGCCAGCATATTCAAGTCCGATAGAACAGAGAATATCAGCAACAGAATCGCCAACTGCAGGAGTTGGAGCAAGTGACAAATCGACAATACCAAATGGAATTCCAAGCTTCTTAGAAGCTTCCTGTGCAACTAACTGTCCAACACGAGTTACCTTAAATGCGGTCTTTTTGATGGTCTCACATAAAACCTCAAAGTTCTCTCCCTTAACCTTTTCTACGGCACGAAGAACAACGCCAGGTCCAGAAACACCGACATTGATAATTGCATCTGCTTCTGTCACACCGTGGAAAGCACCTGCCATAAATGGGTTGTCATCTGGTGCATTACAGAATACGACAAGCTTCATACAATCTGCGGAATCGTTATCCTTTGACATCTCAGCAACTTCAAGAATAATCTCACCCATCAGCTTAACGGCATCCATATTGATACCAATCTTCGTAGATGCAAGATTGACTGAAGAACATACTCTCTCAGTGCAATGAAGTGCCTGTGGAATTGAACGAATTAACATTTCATCGGCCTTGGTCATACCCTTAGAAACAAGAGCAGAATATCCACCAATCAGGTTTACTCCAACCTCTTTTGCTGCGCGATCCAGAGTCTGCGCAAGAGTCACAAAATCCTCAGGTTTTTTGCAGGCACTGCCACCAACCAATGCGATTGGGGTAACAGAGATACGCTTGTTTACGATTGGAATGCAATACTCATTCTCAATCTCATTACCTACCTTAACCAAATCCTTGGCAACGGTAGTAATCTTGTTATAAATATTCTCATTTAATTTATTTAAATCAGAATCGATGCAGTCTAATAAGCTAATTCCGATGGTAATGGTACGCACATCGAAATTTTCCTTTTCGACCATCTCGTTGGTTTCTAATACTTCACCAATATTAATCATGATATTTCTCCTAGATTCTATGCATCATATTAAAGATTTCTTCCTTCTGACACTTGATGGAAACTCCAATTTCCTCACCAAGACAATCAAGGTCAGCTGATACATCAGCAAATGATTTTTCTGAAGATGTCATGTCAACAATCATCATCATGTTGAAATACCCAGAAACGATAGTCTGAGAAATATCAAGTACATTTACCTTTGCCTCTGCAAGATAGGTGCAGACCTTAGCGATGATACCAACAGTATCCTTACCTACTACGGTAATAATCGATTTGTTCATTTTAGTTCTCCTCTTTTCATAACAGCTTTTCATTTATCACTGTTTTGATATTTATAACAGCTCAGCTGCTTTCCTACATTTTGTTTACACACCTACACGAATAGCGGGTGAAGCGACATCCCTTTTGGCCACCATGAGATTAAAATCCTTCGCCTGATAAGAATGTTCTGCCATATCTACTGACACTCGAACCGTCTCATAGGCAAGTTCCTCAAGATTATTCTCCTTACTTAGATGTCCAAGTAAAACCCCAGAAAAATGATCGTGCAACAGCTCGTTTAAAAACTGTCCACAGGTCTCATTGGAAAGATGTCCCTGCTTACCAAGAATTCTCTGCTTCAATGGGTATGGATAAATTCCTGTCTCAAGCATTCTGACATCATGGTTGGACTCAAGCAGCAGACCATCAAGGCCTTGCAAATCTTCAACTAATTCTTTCGTATAGTAGCCTAAATCGGTCACAACTGCAAGTTTATTTTTCCCATCGGTAAAACGATAAGCCACAGGCTCTGCGGCATCGTGAGAAACCTTCATCGGATGAAAGGTCAAATCACCGATACAAAAATCCACCTCTCCTTTGATTGGATGAAACAATTCCTCATCGATGTTTCCGAGGGAACGCATTTTTTTCATCGCATCAATGGTTCCTGCGGTTGCATAAATTGGTAAATGATAGCGTCGCGCCATGACACCAAGTCCGGCCACATGATCAATGTGCTCATGTGTAATTAGAATCCCCTTCATATCCGATGCGGTATGATTAAATTCATTTAGCCCTGACTCGATACGCTTTCCACTCAAACCGACATCAATCAGCACATGAGTAGTGTCGCTACCGACACAGATACAATTTCCACTACTGCCACTAGCGACACTGCATAACTCTAACATATTTTAAAACTTCGCTTTCTAGTTTTCTTTCCAGTAGATATCAATCTTATCTCCTGGTGCCAACTTTTCGGTAAATCCAGCCTCGCGACCGTTTAAGTTGGTCACAACAGCTCTTCCGCCGCCTGCCTTTAAATCAAAATCATAGAAATCAAAGATATCTACAAAGATATACTCTGTCTTTCCCTGCAGGGTTACTGGGGTATTATTCACATAGACAACAATGTCGATGCCCGCTGGCTTTTCCTCTTCCTTAGCCTTTTTTGCCTCTTCTTCCTGCTCTCTTGCCTTCTTCTCGTTGCGCTTCTTTTCTAAATCATCCATGCGCTTGTCAAAAGCTCTCTGCTTTTCTTCAGAAACAGGCTCATCACTAGGAGTATAGGTGCCATAGCCCTCTTCCTCCTCGTCATCCTCCTCGGAATCAACTGCTTCAGCATCACTAAACTTTGGAATATTCTCTCCTTCGAAAACAGGGTTATTGTCAAATGCACAGTCCAATGAGAAGTTCTCATAGACTAAGGTATCAAGGTTTGCCACCTTGTTATTTACTAAAATCTGATGGCTGTCATCAATGACAACATCCAAAAATTCTGCAACCTGTCCAACCGTATAGAAGCTTCTGGTCTCAATCACATCGCCTTCCTTGATGTTGTAGCTTTCTGGCTCTAAAACGCCATTGACCTCAACAAACTTAGGGCAATTTACGCGCTTGCCATTTACCACGAAGGACATGGTATTGTTGCGGAGTTCCTCTAACTGTCCTACAGTATAAATTGCATCACTACCTGAAGAAGATGGAGTGATTGTAATCTCACAGTTTGGCTCAAGAGGAGTGTTGATATTTGCAGGCTTACCATTTAAGGTAACCACTGCAGAATCTCCTGCCTCACCACGTGCAATACGCTGAGCTCCATTAACAGTAAAGTTAATTGGAGTACCGCGCTTAGGGAACAGAGCATCATTAGGGAAGCCTGCTGTTAAAGCAGCATCCACAACGGTAAGATGATTATTGTCATACAGCTTAATTCTCTCACCATTGAAATGAACAAGAATAAAGTTGTTCTTCTGATCATAATAATTTAAGCAGATACCAATTGGTGTAACGATTAATGGATCCTTTTTGATATCCTCCTGCTCAAAGATGATATCTCCAAGTACCTCTTCACCACGAAGTGCAACTCTCTCATTTGCAAGATCCAAATGCTTTGCAAGCGCTTCGGTAAAGCCATGTACCTTTCCACCACCACCTACAACGAAGCAGGCACTGACAGACTTGTCACCATTTAATTTTTTGATTTCCTCAGCAACCTCAGCCGTGATGCGGTCCACCACTGGCTGTACCAAATCCCAAATCTCAGTAGATGGAATGGTATGAGGAATACTCATAATATCCTGATAGGTCACTTCCTCGTCCACGGTAGAAGCAAGCTTCATTGTCTCAGCTGTCTTAAAATCGACAAGGAAATGCTGAACAATCACTTCTGTAAGCTCATCACCAGCGTGAGGAATCATTCCGTATGCAATGATGCTGCCATCTCTGGTGATGGAGATATCGCTTGTACCTGCGCCGACATCGACGAGGGCAATATTTAAAAGTCTAAAGTTTTCAGGAATTGCAACATTGATTGCAGCAATAGGCTCTAAGGTCATGTTCGCCACGGTCATATTTGCTTTTCCAACAGCCGAATAAAGACCATCTACAACGTCCTCAGGGAGGAAGGTTGCAATAATATCTTCGCCAATCTTGGTAGCCTTATGAGACTCAAGATTGATGAATACTTCTTCGTTCAGATAATATTTCTCTACAGAATATCCAACACAGTAAAATTTGTAGTTGGTATCATTATTATCCTTTAAAATCTGCTGAGCCTTTTCTACGCCTAACAGATCAAGTGTATGAATATCCTCCTCTGTAACCACAGATTCCTCTGGATAGTCATATTCAATGTGAGTATGAATGGTTTTCAGCACACGACCAGCGGCTGCGATACATACCTCGGTCAGTTCTTCTCCACACTGCTCCTCGAGTTCCTTTTTCACCTTTTCAATGGTCGCACCAACGCGGCCGATGTCGTGAATCTGTCCATCCAGCATCGCTCTGCTCTCATGCTGAATATTATGCTGTGCAACTACAACGAAATCCCCCTCATCATTCTTGTAGCCGACCGTTCCCACGACGTTTCTTGTTCCAATATCAAGTCCAAATACATTATTACTCATGGATTTTTCTCCTTAAAAGTTTCTCGATTTGAGCAACGAGCTCTTCCCTACTCCCATTATTATCTATTTTTTCGTTACAAACCGCCAAAAATTCCGCCTCGGATTTTTGACTGGAAAGGATATTTGTAATCTTTTCGTCGGAATAACCGCGCGACTCTTTTAGTCGATTGCGACGAATATCCTCACGTGTATAAATATACCAAATCTCATCACAAATTGCATCATAATGTTCTTCTAATATTAATGCCGCTTCAAAGAAATAAAACTGCAGTATATTCTCATTACGCGCTTTTTTGACATCCTCAATTACATATTCCTTTACCGCAGGATGAACGATGGCATTTAGCTGCAAACGCTTCCTTTCATCGCCAAAGATAAAATCAGCAAGCTTCTTTCGGTCAAATTCACCTGATTCCTCCAAAAGGTCTGCTCCCTGAAAGGTTTCTATAATCTGCTCATAAGCTGGCATCCCCTTTTTCATCAAAAGATGAGCCACCTCATCCGCCAAAAGAACCTTTGCATCTGTACGCTGGTTTAGAACTGACAAAACCTCTGATTTTCCAGCACCAACGCCACCAGTGATTCCAACAAATAACATATCCATTCCTTCCCAGACAAAGCTAGTGAGCCTCGTACCAGTCACGACCAATCTGCGTGTCTACCAGTAACTCAACACTTAAATCCGCAGCATGTTTCATTTCTTCTTCAAGCAAAGCAATCACCTGCTCCATCTCAGATTTTGCCGCTTCAATTAAGAGTTCGTCGTGTACCTGAAGCAGCAGGCGAGACATATAGCCTTCCTTTAGCAGACGATCATGCACACGAATCATTGCGATTTTAATAATATCAGCTGCAGTTCCCTGAATTGGAGAATTCATTGCAACTCGCTCGCCAAACTGACGGGTCATAAAATTACCACTTGCCAACTCTGGAATCGGACGAATGCGACCAAACATTGTTTTGATGGACTTGCTTTCCTTCGCATCCTCTACTGTTTTATCCAAAAATTCTTTGATTTTAGGATAGGTCTCAAAATAGCTGTCGATATACTGCTGAGCTTCCTTTTTGCTGATTCCCAAATCTTCTGACAGACCAAAGGCGCTGATTCCATATACAATTCCAAAGTTCACAGCCTTTGCATTTCGTCTCATAAGAGGTGTCACAGCATCAATTGGCACATGAAATACCTGAGAAGCTGTAGCTGTATGAATATCTGTGCCCTCTCTGAAGGCACGAATCATATTCTCATCTCCACTCATATGCGCAAGCACACGAAGTTCAATCTGCGAATAGTCTGAATCGATAAACACGTAGCCGTCCTTTGGATAAAAGACCTTTCGAATCTCTTTGCCAAGTTCAATTCGAATTGGAATATTCTGGAGATTTGGCTCTGTACTTGAAAGGCGCCCCGTCGCCGTGATGGTCTGATTGTAAGTAGTGTGTACTCTTCCATCCTTTGCAACATACTGAGTCAGGCCATCCGCATAAGTGGACTTTAACTTTGCAAGCTGTCGATACTCCAAAATATCCGATACAATTGTATACTCATTTTTCAATTTTTCCAGCACATCTGCTGAGGTAGAAAAGCCAGTCTTTGTCTTCTTCCCACCTGGAAGCATAAGCTTTTCAAACAAAATGGTACCAAGCTGCTTTGGCGAATTAATATTAAATTCTTCTCCAGCGGCCTCATAGATTTGCTTTTCTAACTTCTCGATGGAAACCGCAAGATTGTCACTATATTTCTGAAGCTTCTTCACATCCATTAAAATACCATTTCGCTCCATGTCAGAGAGAACAAATACAAGTGGCATCTCAATTTCTGTAAAGAGCTTTTCCATTCCCATTTCTTTTATGGAAGCAAGAAGCTTCTCCTTGGATTCTTCTGTGACGTAAGCCTCGTAGCAGGCATATTTTGCAAGCTGATCAAGGCTTTCACTGTATGCCTTTTCCACAGAAAGCTTCCCCAAAAGTTCTTCCCTGGAAGGTACCATCTGGCCAAGGACATCCTTTGCGATGTTCTCATATGGATATGCCCCAAGGGTTGGATTTAAAAGATACGCTGCGATACTACGGTCAAAGAAATGCTCTCTTCGAAGAGAAAACTGCACACCAACCTCTGTGAAGGCGCGAAGAATATCCTTCAAATCATTGGTCGCAAAGACATCCTCATCCTTTGCCTCTGCTAAAATACGGCCAATTTCACGACCTACATCTGTAACAATAATGTCCTTTGTGATTGGCACAAAGACATTTCTATGGTCCTTTGAGACTGCAAGTCCCAGCAGCTCATAGCGCTCGGTCAGCGCAGCCGCAAAGGAAAAGCTTCCTGTAAGCTGGCTGAAAAACTCTGCGGCCTTTCCGCGCTCATCAATCACTTCATACGAAAAATCCACATTTGTAGAAGCGCTTGTCTTCTCAAAGCGTGATAGCATATTTTTTAATTCTAGACGTTTACAGACGAGATATGCTTCGTTTGTGTATAGAGACTGAATACTCTCAAGCGCAGCGTCCTCAAAATGAAACTCTACAGGGGCATCTAAAACGATGGTTGCAAGTTCCTTGCTCATCACGGCCTGATCCCAGAACTCTATCATATTCTGCTTCTGCTTTGGTTTTAGCTCATCAGCATGCGCATGAACCTCCTCAATGCTGTGATACTGCTCGATTAAAGCAGTCGCTGTCTTTTCACCAATGCCAGGCACACCTGGAATATTATCAGAGGTATCTCCCATCAGAGCCTTTACATCGATAAACTCCTTTGGCGACACTAGATAACGCTCCTTGACATCCTTCGCATAGTAATTTTCAATTTCTGTGCCAGTCTTTTTGGTCTTAGGGATTCGAATCTGCACCTTCTCTGTTGCCAGCTGAAGCAAATCTCTGTCTCCAGAAATGACTGACACAGCCATTCCAGCCTCCTCTCCCATTCTCGAAAGCGTTCCCAAAATGTCATCCGCCTCGAAGCCAGGAAGAGTCACAACATTGACGCCCATTGCCGTTAACATTTCCTTCATCAGAGGAACCTGCTCACGCAATTCGTCTGCCATCGGCTTTCTTGTGCCCTTATATCCATCAAACATTTTATGTCTGAACGTAGGCTCCTTCAAATCAAATGCCACCGTCAGATACTGAGGTTTTTCTTCCTCTAAAATTTTAAAAAGAATATTCAAAAAGCCAAGCACAGCATTTGTATGAACGCCTTCCGAATTTGTCAAATCAGGCAATCCAAAAAAAGCTCTGTTTAATATGCTATGTCCGTCAATCAGAACCAGTTTTTCTAACATAATTCTTTCGTCTGCTCCTTCAGCCATTCAAGCTCTTCTCCCTCAAAATAAGGAGAAATTGTCTTGTAAACTAATTTATGATAGTTGTTTAAGTACTCAATTTCTCGAGATGTCATCTGCTTTGTATCGATTGCTTCTGGGTCAAATGGAACGTAGGTAATCTGTTCAAATTCCATAAACTGACCATAATCGTTCTTTTCCGCTTTCTTGCATAAAAGCTCATTTTCCAAGCGAATACCAAACTTGCCAGTAATATAAATACCTGGCTCATCGGTTGTAATCTGACCAGCCTCAAGCTTAATATCCTCACGACGACCAGGTGTCTGCTGCCAACGGAAGGCATTTGGTCCCTCGTGTACATTTAAGATGTAGCCAACACCGTGTCCTGTTCCGTGATTGTAATCAAGTCCTGCTTCCCAGAATGGTGCTCTGGCAAGAATATCCAGGTTGATTCCGGAACAGCCATAAAGGAATTTGATATTTGCAAGATTTAAATTAGCACGAAGCACGCGTGTGTAGTCCTCAATTTCCTCATCTGTAAGCGGTCCCATTGCGATGGTTCTTGTGATATCTGTGGTTCCCTCGTAATAATGTCCACCGGAATCCACCAGTAAAAAGCTCTTTGGCTCAACTGGAACATCGGTTTCAGGAGTTGCCTCATAGTGAACAATTGCGCCATGTGGACCATAGCCAGCAATCGTGTCAAAGCTGATTCCTAAAAAGCCCTCCTGCTCGGCACGAAGCTTTTCAAGGTACTCGGTTGCAGAAATTTCTGTGATTGGCATCTTGCCAACATTCTTCTTTAACCAGTAGATAAACTTGGTTACTGCCACTGCATCCTTGATGTGGGCATTGATGTTATTCTTGATTTCAGCATCGGTTTTTACCGACTTCATAATTGTGGTTGGCTCAAGTTCATCCACCACTTTGATTCCATCGACACTCGCATTGATGCGATAGTTGACATTGCCCTTATTCATGAGGATTACTTCATCCTTA
The DNA here is from genome assembly GCA_045641385.1 of Agathobacter sp. GTDB lineage: Bacteria > Bacillota > Clostridia > Lachnospirales > Lachnospiraceae > Roseburia. The sequence goes on along the minus strand of JAZUGV010000010.1, from coordinate 12,279 downwards.
GAAAGATTTGCAACATAATTATAAAAATCATTGTAAGGTCTGGTGGTAATCTTATTGGTCAAAAGATATGAGGAAAGCTCTTCTGTGATTACTTCCTCCTGCACAAACCAGATGCACTCATCCTTTGTCAGTGCCAGATAAGACAGCACGACAGGAACACAGGCGATATCATTTCCGCGGACATTAAGCAGCCATGCGATATCATACAACGATGCCAAAAGATGAACAGAAGCATTCTTTTCCTCCATTACCTTTCGCACCTTTGAAAGCTTATCAGCGGTAGACATTCCGCTAAACTGCTCCTCTAAAATCCAAACTGGCTCATGAGAAAGCTCTGGTCTGTCATTCCAAATCAAATCAACCAAATCTTCATCTACCTTTAATGAGCCGTTCTTCTTTTCAACAATGCCTTTATAAGCATTTCCTGTATTCGCATCAATAACGCGACCATCAAAGCCTAAGATTTCGCCCTCTTTTAAGACGCTCTCCAAATACTCGGTAATTTTTGGAACGCCCTCCTGCCCCATTTTGCGAAGAATCACGCCAGTGTCCTTAAGCTGATCCTCTGCCTGAAGGAAATATCTTCCATCTGTCCAGAGATTTGCCTCCTCCATCGTGATGACAGCCACTCCGGCTGAGCCGGTAAAGTCGGTGATAAATTCTCTCGCCTTAAAATGATCTCCAACATACTCTGAATTGTGAAAATCACTGGTTGGAATAACATAGGCGCTGATATTGCGTTTTTTCATTTCTGCTCTAAGCTGAGCAATTCTTTCCTGAATCATTTTGTACCTCTTGTTATTTTAAATTTCTTCTTTGATATCGAAAAACTTTGTATCGATTTCCGGATAACTTCTCTTTAACGAAATTGGCTGACCCGATCTTGTCAAAAAGCAGTGCTTTGACTTTGCAGTTGTGCGGAGTTCACCTGTCTCCTTGTCTGTCATCTCGTAATCAACTTCTAACTTAATGCCGTTGTATTTTGAAATTTTACAGCGTATCACAACCGTGTCATTAAAGTGAACCATACTGATATAATTGACCTCAATCGAAAGCACCGGAGAAATAATTTCCATCTCTTCCATCTGCTGATAGGAAAGGCCAATCTGGTCCATCAAATCAATACGGGCTTCCTCCATCCACTTCACATAGTTCGAGTGATGAATAATGCCCATCTGATCCGTCTCATAATACTTTGCATGATGCTCATATGGTCGAATTTTTGGTTGCGGGATCTTTTCAATCAATTCAATTTCATTACTCATAATAATACCCCCAATGATTATCCCTTAACTTGCTACACTTGTTACACAAACGACTTGGCGAATCGACTGGAAGCACCTTGCCGCAATACTTGCATCGAAGAATATATTCGCCCTTATCCTGCGCTAAAAGATCCATAATGGTATCCTGTGTGCGTTCACGCTCCTCTTCAAGCCAGCGCATATCATACAGTTTTCCCATGCGCATCGAAAACTGGTAATACAGATCCAGCTTTTTATAATAGGATTCGTATTTATGCAGACCATCATAGCGGCTTCGCTTGGATGGACGCGTAAGCATAATGTCAGCGGTATAGGTTTCACAATACTGATTCCAAAGATTGACAAGTTCTCTGTCCTTGATGTCGATTGGACAGGTAATCATGCGATAAAGCATATTCTTGTCATCAAAGTCAACGATGTATCTGCGGTTTTTGTAAGCCTCCGCATAGAGAAACATCATTTCCTCGATGTTAATCTTCTCAAATGGAGCAGATGGCTTTACGTCCTTCCAGAGATTGATGATAACATCAAGCGGCGCATCCATATTGAGAAGCACCTGTGGAAAACCTAAGCTTACCGTTTTGATAGGCTCCTCGGTTTTTGCAAGCTGCTTTTTTAAGAAGTTTAACTTGCCCTCGTCCATCGCACTGATATAACCGTTTTCGTAGATTCCAAAACGGCCCGCTCTTCCCGCAATTTGCTTGATCTCCGGTAAAAGAAGCGATCTCATCTGTTTGCCGTCGTACTTGTCGACCTCCATGAAGATGATTCTTCTCACAGGAAGATTTAAGCCCATTCCAATGGCATCGGTCGAGACAACCACCTTGGTCTCACCGCTTAAGAACATATCCATCTGCCGACGACGAATTTCCGGTGGAAGGCTTCCATAGATGACACTTGCTCCAATCCCTTCTGCTTCCAAACGACCAGCGACATTTAATACAGATCTCTTTGAAAAAACAATCAAAGCGTCGCCATCCTGCACATCCTCTGGAAAATGAACTGGCTCTGTCTCTAATTCCAGTCCCGTCATACGCTCATATTCCTTGATTTCATAGGTGGAATTCGCACAGAGCTTAATCAGATGCGTCACAACCTCTGTTGCCGCAGGACTCATGCAGACATGAATCTCCTTTGCTTTTACCCCAAGAAGAGCTCTTGTCCAGGAATGTCCGCGACTCTCGTCTGCGACCATCTGCGCCTCGTCGATGACTGCAACATCATAGGTTTTTTCGATATCCAGCATCTCCACAGTGGAAGCAGTAATTCGCGCGCCCTCGGTCTCTAAGCACTCCTGACCAGTCAGCATGGTACAAGGCACCTCAGCCGCATTCATCTTTTCATAGACCTCCAGGGCCAAAAGGCGGAGTGGTCCAAGGTAAACTCCCTGCTCTGCTGTCTTTAAGCGCTCTAAGGCATGATAAGTCTTTCCACTGTTGGTTGGACCAACATGCAAAATAAAATGACGCTGCATCTTGTGTGTCTCTGCAAACTCCATTTCCGGTTTCGCAGGAACCAGCTCAACAATCTGCCTGCGAAGGACGCGAGACACATGTCCTCTGTAAACGGTTGCAAAGGAGTGGTTGCACAGCTCGCCACCACTCTCTTTTTTTAAGGTTTTTAATAGCTTCTCATCCACATAATCAAGCTCGGATTCACTCATATCAAACAAATCCAAACGCATCAGTTCTGGAAGGAGCTCCATATTAAAGCGTCGAATCGCCCTTTTGTCGTTATGGAAGTACACTGTTTCTGCAAGCGCTCGAATGTCCTTGTGATGACCATGCAGGCGCCCCATCGCAGCACTTCTTGTGTTTTGTAATTCCCTGATTTTGGAATTCATCCTGTGGAGGTACTTGTTGATGCGTATCGGCTTTTTTGCAGCTTTTGCTGCGGTTCGATACTGATCCACATAAAATTCCAAAATCAGATTCATCTTATCGTTATTCATACTAATGTTTCCGTTAATCTATCCATTCAACTCACACTCGCTGTCATTGGTCTCCCCAACAATGTAGTGTGGTCTGTTTTTTACTTCTAAATAGGTCTTTGAAATATACTGTCCCATAATTCCCATACAAAACAGCTGAATTCCACCAATAAAGGTGATGATACATACCAAAGATGGCCATCCTGCAACTGGATCTCCAAAAATCAGGGCACGAATCACTTCAAAAATAATTGCGATAAATGACAAAATCGTCATAACAATTCCCAATACTGAAGAAATACGAATTGGCGCATTTGAGAAATTGATCAATCCATCAATGGAATAATGCATCAGCTGCCAGATATTCCATTTCGTTTCGCCAGCTGAACGCTTTTTGTTTTCAAATTCAAGCCAGTGGGTACGATATCCAACCCAGGCGAAAATTCCTTTTGAAAAACGATTTGCCTCGTTCAGGGATAAAATCGAATTTACCATCGCGCGACTCATCAGACGATAATCTCGCGCTCCATCAGCAATATCAATCTTTGTCATTTTACGCATCATATGATAAAATCTGCGCGCAAAAAATGAGCGAATCAAAGGCTCCCCTTTTCGATTGACGCGGCGGGTAGCGATATTGTCATATTCCCCGGTTTCCATGAGAGAGAGCATCTGTGGCAACAGTTCTGGCGGATCCTGCATGTCGGCATCCATGGTTGCAATATAGTCGCCGGTTGTATTTTTCAAACCACACAGCAAAGCAGCCTCCTTGCCAAAATTTCTGGAAAGAGAATAATAACGCACTCTCTCGTCCTTTTGGGCAAGCTCCTTCATCACCGTAAGCGTGCCATCCTTTGAGCCATCATTGACAAATAAAATCTCAAAATCAAACCCTTTTATCTCTGCAAAAATGTTGCTCAATGCCTCGTATATAATTGGTAAAGCAGGTGCCTCATTAAAGCACGGAATTACAACGCTTAATTTCTTTTGCATGACGAATTCTCCTTACTCCTAATAATAGCAGAAATGCGAGGATACTAAAAGCAGAAATCCCTGCTCCAACAGCCAAATTTGGAGTGTGATATTTCAAAGAAATATCGTGTTCTCCCGAGCCCAGGGAAAGCATAATGAGCGCATCGGAAAAGCATTCTATCTCCACTTCCTCACCATCCACATAAGCCTTCCAGCCAGGCACATAAGGAATCGATAACACTAATTTTCCAGGATCATAATTACATATATTTCCAACAACCGAGGTTGATGAAAACATCTCCACCTCAAACGGATAACGGGTTAGGGTTTGATAGGCATCCAGATAGGCATCGCGATTGATTTGATATAGGTTATATTCAATCTCCTCACCATGATCATTGATGAGGGAAACCGTCTCATTCGCCTTTAGTTCGCCAAGCTCCAGCAGATACCTGTGGCTGGCCTTTAAAAATTTGCGGTCGAACCCTTCGGAAGTGCTCATACGGAGAGTTTCGTTTGCGTTTTTCACAAAGGAAGCATAATAATATCCATCCTCTGTGATCTCATACTTCGAAAGGCCAGGCATTTCCTCTTTGTTCACATAAGCGTACGAGATATAATCCTCCTCTGCCCCAAGTAAATGTGCGAGCTCATTTAAGTTATGGATTTTCTCCTGTCCTGTAGAATAAGGATTCTCCCAGTTTTCTACTACCTCATCCTTTAACACATAGCCAAGCGAAACCTCTTCATTATTGCGATAAAGATAATAATCGCCAGAGGTTGCCACTAAAGTGCGATAGTCGCCTGTAGACAGCGCACTGTCAGAAATGATGTATTTCATGTCAAACAGCACGTTTGTGAGTGGTGTCGCACCGTTAAAGCAGTAATAGTTCTTCCCGCCCTCCATGTAGAGGCTCTGATAAAGATGGCTGACATCCAAATTCATCAGAGAGGAAAAAACGGATGCTGAAGAATAGGTATGATAGCTACTGTCATTCTTGCTCTGTCTTTCGACTGCTTCCACGCGATAAAACTCGTTTTTCTCGGAATCAGCCCTTGCCGCCTCAAGTAAAATCGCATAATTCTTATCCTTTTTGGTGTAGGAAGAGCGATCAGAGGTTGCAAATCCAGTGACATAAAAATTAAGCACCAGCTCTGCAAGGCATACTCCAAAGATTACTAGCTGTCTGGTCTGTGTTTTCGTAAGCAAAAAGACCACAAGGTACAACACTAAAAATAACAATGTCACAAAGAAGGAGCCCTTGCTTGTCACCTCCGAATCGGTCGCAATCCAGCCCACAACAAAAAGCGCAAATGTCACACCAAAGGCGACAAAAATATGCCACTGCCGATACTCCATTCTCTCCTTCCAGGCATGAAAGGCCATCGTGATGAGAAGCAGCGCAAAAAGGTAAGACTGGCGACCTGGAAGCTGCTGTGGAAAATGAAATCCATGCCAGATAAAATCCAGATAATTGTTTGCAAAACTCACAAAGAAGAATCCCACCATCATATAAGCTGGCAGCTTCTCCTTTAGACTAATTTTTCGGTTGAAGGCAAACAAAACTGCGAGCAATACCACAAACACACCACAGTAAAGATTTGGCCAGTGTTGCAGACCTTCGTATGTTTTTGCGGTTGCATGAAGTCTTGAAACCTGAGCAAGTATATTAAAGTACCATTCCATTTTCTTTGGAAATCCACTTCCAACGGAGGAGCCAGAATATGCAAGCACCGTCATCTCAGGCAAAATCAGTACTGCAGAAAACGCCCCAGAAATCAGAGAGCAGATAGCAAAACGTAGTGTTGCCCACAGTTTCTGTTTTCCACCCTTTGCCTCAAAAATAAAAAGCCAGGCAAAATAAAACACCAGAAAAATGCAAAGCATAATGGAAATGTAATAATTTGACCAGATTGCGATGGCAAGCGTAATTGTATAAAGCGCAATTTTATTTTCTTTTACCAGCTTTTCTAATCCAACAAGCACAAGAGGTGCAAGAGCTATGGTATCCAGCCACATAATGTCCCAGCTGTAGGCTGCGACAAAGCCACAGAGGGCGTAGGCCGTTCCAAATAATACTGTAGACAAGCTCTTGTCTGCTTTGAAGTGATAGCTTAGATACTTCGAAGCAAAAAGGCCACATAAGCCCAGGCGAAGGAGGATAAAAAACTCGATAAACTCAATCACTGCGCCCCTTGGCACGAGTAAAAGCAACCAGTTAAACGGACTCGCCAGATAATAAGCATAAAGAGATACATAATCAGAGCCAAGCCCAAGATTCCAGGTATAAAACAAGGACTCGCCATGCTTTAGCTTATTTGCAAATTCCTCCAGAAATGGACAATACTGATGGTACAAATCCATGTGTAAAAGGGAATTATTTCCAAACGGAAAGACACGATTCCCCACACAGACAGCAAGTGCACACAAAAAAGGAACGAAAAAAGCCCAGATATCAAATTTATGTTTTGCGTAAAATTGTTTCATTAAATTTTCCTTATTGGGTTACTTTATAGTCAAACAGCAGATAATACTGCAGCTTTTGATACTCCTTTAGCGATTCATACGCAGAGGTCTTTTTTACATCAGACATGTTGGTGTCCTTCTCCTTCGCATCCACCAGACGAACCGCTGAAATCACAGGAAATTCCTGTTCCAAGGAAAGCAGATAGCTCTGATATGCACTAAGTGGCATATCTAGGGAAGCAAGCATTTTCGCGGCCAGATAATTGGCGCTGGTCTCCTGCCCTGTTGCATCCTCGATATCGTAATTGGCCCAGATGAAATATGGTACACGATATCTCTCGTACTCTTCCTTTGCTCCATTGATTTCCTGAACGGTATAATCGTTGGGCTGATGATCACCAAAGAACACTATCACAGTCTTTTCGTCCTGCTCCTTGAAATAAGAAAGCAGACTCTTGATCTCATAATCCGTTTCCTTAATCAGCGAAAGATACTGCTGTAAAGGAAAACCATACTTTCCATCCACACTCACGGTTGGCGTGAAATTGGAAAAGGCAGCACTATAGCTTCCGTGATTTTGCATGGTCACATTAAACACAAACATTGGAGCACTGGATTTATCCTCATAAATGCGCTTAATCTGCGAAAAATCACTGGAATCACTCACATAATTTCGAAGCATATATTTCGACTCAAAATCGTGATAAAACAGATTGGTATCCAGTCCCAGCCATGGATACACCTGATTGCGGTTCCAGCCGCTGGCATTGTACGGATGCATTCCATAGGTCTCGTAGCCCAAGCTCTTTAAATGAGACGCAAGCGAAAGCTTATCTGCCTTGATATACTGTTGATATGGAATGCTTCCCATTGGCAAAAATGCCATCGTGTTTCCTGTCAAAAATTCGAATTCCGTATTCGCAGTATTTCCACCACAAACAGAAACGTTTAAAAATCCGGAAATCGTATTCTCCACTTCTCCGTTTAGAATTTGATGCACAAAAGGCATATAATCCACGTTTGTCGTAAAATCCGAAAGAACTCCCACATCAGAAAACGCTTCGTCCATAATTACGATGATATTTGGATAATCCTCTTTTGCTATTACATTTTGATTTGCACTATTTTTGCATTTATCCTCAATTTCCTGATAAAGCTCCTCTCCTTTTGCTCTGCTATAGCCTGATGGTTTCTCTACCGCAATATACTTCAAATCCATCGTAAAGGTTACAAGCATGCCATTTACCTTTGTCATATAAGCCGGCGTAAATAAAAATGGATAGAGCCCCTGCTTCGTCTGAAAGGCCTCCTCCTGCAGCTTGTGGCCGAAGAAAAACAATGCCACACATGCAAACACAAATGGAATCAGTCGAAAATAAATTTTGGCTTCAAAGGTAAAGTGATAAAACTGCAAAAAAATAAAGATTACAAGAAAAATCAGACAGACAATCACAACCCGTTTGCCCGGGGCAAAGCTGTAATTGCCGGCGACGCTGAGCGCGGTCTTCACAGAAAAAATATCCCATGGGACAAAGGGTGTGGAACGAAATGCCATGACATAGTGGTTAATCAGGCCGAAAATCGTTAGAAAGACAATCAGGATACGCTGTGCGATTCGCATCTTTTTGCAAACGCAAAAAAGACCCCATCCCAGGATTTCCAGGATCAGGATATTGAAAAGCTGAGCTTTCCCTCTCACCTCTTTGAAAGGATTATGCTCAAAGGATTCTAAAAGATAAAACAGAATCACTGGAAGAATCAGACCAAGCAGCACCTGAAAGGCCATCCAGACCTTGCCATGTGGCGGTGTATCTGCATTCATTTGCTCAACATCTGCAGATTCACTGTATGCCTCGTCAGCACCTAAGTTCGTATCCTCGTCAGGACCGAGTTCTATAATGGCGCCCTCATCTTCCGCTACTGTCGTTTGAAACTCATCTGACATAGCATCTTCCTAATAATTTGTCAGGACAAGACGCTCCTTTGTGCCATGGTCTAATCGGTCTAATGCTCTGCGCGCCTGTCCATATCTGTGAGGGTTTGTCTCAATGACCCAAACCTTCTCTGCGCCCTCGTACTTATCGCGCTGGAAAAATGGAATCTTTTTACAGTTTTTTGTAAAAGGAATCTGCTCATCCAACAGGATCTGTACCGTCTTATTACCGACACGTTCATTGTAAGTGTGACACAACTCTATATTGTTTCCTTTGTACTTCGAAAGGAACTTCATTTTCTTCATCTATTTCCCCTATATGTAGACCTTTTTGGCGAAAGCATACGACTTTCAACCTCTACATATAGTGTATCGGTAATTATGATAATAGATTAACCCATTTTTGCGATTTTTTTAATAGGTCATAGGCACCAAAAAACAAAATGAAGCATATAATTTATAGTTTTCAGACACCATTCTTGCTATACTAATAAACAGAGGGATTATCAGAAAATATATAATTGATTGGGTGTATCACATTGGGAGGTAGCAAAAATGAAATTAACACCAGAACAAAAAGCACACACATTTGAACAGTTTCCAGACAATATTTCTCATAAGCTGTTAGAAGCAATTATTGACATGATGCCTGACACAGCCCCACTATCCGCAATCATCCCAATGATGCGAAAGGACTTAGTGGAGTTTGCTGAGCAGAATATTCCAGACGAAGAAATCCTAAAAATCATGAAATCAAAAATGGGAAATGGCGGAGTTTCTAAGGATCATCCAGGCAACTCCAACACCCTTGCCCGCAAATATTTTGACTCTCTTCTTTTGGAGATGCGCCTCATGGGTGCAAAACTTCCAACCACTGAAAAGACAATGTTCGGACATACCTTTTCATCTCCCGTCATGACCGCTGCTTTCTCGCATCTTGGCACAACCATCGACGGAACCGATTTAATGACAGAATATGCTAAGGTTGCAAAAGAATTAAATATGCTTCATTGGATTGGCATGTGTGAAAATGAGGATTACGAAAAGATTTCCAAAGTTGGAAGCAAAAATGTGCGCATTGTAAAGCCATATAAAGACGAACAAAAAATCATTGACCAGCTCAAGTTTGCTGAGCAGTGTGGCGCCGTTGCTGTCGGTATGGACATCGACCACTTCTTTACCAACAAGGGCGAAATCGATATTGTAATGGGCGAAGAAATGGAAGCAAAAACCTTAGAGCAGTACAAGACCTATAAAAACGCAACCAATCTTCCATTCATCATCAAAGGCGTCTTATCAGTCCATGATGCCTTAAAGTGCAAAGAACTTGGAATCGATGGCATCGTCATCTCACATCACGGCGGACGACTCAACTATGCAGTTCCACCAGCAATGATGATCCAGGAAATTCGAAAAGCCGTCGGCAATGACATGCTCGTATTTGTCGACTGCGCGATTGAATCTGGAATGGATGCATATAAATGCTTAGCATTAGGCGCAGATGCCGTAGGAATCGGCAAATATTTCGCAAAAACACTCCGCGAGGAGCTTTCCCCTGGTGTCATTGCAGGCTATCAAAAAATCATCGAAGAATTAAAGGGCGCGATGGCCTATACCGGTGTCGGAAGCTGTCAGGAGTTTGATGCTACGGTGATTCGGAGGATGTAAAATTCAGCCAAAAATAGACTAACTATCGATAATAATAAGAACCTATTGAGCATTTATTTTGATACACAATAGGTTCTTTTATATTTTACCATTGATTCTTAAGGACCTCGCCTTTTCGATAAAGGTTTCCTTTTACGTTTTCTTTCACAGGCTCAAGAAAGCCTTCTTTCACCATGTAAGATATATTTTGTCTCGAGCATTGCAAAATATCGCAGCATTCTGAGGTGTCTAATATATTCATTTGAACAAACCCTATAAAGTCGTTCATCGAAAGAGGAATAATTTCACCATTTTCCCAGAGCAAATTCGCGGGTATTTCAAGAGTATCATTAAATATAATACTATATCCCCCTGTTCCAACTTTTGCACTTTTTAATAGCATTTGATTTGCTTTCACCTTACTGACGACAGCGTTCTCGTTCATTTTTGATAAATCCACCTTTTTAATCACCTCATTTGCGAAGAAACAAAGGAGGTGAGCATCCTCTGTGATAGTACAATCAACAAGATTCCTCTTAATTCTATTTTTTACATACGCTGGCATGTCATTTAACTTTCTTATAAATAGCATATCCTGAGAACATTTTCCTTCTGAGATTTCTAAAAAGGTCATCTCATCATATGCTTTTAGCTTGTGCGTTGCCAAAATCGAATTAATATTCTGACGCCCTGGCGGAATCACTCTCTCCTTCACCCAAAGATAACTGATATCGCTAGGAATTGTAAAATCATTTTGTTTGACATAGCTAGTAAATAACAATGGCGCTGTCCACTCATCTAAATAGTCCTGCAACTCAATTATAAATTTACGCTCCTTTTCATAATATAAAAGAGTTCCAACGGAAAGCTCATTCTCTGCATCATAAATCTCATAAATTTTCATAGATTTGATACCTCTCGTATATCATCTTCCAGATTTTATTGGTATAAACTTCCGATAAGATGTCCTCTAACCCTTCAAATATTACTGCCTTATCTGTTTCCTGAAGCTTACCTGCAAAAAGATTTTTATCTTTTTGAATTAGCTTAAGGTTCTCAAAGCAAGACTGTGAACCAATAAAGTTCTGGCAGCGTTTATCCTCGTGCACATCAAAGTCTTTTGCTTCCTCATCTGAATGACAGGAATATAGCAAAGAAAGGCCATGATCAAATAATGGCGCAATTCTAATCGTATGCGCTCTTGCATTTCGTAATACCTCAATGTTCGCGCCATGTCGATCGCGATTTAAGATAAGATAATCAACCACGAGCATTTGATCAATATATTTCTGCCAACCATTCCTTACACAAAAGACATAATGACTTTCTCCACTAACTGCATTTGCTCTGTAGTAATCATCCAGAGCAACCTTGCTCTCGCCTCGTTCTTTGAAATCTTCTGATGCACACAAAAAAGTATTATAAACGGTACCTTCTATTTCAATATCTGCATGAATCAACTCATAACTCAAATGATCCACTCCCAGAATTGTCAGTAAACGATCAACGATAATCTCATTGATACACTCATGCCCTATTACACCATTTACAAAATCAAAATTTGAAAGCTTATAGTATTTTTTACTACCCTCCAAATTTGACTCAGCCTTTAAAAATGTACCTGCTGTTCCACTGGAACTACGAATATGAGACCACTTTAAGAAAGTTAAATCCTGTGTATCTTTTATAATCAAATCAATCACCCACTCCGCTTTATTTGACGCTCGTCAAATGTTTTTGCTAATTATACATTTTTATTTGACGCACGTCAAATAAAAGTGTAATTGTATTATCTAGCCGGCAGCGGGTGCCACGACATCCTGTGGATGTCGGTTTTGGCACGATCGAAGTGGAGCGAAGACCCTTGAAACCGGCGGTTTCAAGGGTCTTTTCTAATGCCGGCAGCGGGGCGCTAGACGTCCTGTGGATAATGTCATTAAGTTAAGATATATATCTATTTTATTTACAATTTCATAAGAAAAAGCTTGACAAATAGTCAATAAAATGCGGCGAAGCCCCTTGAATATATTACATTTCAGGAGGGCTTTTCTTATGAAGTTTGCAT
>JAZUGV010000009.1:0-24118 GCA_045641385.1 Agathobacter sp. | reverse complement strand
TTCATTTTATTTGCTCTACGAAACACCTCGTAGTAGTCTTCGTATGCTATTATATACAAACGCATTTCATTTTGCTAGTTAATATTTTCACAAGGTTTCCCTGACTCTTTCCTACCGCCTTGTAACTATGTGCCAAAGCAGCGGCAAAACGCTTGTTTTCACAGTCATTCTCAAAAAAGAAGTGAATCAACTATGGCACAAGAATATTCACACGCTTATTTAAATTTTTCACCACAAGTTCTTTATGATTTCCTCCAAACTCTCCATCGAGCGTCCAAGGCACCTCCGTTTTTGTGGTAACCTTTAACTCGTTTGTCTTAAAGGTATAGATTAAATCGGTCTCATCCTTTCTGCTGGTTAAGCTGGCGAGGATGGTGGTGAGTTCCGCTGGATTCTTTGGCTTTTTGATTAATGTAACCTCAAAGACTCCATCGTCAAGATGAACATCCTTTCCAGTGATTCCCTTAAAGCCACCGACAGATTTTGAGTTGGTCACCATACCGTAGATAAATTTGTCCTTGATGATTTCCCCATCGTGCTCCACCTTCATTGGAAATGCAGGAATTTTTGTGAGATGCTTGGCACCTTCAAGAATATAAGCTACATGTCCTAAAATATTTTTCAATTGCTGAGAAGTCTTATAGGATACCTCGGTGAACAGACCAAAGGCCGCAACATATACAAAGGTATCACCATTAAAATCACCAATATCACAGGAGAATACATGATCTCCCGCAGCCACCTCAGCTGCCTTTACCATGTTCTTAGGAATTTTTAGGGAACTTGCAAAATCATTAGTGCTGCCAGCTGGAATATATCCAATTGGAATGTCAACTCCCGAGCGCATCACGCCTGTCATTACCTCATCTAAGGTTCCATCGCCACCACTGCAGACAATTCTGTCATAATTGGCAGCCTCCTCCATCGCTTTTCTCAAGCCATCTTCTCTGGCCTGCGTTGGATATACGGTAACCTCGAATCCTTTTTTTACCATAGCATCGACAATGTCTGATAAATGTTTTCCAACAAGTCCCTTTCCAGAAAATGGATTATAGATAAATAACATTCGTTTGCTCATAATTAACCTCTCAACTCGTCCGCAATTGCAGACAGTTTCCTAAGTCTGTGATTGACTCCGCTCTTGCCCACCGGTGGATCTAGAAGTGTTCCCAGTTCCTTTAGCGGAGTTTCAGGGTTTTCCAAACGCAAAAGCGCCATCTCTCTCAACTGCTGTGGAAGTGAATCCAGTCCCTGCATTTTATCAATCAGGCGAATATCCTCCACCTGCTTCACTGCTGCATTGACCGTTTTGCTGATATTCGCTGTCTCACAGTTTACCTGGCGATTTACTGAATTGCGCATTTCCTTCAAAATGCGCACATTCTCAAGCTTCATTAGCGCCACGTAGGCTTCCATGACATTGAGCATATCCACAATCTGCTCTGCCTCTTTCAGATAAACCACATAGCGATTTTTTCGTTCTACTATTTTTGCAGATAAATCAAAGGACTGCATCAGTTCCACCATCTGATTTGCCTGTTCCGGGGTTCTGAGTACAATCTCAAAATGATAACTTTTTGTATTTGGATTGCTGATGGAACCGCCAGCCATAAAAGCGCCTCGCAGAAATGCACGTCTGCAACAGGTCTGCTCCAAAAGCATTCCGTTTGTTCGCTGCTCTTTTAAGTTTGGTGTTTCCCATTTGAGCGCCTCCAAAATCTTTTTTGAAGTTGCTTCGTCTAATTTCTTCGAAGCATCCACCGAAAAGGCGCGCTTTAGCAGGGTGATATATGTCTCCTGCAGCACTTCGTTTTCAGAGTCCAGGTTCAGACACAGCGGATCCATGGAAACACAGCCTTCTAACTCTAAAAGCGCAGCAATTTCTGCCATCTGACAGTGCCGGCTCTTGCTAATCTGCTTCGCAAGTTCGGCCTTTATCTCTTTTGAAAAGGACATTCTTATTTTCCTCTCAATGAATCTTTTCCAATATCGCGATGCTCAATCTTTAAGCCGTATGAGGTGCTCTTTGCAAGGCGCTTATAAAGCTCATTTGCAAGCGTCACAGAGCGATGCTTTCCTCCCGTACAGCCAATGGAAATAACAAGCTGATTTTTTCCTTCACTGATATAATTCGGAATCAGGAAATTAATCATATCTTCCATCTTATCGAGGAAGCGAAGCGCGTCCTCCGATGCCATTACATATTCCTGTATTGGGGCATCATTCCCCGTCAGCGGACGCAATTCCTCGACATAATATGGATTTGGCAGGAATCTTACATCCATCACAATATCAGAATCAACAGGGATTCCATATTTAAATCCAAAAGAAAGTATCGTCACAAACAGATTTTTAAAATCACTCTGATTCAAAAAAATCTTCTCAATTTCAGCCTTGAGTTCTCTGGTCAACAAGCGGCTTGTGTCGATAATGTAATCTGCATTGGCCTTTAAATATGCCATTGCAACACGTTCCTCCGCAATACCCGTTTCAATACGGCCATCGCGCGCAAGCGGATGATTTCTTCTGGTTTCCTTATATCTTTTCACAAGAACGTCATCAGACGCATCTAAAAACAGAATCGAAATATTCGGCTGCTTCTTACGAATCTCGCCCAATACTGGGGCAAAATTATCCATTGCCTTGCCGTTTCTTACGTCGATTCCAACCGCAACCTTTTCCACATCCTGGTAAAAGTCGTCAGGACAGTCAAGTAAGTTTGGAAGCAGAGGAATTGGAAGATTATCAATACAATAATAGCCAATATCCTCAAGCATATTCATTGCCGCACTTCTGCCGGCTCCGGACATACCTGTCACAATCACTAAGTTCATTTATCGTTCTCCTATGATTCGAACCTCTGGTTCCAATGTGATACCTGAATTTTCAAATACCTTTTGCTTTACATCCTCGATGACCTGTAGAAGCTGCTCCGCGGTTGCTTCTCCGCGATTGATCACAAAGCCGCAATGTTTTTCTGATACCTGTGCATCTCCCACATGATACCCTCGAAGATTTGCTTCTTCAATTAACTTGCCAGCAAAATATCCCTCTGGACGCTTGAAGGTGCTTCCGGCACTTGGATATTCCAAAGGCTGTTTTTCTCTTCGACGTGCCGCGAAATCGGCCATCGTTTCTCGAATGGCAGCCTCGTCCTTCGATTCAAGTTCAAAGCTGGCAGACAGAACCACATAATGATGATCCATGACAGCGCTGTGGCGATAGGACAACTTCAGTTCCTCCGCAGAGAGCGTAAGCTTCTCACCTTCCTCTGTCAGGACGCACGCTTCCACAAGAACATCCGCAATTTCTCCACCATAGGCACCTGCATTCATTGTCACTGCTCCGCCAACGGTTCCTGGAATTCCAGCTGCAAACTCCAGGCCTGTCAGAGAATACTCCGCCGCCTTCTGTGCAAGTGCTGAAAGACGTACTCCAGCCTCAGCAACCAGAAGATGTGTCTTCCCTTCTTTTACATGAATCAGGGAAGAGGCCCTTGTTCCAAGCTCAATCACCGCACCGCGAATTCCCTTGTCCGTCACAAGCAAATTACTTCCATTTCCGATAATTTGATATGGATAGTTTTCCTTTCGCAGCAATGCAAGCACCTCTGGAAGCTCCCCTACATCTGGACGCAGATAAATATCCGCTGGCCCGCCTACGCGAAAGGTCGTGTGATCCTTCATCAGTTCATCAAACAGTATGTGTTCCTCAGGAACAATTTGTTTTAATTTTTCTCCGATTTCTGTCATACACACTTTTCCGTTTATTTTTTATGCTTCCTTTAAGAATGCAATATATCCAAGATATGCCTCGTACAAATCTACCTTGCTGATAATTTCCCAAGGAGCATGCATATTTAATACAGGGACACCGCTATCAATAACATTCATGCCATAGTTACCAAGAATATAAGCAATGGTTCCACCGCCACCCTGGTCAACCTTACCAAGTTCCGCGGTCTGATATACTACTGCATTTTTCTCCATCATCTTTCTGATTTCTGCCATGTATTCTGCACTGGCATCATTAGAACCGCTCTTTCCTCTTGCACCTGTATACTTGTTGAATACAAGACCATGTCCAAAGTATGCAGAGTTGTTCATCTCCATAACAGAAGGGAAATTGCAATCCATTGCTGCTGATACATCCGATGAGAGTGCCTTTGCATTTGCCATTGCACGACGCACTAATAAATCACTGTATTCTCCTGTCAGCGCAATCATTTCTGCAACACAGTTTTCAAAGAATCTTGACTGCATTCCACTTGCACCGACCGAACCAATCTCTTCCTTGTCCACTAACAGGCAGACAGAGGTCTTCTCTGGCTTTTTCATCTCAAGCATAGCTTCATAAGATGGATATGCACATACACGGTCGTCATGGCCATAGCCCATAATCATACTGCGGTCAAAGCCGTAATCCCTTGCATCTCCCGCTGGAACAACTTCAACTTCTGCAGAAAGGAAGTCATCCTCCTCGATACCATAGGTCTTTGAGAGAATATCAAGCACATTTGCCTTTACGCGCTGCTTAATCTCGTCCTTCTCATCCTTTTCCTTTGCGATAGAACCAACTAAGAGGTCAAGTCCCTCTCCGCTGATAACATCACTCGCCTTCTTACCCATCTGATCTGCAGAAAGGTGAATCAAAAGGTCACTCACACCAAATACAGGATCCTCTGGCTTGTCACCAATATTGATATTAACCAGGGTACCATCCTTCTTTACAATCACACCATGAAGCGCAAGTGGAAGTGTCACCCACTGATACTTTTTGATACCACCATAATAATGGGTATCAAACATGGCAAACTGAGTTCTGTAATATGGATCCTCATATAAAGGATTCTGCTTTAAGTCAATTCGTGGTGAATCAATATGTGCGCCAAGGATATTCATGCCTTCCGCGATTGGAGTCTTTCCAACGATAAATAAAGCGAGACCCTTGCCCATATTGTTTGCGACTACACGATCTCCTGGCACAAGCTTTTTGCCAGCCTTGATCACATCATTTAAATCCACGAAACCATTTTTTATTGCATCTGCGTAAACAGCGCTTGTGCACTCACGCTCTGTCTTATTTTCAGAGATGAATTTACGATAATTCTCCGCAAACTTCATCACCTTATCGCGCTCTTTTCCCTCTGGATACTTATCCCATGCGTATTTTACGCGACCGTCCTCTTTGTTCTCTGCTTTTTTTGCAGTTTTTGTTGCTGGCTTTGCACTGCTCTTTGCCGCAGTCTTAGTTGTCTTTCTTTTTGTGTCAGCCATTGTATTTAGTCCTCCTCAGATTTCTTAGTCAAATTCTCCTGCACACGGCGATAAAGCTCCTGTGCCGCATTATATCCCATCTTCTTCTGACGATGATTTACCGCTGCGGTCTCGCAGATAACTGCAAGATTTCGACCTGGTCGAATTGGCAGCGAATGACATACTACATCAACTCCGAGATACTCGGTTCTCTCTTCCTCGAGACCTAAGCGGTCGTACTCGGTTTCCTTTTTCCAGTCCTCAAGCTTGATGACCAGATCAATTGTCTGTGATTCCTTAACACATTCAACACCATAAAGGGTTTTGACATCGATAATTCCTATGCCTCGAAGCTCTATGAAATGGCGTGTGATTTCAGGCGAGGTACCTATCAGTGTGTGGTCGTTGACCTTACGGATTTCAACGACATCGTCAGTAACCAGTCGATGCCCTCTTCGAATCAGCTCAAGTGCAGCCTCGGATTTTCCAATTCCAGATTCGCCGGTAATCAAAAGTCCTTCACCATAGACATCAACCAATACTCCGTGAATAGAGATGCAAGGCGCAAGTTTCTCACCTAAGTAGGTAATAATCTCTGCCATGAATTCAGAGGTAGGGCGCTCCGTTCCAAATACTGGAATTCCTGCAGCAATCGCCTCCTTTAACACTGGTTCTGATGGGCGAAGCTTACGGCTATAGATGATGCATGGAATGTTATACTTAAACAATTCCTTTGCTCGACTGCTCCTCTCTTCGTCAGAAAGCTTTGCCATATAGGCGTATTCTACGTTTCCAACAATCTGGACACGCTCTTCTTCGAAGTGCTCGAAATATCCTGCAATCTGAAGAGCCGGTCTGTTGACGTCCGATGCTTTGATTTTGCGACCAGAAAGTCCGATATCCGGAGTATAATTATATAAATCCAAATCCTCTGCCAATCTTGATACAGATACTGATTCTGTTTTTGCCATGAAATATCCCCCTTATTGCCTTAAAAACCAACTTATATCATAGCATATTTTTACTATTTATGGAAGAAGTCCCACACACTTTGCGCCGCCTGAGGCGTCATATTTTCAGTGAGTGTCAGGTCCTCCACACTGGCTTCTTTGATTGCATCCAAACTTGCATATCGCTTCATTAATGATTTCCTTCTTGCAGGTCCAATACCATCAATATCGTCAAGCACCGAATGTACCTGGTCCTTTGTTCTCAGTGAACGATGATATGTAATTGCAAATCGATGGGCCTCATCCTGAATTCGGGTAATCAGCTTAAAGCCTTCGCTATGGCGATCGATTGGAATTTCAATATTGTTAAAGTACAAGCCTCTTGTGCGGTGATTATCATCCTTTACCATTCCACAGACTGGAATATCGATGCCTAACTCCTCTAACACCTGAAGGCAGACATTTACCTGTCCACGACCACCGTCCATCAGGATAACATCCGGAAAGCGATTAAAGCTTCCCTCAAGCTTGTCGACCTGCTCCTCATCCTCCTGCATTCCGTGGGTAAAGCGGCGAGTCAGCACCTCATGCATAGACGCATAGTCATCCGGCCCTGTGACAGTGCGAAGCCTGAACTTTCGATAATCGCTTCGCTTCGGCTTTCCCTTTTCATAGACCACCATGGATCCCACCGACTGGAAACCACTAATGTTTGAAATATCATACGCCTCCATTCGTGTGAGATTGCTAAGGCCAAGCCAGCTCTCAATTTCCTTAACCGCCCCAATGGTGCGGCCTTCTTCTCTCTTGATTTTCTCCTTATCCTGAGAAAGAACAAGCTGTGCATTCTTCGCGGCTAGCTCCACCAGTTTATTTTTCATACCCTTTTGTGGGACAACCAAAGAGCACTTACGCCCCCTCTTTTTGCTGAGATATTCTTCTAACACCTCCGCTTCCTCAACTGCCTCTGGAAGCATAATCTCGCGCGGAATAAATGGAGTACCTGCATAAAACTGCTTTACAAATTCTGTGAGAATATCCGAAGCATTCTCCTCTGTTCCCACACGCACATGGAAGTGATCTCTTCCAATAATTTTGCCACCGCGGACAAAGAACACCTGTACAACCGCATCTGTGTCATCACAGGCGAGTGCAATGATATCCTTATCCTCCAAATCGGTATTTGTGATCTTCTGCTTTTGCGCAATCTGCTTCACCGAATTTAACAGGTCGCGCAGTTCGATTGCACGCTCAAACTCAAGTGCCTCCGACGCCTCTGCCATTTTGTTTTTCAACAAATTAATGACCGGAGCATAGTTTCCACTTAAAAATTCCAGTACCCCATCAATCTGAGCCCTGTAATCTTCCTTTGCAACTTCACCTGTACATGGAGCCATGCACTGATGAATATGAGCATTCAAACAAGGGCGTTCCTTGCCGCAGTCGCGTGGTAACACACGATTACAGGTGCGAATCTGGTAGATTTTGTTTAACAGTTCTATGGTATCCTTTACTGCGCCCGCACTGGTATAAGGCCCAAAATAGCGCGATTTATCCTTCTTCATCTGCCTTGCAAAAAGAACTCTTGGAAAATCCTCCTGCACCGTCACCTGAATATAAGGATAGGTTTTGTCATCGCGAAGCAGGGTGTTGTATTTTGGGGTATGCTCCTTAATCAGATTGCATTCTAATACCAAAGCCTCGAGTTCTGAGTCCGTGATAATATACTCAAAATGATCGATATGCTGCACCATCTGCAGCTTCTTGATTCCCTCATTGTGACTCGGCTGGAAATACTGATGCACACGCTTGGTCAGGCTTTTCG
The DNA here is from genome assembly GCA_045641385.1 of Agathobacter sp. GTDB lineage: Bacteria > Bacillota > Clostridia > Lachnospirales > Lachnospiraceae > Roseburia. Next base: position 16,088 of record JAZUGV010000009.1, on the reverse strand, counting down.
CTTTTCCGATATAGATGATTACATCATTTTTGTCATGCATAATATAAACTCCCGGTTGATCCGGGAGTTTACTTAATTCTTCCTGTATGTCGAACATATAATATCCTCAGTAATAAGGCTTTTATTATTCCTCATCAAAAATTTCTTCTGGAGCTTCAGACTTGTTTACAAATCTTCCGTTCACCCATACCTGCTCCTCTTTTGCAGTTTTAACAGTGGTTTCCGCAAAAGCTTCCTCTGGAACAACAGGCGCATCTGCATTCCCCTCAGAAGTCTCCTCGCTCTTTGCATCTTCCTCTGGAAGGCCTTTCATCTCTCGGAAAATCTTCATAAATTCCTTGCCAGTAATGGTTTCCTTTTCATAGAGATAATCTGAAATGCGATCGAGAATTTCACGATTTTCAATGAGCATGTTCATTGCATCGTTATATGCCTTATTAATCATGGCAAGAACCTCTGTATCGATTTCAGCAGCGGTTGCTTCTCCACAGATTAGGCCGGCGCGGCCATCAAGGTATTTGGTCTCAACAGAAGCAAGACACATCATACCGAATTTATCACTCATACCATACATGGTGACCATGGCGCGAGCAATTTTTGTAGCATTTTCAATATCGTTTGCAGCTCCACTGGTTGCAGATTCAAAGACCAAAACCTCAGCGGCACGACCAGCCATATAGGTATTGATTTTTGCAATCAGCTCCTCCTTGGTCTGAAGGAATTTTTCCTCCTCAGGAGTCTGAAGTGTATATCCAAGTGCGCCCATGGTACGTGGCACAATCGTGATTTTCTGAACCGGCTCAGAATTTTTCTGAAGAGCAGAAACAAGAGCATGTCCCACTTCATGGTATGCGACAATGCGACGTTCGCGCTCGCTCATGACACGGTCCTTTTTCTCCTTGCCGCCGACGGCAACGAGTTCAAAGGCCTCAAATAAATCTGTCTGATTTACAAATTTACGTCTGTTCTTTACTGCGATAATTGCTGCTTCATTGATGATGTTTGCAAGATCTGAACCAACCAGACCCGCAGAGGCAAGTGCAAGTGCCTCCAAATCAACCGTCTCATCCATATGTACATCCTTGGAATGAACCTTTAAGGTCTCAAGACGGCCCTTCTGATCAGGCTTATCGACAATGACGCGGCGATCAAAACGGCCTGGACGAAGTAATGCTTTGTCCAGCACCTCAGGTCTGTTTGTTGCCGCAAGAATCAAAATACCCTTTGAGGTATCAAATCCATCCATCTCTGCAAGCAGCTGATTTAAGGTCTGCTCACGCTCGTCGTTTCCACCACTGCCAAAACGGCTGTCACGACTCTTACCAATGGCATCAATCTCATCGATGAAAATGATACATGGAGCCATCTTCTGTGCTTCCTTAAAGAGGTCACGCACGCGGGATGCACCAACTCCGACGAACATTTCTACGAAATCGGAGCCTGCAAGAGAGAAAAATGGAACTCCAGCCTCACCTGCAACTGCCTTTGCGAGCAGAGTCTTACCTGTTCCAGGAGGTCCAACCAAAAGAGCACCCTTTGGAAGCTTTGCTCCAATCTCACGATAGCGGTTTGGGTTGTTTAGGAAATCAACCATTTCCTGTAAGGTTTCCTTTGCCTCATCCTGTCCTGCTACATCCTTAAAGGAAACGCCGGTAGACTTTTCAACATAAACCTTGGCGTTGCTCTTTCCAACGCCCATACTTCCTCCGCCCATACGCTTCATGAGGATAGACAGTAAAATCCAAATCAGCACAAATGGAATTACCATACTTAAGATGTTTACAATCCAGGTAGAGGTATTGTCAGGAACGGTTCCAGAAATTTCAACGCGTTCGCCTGACTTTGTCTTTAACTCCTTTAACTGTGGAAGTAAATCCTCATCTGTAATCACATAACCTGTGTAGTAGGAAATGGAATCATCTGTAAGCTTATAATTGATCTGATTGCTTCCAAATTCTACACTTTCAATCTCTTTATTTTTGATGGATTCAAGGAATTCCGAGTATGTCGTTTCCTTTTTATTGATGGAAGAAAAACGGCTGCTCACCAAAGACACTATGAATAGTGCCACAAGTGCGAGCATGATAAAGGTCATGATACTCTGGCCCTTCTTGCCATTTTTATTATTCTTATTGTTGTTGCCATCCCCCTGGTTGTTATTCTGGTTTTGGCCGTTAAAATCGTTGTTAAATTCTGACATAGTTTCTCCTTTATAAAAGCATTTCCATTATATTGAAAAAATTGCGCAAAATCAACTTTTTAAGGCATTACTTTTCTCTATATTTTCTAAAGATTTTATAAAAATAGAGTTTCGCTTGCGAAACTCTCGCGCCGCTTTTGCTTCGCCAATGCGACATTTTTCATCTGCAAAAGCGTGCGCATCCTCACACAGAGTTTTTACTGTATAGGAAATTGGAGTAATTTCCTATACAGTGAAAAAGGAGACCTCAAAAGAGGTCTCCTTCATGGCATTATCTTATATCCACCTTATCTGTTTATCACAGTCTCTACTGAGGCTGTACCGGTTGTTCAACCTGTCCAGCCACTGGGTCACACTGTGACTGTACTGGCTGTGTATACTGCGTATGCTGTGGCTGAGTATATTGTGGTTGCTGATACTGCGCCTGCTGTGGCTGAATGTACTGTCCCTGCTGTGACTGTACATACTGCACCTGCTGTGGCTGATACTGCATATGTACCGGCTGACCAGTCATTGGATCAAACTGCTGCTGTAATGGCTGGGTATACTGTGCCTGCCCAGGCTGTGCATACTGCACCTGCTGTGGCTGATACTGCATCTGTACCGGCTGACCAGTCAGTGGATCAAACTGCTGCTGTAATGGTTGGGTATACTGTGCCTGCCCAGGCTGTGCATACTGCACCTGCTGTGGCTGATACTGCATCTGCTGTGGCTGATACTGCATCTGTGCTGGCGCTTGCTCATTCAACGGAAGATTCACTCTCATCTGTGCCATCTCAGGAGTACATGCCTGTATAAGTCTGCTGGCAGTTGTATTTGCAATGGCAGAAAAAGTCAGACGAAGTGCTGGAAAAACAAGTAAAAACACGATTCCAAACACAGTAGAGCTCACGTCGTCCTCACTTCCATCGATTAAACCTACAATATTGCCAATGATTCCTAAAACAGCAAGGCCTTCCATAATCGATGAATAAATCAGTAAAAATTTGCTCTGCTTATTTAAAATTTCAAGGTAATCACCATAATTATTTGCTCTGTTTAGTTTTCCATTGTAGGAATAACCGATGATTGCCGGCACTAAATAGGCAGCAATGACTGCAAGAATAACCACAAATACAATGAGAAAAGCTCCCATCACAGCACCACCGAGACCTCTGTAAAGGCCAAAAGTATCTAAAGCTGCACCGGTAAAGGTCATTCCCAACAATAAAATAATACCGATAAGGGCATAAAAGCCTGCTGGAACGGTATATAAAATTGCCGTTGTTAAATTAAACGCTTTCGCGCTCTTTGCTTCGTTCATAATATTCTCCCCTCAAAAAAAATATAACCTATCATAACATAACACCACCGCCTGGTGCATGAATAATATTTACTACATCTGATGTCTTACGACTGCATATTCATCGCCGTTTCGATAATATGGACATTCCTTGTAGCTTGAGCTCACGAATCGGGCCATATCATCCTCATCCATATTCACTGAGCAATAATATTCCTCGTCGTCCTCGTCGTATTCGTTGTAGGCACAAAAATCACATAGCATGATAAATTCCTCTTCTCTGGTTAAAACACAGTTTGTAAACGCATCGGCCTTAGTTTTTCACTTATTTAAACTGGTTTAATTCCTCGTTATATTCATAGTTGATTGCCGCAAGCTTCTCTTTGATTTCCTCTGCGGAATACTCTGTATCCTCCGCGAAACGCTCCAGCGAACTGTAGTGATCGCGCAGCTGTGTGTTGACATAGCTAAGTAGCATCACTGAATCCTTAGGTAAATTCATATTTCTATCCTCTCAAACAGTTATTATTCTTCCTCCTGGTAGAGCTTTGCAATACCAGAAACAAAATCTTTGTACTCCTCTACAACTTCATCCGGTCCAAGTAGCTTAATCTGGTCGTTTAGTCCCGCCAGCCATCCAAAAAACATAGGACTGACATTCACCTCTGCACGCACTGCCAAATGCTCTTCATCGAGTTTTCGCATAGCCACATCGGTACCAAAACGGTCCACAATTACGCCACTAAGCGCCTTATTGACGGACATTCTGACAGTGCAGGTCTTTCCAGCAAACATCCCAAAGGTACTCTTTCCATAAGCTGCAAGATTCACAGACTCATACTGTTCCTTTCCGTCGCGCTCATTATCACTCAGGGAAATGTGTAGCATCTTATCTACTCGATAATGCTTCATCATCTTTGCCTCTGAATCATATGCAATCAGATAATATTTCTGGTCATCAAAGGTCAAAAGCCATGGACTCGCCTCATAGACAGCTCCGCCTCTGCGAAGCGCCTGGCTCTTATTCTCATCCCACTCAAAATACTGAAAGCAGACGCGATGATTCTTTGCCATAGCCTCATAAATCACATCTACAGAGTAGTAGATGGATTCGTTAATTGTCTTATTGCGATCAGAAACCACTACCTGTCGCTGAAGTGTCACAGCATCCTGATGTGGCACAAGGCATTCCAGCTTTTTTATCAGCTCCCTGGATTTCTTTTCTGTGATAAATTTTGAAGACTGCACCAGATCTACCAAAAGTTTTACCTCTGGCAAGTCAAATTCACGGCTGGCCATATAATAGCCACCGCGGTTTCCCTCCACCTTTTCGATATCCACGCCAAACTCAATCAGATGGTCAATATCACTGTAAATACTCTTTCTCTCTGCCTTAATCCCCTGTTCTTCGAGGTAGGCGATAATCTGTGGCGTCGATGCAGGATGAAACTCATCTGTATGTTCTCTCAGATATTTTTCAATGTATAAAATTTTCTGTTTCTGTTTTTCTGACTTCATCTTACAGGTTCCTCTTATGCATGTCTGGACGTGTTACATCTCCCAAACTTCTGGACTCGTTCCAGACACCGAAGCGACTCCAACCTCTAAAAGCTCCATGATGTCCGCCTTCTCGCTCACCAGGCCACCTGCAACAACTGGCACATTGGAGAGCTTGCATATTTTTGAGAGCACCTTCGGCATAAGTGCTGGCAATATTTCAATCACATCCGGGCGCACACTCTTTAGCTGTTTTTCAATATTGGAATAGGCCATGGAATCAATCACAAAAAAGCGCAGACTTGTATATAAATCAAGTTCCTTTGCCCGCTTAATCAAAGCTGGCTTTGTGGTAATAATTCCATCCGCCTTTGTATAGCGCTTAATAAAATCGACAGCAACCTCCTTTGGACTTAGGCCAACAATCAAATCCAGGTGTACCATCGCAATCTTTCCATAGGATTTTACTTCCGCTACAATCTCAGCTATATTACAGATATCCCCATATAAAATAAATACAATTTTACTGTCAGCTGTTTTACATTTTTTTAAGCCTTCGTCATCTTTGATGGCGCAAATGATTGGAGAATCCTCCAAAGCTTCACGAAATTCAGATTTCATACATTCCCCTCGCGAATTTCCCTTTTCTATTTATAATTGTGCAACGATTGCCTCCACCGTTTCTTCGATGGAAAGGCCAGTTTCATCAACTGTTATATCCGCATACTGCTCATACAGACCCACACGCTCCTCATATAAATCTAAAAGTGTCTGTCTCTCTCGCAGTACCACGCCTCGGCCTCTGATATCCTTCAATCGACTCTCAATCACCTCAAAACCGACCTTTAAATAGACAACCGTTCCGATTTCCTTCAAATGAGCCATTGCCTCTTTTCCGTAGACCACACTTCCTCCGGTGGCAACGATGGAATTTTCAACAGAAAGCGCAGCATTCACGCGGTTCTCAACTTCAATAAACCCATCGACACCTTTTTGGGCAATAATCTCACGCAAGAGCTGTCCCTCCTGCTGCTGAATCACCAGGTCACTGTCTACAAACTGCTTGCCGGTAATCTTTGCCAAAACAACTCCCGCAGTGCTCTTTCCAACCCCAGGTAATCCAATCAGAATAATATTACTTTTTTCCATTATTTTTCTACAAAACTCCTTGTTTCTTCGTTGATAGTATAACCGATATTATGCTAAAATAAAACCATGGAGGTAAGTGCTATGGGAAATCAGTTTATCATTGCAATCAGCCGTGAATATGCAAGTGGCGGACATGACATCGCCGAAGAACTTGCAAAGCGTCTCGGCTTACCACTTTATGATCATAATTTATTGGATGAGGTGGCCGAAAAAAAGGGGATGAATGTTGCTTCTTTAAACAAGTATGATGAGGCTCCACGTCGCAGATTAACCAGTCGAACCATCCGTGGCTACAGCAATTCACCAGAGGAAGCAATCGCAGAAATTCAGTTCAACTATCTGAAGGAAAAGGCCGCGTCTGGAGAATCCTTTGTGGTTGTCGGTCGTTGTGCAGAGAGCGTGCTCGCAGACGTTCCTGGATTAATTCCAATCTTTATTCTCGCCGATGAGAGCGCAAAAGTTGAACGTATCATGCGCATTCGTGGCATGTCTGAAAGAGAAGCTTTTGCAACCATGAAACGCCATGACGGACACCGCAAGAGCTACCACAATCATTTCTGCGAAATGAGCTGGGGTGACAGCCGCGCATACGACTTATGTGTAAACAGCTCTGCCATGGGAATTCCAAAGACCATTGACTTTTTGGAGGATTACATCCGCTTCCGCATGGGCTAATTTAATAAGCTAAACATAATAAGAAAAGGAGATGCAAACGCATCTCCTTTTCTTATTCCCAAAATACAATTTATACTTCCTCTAAGAACTGTGAAATCTTGTCGTAATCAGAAGCTTCGTAGCATACGATTTCGTAGCTTTCAATCGATGGATTCGAAAAAATAGTGGTAAGTCCGATGAACTGAGTAAGCTTTGATGCAAGGTTTAATACATCCTTCTCATCTGTAATCAGCTCAACTCTTCCATTACAAGTATCTAATGCCTTAAAAAATCCATCAACATCCTTTACCTGCTTTACTCTCATGTTTATCCTCCAGTCTATTCAAAAAAGTGTTTATACTTAACTACCGATTTTATATGTCTAGTAGCATAAAAACTCATATTATAGTGGCATAATACCACACAAAATAAAGCATTTCTATAGATAGAGTTTATAAATATCATCGCAAAAATTCCAAAGCTTTTTGTAAAAATATCCCCTCATCACTCATTTTTTGTATATAATAGAAGCAGATTCAAAAGCATGATCATAAGGAGCTGATAAAATGAAACGACCAAATATGCTGTTTGAGCCAAATGAAATGGAGGAGGAAGGAAAACGAAACCGTTTTAAGGAACGCCGTTCTCGCGCCTTCACCCAGGAATTTGAGGATTGGGAGTTTGAAACCATCATTCTTCCAAACGGCAAGAAAAAAATCAAACGAACCTACAAAGGCGAATACTATTCCCCTGATTTTCCTCTTGCAAAAAAGATTGGCCTTCGCATTCTTTACCTTATATTTGTCATGGCCGCTGTATTCTTGCTAATCTTTGGTGTCATGAGCGATGCACTGTTTAACTATCTGGTTTATTCAGCGATTGGAGAATTCGCAACGGGTATTGTTCTCGTACTTGTAATCTATCACCTGATTTTTTACATCTCAACCATCAAGCACTTTACCATTGGCGAGATGAACACCACCCGCAGACCTCTGTATCGAAATGCTCTTGTCGCAGCTGTTTTCAGCTGGATTACCTGCGTTTTTGGAATTGTAATTACCATTCTTCACAGAGATATGGCTGGCATAGAGGACGCCATCGGAATCCTTTGCTTTTTCGGCTGTGGTGCTTTTATGTTTGCCCTATATATCATTGAAAAGAAAATAAATTATAAGACCACACCATAAGGTGTGGCCTTTTTCTTTATAAGATTATGCTTCCATTTCAATGAGAACAACCATATAGATTGATCCGTAAGCTCCGGTACGCACAAAGCGTCCATAATCGCGAACTCTTTTTTCTTTTCCATTTTTACAGATAATGCGATACTCTACATAGTCAAGGTCATTGCTCTTCTCAATCTGGCTGTTAATTGAACCCTCCACCAAATCGATATCATCTGGATGCACCATTCCTCGGAAGGAATAACCTGTGAGTTCTTTGAATTCATCATCGTTTTCACACTCGAAGAGTTTTAGAACTTCCTGGTTATGAAGCAGCAGGCGTCCAGTCTCATCCGCAAAGTATGCAAAAAAACCACATGGCATGAAATCCATCATCTCGGTTGCAATCTCAAATTCCGATCTCGATGCAACATCTCCGCCACGGCGCTTGCGCTTAAACTGGCGGTCATAGTATATATTTTTCTCTATATACATCCTTTTGTCAGCTGCGATTACATTCTGCTCGATATGTCGGGTAATTGGGGACCATACCCAGCCCACGGAAGCGGACTCTTCCTCTGTCCAGTAGGTATGAAGTTCATCAAGACTACACTTAAAGGCTTCCTCGCTGATGCCTCTTTCAAAAACGACAAATTCATCTCCGCCCAAACGGAAAATATCAGCATCTGCAAAGACCTTTTTCAGACTGGCTGCAATATGGACAATCAGACGGTCCCCCGCCTCATGGCCGAAGTTATCGTTCATACTCTTTAAGCCGTTGATATCAACATATGCAATTCCCATGGACTGCTTAGAGCCAATACGCTCAAGTCGTTCCATCTCTCCATAAAAGGCTCTTCTATTCGGAAATCCTGTAAGAGAATCCAAATGTGCGGATTCTTCTAACGACTGAATAATCGACAGCAGGCTGTTAATACGTGACTGCTCGTCCTCCTTCTCCTGCTCAGCCGAAACCACAATATCCTCTGCATCAGCAGCGGAGGTAACATTGATGTTAGAATGATCCTGCACAAGATAATGCTCAAAGGCCTCAAGTGACAAAGGCTTTGAAAAATAGTAGCCCTGAATAAAGTCACATCCCAAATTCCTAAGGATATGGAACTGCTTTTCTGACTCTGCACCTTCTGCAACTGTCTTTAAGCCCATCTTATGCGCAAGTTTAATAATATTTTCGATTACAACTCGATTGGTCTCAATCTGTCGCACAAAACTAATATCCAACTTAATGACATTTAATGGGAAGGTTGCAAGCATTCCAAGTGATGAATAGCCTGCTCCAAAATCATCCATTTCTACTAAGAAGCCACGATTTTGCACGCGTCTGATCTGGTCAATAATCAAATCGGTATTCTCCGCGTAAAGCGATTCCGTAACCTCCATGTGAATCAATGAGTGGTCAATCTCATAACTGTCAACAATCTCTGATGCCTTTTCCAGCCACCCGGCTTCGAAATAATCGCGTCGGGAAACATTGATGGAAATAGGTACCAAAGGAAGCCCCTTTTCCTTCCAGTTTGTGATATCCTTACAAACGCGCTCAACTACAAACAAATCCAATTTTGTGATGAAGCCGTTTCTTTCAAACAGAGGAATAAAGCGGTCTGGGGTCATAAATCCAAACTCCGGATGTTCCCAGCGCACAAGCGCCTCAGCTCCTGCAATCATTCCACCAATTGCCTCGTGCTTTGGCTGATAGAACACGACAAACTGCTCTTCCTTTAGAGCGGTTTCCATCGAGTCTAAAATCTTTTGCTCTTCCAAAAGCTGCTCACGCATTCGCTCCTCATAGAAGATGATATCCTTCTGATATACGCCCTTTACCTCACGAATTGCAAGAAAGGCTCTGTCACAGCAGCGAACAATTGGAATACGTTTGTCAATTGGCGCATATACACCAATTTTCGCCACCTGATTTGGAATTGGTGCATAGCGGAATACCAGCTTGGAAATCTGCTCAACACGTCCAATGGTGGTCTTTTCATCATCATTGTCAAAAAGAATTACAAACTGATCTCCGCCAAAGCGCCCGGCAATGGATGAGCGGAGCACTCGCTGAATCTTCTCTCCCAGATACGCCAGGAATTCATCACATTTTTCTTCCCCATACTGGCTGTTGGTTGCCTTAAAGTTTTCAATGTTAAAGCCGATGATTGCATATTCCTTTTCTGGATGTGACTGCACTCTCTCCTCGGCGTATTTGATAAATGCCTGCTTTGTATACAAGCCTGTCAATTCATCTCTTTCGAGTTCTAGCAATGCGTTTGAAGATTCCTGCATCTGGATAACATTTCGAATACGTACCAGTGCTTCCTGTGGATTGTATGGCTTTGAAAGGAAATCGATTGCGCCCATCTCAAGACACTTAATCTCCTCCTCATCACTGAAATTACCAGTGATAACGACAACTGGAATGTCGTAGAGCAATTCATTATTTTTTACAATGGAAAGGAACTCATAGCCATCTAATACTGGCATCAAAATATCAAGAACCACCAGCGTTACATCTGGATGCTCCTTCAACAAATCGAGACCTTCTTTTCCATTTTCTGCAGTAAGAACGTCGTATTCCTCCGACAGTCTCTTTGCCAATATCAAGCGGCTGATTTCATCGTCTTCAATAATCAGAATCGTCCTTTTCTCCAGACGATTTACCGATTTCTGATTCAACAAATCCCCCTCTAACAATCTACTCATTCTCTCCATTGCCATTCCACATAATACCCTTCACACAAACTAGAACTTTATTCCTAGTTATTAGAATAACACAATGTGCGATTTTGTTGCAAATAAAATATGCGAAAATGCCCATATTTCAAAGGCATTTTCCCATATTTCAGTCATTTTATTCTGTTATTTTGACTTATACAGCCGCAACATCCTTTGTTGCAACCACATCAACACCGGTTCCAGCAACATTGCTTACCAGTACATCACCGATAGAAACAGGTGCTTTTGCACGTACGTTCTTCAATACATCAATAATCTCAAAGATCATTCCCTTTGGAATATCTCCTGCTGTCTTGCACGAAACTGCTGCCGCATTTCCTCCGGTAACCACAACAGATGAGGTCACAATTCTCGTAGGATTTGTCACTTCCTTTCTGGCATAGGCATCTCCTCTAGGGCAGGTATTTCCGCTGACAGAAACCACTTCCTCTCCAGATTTTTCTACACTAAGACTGCATCCAAGAGGACATCCAATGCAGGTAAGTTCAATTTTTTCGATATTATTTTCCATGATTCATCCTCCTATGCATCCTGTTCAATCACAATGCGGATGCTCTCTGGGTGAAGTTCCTCCACCTCAGCCTTTTTCAAAATCACCTGTTCCATTTCCCCTGGTGCCATGACCGGTCTCTTTCTTCTTGCAACTTCGCGATCTCCAAAGTAAGTAACAATCGCACAGTTTTTATATACATCTCCCACGCGGAAACGAACGGTGAGTGTATCCTCCATGTGCGATGGACGAATGGTAGAAGGCACAGTATAACGAACGCCGCCCTCCCCTGCTATTGCAATCGACGCCAAATCCTCAGAAACATTGCCGTTTAACACATATTTTGCAGCATTCTTACCTGCCATGGTTGCCTCCTGAGATACATAATCTACGAGATCATGTACATGAAGAACATTGCCACACGCAAATACCCCTTCGATGCTTGTCTCTAAACTCTCATTTACAACAGGACCTGAAGTGATTTTTGAGAGCTCTACACCTGCTGTTCTTGAAAGCTCATTCTCTGGAAGCAGACCGCAGGAAAGCAGCAAAGTGTCACAGGTATAGCGAATTTCAGTACCTGGGATTGGTTTTCTGTCTGCCCCAACCTCCGCGATGGTAACCGCCTCGACTCTCTCCTTTCCCTCAATATCAACAACGGTATGAGAAAGCTTAAGAGGAATATCAAAATCGTTCAGACACTGAACAATATTTCTCTTTAATCCACCGGAATAAGGCATAAGCTCAGCCACAACCTTAACCTTTGCTCCTTCAAGAGTCATACGGCGTGCCATAATCAGTCCGATATCTCCGGAACCAAGAATGACAACCTCCTTACCCGGCATAAAGCCTTCCATGTTGACCAATCTCTGCGCTGTTCCCGCAGAATAAATACCAGCTGGACGATAGCCTGGAATATTAAGAGCACCACGACTGCGCTCACGACATCCCATTGCAAGAACAACCGCCTTTGCCTGAATTTCAAACATTCCATCGCTGGAATTCATGGCAGTGACCACCTTGGTCTCAGAAATATCCATTACCATGGTGTTTAGCTTGTACTCAATATTCTTCTCATATACCTGCTTTGCAAATCTCGCTGCATACTCCGGACCAGTCAGTTCTTCCTTGAAGGTGTGAAGTCCAAATCCGTTGTGAATGCACTGATTTAAAATACCACCAAGTTCCTTATCTCTTTCAATGATTAATATGCTCTTTACACCTGCATCATAGGCTGCGACTGCTGCGGCCATTCCCGCTGGACCGCCACCAACGATTACTAAATCATAATTTTTCATGATATCTATCCTTCTACTTTTTTGATTTATTATTCAACGCGCTCTACACTTCTTTGTTTTTTCCGACAATGAAGTTACTGCTTCCACTATTCTTCTTAATCAGCTCCATAGGAATGTTCAATTCTCTGTGCAAAATTTCCATTGTTCTAGGAGAGCAGAAGCCAGACTGACAGCGGCCCATTCCTGCGCGGGTTCTACGCTTAACACCATCTAAGCTCTTTGCTCCGAGTGGTCTGTGAATTGCATCAAGGATTTCTCCCTCCGTCACCATCTCACATCTGCAGATGATATTTCCAAAAGCAGGATTTTCTTTGATCAGGGCATTGCGCTCTTCTATACTCTTTCCTGCCAGATGAATCACACCCTTTCTGGTGCTCTTAAATTCCTTCTTAGGCTCTAAGTTAAGTGCCATAGCAATTTCCTTTGCAAGATATTCTCCAATGGCTGGAGCAGAAGAAAGTCCAGGAGATTCAATTCCTGCTGCATTGTAAAAGCCCTTTGCATCCTCTGCCTCACCAACGATGAAGTCATCTCCGTCCTCATGGGCACGCAGACCTGCAAAGCTGGTAATTACCTCACGAAGAGGAAGATTCTTTACCGAAAGTGCAGCAGCCTTAGGCAGATAGTCAAGACCCTCTAAAGTGGTATTTAAGCCCTCTTTGTTGTCAACGTCTGTCGCAGTAGGTCCCACAAGAAGATTTCCATGTACGGTAGGGCTTACCAAAACACCCTTGCCCATTGCACCAGGTAACTGGAAAATGGTATGGCTTACATGACCACCTGCGGTCTTATCCAAAAGCATATATTCGCCTTTTCTTGCAGTGATGTGGAGTTTTTTGTCGCTTACCATATTGTTGATTTCATCCGCATAGACACCTGCGGCATTGACTACCACCTTTGCCTCAATGGTTTCCATGGAAACGGTCTGGTCTGCTTCCGTTTTTACCAAATCTAGAGCATATCCCTCTGCAGTCTTTGTAATATTTTGTACTGCAGTTTCCAACATAAACTCTACGCCGTTTTCGCATGCATTTTCAGCAAAAGCCATGGTCATCTCAAATGGACAGACAATCGCGCCAGTCGGAGCATACAAGGCTTCCACTACATCATCAGCGAGATTTGTTTCCATTGTCAGAAGTTCTTCTCGTCCGATAATGCGAACTCCTGGAACATTGTTTGCAACTCCTCTCTCCAAAAGAGTTTCTAACCCCTTGCGGTCCTGTCCCTCACATCTTACAACTAATGATCCATTTCTCTTAAAAGAAATATCAAGATCCTTTGCAAGCTCATCCATCATCTCATTTCCACGCACATTAAACTTCGCCTTAGCAGTTCCAGGAACTGCATCAAACCCGGCGTGAATGATCGCACTGTTTGCTTTTGAGGTTCCGTTGCAGACATCCTCCTCTGCCTCAATCACACAGGCATTCAGCTGATACATCGATAACTCACGGGCAATTGCGCTACCTATAACACCCGCACCGATAATGGCTACATCATACATTTTTGTTTCTCCTTTCAATCCCTTTTCTCTTGGTCCAAGGGAAATAAAAAAACGAGGGCAACAGAAAATAAGCGAACTCATTCGCTTACTACCATTACTCTCGTCTCATTGGTCATTTATTTAGTTACTGACATTGTAACACCGCGAAACTTTTATTTCAACAAAAGTTTCTATAATCCTTCAAAAGATGTTATATTATATTAGCTATGAATATTATAAACATTGAAAATCTATCAAAATCATTTACCGACCGCCTACTGTTTAAGGACGCCTCCTTTTTTGTTCAGGAATACGAAAAGGTAGGGATTGTCGGCGTCAACGGAACCGGTAAATCAACACTATTAAAAATCATTGCAGGGGAGGAAGAGCCGGATACAGGCTCTGTCATTCGCGCAAACCATATCGTCATCAGCTATCTTCCTCAGACACCTTCCTTTGCTGAGGAAAAAACCATCCGCGAAAATTTAGAGCAGCTCACAGAAAACATGACAGAGGCGCTTTCCATATTGACCCGTCTGTCCATACTCGACTTAACGCAAAAGGTAAGCGAGCTTTCTGGCGGACAAAAGAAAAAGGTAGCACTTGCCATTGCGCTTTCTGCGCCTGCAGATGTGCTGATTTTAGATGAGCCTACCAATCACTTGGACTACGGAATGATTGAATGGCTCCAGACCTATCTAAACGGATATCGAGGCACTGTGATTATGGTCACGCACGACCGCTATTTCCTCGATGAGGTTTGTAATCGCATCGTCGAAATCGACCTTGGCAACATTTACAGCTACGACACCAACTACTCTGGCTATCTCGAGCGAAAGATGGCCCGTGAGGAAAGCGCACGTTCCTCCGAGCAAAAGCGGCAGAATATTCTTCGCCGTGAAATCGCATGGATTCGTCGAGGTGCCCGAGCACGCTCCACAAAACAGAAGGCTCACATCCAGCGCTACGAGGCATTGCGCGACCAGGAAGCTCCAGAGCTTCGCGAAAAGGTTCAGTTGTCTTCCATCTCACAGCGTATGGGACGCACCACTGTTGAACTCAATCAGGTGAGTAAATCCTACGGCGACAGACATCTCTTTTCAAATTTTGAATATGTCTTTTTAAAGGATGACCGCATTGGCTTTATTGGAAACAACGGCTGTGGAAAAACAACCCTGATGCGCATACTGTCTGGTGATCTCACTCCTGATTCTGGAGATGTCACGGTCGGCCAAACCATAAAAATTGGTTATTACAGTCAGGAAATTGTCTGGATGGATGATACCGAGCGTGTGATTGACTTCATCCGTGAAACCGGAGAATACATTCCAACCGTCGATGGCAGACTATCTGCTTCTGCGATGCTCGAACGATTTTTATTTACCCCTGACCAGCAGTATAGTCCTATTGGCAAGCTCTCAGGCGGAGAAAAACGTCGTCTGGCACTTCTCAACATTTTGATGAGCAATCCAAACTTTTTAATTCTGGATGTGCCAACGAACGACCTGGATACTGAAACTCTCGCCATATTGGAAGATTATCTTGAAAGCTTTCCTGGAATTGTGGTCACCGTATCCCATGACCGTCATTTTCTTGACCGCGTGGTAAAGCGAATCTTCGCTTTTGAGAACGGACAGATTCATCAGTATGAGGGCGGATATACGGACTATCTTGAAAAAGCCCAAGTTCCTTTCTGGGAATACAACGAGAGGGGAGAGCGCATCGCTTTTGGAAAGGATGCCCGCTCCGCCACTGGCACAGGCCTATCTGGCGAAAAGACTGACTCCAAGAGCACCTGGAAGCAGCCCGCAAAGAAAAAGAAGCTGTCTTATGCAGAGCAAAAAGAATACGACACCATTGAGCAGGACATTGCCGATTTGGAAGAACGCATAGAAGCGCTCGACTCCGAAATTGCAAAAAATGCGTCCAGCTATTCCAAGCTCACAGAACTTAGCGCTGAAAAGGAGGAGGCAGAACTGCTTCTTCTCGAAAAAATGGAACGCTGGGAGTATCTTGAGACTCTTGTGGCAGAGCTGAACAGCTAAATATATCCATATCTAGACTTTGTTTCATCAAAACATATATTATAAGTCGGAGGCCAAGCGGTCTTAGGAAGACAAATTG
>JAZUGV010000008.1:0-60377 GCA_045641385.1 Agathobacter sp. | reverse complement strand
ATGGTTATTGGACAGTCACCAAGAGCAGAGGACATTGAATTAAATGTCTGCAAGAAGAAGCATTTGACCAATACCCGTTCATCATCAGCGGATGAGGCATTGACACTTGTACCACCTAAGGTATTAAGTCTTGAGCAGGCGTTAGATTTCATCGATACTGATGAACTCTTAGAGGTAACTCCTGAAAGCCTCCGTATCCGAAAGAGAATTCTTGACCCTACACTTCGCAAGCGTTCTAATATCGCAAAGAAGCAGGGATAGGGCTAAAAGCGGTCGAAAGCTGAATGATTTTCACGAGCATATTTATTGCAAAACGACCGGGATTATGATATTTTATTTATCAGCTGATAGCACTCTATCGCGTTAAAGCGGTAGAAAGTTGATCTTTTTACCGAAGCGATTGTGTATCGAGGAGGATAACATGGCAATTTTTAAAGGCGCAGGAGTAGCAATTGTTACCCCTATGAATGCGGATGAATCCGTAAACTATACAAAATTAGAAGAAATCATCAACATGCAGATTGACGGTGGTACCGACTGTATCGTTATCTGTGGAACCACTGGTGAGAGCGCAACTCTTACGATGGAAGAGCATCGCGATGTCATCAAGGCTGCAGTTGAGTTTACCAAGGGACGCATCCCTGTTGTTGCAGGAACTGGTTCAAACAGCACTGCAACTGCAATCCAGCTTTCAAAGGAGGCTGAGGAGAATGGCGCAGATGGTCTTTTACTGGTAACCCCTTACTACAACAAGGCTACCCAGGCTGGCTTAATCAAGCATTATTCTATGATTGCTGACAATACAAAGCTTCCTATGATTCTTTATAACGTTCCTAGCCGTACTGGCACAAACATTATGCCAGCAACTGTTGCAGAGCTTGTAAAGACAAAGAGCAACATTGTAGGATTAAAGGATGCAACAGGAAATCTTGCACAGTCTGCTGAGACCCTTCGTCTCTGTGATGGCAAGCTTGATATGTATTCAGGAGAGGATGGACTTGTTCTTCCATTAATGTCACTTGGAGCACTCGGCGTAATCTCTGTATGGAGCAATGTTGAGCCTAAGAATGTTCACGACTTATGCCAGGCCTGCCTCGATGGCGACTATGCAAAGGCTCGTGAAATTCAGCTCGCTGGACTTCCACTTGTAAATGCACTCTTCTCAGAGGTAAATCCTATCCCTGTTAAGACTGCTATGAACCTTATGGGACTCGAGGTTGGACCACTTCGTATGCCAATGAGCCCAATGGGAGAGGATACAAAGGCAAAGCTTGCAGAAATCCTCAAAGCACGCGGATTAATGTAGGAATTACTTTATATGTAGATTAAGCCTCAGGCAATGCCTGGGGCTTTTTTGATATTTTGATATGGCAAAGCTGGCGGTTACCTCTTCTTGCGTTTATTTAGCACCACGCAGAGGTATTTTTTTCGCTCATATTTTTGATTTACCTCTTTGTTCTTATAAAATGAATGTGCAAGTGGTAATTTTTTGCCCTAAATTTGGTGATTGCCTCTTTTCAAATATAAAGTGAATCATAAAGAGGTATTTTGTAAACTGAAATACCTCTTAGAATAGCATTAAATCATTTGACAGAGGTAATGCTATAAAAATGGATAAAAAAATACCTCTTGATAAAGGATTTATTAACAAGAGGAGAGGTAATTTTCTGCGAAGCAAGAAAAAATTACCTCGATAACAATTTTAAATACAATGAACAGAGGTAATTGGCATTTTCGTCAAAAATAATTACCTCTGCGAGTGCTATAAAGTAGAAAAATAGTTGCAAGCAGCCCCGCGAACCAGGAGCGAAAGCAAATATAAATAAGCAAGCAGCCCCGCGAACCAGGTACGAAAGCAAATATAAATAGGCAAGCAGCCCCGCAAACCAGATACGAAAGCAAACTACCAGATTTCACACTTGATTTTTCGCGTATTTATGGGGATAATTGTAAAAAGATTTGTAGGCGAAGGCCAGTTAAGGAGAATTGAAATGGTTAGAGTGATTATGCATGGCTGCAACGGAAAGATGGGACAGGTGATTACGGGAATCTGTGCTCAGGACCCAGATGTGGAAATCGTTGCAGGAATTGATTTATATGATGGAATTAAGAATGAATATCCAGTGTTTGCGACAATTGCTGATTGTAATGTGAAAGCTGATGTAGTCATTGACTTTTCAAACGCAAAGGCAGTGGATGGACTGCTTGATTACTGTGAAGAGCATGTGATGCCAGTGGTACTTTGCTCGACAGGACTTTCCGAGGAGCAGCTTGCAAGAGTCGAAGAATCTGCAAAGAAGTGTGCAGTATTAAAGTCTGCAAATATGTCTCTTGGAATCAACACCCTGATGGAACTTTTGAAGAAAGCAGCGCTTGTGTTTGCACCAGCTGGCTTTGATATGGAAATCGTGGAGAAGCATCATAACCAGAAGTTGGATGCTCCAAGTGGAACCGCGCTTGCACTTGCTGATTCTATGAACGAGGCGCTTGATAACGCTTATGAATATAAGTATGACAGAAGCACAGAGAGAAAGAAGCGTGACAAGTATGAGATTGGAATTTCTGCAGTGAGAGGTGGCAGCATTGTCGGTGAGCATGATGTCATCTTCGCTGGACAGGATGAGGTCATCACCTTCTCACATACCGCGTACTCACGCGCTGTTTTTGCAAAGGGCGCAGTAGAGGCAGCTAAGTTTTTGGCAGGCAAGGGACCAGGCCGCTTTGATATGGCGGATGTCATTGCGAGCAAATAAGAAGATAGGTTATGATAATAGCGCCGTAGAACTTGCGACGCAAAAGCGGTGCGAGAATTTCGCAAGCGATGGTCTATTATTATAAAAGGGATTAGAAAAATGAAATTTGTTTCGTGGAATGTAAATGGGCTTCGCGCCGTTTGTGGCAAGAATTTTTATGAGGATTTTCAGAAGTTAGATGCAGACTTTTTCTGCCTCCAGGAGACCAAGCTTCAGGAGGGCCAGATTGAGATGGATTTGCCGGGCTATCATCAGTACTGGAATTATGCTAAGAAAAAAGGCTATTCTGGAACTGCTATTTTTGCAAAGGAAGAGCCACTTAGCGTCAGCTATGGAATTGGGATAGAAGAGCATGACCAGGAAGGACGCGTGATTACGCTCGAGTATCCAGAGTATTATCTGATCACCTGCTATACGCCAAACTCTCAGAATGAGCTTGCGAGACTTGACTATCGCATGACCTGGGAGGATGCTTTTCGTGCCTATCTAAATGGATTGGCAGAAAAGAAGGGGGTTATTGTCTGTGGTGATTTGAATGTGGCGCATCAGGAAATTGACCTGAAAAATCCTAAGACGAATCGCAGAAATGCTGGCTTTACTGACGAGGAAAGAGGCAAAATGACGGAGCTTTTGGCCAGTGGCTTTGTGGACAGCTTCCGCTATTTTTATCCAGACCAGACAGATATTTACAGCTGGTGGTCATACCGTTTCTCTGCGCGAGCAAAGAATGCAGGATGGCGTATTGATTACTTTTTGGTTTCTGAGAATATAAAGGACAGAATGAAGGACGCTTGTATTCACACAGAAATTATGGGCTCAGACCATTGCCCAGTTGAGCTGACCTTGGATTAGGCTCGAGCAAAATCTGTAAGAAAAGCTCGCGTGTAATCTGCAAAATAGTGTAGAAAGACATAACAAAAGATGCTATACTATTCCCAAATGATTTTAAGGGAATAGGAGATATTCGATGACGATTTTGATCAAGAATGGCCGCGTTTTAAACCCGGCTACAAACACAGATGAATGTTTAGATTTATTGATTGAAAATGAGCGAGTATCGGAGCTGGAAAAAAATATAACAGCCGATGCAGACAAGGTGTTTGATGCAGCCGGCTGTTTTGTTATGCCCGGATTTATCGATTTACATGTTCATTTCCGCGATCCAGGTCTGACCGAAAAGGAGGACGTTTATACTGGAATGGCGGCCGCTGCACATGGTGGATATACCACGGTTCTTGCAATGCCAAACACCAAGCCTGTGGCAGATAGTCCTGATGTGATTGAGTATGTACACTCAAAGGCAACGGGAGAGGAGTATCATATCAATGTTATGCAGGTTGGTGCCGTGACAAAAGGGCAGATGGGGGAAGAACTCGCAGATATCGAGGGGATGTATCACGCGGGCTGCCGCGCCATCAGCGAGGACGGAAAGAGCGTTATGAACGCAAATCTTTACCGCGAAGGAATGAAGATGGCTGCAAAGTTTGATATTCCGGTGTTGGCACACTGTGAGGATATCAACATGGTCAATGGCGGAAGCGTAAATGCGGATGCACACACCAGGGCACTTGGATTGAAGGGAATTACAAACGCGGTTGAGGATGTGATCGTCGCACGAGACATTTTGATTTCGAAGGAGACTGGAGCAAGACTTCATCTCTGCCATTGTTCAACAGCAGATTCTGTAAAGATGGTAAAGGCTGCAAAGGCAGAAGGACTTCCTGTCTCAGCGGAGGTTTGTCCACATCATTTTACTATGACCAGCAGCGAAATCCCAAACGACAAGGATGCGAACTATAAGATGAATCCGCCACTTCGTACCAGAGCGGATGTTGAAGCCCTAAAGAAAGGTCTGGCTGAGGGAGTTATGGATGTTATTTCAACCGACCATGCACCTCATACAGCAGAGGAAAAAGCCAGGGAAATTGCAAAGGCTCCATTCGGAATCGTTGGACTTGAGACGGCAGCGGCACTTACCTACACTGAGCTCGTAGTCGGTGAATATCTAACTCCACTGCAGATGGCAGAAAAGATGAGCTATAATCCAGCCAGAATTCTTCCAATTGACAAGGGCGATATACAGCCTGGAAAGATTGCTGATGTTGTCATCTTTGATCCAAATGATTTTTATGAAATTGATGTCAATGATTTCTTCTCAAAAGGAAAGAACACACCGTTTCAGGGGCGCAAGGTGGCAGGCCGTGTGAAGGCAACCATCTGTGATGGAAGAATCGTCTATAGTGATTTTTAGATAAATAGAAGCAGTTAATAGAAAGGATTGTAAATCATGATTAATAAGTTAGTAGACAAGATTAAAAAGACAGGAGCACCAATCGTAGTTGGATTAGATCCAATGCTTTCTTATGTGCCAGAGCATATTCAAAAGGCTGCATTTGCAGAATATGGCGAGACACCAGCTGGCGCTGCTGAGGCAATCTGGCAGTACAATAAGGCAATCGTGGACGCTACCTATGATCTGATTCCAGCAGTAAAGCCACAGATTGCAATGTATGAGCAGTTTGGTGTGGAGGGTGTCAAGGCATTCCAGAAGACCGTAGACTACTGCCACGAGAAGGACCTTGTTGTCATCGGCGACGTAAAGCGCGGTGATATCGGTTCTACCTCAACTGCGTATGCGACAGGACATCTTGGAAAAGTACAGATCGGAAGCAAGTCTTACTCTACCTTCAGCGAGGATTTTGCAACTGTAAATCCATATCTTGGAACCGATGGAATTAAGCCATTCGTAGATGTTTGCAAGGAAGAAAAGAAGGGTATCTTTATCCTCGTTAAAACCTCAAACCCATCTTCTGGAGAATTCCAGGATCGTCTGATCGATGGAAAGCCTCTCTATGAGCATGTTGGAGAAAAGGTAGCAGAGTGGGGCGCTGACTGTATGGGCGATGACTACAGCTATGTAGGCGCAGTTGTTGGAGCAACCTATCCAGAGCAGGGCAAGCTTTTACGCAAGGTTATGCCAAAGTCCTTCATTCTTGTACCTGGCTATGGAGCACAGGGCGGAAAGGGCGCTGATTTAGTACATTTCTTCAATGAGGATGGACTCGGAGCAATCATCAACTCTTCAAGAGGTATTATCGCTGCCTATAAGCAGGAACAGTACATCGCAAAGGGAATTACTCCTGAAAACTTCGCGGATGCGTCTCGCCTTGCAGTAGAGGATATGATTGCAGACATCGCAAGCGCATTAAAATAAAAATAGACTTGTCCCACCGGATACAATAAACTGTCCCACCGGACAAAGAAAGGCTGAATCACATGGCTAAAGTAGAAGAATTAGCAGTAGTAGTAAAGCAGAGCACCTATGGTGCTGGAATATATGATTTGACCCTAAAGGCACCACAGATTGCCGCGCTTGCCAAGGCTGGCCAGTTTGTGTCTGTCTACACAAACAATCAGGCAAAGCTGTTGCCAAGACCAATCAGCTTATGCGGCTTTGATGCAGAGGAGGGAACCCTTCGTCTGGTTTACCGTGTGACAGGGGAGAACACAGGAACCGAAGAGTTCTCACAGTTAAAGGAGGGCGAAACAATTCGTCTCCTCGGACCTCTTGGAAACGGATTTACAGTAGAGCCTGGAAAGAAGGCATTTTTGATTGGCGGAGGAATTGGTGTGCCACCAATGCTTCAGCTGGCAAAGGAAATAAAAAAGAACAATCTCTGTGACATGGATATTGTCATGGGATACCGCGATGACAACACCTTCCTGTTGGATGAATTTAAAGCAGTGGCAAACACTGTGATTTCCTCTGACAATGGTGCGGTAGGAACCAAGGGCACTGTTGTGGATGCCATCAGGGCAAACGGCTTAGAGGCTGATGTAATCTATGCCTGTGGACCAAAGCCTATGCTTCGCGCACTCCGTGACTTCGCAAGAGAAAACAATATGAAGAGCTATGTTTCCATGGAGGAGCGCATGGCCTGCGGAATTGGAGCCTGTCTTGCCTGTGTATGTAACAGTACCGAGGAAGACCATCATTCTAACGTTCATAACAAGCGCGTATGCGCGGATGGACCTGTTTTTGATGCAGAAGAAATTGAATTATAAGAGGATATAACTATGTCAGATATTATTACAGCAGTTGATTTTTGTGGCATCAAAATGAAAAATCCAGTGACCGTGGCTTCTGGAACCTTTGGAAGCGGTATGGAATTTGATGAAATCGTAGATTTAAACAAGCTTGGAGCTGTCACCACCAAAGGTGTGGCAAACAAGCCATGGGCTGGAAATCCAACCCCACGTGTTGCAGAGACAAAGAGCGGAATGTTAAACGCCATCGGACTTCAGAATCCTGGAATCGATACCTTTATCGAGCGCGATTTGGAATTTTTGAAGAAGTTTGACACCAGAGTCATCGTGAATGTCTGTGGACACAGTGAAGAAGAATATGTGGATGTGGTAGAACGTCTGCAGGACACAAGCGCCGATCTTTTAGAAATCAATATTTCCTGCCCAAATGTCAAGGAAGGTGGAATCGCCTTCGGACAGGATCCAAAGCAGGCCGAGGCAATCACAAAGGCAGTAAAGGCAAAGGCTAAGCAGCCAATTATTATGAAGCTGTCTCCAAATGTTACCAACATTGCAGATATGGCGAAGGCGGTGGAAGCAGGCGGAGCCGATGCTGTTTCTTTGATTAACACCTTAACTGGTATGAAGATTGATATTAACCGCAGAACCTTTGCACTTGCAAACCAGACTGGCGGTATGAGTGGCCCAGCGGTACATCCAATCGCGGTGCGCATGGTGTATCAGGTAGCGCAGGCAATTAAGCTTCCAATTATCGGAATGGGTGGCATCTCTTCGACAGAGGATGCGATTGAGATGATTCTTGCAGGAGCAACCATGGTTTCGGTAGGAACCGCAAATTTCTTTGATCCACACATCACCGAAAAGATTGTTGCTGGTATCGAAGATTACATGCGCAAATATGGCGTGAAGGATATCAAGGAACTGATTGGAGCTGTTCGCTAGTAGAGACTGTAGGGTGGTTTGCATCAAAAGAAAAGCTACTGAGGTAAACAATGAAATTTGATGAGAATCTGTTAGATATTTCAGACGGAAAACTATATAGCAAAAATGATATGGTCCGCGTTGGTTGTAATGACTGCGCGGGCTGTTCCTTATGCTGCGAGGAAATGGGCGATACGATTTTGTTAGATCCGTATGACATCTATCGCCTGTCAAAGGGATTGGCGCAGGATTTTGCTCAGCTGATGGAGACAGAGAGAATCGAGCTTCATATGGAAGAGGGACTCATTCTGCCAAATCTTAAGATGAACGCAGCATTAAAGTGCTCCTTTTTGAACGCGGAGGGACGTTGTAGTATCCACGAGCACAGACCTGGAATATGCAGACTGTTTCCACTTGGGCGCAGCTACAGCGAAGGAAATCTGGACTACTTTGTCCTTACCGACGCCTGTCCTGCGATGAATAAGTCAAAGGTAAAGGTTGACAAGTGGCTGGGAACTCCAGATATGAAGACCTACGAGCAGTATCTTGTGGACTGGCATGAAATGACAAAGCGTATGCGAGCAGAAATTCTTACCTCGGAGGATGAGAATTATCGCAGGCAGACGAGCGCTTTGTTTTTGAAACTCTTTTATGAAAAGCCATATGAGGGCGATTTTTATCAGGATTTTTACCAGAGACGTGCCTTGATTTTGTAGTACTATAGTGCTATAATTTCTGTTGGTTGCAGAAAATGTATTTTCCTGCAAAAAGCAAAATTTTCACTGATAAATGAGGTGCTTTATGGCTGACAGAGAAGAACTAATCAGAGATTTGTACAAAAATATTGTCGGAGAAAAGACCGTAAATTTAAATGCTGAAAAACCACGTTACCACGCGGATACAAATACCCTGACGAACAGCAAGGTACTCAATATGGAGGAGACCAACCACCGTCACGAGATTATGCTCGAGGCTCCGGACTATGCAGAGATCATGATGGGAAACAAAAACTATTACCTGGCAAAGGATGTGGGCTATCTGGTTGGAGATGTCATCGCATTTCGAGAGCTAAATAATCTGCAGCTGACAGGAAATGCATCCCTTCGTACCGTTGTGTCGGTGGAAAAGGATGTGGCAGGCCTTGTGGCTGGATACTGTATCATTGGATGGAAGATGTAAAAATAAATAGCATATTGCATAAAAATCCCAGAGCGACGGTTGCGAAAATCGTCGCTCTTATTTATGTGCCTTATCTTCCCAAAACCTTGAATTTATGCTAAACTACAACTATCTATGCGACCGGGATAGGTCTGCAATTTTTTCGAAAATGAGTAAGGAGAAATAACATGGAACAGTATAAGTCAGAATTTATTGAATTTATGATTGAAAGTGATGTATTAAAATTTGGTGATTTCACTTTAAAGAGTGGAAGAAAATCACCATTTTTTATGAATGCAGGTGCTTATGTTACTGGTTCTCAGTTAAAGAGATTAGGCGAGTACTATGCAAAGGCAATTCACGACAATTATGGCGATGACTTTGATGTTTTATTTGGACCAGCATATAAGGGAATTCCTCTTGCAGTTGTGACTGCAATCGCATTCAGCGAGCTCTATGGAAAAGAGATTCGCTACTGCTCAGACCGCAAGGAGGAAAAGGACCATGGCGCTGATAAGGGTGGTCTTCTTGGAACCAAGCTTAAGGATGGCGACCGTGTGGTTATGATTGAGGACGTTACCACCTCAGGAAAATCTATGGAAGAGACCGTTCCAAAGGTTCGTGCAGCTGCTGATGTTGAAATCGTTGGTCTGATGGTTTCGTTAAACCGTATGGAAGTTGGCATGGGTGGCAAGGTATCTGCGCTCGATGAAATCAAAGAGAAGTATGGCTTTGAAGGTCGTGCAATTGTAACCATGGAAGAAGTTGTAGAAAGACTTCACAACAAAGATTGCCAGGGCAGAGTGGTAATCGATGATACTTTAAAGAAAGCCATCGATGAATACTATGAGCAGTATGGATGCAAATAAAAAGCGTGCAAAATCCATTCTGATTGTTTGCGTGTTTATTCTGTATCTCTTATGTCTATTCTATTTTTTGTTTTTCTCAGAGAATATGGGGCGTTCGAGTTCAGAGGAATATCGCTATAACCTGACTCTGCTTAAGGAAATCAGGCGCTTTTATCTTTATCGAGCATCCTTGGGCACGAAGGCCTTTGTAATCAATGTGTTTGGCAATGTGATTGTGTTTATGCCCTTTGGATATATCGTTTCCATGCTTCGTGGAAAAAGCGGGATTGTTATTGCAACACTTACCGGTCTTGCGATGAGTCTGTTTGTGGAAGTGATTCAGCTTTGTCTTCGCATCGGAAGCTTTGATGTGGATGACCTTTTGCTCAATACGATTGGAGCGTTTTTGGGAGCTGTGATCTACGCGCTCATCCATCACAGAAAAAAGACGAATTAAAAACGGAGTATAGTATGGCTTTTCGTTTTCGACGAAGATTTAAATTTACAGAGAAAACCCAGTCGAAAAAGGGAATCGCGGCCAGTATCGTCGCGTTTGTCCTGCTGGTGATATACATTGTCTTTATCGCGTTAGCGTATCAGGCAAAAGGAACCCTGTCTGCGTACTTTGGCAGTGTGGGAGTGCTTGCCATTTTGGTCACGATTTATAATTTTGTAATCGTGATACAGGGGATGAAGGAAGAAAATTCCTTTCAGTTTTTTCCAAGACTTGCGCTTGGGCTTACCATTCTAGAGAGTATTTTCTGGATTGGGACATATATTATTGGTTTTTTCTAATAACAATTTGAAATCATAAACGCCAGAAGCTGCTATTAATAAAATTATATGAACTAAATATATAAACATAATTTGAGAGGCAAAAATGAAGTATATTGAGTACAACAAAAAGTGTAATGAAGATTATTTAGAGAGACTTGAGCTTGTCGTAGAGCGTCTGGAGGAAATCAAAAAGGCTCCTGAAGTGGCAGCTCCTTTTGATGAGTATTTTAAGACGGTTGCAGACTTTGTTCTGAAGTTAAATGATATTGCAAAGAATGTGACTGTAAATCCAGCTTACATCGATGGAACCGTTGGCGCAAAGTTAAACAAAGAACTGTTCTTTGACATGATTGGCAAAGAGGCTTATGAAAGTAGCTACTTAAATCCAACCTATGCGGTTGAAAAGCTTGGCAAGGATTATGGCGCTATGCTTTCTGCAGGTTTTTCATATATCAGAAGCGAAATTATCAATGTATATCAGGGTGATATTGTTGGCCTTTGCATGTCAGCAGAGCTTTTTGTGGAAATCTATGTTCTTATGCTCGAAGAGGATGCCACTGCAGAAAAGGTAAAGGAGACAATTTCTTCCTTCATGCATGACACAACAGATATTGCAGCAAAGAGATCCATTGAAAATCGCTTTGAGCCAGCAAGAGATTACTATTACGGAATTCTGATGGATTCAGATCTTTCCAACACAGACTTTATGTATCGCTATGGAAGACCAGTTGGAGAGAACGAGATTGGAATCTTTCATTTTTTAAAGACTCTTCCAGAGGAAGACTTAAAGGCAATGGCAAAGACTTATACAGAAGGGTTCCGTCTTGGATTTATCTCAGGCAACAAGCCACTTGAGAAGAAGACCTACTGCGATGTATGGTATCCAATCGGCTTTGAGCCAATGATGCGCTATGCAGTTGCAAACTTTAAGGAGATGAATCTTCGTGCAGTTCCAATCGTAGATTCCACTCCTGTCAACAAGCAGTATCCAAATGACCATAGCAAGGATATGTCTCTCTGGTTAGATAAAGCTTATGTGGAGCGTTATCAGGAGGGATTAAGGAACGCCCTTGAGAATTACAAGGAGATTGCTCCAGAATACGCAGGCCCAGCAGTCATTGAGACCTTTGGCGAAATCCCATTTGAGCCAGAAAGTCGTCCAGCAAACTTATCCTATGAGAAGAAGCAGGCTCCACTCGCTGGTCAGCTGATGCAGATTCGCCAGCAGTTAGTCAATGAATACATCCACGGAGATGAGAGAAGCTTTACCATCATCTCTTATCCAATTCCAGAAATTGGAGATAAATTCAATGAGATTTTCGCTGAGACAGTTAAGGTAAACACCCTTGATTATGTGAAGTATCAGAATATGCAGCAGAAGATTATCGATGTGCTCGATACTGCAGACCATGTTCGCATTCTCGGAAAGGGAGAAAATAAGACAGACCTTACTGTTAAGATTCATGATTTGAAGAATCCTGAAAAGGAAACTGCTTTTGAAAACTGTGTTGCAGATGTCAATATTCCAGTTGGAGAGGTATTTACTTCACCTGTTCTTGAGGGAACCAATGGAAAGCTTCATGTAACTCAGGTTTACTTGCAGGGCAGAAACTTCTTGAATCTCGAGATGGACTTTGTTGATGGAAAGGTAACCAGCTACAGCTGCAGTAACTTTGAAGATCCAGAAGAGGGCAAGAAGTATATTGAGGAGCATATCCTGTTCAATCATGAAACTCTTCCACTTGGAGAGTTTGCAATCGGTACCAACACTACCGCATATCGCATGGGAATTGAATATGATATTCAGGCAAAGCTTCCAATTTTAATTGCGGAAAAGACCGGACCTCACTTCGCTGTCGGCGATACCTGTTATTCCTTCGATGAGGACAATGTTACCTATAATCCAGATGGAAAGCAGATTGTAGCTCGTGAGAACTCAATCTCAGCACTTCGCAAGGAAGATATGTCAAAGGCATACTTTGGATGTCATACAGATATTACGATTCCATACAATGAGCTTTTAAGCATCGTTGCAATTGCAAAGGATGGAAGCGAGCTTCCTGTGATTTTAGATGGACGCTTTGTTGTTCCTGGTACAGAAGAATTAAATGTTCCACTCGAGGGATTGCTTTAATATAGAATAAGGAGAAAATTATGCCACAGGTAGGAATTGTTATGGGCTCTGACTCAGACCTTAAGGTGATGAGCAAAGCCGCAGAAATGCTTGAAGAACTTGGAATCGATTATGAGATGACCATTATCTCAGCACATCGTGAACCAGATTTGTTGATTGACTGGACTAGAACCGCAGAGGAGCGAGGCGTGAAGGTGATCATCGCCGGAGCAGGTATGGCTGCCGCACTTCCAGGAATGTGCGCTGCTTTATACACACTTCCAGTGATTGGAGTTCCGCTTTCCGGAAGCAAGCTTGACGGAATGGACGCAGTCTTTTCGATTCTTCAGATGCCACCAGGAGTTCCAGTTGCAACAGTAGCAATCGATGGTGCAAAGAACGCAGCAATTCTTGCAGCAAAGATTCTTGCAACAAGCGACAAGGCACTTCATGACAAGCTTGTTGCTTACACTAAGGATATGAAGGAACAGGTTGAGGCCAAGGATGCAAAGCTTAAGGCAGTTGGCTACAAGGAATACCTGGCAAACAAATAATACATACATCAAATTTACGAAAACTAACATTGAAACACTATGCTACCCCAAGGAGGAAAACAAAAATGGATTACAAATCATCTGGTGTTGATATTGAAGCTGGATACGAGTCAGTAGAGCTTATGAAAAAGTTCGTTAAGAGAACGATGAGACCGGAAGTATTAGGAGGTCTTGGTGGATTCTCTGGAGCATTCTCTCTTGCATCAATCAAGGATATGGAAGAGCCAGTTTTATTATCAGGAACTGACGGTTGTGGAACAAAGGTAAAGCTTTCCATGATTATGGATAAGCATGATACCATTGGTATCGATGCAGTTGCTATGTGTGTAAACGATGTAGCCTGCGCAGGTGGAGAACCATTATTCTTCCTTGATTACATCGCATGTGGAAAGAACTATCCAGAAAAGATTGCTACAATTGTAAGTGGTGTTGCAGAGGGCTGTGTACAGTCTGAGTGTGCGTTGATCGGTGGAGAGACCGCTGAGCATCCAGGTCTTATGCCAGAGGATGACTATGATTTAGCTGGTTTTGCTGTTGGTGTTGTTGATAAGAAGGACATCATCACTGGCGAAAACTTAAAGGATGGAGATATCTTAATCGGTATGGCATCAACTGGTGTTCATTCCAATGGATTTTCTCTTGTTCGCAAAATCTTCACTATGGACAAGCCAACCTTAGATACCTATCACGATGAGCTTGGATGCACTCTTGGAGAGGCACTTCTTGCTCCAACCCGTATCTATGTAAAGGCTCTTAAGGCAGTAAAGAACGCTGGTGTTCGTGTGAAGGCCTGCAGCCATATCACTGGTGGCGGTTTTTATGAGAACATTCCTCGTATGCTTCCAGAAGGAAAGCGCGCAGTGGTAGAAAAGGCTTCTTATCCAATTCCTCCAATCTTCACTATGATGCAGAGAGAAGGAAATGTGGCAGAGGAGATGATGTACAATACCTACAACATGGGTCTTGGAATGATCGTTGCTGTTGATCCTGCGGATGTAGAAAAGACCATGGCTGCCATGATTACCGCTGGTGATAAGCCTTACGTCGTTGGAAAGATTGTTGACGGCGAAAAGGGCGTTGATTTAGTTTAATTATGATGATAAGCGGAGCGGCATAGCTGCCTGCGAATAGGAGTCTTATATGAAAATCGCAGTATGCGTATCTGGTGGTGGCACCAATCTTCAGGCGATTATTGATGCTATCGCAAACAAAACCATTACAAACACGGAGATTGCTGTTGTCATCAGCAACAATCCAAATGCATATGCGCTTGAGAGAGCAAAAAATGCTGGAATCGAAGGCATCTGCATTTCACCAAAGAACTATGAAAACAGAGCTGCCTTCAACGAGGATTTTCTTGCAAAGTTAAATTCCTATGAAGTGGATCTGGTTGTACTTGCTGGTTTCTTGGTAGTGATTCCTGAGGAGATGATTCGACAGTATCGCAATCGCATTATCAATATTCATCCATCCCTAATTCCTTCCTTCTGTGGAACCGGATATTACGGATTAAAGGTGCATGAAGGTGCGCTGGCAAGAGGAGTAAAGGTCTCTGGCGCGACCTGCCACTTTGTAGATGAAGGAACAGACACAGGCCCAATCATTTTGCAGAAGGCGGTAGAAGTATTAGAGGATGATACCCCGGAAGTGTTACAGCGTCGCATTATGGAACAGGCAGAATGGGTGATTATGCCAAAGGCAATTGATCTGATTGCAAATGGCAAGGTTAGCGTAGTTGATGGCAAGGTAAAAATTGCCAAATAGTGATAAAAGTTATTAGTCTAAGTAGAAAGCCACTTTCGGCAGAGCTTTGATGGGAGAATAAAATGAAAGTATTAGTCGTTGGTTCTGGTGGACGTGAGCATGCAATCTGTACCGCAGTTGCAAAGAGTTCACGCGTTAGCAAAATTTATTGTGCTCCAGGAAATGCCGGGATTGCAGCACTCGCTGAGTGCGTGAATATTGGCGCTATGGAGTTTGACAAGTTAGTTGCATTTGCAAAAGAAAAGGAAATTGATTTCACCATTATCGGAATGGATGATCCACTCGTAGGTGGAATTGTAGATGTCTTTGAGGCAGAAGGCTTAAAGGTATTTGGCCCAAAGAAGAATGCAGCAATCTTAGAGGGGTCAAAGGCTTTTTCAAAGGATCTTATGAAAAAGTACAATATTCCAACCGCTGGATATGAGAATTTCACAGACGCAAAGGCTGCACTTGCTTATCTTGAGACAGCAAAGTTCCCAATCGTTCTTAAGGCGGATGGACTTGCTCTTGGAAAGGGTGTTTTGATTTGTGAAAACCTTGAGGAGGCAAAGGCCGGCGTCAAGGAAATTATGGAAGATAAAAAGTTTGGAACTGCAGGAAACACCATGGTCATCGAAGAGTTTATGACCGGTCGTGAGGTTTCCGTTCTTTCCTTTGTAGATGGAAAGACCATCAAGATTATGGATTCTGCTCAGGACCATAAGCGCGCAGGAGATGGAGATACTGGTTTAAATACCGGTGGTATGGGCAACTTCTCACCAAGCCCATTCTATACAGAAGAAGTAGATCAGTTCTGTAAGGAGCACATCTTCCAGGCAACCGTTGATGCAATGGCTGCAGAGGGACGCCCATTTACTGGCGTTATCTTCTTTGGCTTAATGCTCACTCCAGACGGCCCAAAGGTGCTTGAATACAATGCCCGCTTTGGAGATCCAGAGGCTCAGGTTGTGCTTCCTAGATTAAAGAATGATATCATCGATGTTATGGAAGCCTGCGTGGATGGCAAGCTTGACACCATCGATTTACAGTTTGAGGACAAGGCAACTGTTTGTGTTGTACTTGCATCCGACGGTTATCCAG
The DNA here is from genome assembly GCA_045641385.1 of Agathobacter sp. GTDB lineage: Bacteria > Bacillota > Clostridia > Lachnospirales > Lachnospiraceae > Roseburia. The sequence continues at coordinate 44,362 of JAZUGV010000008.1, read as the reverse complement.
TTGCTTACGAGAAGGGAAAACTGATTACCGGCTTTGAAAACTTTGAGGGTAAGGATGATTACTATTGCTTCCATGCTGGTACCAAGTTTGATGACAATGGAAATATTGTCACCAACGGAGGACGTGTACTTGGTATCACCGCTTCTGCAAAGACCTTGAAGGAGGCGAGAGCAAAGGCGTATGAGGCTACCGAGTGGGTGAGCTTCGAGAACAAGTATATGCGTCACGACATTGGAAAAGCGTTTGAGGATTTAAACGTTTAATAGAAACGTTCGGTTTCCGAAAAATTTCATTATTGTTTGCATTATTTTTGAGGATCTCTTATGAGGTCCTCTTTTTGCTGTATAGGAAATTGCTCCAATTTCCTATACAGTAAAAAGGCTTTGTGAGGAGATTTGACCACCGCTAATCAGAGCGAAGCATGTATCGTCTCTGTAAACATAATGATATTTTTTAGGAAACTGAATATCTTGTTTTTGACTGAATTTACGGGATTTGTGGGATGTTTGGAAACGGAGGGTCACACAATTTTTTTATAATTTTTAAAAAAGTATTTCCGTGTGACCGCCGTGTGACCTTTCGATTGTATAGTATAGCCATAAGATGAAGCGAATAAATGTATTATTGAAATTGAAGGAGAGGATTTACGTATGAAGAACAAGATGAAAGAAAACTTAATCAAGGCAGCAAGCGCGGGAATGGCATTCGCTATGGCAGCAGTTCCAACAGCTACATCTTTTGCAGAAGAGGTTGAGGTTGTTGATTTAGACCAGGAAGTGGCAGACGCTGATGAGTATGAAGTATTAGATGATGCAGTTGCAGATGCACAGACAAGTGTTGATACTGCAAATGGTGCAATCGATCTTGCAAATGATGCATTAACTGATGCAGATGCAGAGGTTGCTGAATTCTTAGGACTTTCTGAGGAAGAGCTCGCTGAGTTAATGACTGGCTCTAAGGAAGTATATGATAACTTCTATGAGAACTACCTCCAGAAGAAGAAAGCAGAAGCTACAGTAGAAACTACTTCAGAGTTACTTGAGAATGCACAGAATGCTCTTGCAGCTACTGAGCAGACCGTAGCTGCAGCTGAGGAAGCAATCGCTACAGCAGAAACTGACATCGCAGCAGCTGAGACAGCTCTTGCAGCAGCAGAAGCAAAGCTCGCTGAGGAGCAGGCAGCTTACGACGCATTCCTTGCTGAAAACGGAATCAAGGCTGGCCAGGATGGACAGGTTGTTGCAAACGATAGACTTTTGGCAGCTAAGGCTGCATTAGAGGCAGCTAAGTCTGACGTTACAAATAAGACAACTGCTTTAAATAATGCTATTTCTGCAAAGAACACAGCTCAGAAGAAGTATGACGATGCAAAGGCAACTGTAGCAGACCTTAAGAAGAAGGTTGCAGCAGCTGAAAAGGAACACAATGCAGCTCTTATTGAGGAAACAAAGGCAATTGTAAATGCAAAAAATACCGCTGAAGCAGCTCACAAGGCAAATAAGGCAGCTGACAAGGCTGACAAAGAGGCTGATCAGGCTGAGGCAGAGGCTGCTTCACAGGCAAATACCGTTAGCGGCTTAGAGCAGCAGGTAGCAGCAGCAAACACCAAGGTTGAGGAAGCTACAAATGCTGTTACTACAGCAACTTCTGAGAAGGAGGCCGCTGATGCAGTTCTTGCAGCTGCAGAAAGCAACGCAGCAATTTTAGATGCAATTGCAGCAGAAAAGGCAGTTGGTGCTAAGGATTTAGCCGTTGCAACCAAGGATTTTGAGGATGCTAAGATTGCTCTTGAGAATGCAGAAAATGATCTCGAAGCAGCTGAAATCGCTAAGTCTCAGGCAGATGCTCTTGAGTCAACCACAAAGGATACCTATGATGCCGCTGTTATCGCAGATGGTGAAGCAGCAGCTGAAGCTGCAGAGGCGCTTGAGAACGATAATGAAGCAGCAGCATTAGTGACCACTACATCTAACGAATTAGCTGCAGCAAAGAGTGTTGAATCAACTGCAAAGACAAATAAGGATGCAGCTGATCAGGCAGTTGCAGAATCAGAGAAGAAGATTTCTGATGCAGAGGCAGCAAAGAAGGCGGCTGAGACAAATGGCCAGTATAGCCATGCACAGGATGTAGCTACCATAAACAGGATTGTAGCCGCAGACAGTTGGTATGGGGTTGCTCCTCGCAATTGGGAATATAGAGACGGATATTATTATGCATACGATCGCATTTATGGCGGCGAATATCGCTTTAGAGTAACTGGAAATCACCTTCAGCTTCAGGAATGGACCCCTAGAGGTTATACAAACTGGGGAGATCAGTCATGGAATAATATTCCTCGAACTAAGGGTGTTGATCAGAAAGCTATCGATGACGCAAACGCTATTATCAACGCAGAGAACGCTAAGCTTCCAGGCTTAAGAGCTGACGCAAACAATAAGAATACTGCTTATAACAATGCAGTTAGCGCAACTGCTGATGCACAGAAGGCATATGATGATGCAGTTTTGGCAAAGGGACAGACTGCTAGTGATTTAGCAGCTGCAAACTCAAAGGCATCTGATGCCGCTGATGCATTATCAGAGGCAGAAGAAGCTTACAGTGCAGCACAGGCAGCCGCAAGTGCAGCAGCTGGTGTTGTTACTGAAAAGACTTCAGCTAGAGATCTTGCAATCGACGCTAAGAATACCGCTAAGTCTGAACTTGATGTAGCAACTGACGCAGCAAACGCTAAGAAGGCAGCAGACGATGCACACCTTATTGTTGCAGATGAGGCAAAAGACGCAGCAGCTGCAGCAGCTAAGCTTGCAGCAGCAAATGAGGCTCTTGAAGCTGAAAAGGCAAATAAGGCTGCTCTTGAGGCAAGCGTTGAGACTGCTAAGACTGCTTTAGCTAGCGCTGAAGATGTTGCAAAGGCTGTAAGAGAAGCTGCTGATGCAAAGGCAAAAGAGGCTAAGCAGGCTGAAGAGACCGCAAAGAAGGCTGTTGAAAAGCTTGAAGTGGCAACTGCAGATGTAATTCGCACAGGTCTTGTACTTGGATTTGTTAAGGATCAAGAAAAGAATGCTGAAAGAGCTGAGTCTTCTGCAGAGCGCGAATTAAAGAACGCTGAAAAGGCAGTTAAGAATGCACAGACAAGCCTTTCAAATGCGCAGAAGAAGCAGACCAAGGCTGAGACAAAGGTTGAAAAGGCAACCGAGTTCAAGAATACTGTAGACGAGATGGCTGGACACCTTGCAGAATTAGAAGCTGGTGTTGATGCAAACGCAGAAATTCTTGAGAATCTTAACTTTAACCAGTTCAACAAGCAGCAGCTTGTTGCAGCTATCAACGCAAAGCTTGCTAGAATGGAACAGATCATTAAGCTTTCTCAGGCAGAGGCAGATCAGACCTGGAGTTACACCTTAGAGTACATCCCACAGGTAAATGGTGGAAATGATGTTGAAGAAGAGGCACCTGTAAATCCAGCAAATCAGGGTAATGCAGGAAACCAGGGCAACGCAGCAAACCAGGGAAATGATGGCGCTGTAGATGCTGTAATCGAAGATGAGCAGGTTCCACAGGCTGCAAACGATGAAAAGACTGTTGAAATCGAAGATGAAGCAACTCCAGAAGCTGCAAACACTCAGGTTAAGAAGAATAACCTTCCAGCAATCATCGGAGGAATTCTTGCCCTCATCGTAGCATTTGTAGGCGGATTCTTTATCATCCTTGCAAAGAAGAAAAAGGAAGAGGAAGAAGAATAAATTTTCTTTCAATAATACACAATAATACAAAGGCGAGCCGCCGGGGGAATTCCCTCGGCGGTTTTGCTGTTACGGCGACGAGGAAAATTGACTGCATGCTTGTATGCAAGGTAATATGACGACTGTTAATCAGAGCGAAACTAGCGAAGCGTGTTTTGTCTTTGTGTAGATTCCCGCTGATTTTTCTTGACCATTCAAAAAAGTTTTAAGATAATAGAAGAAATGGGCGCAAAGATGCTCATAAATGACTGCGGATTAAGGAAAACAAATGGAAAAACTAGGACTGATTTTTGATATGGATGGAACCCTATGGGATTCCTCTAAACAGGTTGCGGACTCCTGGACGGAGGCACTTAGCATCCGCGGCTACAAGAATCGTGTAATCACTGTGGAGGATATGCAGCGTGTCATGGGAAAGACCATGAATGTCATTGCTGATATTTTGTTTGGTGATTTACCGATGGAAGAACGCTATGAGCTTCTGCAGTTTTGCGGAGAATATGAAAATGAATATCTTCGACGTGTAGGAGGTGTGCTATATCCTGATTTAGAGAATACGCTATCTCAATTGAAGGAAAAGTATCATCTGTATATTGTCAGCAATTGTCAGTCTGGCTATATCGAAGCCTTTTTGTATCACTACGGATTTGGCCATTATTTTGAGGACATTGAGTGCTATGGCAACAATAACCTTCAAAAAGGTGCAAATATTCGTCTTTTGTATGAGCGCAATCAGTTAGATGATGCGGCTTATATTGGTGATATTCAGGGCGATTACGATGCGACCATGGAAGCTGAGCTGGCATTTATTCATGCAGCTTATGGCTTCGGCAAAATCGATCACCAGGTACCAAAGATTACCACATTTTCAGAACTGCTTACAGTGGCAGACCAGGTGTTAGGTTAAAGCGCACGATAGCCAGATGAGGATGTTCGTTTTGTGTTATGGCGACGAGGAAAATTGACTGCATGCTTGCCTGCAAGAATATTGGGCGCTGCTTGCTATAAATTTTGCTATAAAATTTGCTATATATTTTGTTATATATTTTTCTATTTATAATTTGCTATTTATGCAGAGGATAACTTTTGATAGGAGTACGAGAATATGACATCGTTTATGATTTTATTGAGAAGAATGATTGCGCTTGTATTTATGATGGGATGCGGATACTTTTCTTATAAGAAAAACTGGGTAGAGGCAAAGGGCTATGGTGCGCTTTCTACCATAGTTGCACAGATTTTAAATCCGCTTTTGATTATCAATTCTGTTCTGGTTGCAGATCATTCAGCAATTTCCAATGAGAATATGGCAATCAATCTGTTATTTGTAGCCATCTATTATGTAGTCTTAATTGTAATCGGTTTGCTGATTGGCTTTGTCTTAAATATTAAGGATGGCACAAAATATCAGTATAATTCGATGATTGTTTTTTCAAATGTTGGATTCATGGCGATTCCAATTTTGAGTGCACTTTTTGGAAGCAGCTCAACGGTATATATTATCTTTTATGTCATCATGTTTAATGTGTTAATCTACAGCTATGGAATCTTCCTTGCTGCAAAGTCAAAGGGCGGTAAGGTGAAAATTCCTTGGCTTAAGATGATTAACTCTGGAAGTATCGCATCCATTTTGGCAATTATTCTGTATTTCTGTAATGTTACAGCAGATAAGGTGGGCGACCCAATTGTGACTATCTGCAGCTACTTGGGAAATGCGACCATTCCATTTTCTATGTTTGTCACAGGTATCTCAATTGCGATGTTCCCTGTAAAAGAGTATCTTGCAGGTGCAAGAGTATATATCTTTTCTGTAATTAAGCTGCTTGTCATTCCAATTGTTGCAGCGCTTATTTTGAAGGGATTTGCAGTTGATCCGATGGTAAAATCAGTTTTCATCTATGAGCTTGCAATGCCTGTTGGTGCGCTTGTGCTTATGATTAACCGAAATTATGGAGAAAACGAGCTGGTATCCAGCAAAGGAATTGTAATCACGACCATCCTGTCGATTATTACAATCCCGCTGATTTCGTTCTTCTGCTAACTAAATACTGGTCTTCATGCCCCGGCCTTTGCCGGGGCATTTATGTTATGGTGATGAGGAAAATCGACTGCGTGTCTGCATGCGAGGAGATTTGATGACCGCTAATCAGAGGCGAGAAAAAAACGACTGCGTGTCTGCATGCGAGGAGATTTGATGACCGCTAATCAGAGACGAAACTCGTGAAGCGTGTTTTGTCTAGGTATAGGGAATTGCTTCGATTTCCTAAAATAAAAGGGGCTTCTCGTTGGGGAAAATGATAAGTTCAGAGGTACTTTGTAAAAGTACCTCTGCAAAATTAGAAAAGGAAAGCCGTAGAGGTAAAAATTAGAGGTGGTCTGGGAAAATACCTCTGCAAAATTAGAAAAGGAAAGCCGTAGAGGTAAAAATTACAGGCGGTCTGGGAAAATACCCCTGTTCTAAGAAAAAATGAAAAGTTCAGAGGTACTTTTGCAAGCTAAGTACCTCTGTGAAGTCAAAAAAGAGAGGAGAAAGAGGTAAAAACAAAAAGTGGCCAGGGAAAATACCTCTGAGATATCAAAGAGAGAAAAGAAAAGAGGTAAAAACAAAAAGCGGCCCGAAAAAATACCTCTGCGATATCCAAAAGAGAAAAGAAAAGAGGCAAAAATCAAAGGTGGCCAGAAAATTGCCTCTGTGAAAATGGAAAAGGAAATCTGTAGAGGTAAAAATCAGAGGCATTTTGGGAAAATGCCTCTGCGAAATCTCAAAAAGAAAGGCGAGGAGGTAAAAAATAAAGCTGCATTGAGAAAATACCTCTTCTCAAAGAAAAAATGAAAAGTTTAGAGGTACTTTTGCAAGAAAAGTACCTCTGTGAAATCAAAAAAGAAGAGAAAGGAGGTAAAAACAAAAAGTGGCTTGAAAAAATACCTCTGCGAATTTGAAAAAGAGAAGAGAAAAGAGGTAAAAGCAAAAAGTGGCCCGAAAAAATACCTCTGCGATATCCAAAAGAGAAAAGAAAAGAGGTAAAAACAAAAAACAGCCTGAAAAAATACCTCTGCGAAATCAGAAAAAGAAAAAAGAAGAGGTAAACCCCAGAACCACCCAAGAAAAATACCTCTGCAAACAAGAAAATGGCAAACTTCTGAAGCGACCATAAAGCGACCATAAAGCAACCATAAAGCAATCATGATACAACTGTGATGCTACAGAAAACGCAAATACTTGTTAAAAAATAGACAGTGTTTTGTGTTGAGAAAACATACTTAGAGGACTATAATTGAATGGTATAAGACTATAAATAACCGGAGGAAACTATGGGAAAAACAAAAGTTATTACCGCAAAAGAAGCTGCTGCTTTAATTAAAGATGGCGACACCGTATTAGTTGGTGGATTCATGACCAACGGTACTGCAAAGTCTATCTGCAACGAAGTAACAGCAAAAAATCTTACCGTTGTATGTAATGATGGTGGTTTTGAAAACGAAGGAACTGGACGTCTCCTTCACAATGGCTGCATTAAGAGATTAATTGCTACTCACGTAGGTCTCAACAAGGAAGTTGCTGAGAAGTTTAACGCTGGAGAACTTGATCTTAAATTACAGCCACAGGGAACTCTTGCAGAGCAGATCCGTGCAGGCGGAGCTGGACTTGGCGGATTCCTTACCCCAACCGGAATCGGCACAATCGTAGCTGATTCTTCTTCACAGACTACTTTAGAGGGTAAACAGATCATCGAGTTAGATGGACAGGAGTACCTTTTAGAGAAGGCTATTCGTGGAAACGTAGCAATTATCCAGGGATATGTTGCTGACGAAACCGGAAATATCCGTTATAAGGGTTCAACCAGAAACTTTAACATTCCAATGGCATCTGCTGCAGATATCGTAATCGTTGAAGTTGAGAAGATTGTACCTGCTGGAGAAATCGGCCCAGATTATGTTGAGACTCCACACATTTATGTAGATTACTTAGTAGTAAAGGAGGAGGCATAATTATGGAAAAAGAACAGATCAAACCTTTTATCGCTAAGCGTGTAGCGAAAGAGTTAAAGGATGGTGACGTTGTAAACCTTGGTATTGGTCTTCCTACCATGGTTCCAGCATTCCTTGATCCAAGCGTATCTCTTACTCTTCAGTCAGAGAACGGATTCATCGGACTTGCTGATGCTGATCCTTCAAACCCAGATGCTGCTTATATTGTAAATGCAGGTGGACAGCCAGCTGGTATCGCAAAGGACGGAATGTTCTTCGATTCAGCTACTTCTTTCTCTATCATCCGTGGTGGCCATGTAGATGCTACTATCCTTGGATCATTACAGGTTGATGAGCATGGTAACATTGCAAACTGGATCATTCCTGGAAAGATGGTTCCTGGAATGGGTGGGGCTATGGACCTTGTAGTTGGTGCTAGAAAGGTTATCGTAGCTATGGAGCATACCCAGAAGGGTGCACCAAAGATCCTTAAGGATTGTACCTTACCACTTACCGCTAAGGCTCAGGTTAACATGATTGTTACCGAGATGGGTGTTATGGAAGTGACCGATAAGGGTATCGTTCTTACTGAGTACAACCCAGAGTTTTCTGTAGAAGAAATTCAGGCAGCTACCGAAGCTACCTTAATCATCTCAGATGACTTAAAGCCAATGTGCTAATTTTGACTCTTTGTCAAGAGTTGGGGTAAATTTGAAATTAACCAGGGATGAAAGAGATTTCATTCCTGGTTTTTTTTGTCTTTAGCCAGAAAAATCCTTATATGGCTTGTTTTCTATGCAGATTTGTTATGATTTAGCCATATAAGGATTAGTTTGATTCAAAATTTTTCTCATATTTTTTGAAGTTATCAGATGCAGAGCTTACAGAACTTCTTTCAAATGGTGATGTGTCATTCCTACCTTTTGGTTTTATACAGGTAATGAATCGCGATATTCTTTTGGAGTAATTCCCTGGTATTCTTTAAATTTTTTCCCAAAATAGCTTTGAGATGAAAAACATAAAAGCTCACTAATCTGGATGATACTTAAATTGGTGGTTGTTAAAAGCTGCTTAGCTTTTTGCAGACGTTGTTGAGTGATGTAGTCAGTAATGCATTGGCCGGTATCTTTTTGAAAATAAATAGATAAACTTCTTCGGTTTAAACTTGTTTCAAAGGTTAAATCTTCCATTTTAATCGGTTCAAAAATATGACGGCGTATGTAATCTAACACTATTTTGGTATAGGGTGAGTATTTATTCTGCTTACCGTATTGTTTTACTTTATTGCAGTAATCTATCCCTGCTGAAACAATTAGTTTATCAATTTGCTGTATAGAGTTCATAGCGTCCATTTGTTGACAATAAATGTCGCTTAGCTCTAGGGAATATTCCGTAGGCAAACCACCTTTTATGGCTGCACGGGAGATGTTGAATATTCCACAGATAAAACCATATTTTGCTTGCTGCAATGGATTTAGACTCATTTGTCCAAGTGAACCAATCATAGGTTTTTTATATTCTTCTAAAAAGGCATTTGCATCTCCTCGAATAATTGCACTTTCCATACCATATCCATAATGTACCGAGTGGTGTGGTCGCTTTGCTGGTTTGGTTTCAAGTGTCTCAGTTAAATCATATTCGGCCTCAAGAAGATGAGTGTTGCCGGACAAGGTAGTATTAATCATAGATTCATCAGGAACATTGTGTTTGATATAAATAGAGTCTGTTGGAGTTGAGCCATAAATAAGTCGGGCTAAATTAGCAAATCTACCTAGTATATAGGTGGAAATGTTAGGTAAATAGCGAACCAAATATTTTAAATCGGAAGTTCGATTATTATTGATGAAACGAATTATTGATGAAAACATTGCTTCATTACTGATGTCTGACGAATATATTGGTAACGTGACGAGATAGAAAGATTTATCTAATGTGGTAATTGCGCAGAAATAAAATTCTTCAAGCTGGTACAGAAGAATCCCCTCTGGGTTGGATGAGTCACGAAGAGACTGTATAAGTGTTTCAAGAAAGTTTTGTTTGTAGAATTGAAAAATATCCTTTGGAAATGAGGTTTGTTCAATTCCATTATTATCTATAATGAGAAATGGAACTGTAGTTGTTAAATATAAGTCTTGGAGTGCATTTGAGATAGTTTTATTCATTATATATGACCTTTCTTTGATAGGTGTAAAAGACAACGAACAATATCACAATATTATCAAATATATCTCAAAAATACTAGATAAATGTAGCCAGTATTTTATAATATGTGAAAAGCAAAATATAAACGGAATAAAAAGAAAAGGAATAGAAAATGGCGGAGAAGGAAGTTTTACTGGAAATCAAAAATATGCAGAAAAATTTTGGTTCAACGATTGCTCTGGCTGGTGTTGATTTGCAAGTATACCGGGGAGAGATTCGAGGTCTTGTAGGCGAAAATGGTTCTGGAAAATCTACAATCACATCCATTGCAGCAGGTATGCAGAAAGCTACTAGTGGAGAAATGTTTTTTAAAGGAAAGCATTGGGCGCCAGATTCCATGGTAGATGCACAACAAAATGGAGTCAGTATGATTCTTCAGGAAGCCAATACAATACCAGGAGTAACTGTGGCGCAAAATTTGTTTGCTGGACAGGAAGAGCAGTTTACGAAAGCTGGTTTTGTAAATATGAAAAAAATGTTTCAAGCTGCTGATGAGTTGCTTGAGCAGTTTGGGATAGGTCATATTCGTGGAAAAGATCATATTGACAGATACAGCTTTGAGGAGCGCAAACTAATTGAAATTGTTCGTGCTATGAAAAGTGATGTGGAGTTGCTTGTCGTGGATGAGACTACAACTGCGTTATCTTTAGAAGGACGAGAGCTCTTATATAAAGTAATACATAGTATGGTGAAAGAAAATAAGTCAGTAATATTTATTTCACATGATATGGATGAAATTCTTGAACATTGTACAGCACTAACTGTTTTGAGAGATGGACATATTACAGGAATTTTAGATGAAGAGGAATTACAGAAGTCCAAAGATCCAGAACTGCGAAAAGGCTTGGAAAAAGATATACGTCATAAGATGGTAGGTCGTGAGATTGGTGATAAATATTACCGTGAGGATTATGACGCATCTTGCCAAGAAGAAGTTGCCTTAGAAATCAAAAATGTTTCTGTAGGAAATATAAATGATTTTTCTTTGACACTACACAAAGGGGAAATCATAGGCTTTGGTGGTTTGTCTGAGTGCGGTATGCATGATATTGGAAGAATTGCATTTGGTCTTGAAAAGATTGAGAAAGGCTCTGTTATTCGAAACGGAGTTGAAATCAAGAATTGCGTTGTGGCAGTAAAAGAGGGAATTGGCTATATTTCCAAAAACAGGGACCAAGAGGCATTGATTCTTCAGGGGGCAATCGATGAGAATATCGTATTCCCATCTTTGAAGGAAATACAAAAAGCCATATTTGTAAGTCCAAGAGCTGCAAAGCGTATGGCAGAAGCAGAGATTGAAGAATATCGTATTAAGTGTGAAACTAGAAAACAATGGGTTAATACACTTAGTGGAGGAAATAAACAGAAAGTTTCTTTTGCAAAATGGACCGCAAAGGATAGTGATGTTCTTATTATGGATTGCCCTACTCGAGGCGTAGATATTGGTGTTAAGCAAGCAATGTATCAGATTATTACTGATATGAAGAAGCAGGGAAAAGCAATAATTATTATTAGTGAGGAGCTTGCAGAACTAATAGGTATGGTTGATCGTTTGATTATTATGAAGGACTTTGCTGTTCAAAAGGAGTTCATGCGTTCGCCAGATTTGAAAGAGACAGACATTATTGAGTATATGATATAGGAGGCTGTCATGGGAAATCAAAAAAGTAAGATAATTACAAAGGGCTGGTTACAGAAGAACGCACTCTCATTGGCTGCCTATGGAGGTTTGATTCTTTGTCTGGTTTTATTTACGGTATTGCCACCAATGGTTACGGGAATGAGCATCTGGAATCCAGGCCCATTTAAAAGTATTGTGAAACATATTACAGTAAATGCATTGATGGCGATGGGAGCAGTATTTGTGTATTCATTGGGATATATGGATATTAGTATTGGTGCACAGCTATCTATGTATGCACTATTGATTATGTTGTCAAATGCATGGACAGGAAGTATTTTGCTTGGAGTTGTTTTGAGCTTGGTAATCTCTGTGATATGTGGAGTTGTAAATGGTGCGGTTGCTGTAATACTGAACATGCCTTCAATTGTTACTTCACTATTTTTACAGTTTATTATCTATGGTATCAACATTCTAATTATTCAGAAGTTGGGCGGTGGACAGTACATAACTATGCAGATTGCTGGAAGTTGGATGAATATGTTTAGAAAGCCAACGACACTGATTATTGTTATGATTATTGTCGCAGTGATAACTACTTACATGTTTAACTACACTAGAATTGGTAGAAATGCGAAGGCAATTGGCGCAAATGAAATCTTTGTTCAGCAATCAGGTGTAAATACGACGAAGTATAAGGTAGTAATGTATTTGATACTTGGAGTTTGTGTTGTAATAGCATCTATTGTATATGTCGGATTGAATGGTACTGCCGATGCTAAGGCCGGAAACGGAATGGAAATGACTGTAATGCTTTGCTTGATTATGGGTGGAATGCCTTTGGCAGGAGGAATGAAATCAAAGATAAGCGCAGCATTAATTGGTACAGTTACATATACATTAGTAACTGATGGTTTGCAGTATCTGCAGATTGAAGCAAAACTTGTTAATTTGTTTGTTGCTATTATTTTCGTAGCAGTTGTATTGCTGACTTGTAGGAAAAAGGCGAAGACTTTGCCGCGATAATATAATTATATGATTTTATTTGGTTTAATCTCCAATAGATTGGGGTTAAATATATTAAACAAAAATAGGAGGAAAGAAAAATGAAAAGAGTATTAGCAATGCTTGTTGTCGCCGTAATGATGTTTTCGATGATCGGTTGTGGCGCATCAGGGGGCAAAGGAACAGATGGTGCACAGGGAGGAAAAACTTATAAGATAGCAGTTTTATCCTTTGATACATCAGGAGCGTTATACGATGCGTCTTGTGCATATCTTGATTATTTAGCAGAAGAATTGGGATTTGAATATGAGTATGTGAATGGAGGATTCTCTTCTCAGGAGCAGATCTCTACTGCTGAAACATATCTTGCACAGGGATATAGAGGTATTATCTTAAATCAGGACATGGGTGCAGCTGAAGCAATTCTTGACTTGTGCGAGGACTATGATGCGTACCTTGGTGGATATTGGTGTGATTTTGCAAACTCAATTTATGCAACAGGTGCACCAAATATGAACGTATTACAAAACGAACGTTTTGTTGGTTCTGCTATTGATGGACACTCTGGATGTGAGAATACTGCAGAAGCAATGTTTGACGCTATTGTAAAGCAGGATGGACATACAGAAGTTGGTATTGCTGTAATGCCTGTAGCATGGTATCCATTACAGGTTAGTACTGGTGTAAATCATTTTATGGAATTAGTAGACGAGTATAATGCTGGGGATAAGGCTGAAACTAATGGTACCCCAGTAACAGTTGTTCAGACAGGAAAAGATGCAGATGGAAATCCAATGTATTATGAAGAGGTAGATGGAATTAGTATGAGTTTTAGCTCATCATTCTTTACAAATAATAAGATGACTGCATGTGCATCATTTGCATCTTCTAGCTTTACATATAATGCATTGATTGAGTCTAAAGCAGATATTAGCTTATATGCTACTGGATGGGAAAATACTTATATTGAGTCTTTTGGTAGCAAGGGACAGATTAAGCAGATTACAGTTTCACCAGTTGAATCTATTATATTCCCTGTAGTACAGATGATTGATAGATTAAATGGATATGCTTATGAGGATGTACCATCAGGTGAGGCAGTATTTGGAAAATTGGTTGATACAGATCAGATTTATATTACAGGTGATGAAGGTTTAGAAGCATTCCAGAAGAGTTTGCATTCTACAGCAGATGCTTCTAGCGCATTCTTTAGCGCTGATGATGTAAAGCAGTTTATGCTTACTTATAATGGAGAAAAAGCTTCATTTGCAGAATTAAGCGCAGCTCTTAACAGTAATGATATGTCAATTGACGCATTGAAAGCCAGATAAGGCAGGAAATGGTAGGAAAGTAGAATGAATGGTGCAGGTAGTAAAAAAACAGGTATAGTAAAAAGAATTATAATGTCATTGATTATGCCTGTGGTTATATTTCTTCTGTTCTTAATTATAAGCAGCATGAGAGGAGTGCCTTTTGGTACAACAGCAATTTCATGGCAGATTATGACAGAAAAGGTTATAGCTTCCGTGTGTATTGCCTATGCCTTGGCAATCCAGATTAAAAATGGAAGATTTGATTTTTCCGGCGGAGCGCTTATGACAGTTGTAGGTATCACGGCAGGATATTGGTGCAAAACATACTCTTTAGGACCATGGGTTATGTTACTAATCTGTGTTCTCTTATCGGTAGTTACAAGCATTGTAATTGCAGGCGTATACATATATGGTAGACTACCAATTATTATCTGTACCATTGGTATGGCGCTTGTATTAGAGTCCTTGACAAACATCGTAAATAAGGGAAGTGGTATTGTAATTGTATCCGATAACTCTTTGAACATGTTTGGTACTTTGCCATGGGAATTATTGATATTTGTATTGGCGATATTGATATACTACGTATACAATACATTTACTTTATCAGGAAAAAAAGCAGAGGTTCTTGCAAATAATCAAGAAGCTGCTGTGGATATTGGTATTAATGAGAAGAAAAATGTTCTTCAAACATTTATTGTGTCCGGTATGTTATATGGACTGGCATCAGTACTTCTCGTGTCGCAGGCTGCTCCAAGCTTGAGTGCTGTAGCATCAACATTAGGTACTGTGGGAACTGCTTTTAGTGCAATTATGCCAGTGTTTATGGGATTTTTCATAGGTAGTTTTTCTAACGATGCAATTGGAATATTGCTCGCAACGTTTGCGATGCAGTTTTTAGACTATGGAATTGAAGTAAATACTCAAGCAGCAGTTAGATCTGCTTACAGTAATATATGTACGGGAATATTCATGGTGGTATTCTTCCTGTGTACACAACAGGGGAAGCAGCTGATTCAGCTTATAAAGAATGGCTTTTCAAATAGAAAAACAGAATCCGCTAAGAAGTAAAAAGAGGAACAATAAATGGTAGATTTAAAGAGTAAACCCTTTTTCTTAAATGATGAGAGTGTAAAGTGGGTAGAGGAAACTCTTTCATTAATGACATTAGAGGAAAAGGTTGGACAAATATTTTGTCCTTTAGGAGTTAGTGGCGAGGAAGACTATTTACATCATATGCTTTCGGATATAAAAGTTGGTGGAATGATGTTTAGAATGGCTCCTAAAGACGAATTGCGTTCTATTTATAAACGTATACAGGAAAAGGCCAATATTCCGTTATTGTTGGCAGCCAATCTTGAATCAGGTGGAAATGGTGCGATTGTTGAAGGCAGCACTTTTGGAAAACCTATGGCTGTAGCGGCAACAGGAAATCTTGATAATGCATATCATATGGGAAAAGCTGCATGTCAAGAAGGGGCAGCGCTCGGTTTAAATTGGGCATTTGCACCAATCGTAGATATTGATAATGAATTTCATAGTCCAATTACAAATGTTCGAACATTTGGAAATGATTCAGAGACTATAATATCTTGTGCATTAGAGTATATGAAAGCGGCAGATGAGGAAGACGTTGCTGTTTCTATAAAGCATTTTCCAGGTGATGGAATGGATGAACGAGATCAGCATTTGTTGACATCTGTAAATAGTTTATCGTCAGATGAATGGCGAAAGACC
Source organism: Agathobacter sp. (assembly GCA_045641385.1). Lineage (GTDB taxonomy): Bacteria > Bacillota > Clostridia > Lachnospirales > Lachnospiraceae > Roseburia. The sequence continues at coordinate 28,772 of JAZUGV010000008.1, read as the reverse complement.
TATGGGAATATTTATCGTACTCTAATTGAGCACGGAGCAAAGACAGTGATGGTGGGGCACATTGCTCAACCAAATCTGGTTAAGGAATTGAATCCACAGGCGACAAGAGAAGAATGTTTAAGACCTGCAACACTTTCAAAAGAAATAGTTCAAGGTGTTTTAAGGGATGAACTTAAGTTTAATGGTTTAATATGTACCGATTCTACACAGATGGTAGGATTTACATGCGCTATGCAAAGAAAACAGGCAATTCCACAAGCGTTAGCAAATGGATGTGACATGATTTTATTCAATCGTGGCCTAGATGAAGATTTTCATTTTGTGTTAGATGGAATTAAAAACGGTATATTAACAGAAGAACGATTAGATGAAGCTGTAACAAGAATATTAGCTACAAAAGCATCACTTCATTTGCATGAAAAGAAGGCCGCAGGAACTTTGATTCCTGAAGAATCAGCTATGTCAGTCATTGGTTGTGACCAAACGCGTCAGTGGCAAGAAAAATGTGCAGATGAGTCCATTACTCTTGTAAGAGATGATCAGAATCTCTTGCCATTATCGCCAGAGAAAACAAAGAGAGTATATTTGAATGTAATCCAACATGATTTAGATCCTGAGCATGAAGTTGTACAGGAAATGAAGTGTTTATTTGAGAAAGAAGGATTCGAGGTAACTGTTAGAAACCGTCAAACACGTGTTAAGCCAGAGCACTTTGAAGGTAAGAATGTAACCCCGGATGTTGAAGCTCAAATGCAGGAGCTATTTCGTGGAGTGGAAGAGTTTAAGCAATTATATGATTTGTATGTGTATGTTGCAAATGTGGAAACAGCATCTAACAATACAGTAATTCGTTTAGACTGGAATGTGTTCTTTGGAGTGGGTGATGATGCACCATGGTTTACAGCGGAGGTTCCTACTTTGTTTATCAGTACACAGAATCCGTATCATCTATTTGACGCGCCAATGATGAAAACATATATCAATGCATATGATAATAATAAGTTTTCAAGAGTTGCGTTAATGGATAAGCTTATGGGACGAAGTGAGTTTAAAGGAAAAAGTCCGGTGGATCCATATTGTGGAAACCCATATATTTAGAAACACTGTTAAAGACAAGACTTCCGAGGAATTTTCTCGGAAGTCTTATTTAATTTTAAGGGGTGTGGACATTGTCCGCACTCCTTTTTTGTAGTAAAATATAAGCCACAGGGTTATATTTTATAACGAATATTGGGATCAAAGGAGAACTATACTATGGATTTTAAAGAGTTAATCAAGGCTAGAAGAAGTGCAAGAGGCTACAAGGAAGGCGTTATGATTTCTGACGATACCATCAAGGAAATCATTGGTGATGCTTTGCTTGCACCATCTTGGAAGAATTCACAGACCGCACGCTTTTATGTGGCAAACACTCCAGAGCGCATAGCAAAAGTTAGTGCTTGCATGCCTGGCTTTAACCAGAAGAGCAGTGCAAATGCATCATATATTGTTACCACCTACGTGAAGGATACCGCAGGCTTTACGGCGGGTGAGCCTGACAATGAGTTAGGAAACAAGTGGGGCGCTTATGACCTTGGTCTTTCAAATGCGTATCTTGTTCTCGCAGCAAAGGACAAGGGTTATGATACTTTGATTATGGGACTTCGTGATTCAGTAGAATTACGCAAGGCATTAGATATTCCAAAGACCGAGCAGATCGTTTCCATTATTGCAATTGGTGAGGCAGCAAATACTCCAGTTCTTTCGGCAAGAAAGCCAGTGGATGAGGTTGCTCAGTTCTAATTCGACAACAAAATAGGAATCTAAAAGAGTGCGCTGATGGTGCACTCTTTTTTTACTGTAACGGAATTTGCTTTCATTTTCGTTACAGTTATAAAAGCCCCGAAAACCTCTGTTTTTTGCAGATGAAAGTTGTTGAATCTAGGACTAAGGTACTGTATAATTTCCTTTGTAAGGCTATTATTAAGATTGGGGGTTCTTATGAGGAAAAAAATTGGCGTGAAACTTATGGCACTTTGTATTGTGCTTATGCTCGCAGTAGCAATTATTGTGGGCGCAGTATCTGTAGTTGTCACGGGCATGGCTCTTGACGAGGTTGTTCAAAATGAAATGACGAGTCTTGCCGACGAGGTGAGTGAGGCAATTGACGCATCCGTGGGAGAATATTTCACCTTCCTTGAAGGTATGGCAACCAGCCCAATTGCTTATGACAGCGAGATTGATCCTGTTCAGCAAAAAGAAACCTTCTTTAAAATCGCTGAAAACAGAGGTCTTGGAGATATTGGTTTTGCAAGCTTGGAGGGAAAAACACTTACCAGTGATTTTGTTACTGTTGCAGATGTATCTGAAAGAGAATACTTCAAACAGGCAGTTTCAGGAAACAAATATGCATCAGATCCACTGGAGGATTCTGTTCGACAGGGCGTGATGATTATGCTTTTAGCAGTTCCTGTCTATGAAAACGGAGATTCTTCGACTGGCAACATCATTGGCGTGATGTATGCAAGAATGGACGGCAACTTCCTTTCTGATTGCACGAAGGATATCACCTTTGGTGAAACCGGAAATGTTTATATGGTGAATGCGCAGGGAACTGTGATTGCACATCAGGATAGCGATAAGGTGCTCAACCTGGAAAATGTCATTAATGAGCACGAAGGCGAGAGTGCTTACAGCAGCGAAATCGCTATGCTAAAAGAAGTATTAAGCAATGAGGGCGGTTATACGACCTACAAGCTTGATGGCGAAACAAGATGCACAGGCTATGCAAATGCGACAGCTTTTGGATGGCATGTTATTGTTAGTGCAAATCAGACAGAACTTTTTTCAGGCCAGCAGTCATCCATCAAAATTAGTATTATTGTGGCTGTGATTGCAGTTGTTTTAGGTGGCGTTGTGAGTGTTCTGTTCTCACGTCAGATTTCAAATCCAATTAAGAACTTAAATAAGATGAACGAATCCTTTGCCGAAGGTGATTTATCGACGAGTGAGCAGACGAAGAAAATCAGACAGCCGAAGGATGAAATTGGCCAGATGTTAGGCAATATGTATCGACTGACTGGTGAGGTCTCTGGAATGATCAAGGAAGCAAACCAAGTTTTAGGTCAGATGGCTGATTATAATCTTGCTGTAAATGATATGGCAGAGTATCCTGGTGAATTTAATGAACTATCGAGTGCGGTAAATTCAATCAAGACTATTTTGAGAGAACTGATTATTCGTGTGCAGGAGGCTGCTAGCGAGGTACATCTCAGCGCAGGCCAGCTCGCTTTGGCGGCGGAAGCATTGGCAAACAGCTCATCGTCTGAGGCTGTTTCTATTTCAAACCTTCAGACAAGTATTGGAAACATTTCTGACAAGATTGACAATAACTCTAAGAATTGCCAGAGTGCAAATATGAAAATCCATGAACTCAACGAGGACATTCGCAAGGGTAGCGCTGAATTAGAAGAGGTTTACAAAGCCGTTGAGACAGCTGAGGCTATGTCATCAGACATCAAGCAGATTGTCGAAGTGATTGACACGATTGCATTCCAGACGAACATTCTTGCATTAAATGCTTCTGTTGAGGCGGCAAGAGCGGGTGAAGCAGGAAAGGGCTTTGCTGTCGTTGCAGAAGAGGTTCGAAATCTTGCTGAGAAGTGTGCAAATGAGTCAGCAAAGACCGCAGAATATATCAACGCATGTCTTGTAGCAGTTGAGGCTGCAAAGAAGCATTCAGAGCTTGCAACAAGCAGCATGAACAGCGTCGTTGGAAAGGCTGCAAATATTTCAGATACCTTTGATGAAATTTCGGCAGATACCCTGGAACAGGCAGATAATTCTGCAGAGATTATTACAGAGATTGGAAAAATCACTGACGTTGTTGAGTCGAATACTGCAACCGCACAGGAAACTGCAGCTGCAACGGAAGAATTATCTGATCACGCAAAAAGATTAGAAGACATGGTGAAGCAGTTTAATGTATAATCATTTCTATGAATACTAATATTTTTACGAAAAAACAATTTGTTATCATATTTGCCCTGATTGCGATGTTCGCATGGGGCTGCGCCTATCCTTTCATTAAACTTGGAATGGTGGAATGGAGGATAGGTGCAAATGACGCCGGCGGGAAAATGCTCTTTGCCGGCGTACGTTTTGCAACCGCGGGGCTACTAACCTTTTTCGTTGCAAAGAAAAAGGGACAGTCCTTGGCAATGACAGGTGAGGCTGTGAATGCAAAAGAAAAGGGAAAGCTGGTGCTTCTTGTGCTTTTCTTTGGATTAGTCAACACGGCACTTCACTATTACTGCTTTTATACAGGGCTTTCACACTGTGAAGGTGGCAAGGCATCCATTATTAATTCCTTGTCGCCGTTTCTATTGATTCTGTTGGCTCTTTTTATTTTTAAGGAGAAGCTGACCATCAATAAATGGGTTGGATGCATCTTTGGACTTGCTGGAATCATTGTGGTAAACTTTGGCTCTGATTTGAGTGGCTTTGCTCTAAACGGAGAGGGCATGATTCTGTTAAACTGTGTCTGTTCTGCCTTTGGGGGAATTCTTACAAGAATTGTGACAAAGAAACTTCCTGCAATTACAGCCACAGCCTACAGCCTTTTGACGGGCGGAGTGATGTTAATTTTGGTTGGGCTTTTGGCGGGAGGACGCTTTACGCAGGTGACGGTAGCAGGGGGATTTCTGCTGTTAGGGCTCATTGCGATATCTATGGTGGCCTTTATCCTGTATAACCAGTTAATCTGCTATAATCCCATCAGCGAAATCGCAATTTTTAATGTTTTGATTCCTATTTTTGGAACGCTGATGAGCTGTATTATGCTTGGCGAAAGCTTTGGTCTTAGAAACCTGTTTGGACTGATTTTCATGTCATTGGGAATTTTTGTTCTTCACTATAAAAGAAAAGGTGAATAGGCTGATGGCATAAATAATAAAATGATTTGAGGATGGCTATGGAAATTGAACGTAAATTTCTGGTAAGGCATTTGCCGGAGAATTTAGAAAAATATACGGCAAAGGAAATCACTCAGGGATATCTGTCGACAGAACCCGTAGTGAGAGTGCGAAGAGACGGAGAGGAATATTATCTCACCTATAAGGGAAAGGGACTTGTGGCAAGGGAGGAAGCAAATCTTCCGTTGACAAAGGTGGCCTTTGAACAGATGCTTCCAAACTCACAGGGAATCGTGATTGATAAGACGCGTTATCTGATTCCACTGCTTGATGGTGAATATCTTCCAAGGAAAGATGAGACTGGAGACAATATTCATTCCGGGACATTGGCGGAGCTGGATATCTTTCATGGCGCCTATGAGGGGCTGTTGCTGGTCGAGGTGGAATTTGATTCGCTCGAACAGGCGAATTGTTTTGTTGCGCCAGAGTGGTTTGGAGAGGATGTCACGGAAGGGGCAGGCTATCAGAATAGCAGGCTGGCCTTGGGAGAAGGCGCTGTGAAACCAAAGAAGTCTGCTTCAGAAAATGAAGTTATTAAGCCACAGGAAATCACAGAGTCAAAAAGTGCGCGTGAGATACCACCTGCTCGCAATACCACACTTTGCTATGTGGAGCAGGCAGGTGCATATTTGATGATGCTTCGTAACAAGAAAAAGGTAGATGAAAACGCTGGAAAATGGATAGGCATCGGTGGGAAGTTTGAAGCAGGGGAGAGCCCTGAGGAATGCCTGCTTCGCGAGGCAAAGGAGGAGACCGGCCTGGAATTAACTCACTATTCCTATCGCGGAATTGTCACCTTTGTGTCGGATGAATGGGGAACAGAATATATGCATCTGTTCACCGCAGATGGTTTTCGAACCAGGGGGACGGAGTTCGTGGTCCATAATTCCAATATGTCTATTGATGAGCTTCCGGTTCCAGATTGCGATGAGGGAGAACTTCGCTGGATTCCCAAAGATGAAATTATGGACTTAAATCTCTGGGAAGGAGATCGTGATTTCTTAAAGCTTCTTTTGGAAGATGGTCCCTTCTTTAGCATGCGCCTGGAGTATCAGGGCGATGAGCTGGTTTCGAAAAACTGCAGGATTTATGAATGATGTGCAATTTACACGCAATGCTGCTGGTGTTTTCTTTGAAAAGGATTATAATAGGGTTAGCGTATTTACGCTAACCCTATACTATTGTTATGGCGAAACGAGGGACGTTGTTTCGTTACTGTTATGGAGAATGTATGAAGCCAAAAATGAGTAAAATTCTTGCATCCATAAAGGGCAGATTAATGCAGCTATCCACATTGCAAAAGCGAATGCTGGCGGTATTTATCGTGCTGTTTGTCGTGGGACTTGTGGGCGTATTATACGAGGTCGGACATCGTATTTCAGAGCGCAGAGCTTCCGTAAAGCAGCAGGAAGAACTTGGAGAAATCATCGATGCAGCGGATACCGAAATGCCGGAGGAGGTGCTCGCAGAGTATGTAGAGACAGCGATTCTGCCAAAGTATGAAGAACTGTATAGCATGAATTCAGACATGATTGGATGGCTTAAGATTGAAGATACCATCATTGATTACCCGGTGATGCAGACTATGTGGGATGAGAATTATTATCTCGACAAAAATTTCTACAAGGAAAAGGACAGCGCCGGCTGTCTTCTGATGGATACAGATTCGCAGGTGGGAATTGGGAAAAAGACCAATTCCTATGGGGTGATTTTGGACGGAACAAACCAGGTGGTAAAGCCTTCCACAAATCTGATTATTCACGGGCATACCAAGAAAAACGGTACAATGTTTGGCAAACTCACTGAGTATGCGGATGAGGAATATGCGAAGGCGCATTCTATCATCAAGTTCGATTCCCTTTATGAGGAGCGCGAGTACGAGGTGATTGCAGTATTTTATTCGCAGGTGTATCTGGTGACCGATGAGGTGTTCAAATACTACAAATTCTTTGAGGCCAACACACAGGAGGAATTTGATGACTGGTATACCAACATCAAGAAATTAAGCGAGTTTGACACCGGAGTGACGGCTGAATTTGGGGATGAATTTATCACCTTATCCTGCTGTGCATATCATGTCGAGGATGGACGTTTTGTGGTTGTCGGAAAACGAATCAAGTAGATAAATAGGTAAATAGAGAATAGAGAAATGAAAAAGCCCTACTGGAATTTTCCAGTGGGGCATCTTGCATTTATGGGTTATTCGATTGGAGGGATGGCATTTGTCTTTGCATATAGCGCCGGATATTTTTTGCGATCCCAGAAAATGATTATGATGGCACCAATTGAGGCGATTCCCAGCATGGCAAAAATGAAAATCCAGGCAGCAAGGGAACCAACATAATCGTAAAGAAGTCCAATAGAGTACATACAGATTCCAGAGAAGAAACCCTGTACAACGCTTAATGCACCGTTGATTCGTCCGCGGTGGCTGGCTGGAATTCGTTCGGAAATATATGGCCCACTGACAATCGTTGAGAAAATCTCACCCCAGGTGAAGAGAATGATGGCGATATAGTAGGTTGGGATATGGCCAAGGCCCAATAAAAACACAATATATCCAACGGCAACCATCAGAATACCAGTCAGGTTTTTCTTGGTCGCACACATCTTTGCAAACAGATGGGTGATGATTGGAGTAAAGATGACCACCACAATGCAGTTTAAGCTGGATACGCTTCCGTAGAGGACGGCACCCTGATCGCCATGCACGCGAGCCATGTCGAGAGGCATCAAAAATCCATACTGTCCATAGGCGCTCCAGTAGAAGGCCATTGCGATGATATACACAAGAATCAACAGGTTTGACTTCAAAATGGAAATCGTAGATACGCCTTCTGCATTTACCTGATATTCGCTGGATTCATCCTCGCTGTGATCCACAGGAGTAATATCGCGGATGAAGCAGAAAATCAAAATGGTGGAGGTTGCAATTGCGATTCCACTAATCAAAAACGAGAGCCACAAATAGTCCTTAAAGAGAAGTCCTGCGATGGTTGGCGAAGCGACAAGACCGATGTTAGCCCCAAGATAGGAGAGCGAGTAAGCTCTTTCACGGTCTTTTGTGGCGGTTAAATCTGCAATTAATGCATTGTAGGCTGGCGCTTCAATAGATTGGAAGGTCGAGCCAATAATCAAAAATAAAATAGTCATCCAGCTGAGTGGAATAAATGCGCAGATGATATAAAAGATGATGGAGATGCTGTCAAAGATGACAATGATATTTCGTTTGTTATGTTTGTCAGCAAGCTTGCCACCTAAGATTCCAAGCGGAAGCTGTACAAGACCACTTAAAATCATAATTAGGGATACGGCGGTTGCGTTGTAGCCGAGCTTCTGATTCATAATCAGAGTGAGAACCGGATATACCATGGAACCAAGATTTGTTACAATGCGTCCCAAAAATAAAATGTAATTTTCTTTGCGAAGCCCACGGTACTGGGTGAATAGTTTGAACATAAATACCTCTTATGAATTCTTTTTGTATCTGTGGTAAGCGAACAAAAAGAGAATAAACTGTGCAAGGAAGGTGATCCCCCACGTAACTGGATAAGTCCAGTAAAGCGATTCAATGGTGTGGAATCTGTCCATGCGGAAAAATGTGAATATCCAAAGCAGTCGAAGTCCACAGGCTCCGACCAGGGAGATGATCATTGGAGAAATGGAATAGCCTAAACCACGCAGGCTTCCAACCATGACATCCATCATACCACAGAGAGCATAGGTTCCACAGATGATTTTTAAGCGAATCATTCCGGCAGCAATGGAATCAGCGGTCTGCGTGTAAAGAGACAGCAGCTGGTTTCCAAAGAGATAAGCGAGCTGACCGAGAAGAATTCCAGTGACAATGACACAGATTTGTGTGCGTATTGTGATTGGGATGATGCGCTCCTTTTTGCCTGCTCCGACATTCTGACTGGTAAAGGTGACAGAGGCCTGATGGAAGGAGTTCATTGCAACCCATACAAAACCCTCAATGCTGGCACCAGCTGCGCTTCCGGCCATGACAATCTTTCCAAACGAATTGATGGAAGACTGAATGATGACATTGGAAAAAGAAAACAGCATTCCCTGGAAACTGGCTGGCAAGCCAATACGGAAAATCTGCAGCATTTTATCCTTGTGAATGTGCAGCTTTTTTAATTCGACGCGGATTAAGCCCTGGTTTTTCATCAGACAGCGAAGTACCAGACCTGCAGAGACAAGCTGTGAGAGGATGGTAGCAAGTGCAACGCCTGCGACACTCATATGCAGTACAATGACGAAAAACAGGTTTAAGATCACATTTAGAATTCCTGCAGCCATCAGATAATACAAAGGCCGCTTGGTGTCGCCAACCGCTCTTAGGATTGCAGCGCCAAAATTGTATAGCAGCAGTGTAGGCATACCACAGAAGTAGATGCGCACATAGATGGTGGATAGTCCAATGACATCCTTGTGTGAGCCCATCCAGGTGAGGAAGGTTCTTGCGCCGACGACACCGATAAAAATCAAAATGATACCGCTTACAATCGCAAGGAGGATCGAAGTGTGAATGGTCTCAGACAGCTCGCGTTCCTGTTTGGCAGCATAATATCTTGCGACAAGAACATTAGTGCCGACCGAAAGTCCGATAAACAGATTTACCAGTAAATTTACTAAGGAAGCAGTTGAGCCAACCGCAGCTAAGGCTTCATCGCCGGCAAATCGTCCAACGACAATGGTATCTGCGGCATTAAACAGTAGCTGAAGTAAACTGGAAGCCATCAGAGGCAGTGCAAAGACGAGAATCTTTGGCAAAAGTTTCCCTGTGGTCATATCCATTTCGTATTTGCTTGATTTTGTAGCAGTATTTGTCTTTGACATGGTAATTCCTCAATTAAATCACATAGTCATTTACAGATTCTTTCTTATTACATGTGTTTTACCATTGTATGCCTTTTACATGTGCTTTTCAATTGTAAAAACAGAGATTTTTTGTGTAATTCTTGACAAATAGTTAGCTTGCTAATAAAATAGTTAGTAGGCTAACTATTTTGGAGGGAATATGAAACGAATTTTAAAAGAATTAAAGCAGTATAAGTTTGTTTCTGTGCTCACCCCAGTCTTTATGATTTTAGAAGTTCTCATGGAAACGATTATCCCGTTCATGATGGCTTCGATTGTCGATCGAGGAGTGAATGGAAACAGTCTTAAGCATATTTTTATCATGGGAGGGCTGATGATTCTTGCCGCCGCATTTTCATTGTTTTGCGGATTTATGGGAGCAAGATGCGGTTCGATTGCCGGAACCGGATTGGCAAAGAATTTACGACAGGCCATGTTTGAAAAAATACAGGACTTCTCGTTCGCAAACATTGATAAGTTTTCTACCTCGGGACTGGTAACTCGTCTGACAACCGATGTGAGCAATCTGCAGAATGCCTATATTATGATGCTTCGTATGATGTTTCGTGCGCCGATCTCTATTATCTGTGCCATGGTAATGTCATTTTTTATCAGCACAAGAATTGCCCTGATTTACCTTGCGACGATTGTGGTATTGGGACTGATTCTTGCCCTGATTACCTTGAATGCACATAAGTATTTTCTTCAGGTATTTTCAAAGTACGATGATTTAAATGAATCCGTTCAGGAAAATGTTTCTGCGATTCGCGTCGTAAAAGCTTATGTCAGAGAAGATTATGAGAGAGGTCGCTTTGGTAAGGCGTCAAAGGTGATCTATGACCTCTTCTGTGGTGCAGAAAAGATTATTGCTTTCAATGGTCCGGCCATGAATCTGGCTGTTTACAGCTGTATTATTTTCATCAGCTGGGTCGGGGCAAAGATGGTAATTGCAAATTCACTGACGACTGGTCAGCTTATGAATTTGCTTTCTTATTGTATGATGATTCTCATGAATCTGATGATGCTTTCGATGCTGTTTGTTATGCTGACGATGTCGGCTGCATCGATTCGCCGTATTAGAGAAGTGCTAGAGGAGGAGAGCAGCTTAAAAAATCCTGAAAATCCAGAGTATCAGGTCGCTGATGGAAGGATTGAGTTTGAGCATGTTACCTTCCGCTATAATGAAACCTCTGCAAAGCCGGTGCTTGAGGACATCAATCTTTCGATTCAGTCCGGCGAAACCATTGGTATTATTGGTGGAACTGGTAGCTCGAAAAGTTCTCTTGTGGGCTTAATCAGCCGTCTGTATGACGTTGGTGCAGGCTCAGTAAAGGTCGGTGGCAAGGATGTGCGCGAGTATGATATGGAAGCGCTCCGCAATCAGGTGTCCGTGGTTCTTCAGAAAAATGTTCTTTTTTCGGGAACAATTCTTGAAAATCTTCGCTGGGGAGACGAAAAGGCCAGCGAAGAGGAATGTATCCGCGCCTGCAGATTGGCGTGCGCAGATGAATTTATTGAGCGAATGCCAGAGGGTTATCACACTTATATTGAGCAGGGTGGAGCAAATGTTTCTGGCGGACAGAAGCAGAGACTTTGTATTGCACGTGCACTGCTCAAAAAACCAAAGATTTTGATTTTGGATGACTCGACCTCAGCGGTCGACACAGCGACCGATGCAAAGATTCGGAAGGCCTTTGCGGAGGAAATTCCAGATACAACCAAGATTATCATTGCACAGAGAATTTCGTCTGTACAAAATGCTGACCGAATCATTGTGCTTGAAGAGGGGCGTGTGGACGGAATCGGAACACACGAACAGCTGTTAGAGAATAACGAAATCTACCGCGAGGTATATGAATCACAGACCAGCGGAAGTGGCGCAGATTTTGATGAAGGAGGGAAAGAATAATGGCAGATGAAAAAGTCAGACAGGCACCTCCACCACGTGGAATGCGTGGGCCAATGCCTAAAATTAAAAATCCTGGAAAACTGATGAAGCGTCTGATGGCATACATCACACAAAAATATATGGTTCAGTGCATTTTTGTTGTAATCTGCATTTTTGCGACCGTATTTGCGAGTGTGCAGGGAACTATGTTTATGAAGACGCTGATCGATGATTTTATTAAACCTCTGATGGGGCAGGAAAATCCAGATTATACGGCGCTGCTCCACGAGCTGATTCGCGTGGCCTGCTTTTATGGAGTGGGAATCATCGCTTCCTATGCGCAGGCACTTCTGATGATGGTGATTTCGCAGGGCACACTAAGAAAACTTCGTGATGATATGTTCAATCACATGGAGGCTTTGCCTATCAGATACTTTGACAGTCATTCTCACGGCGACATTATGTCGACCTACACCAATGACGTCGACGCACTCCGCATGCTGATTAGTCAGAGTCTTCCACAGCTGATTAACTCCGCGATTTCGATTGTGTCTGTGTTTGTGATGATGGTGATACTGTCGGTTCCGCTGACCTTAGTAACCCTGTTTATGGTTGCGCTTACCATGTTCATCACCAAAAAGCTCGGAGGATTAAGCTCTTCTTTCTTCCTTTCACAGCAGCGTGACATCGCAAAGGTGAATGGCTATATCGAGGAGATGATGAGCGGGCAGAAGGTGGTAAAGGTCTTTACCCATGAGCAGGAATGTATTGATGAATTTACGGAGCTAAACGAGGCTCTTTTTGAGAGTGCGAGCAAGGCGAACATTTATGGTTCAATTCTTGGACCAATCAATATGCAGCTTGGAAATGTTAGCTATGTACTTGTTGTGGTAGTTGGTGGTATTCTGGCATTAAATAATATTGGCGGATTCACCATCGGTTCGCTGGCAAGCTTTTTGACCTACAACAAGAGCTTTAACATGCCAATCTCACAGGTGTCACAGCAGGTGACAAGTATCGTGATGGCACTCGCAGGCTGTGAAAGAATTTTTGCCCTTCTTGACGAAAAGCCTGAGGTTGACGATGGATATGTCACTCTCGTCCGTTGCACAGAGGAAGATGGCAAGATTACAGAGACCGCCGAACGCACTGGAAAGTGGGCATGGAAGCATGCGCATCAGAACGATGGCTCTGTAGAATATGTAAGACTCCAGGGGAATGTCGTGTTTGATGATGTCGATTTTGGCTACACAGATGAGAAACTGGTTCTTCACAATGTTGATTTGTACGCAAAGCCTGGACAAAAGATTGCTTTTGTTGGTTCGACCGGTGCGGGTAAGACGACGATTACAAACCTGATTAATCGTTTCTATGATATTCAGGATGGCAAGATCCGATACGATGGCATCAACATCAACAAAATCAAGAAAGCTGATTTGCGAAAATCGCTCGGAATTGTACTTCAGGATACCCATCTGTTTACTGGAACAGTTATGGATAATATTCGTTACGGAAAACTGGATGCGACCGATGAAGAGGTATATGCAGCGGCAAAGCTTGCGAATGCGGATACCTTTATTCATCAGCTGCCAGACGGCTACAACACTCTGTTGAAGGGAGATGGCGCAAATCTTTCTCAGGGGCAGAGGCAGCTGCTTGCGATTGCGCGTGCGGCGATTGCAGATCCACCAGTACTGATTTTGGATGAGGCAACCAGCTCAATTGATACAAGAACAGAGCGAATCGTCCAGGATGGTATGGATAAGCTGATGAGCGGCAGAACCACCTTTGTGATCGCGCACCGACTTTCTACTGTCAAAAATGCGGACTGCATTATTGTTTTAGAGCAGGGACGTATTATAGAAAAAGGAACGCACGAGGAACTGATTGATGAAAAGGGCAAATATTATCAGTTGTACACCGGACGTACTGCATAAGAGGAGAGCATATGACACCAGATTATGAAAAACATATAGGCCATCGCCTTCGCCGTGTTCACATTGGCATTGACAAATATTTTTCCTGCAATTCGCTGGAAAAATATGGCTTGAACCTGACGCATGCGCAGAGCACGATGATGCAGTTTTTGTATGCACATCGCGATGAAGACATTTTTCAGAAGGATATCGAGAATCAGTTTCAGATTTCCGGTGCAACCGCGTCAAATACCTTAAAGGGGCTGGAAAAACAGGGAGTGATTGTGCGTACTCCGATGGAAGATGACGGGCGAAAGAAGAAAATCACACTGACGCAAAAGGGAACAGAATTCCATGAGGCAGCCGTTCGCAATCTGTTACATTTGGAGGAAGTTCTTATAAAAGGACTAACGGAAGAAGAAATTACTATATATAGGGATTTACTTTCTCGTAGTGCACAAAATCTTGAAGAAGAAACGGGATGTTGTGGTGACGAAAAATAACCAAAAATCTTTCATTTGATTTAGCTATTTTGCTAGGGAAGCGCGTAAAACGTTGATTTTACGCGCTTTTTTGCGTCCTGGAAGAGAAATTTTAAAATTGTCTGACAATACAAAATGTAGTAAAACTTCGTTGACATCAATACTATATCTAGTATAATTAATCTTGCCAAGGACCTTATAGGGAACTAGGCAGATGTGTGGAGGAATGGATTTTATGAAGATTATCAAAAGAAGTGGTAGCGAAGTTACTTTTGATGTGGCAAAGATTATCGGCGCTATCGAGAAAGCAAACGAGTCAGTGATTGACTACGAAAAATTAACTGCGGAGCAGATCGAAGAAATCGCCAAGAATGTTGAGACTGCCTGTCAGAATATGAAGCGCTCGCCAAGTGTCGAGGAAATTCAGGATATGGTCGAGAACCAGCTCATGAACCACAGAGCGTTTACTGTTGCGCGTAACTATATCACTTATCGCTACAAGAGAGCATTAGTTCGTAAGTCTAACTCTACCGATGAGCAGATTCTTTCTTTGATTGAATGCAACAATGAGGAAGTTAAGCAGGAAAATTCAAACAAGAATCCTACAGTTAATTCAGTACAGCGTGACTATATGGCTGGCGAGGTATCTAAGGACATCACCAGAAGATTCCTTCTTCCAGAGGAGGTTGTTGAGGCTCACGAGAAGGGCTTAATTCACTTCCATGATGCAGATTATTTTGCACAGCATATGCACAACTGCTGTCTGGTAAACTTAGAGGATATGCTTCAGAATGGTACCGTTATTTCGGAGACCATGATTGATCCACCAAAGAGCTTCTCAACTGCCTGCAATATTGCAACACAGGCAATTGCTCAGATTGCATCAAACCAGTATGGTGGACAGAGTATCTCTCTCGCACATCTTGCTCCATTTGTTCAGGTGAGCCGTGACAAGTTCCGCAAGCAGGTTCGCGAGGAATATGAAGTGGCAGGCGTTGAAGTGAACGATGAGCAGATCAACAAGATTGCAGAGCTTCGCGTTCGTGAAGAAATCAATCGTGGTGTTCAGATGATTCAGTATCAGGTAATCACCCTTATGACCACCAATGGTCAGGCACCATTTATCACTGTTCTTATGTACTTAAACGAGGTTCCAGAGGGACAGACCAGAGATGACCTTGCATGCATTATCGAGGAAATGCTTCGCCAGAGAATCAAGGGTGTTAAGAATGAAAAGGGCGTTTATATTACCCCTGCATTCCCTAAGTTAATCTATGTTTTACAGGAGAACAATATCACTGAGGGAAGTGAATACTGGGAGCTTACCCAGCTTGCAGCACAGTGTTCAGCAAAGCGCTTAGTTCCTGACTATATTTCAGAAAAGGTAATGAGAGAATTAAAGGATGGCGATGTATATACCTGTATGGGCTGCCGTTCTTTCCTCACAGTAGACCGTTGCTCACAGGCAGTAGGAAACGTTGCACATGCGATGAACTACAAAGAGGGCGAGAAAAAGTATTATGGACGCTTTAATCAGGGCGTTGTAACCATCAACCTTGTAGACGTTGCATGTTCTTCAGAGAAGGACGAGGCTCGTTTCTGGGAAATTTTAGATGAGAGATTAGAGCTTTGTCATACCGCATTGATGTGCCGTCATAAGAGATTACTTGGAACTCCTTCTGATGTTGCTCCAATTCTCTGGCAGAACGGTGCGCTTGCCCGCTTAAAGAAGGGCGAAGTGCTCGATCCATTACTTTTCAATGGATATTCTACCATTTCATTGGGATACGCAGGACTTTGTGAATGCGTTCGCTACATGAAGGGTGTTTCTCATACAGATGCAGAGGTTGGTACACCATTTGCACTTGCTGTAATGCAGAAGTTAAACGATGCCTGCGCTGAATGGAAGGCTGCATCAAACATTGACTTCAGCTTATACGGAACTCCACTTGAGTCAACCACCTACAAGTTTGCGAAGTGCCTTCAGAAGCGTTTCGGCGTGATCGATGGAGTAACAGATAAGAATTACATCACTAACAGCTATCATGTACATGTTACCGAGGACATCAATGCCTTCGATAAGCTGAAATTTGAGGCTCAGTTCCAGAAGCTTTCTCCAGGTGGAGCAATCTCTTATGTAGAGGTTCCAAATATGCAGGACAATATTCCAGCAGTTCTTTCAGTAATGCAGTACATCTACGACAACATCATGTACGCAGAACTTAATACAAAGTCTGACTTCTGTATGGAATGTGGCTACGATGGAGAAATCCAGATTGTGAACGAAGAGGGAAGTGGAAAGCTGATTTGGGAGTGCCCTAACTGTCATAACCGCAACCAGGATAAGATGAGCGTTGCTCGTCGTACCTGCGGATACATCGGAACTCAGTTCTGGAATCAGGGTCGTACTCAGGAAATCAAGGAGCGAGTGCTTCACTTATAAAAGTATTATTCGTATGTGGCATAACGTGTCAGCCACAGACAAATATAGAGTAAAAATAATCTCTCTGCTTCTGGCAGGGAGATTATTTTTCCCTAAGAGAGTCGGGGAATCTCGGAAAGGAGATATCATATATGCATTATGGAACAATAAAAACTGCAGATATCGCAAATGGAGAAGGCGTTCGAGTATGCCTGTTTGTCTCTGGCTGCACGAATGCCTGCCCTGGCTGTTTTCAGCCAGAAACCTGGGACTTTAACTATGGTGAACTCTACACAAAGGAAACCGAGGATTATATTGTAAACGAGGTGGCAAAGGGCTATTATCAGGGTCTGACCATCCTGGGAGGAGAGCCGTTTGAACCGCAAAATCAGCCTGAGGTTTGCAAACTGGTCAAACGTGTGCGACAGGAGTGCCCGAATCGGGATATCTGGATGTACACCGGCTTTACTTACGATGTGGATTTGATGCCAGGTGGAAGAAAATACACCGAGGTTACCGATGATATTTTAGACAATATCGATGTCCTGGTGGATGGAAAATTCGTGCAGGAGAAGATGAGTCTGATGATTAAGTTTCGTGGATCAACCAATCAGAGAATCATCGACATGAAGCAGTCGCGTGGTACAAACGAGGTGGTGCTGTCACCACTGAATGCCAAAGGCCTGGATTAAGAAAACAATCTGGATGGAGCATAGGTATTTGTATATCCTCGCATTTATCTGTGTAAAAATAGCATAAAATATTATGACTAGCGTGGCCCGAATCGTTTTAAAGTGAAAAACTGTGCAATATTCGTTTAATCTTTTGTAGATATCAGCTTTTTTGCGGCCAACGGTTTGATAAAAAGAGGGATTCGTAGTATATTTTATTTATTAATGAATGAAAAAATAACTTACTTTTTTAAGAAGGAGAAAAGAAAATGAAAATTGGAGTTTGTTCTAATGTTCGTGGCGATTTACCTTGGAGAGAAGCTCTTGAATATTTCGCTGCAAAAGGAATTCAGATGGTAGAGGTTGGTGTAGGAGCTTATCCTGGAAAAGACCACTGCGATGCTGATGTATTATTAAATGATGAGGCTGCTTATGCAGAGTGGAAAAAGGCATTAGATGATACTGGAATTCAGGTTTCAGGATTCTCTTGCCATGGTAACCCAATTCATCCAAACGCAGAGTTTGCTGCAGAGTCTGACAAGGCTCTTCGTGATGCAGTTCTTATGGCTGAAAAATATGGTATCTCAAACATCGAGTGCTTCAGTGGATGCCCTGGTGATTGTGAAACCTCAAAATATCCTAACTGGGTAACCTGCCCATGGCCAAACGACTTTGGTGAGATTCTTGAGTGGCAGTGGAACGAGAAGTTAATTCCATACTGGAAAGAGTTCGTTAAGTTTGCAAAGGCTCATGGAGTAAACAAAATCGGTTTTGAGATGCACCCAGGTTTCTGTGTATACAATACTCAGACCTTACTCAGACTTCGTGAAGCAGTTGGCCCAGAAATCGGAGCAAACTTTGATCCTTCACACTTGATTTGGCAGGGGATGGATCCTGTAACTGTAATTCGTGAGCTTAAGGATGCCATCTTCCATGTTCATGCAAAGGACGTTCGTATCGACCAGAATAACACCCGCATCAACGGTGTACTTGATACCAAGTCATACGCTGACGAAATCAACCGTTCATGGATCTTCCGTTCATGCGGATACGGAAATGATACCTTATATTGGAACGACATCATTTCAAACCTCAGAATGATCGGATACGATTATGTAATGTGCATCGAGCATGAGGATTCACTCATGAGCTTAGATGAAGGACTTGAGAAGGCTGTTGCCTGCATGAAGCAGACAGTAATCAAGGAGCCAAAGCTCACCAACGCTCGTTGGATTTAAGATTAAATGGTGCGTTGTTTCGCATCGCCAATTCAAAATGAAATTAGTGAAGTGACCTTTCTTCTTGAAGAAAGGTCACTTTTTTTCGTCTCTTCATAGGAAATTAATTCAATTTCCTGTGTAATAAAAAAATTTTTAAAAATTTTTCAAAATCATAAAACCTTTTCCTCTTCATATGTATCTTACTGTTATGAAGGTCAAGAAAGCGGATAAAAAGTAAAGAATAAAGGAGGGTATACTTTAGAAAAAATTTATAATTAGGTCATAGAAATTTTATCAATTTGTTGACATTCACTAGCAACTAAATTAAAATTCTTAATAGCAATAATATATTGTGTAAAATGTATAAGGAGGAAATTACATAATGGCAGTAGGATCTTTAGTACTTGGAATCATTTCTTTAGTATTCGCAGTTTTTGGTGGTATTTTCGGAGGCTCTTTCGTAGCAGCTATCTGTGGTATCATCGGAATTATCCTTGGTGCTCTTGGAAAGAAAGATCCAGCTAAGGCTGGAATGGCAACCGCTGGTTTAGTAATGTCTATCATCGGTACCGTACTTGGATGCATCGTTTGGATCGCATGCGCTGCTTGTCTCTCAAGCATTGGATTATTCTAATTCGAACCTATATGTGATGATAAAGTCTCTCCGCATTTTATGTGGAGAGATTTTTGTTATGGCGACGAGGAAAATCGACTGCATGCCTGCATGCGAGGAGATTTGACGACCGCTAATCAGTGCGAAACTCGTTTCGCACATGTTATGGCGACGAGGAAAATCGACTGCATGCTTGCATGCAAGGAGATTTGGCAGGCATACGTTTGTATGTATGAAAATTGAAGATTACTATGATGGCAGGATTTGTGAGCTAGTTCCTGTCAGATATTTCGATAAAATATAATTGGCAGAAGTATAAGATTGGGAAACAGGTGTTACTATGCATGTATATTTTCATCTGGGAAAATTAACGCTTCCAGGATATGGACTAATGATTGCACTTGGAGCAATCGTTGCAAACCTGATTGCGTATGTGATTATTAAAAAGAAGAAACTGGATATCAATGATTTTATCGCAGCAGAGGGCTATGCCCTTTTGGGTGGAATGATTGGGGCTAAGCTGTTATTCTTCCTGGTAGATGATACCATCGACTGGAGTCGAATTTTAGAAAAAGAATATTTGAGCGCTGTTCTTGGAAGTGGCTTTGTGTTTTATGGTGGATTAATCGGCGGATTACTAATGCTTCTTATTCCATGGAAGGTACATAAAATTAATGTTCCGCTTTACTTTAAATACGTGGTTTCCTGTATTCCAATCGCTCATGCATTTGGTAGAGTCGGATGCTTCCTTTCGGGTTGTTGCTATGGAATGGAGTATCACGGACCAATCGCAGTGGTGTTTCCAGAGGGAAGCTTTGCTCCAGCAGGCGTGGAGCGCTTTCCATCGCAGTTAGTTGAGGCAGTTTTGCTTTTTTTGATCGGCCTGATTGATTTGCTTATCATTATGCGAATTCAGGATGCAAAGTACACGGTTGTATTTTATCTATTTACCTATTCGATTGTTCGTTTTGTTTTGGAATTTTTCCGAGGCGACGGAATTCGAAAGTATTGGGGAAGCTTCACGACCTCGCAATGGATTTCGATGTTTATTATTCTTGCGCTCGTGATTTATATTGTGGTTCGTGCGGTGAAGAATCCTAGAGGGCAAAAGGATTTGGGATAATAAATAAAAGCAGCATATCGTAATGATATGCTGCTTTTTGATTTGATCTATCCTAGTCTTGTCTAAGAAATAACTTCTGTTGATGGTTCAGACTCTGCGGTGATAATATCATCAATCTCATCGGCCTCATCCATCAGGGTCTTAGGATTTAACTTGCTCCAGTCAGGATCCTCAGTTCCCATAAATCGATTGAAAAGCACATAGCCTACGCTCCAGATAAATCCAAATACAGTTGCTGAAAGGAATAATCTGACGCACATGCGAATGACAAAACCCGCGGTCAAGGTGTGTGATACAAAACCAGTATATAAAAGATAGATTGGCTTGATAATCATCAAAAAGGCACCAACATAAATCGCAGCGGCTGTGCCCGCAATATAGAAAAATATAGCAATAATTAAATGACGTTTTTTCTCCATGTTATTCATCTCCTAAAGGTATTCTGCCACAAAAATCTCGATTTTTCAACCTTTAGGTTATTTCTGACCTTCGTGCGAGCTTACAGAGAGCTATAAAAATATAGAAAAATTTATATAAAAAAGAAGTTGGAGGAGGGCGTTGTATGGTGATATAAATGCTTTGTAAGCGAAACGGTTGCTTTGTGCGAGACTATATTTTGTTATTGAGAAAGTATATAATGCAAGATGGGATAAGGACACAAGTCTGCAAATTTGGTGGGCGACAGTATGCTCCTACTTTTTGCTATAGCGACGAGAAAAATCGGCAGTATGCATGTATGGAGCTTTGACGACTGCTAGTCAGAGAAAAACACGCAAAGCGCGCTTTGTCTCTGTGAAAAGGACTTGTAAAGGACATGTAATAAGAAATCAGCACTAAGATAGTTGAAATTGACAGGGGAAGAAAATGGACAACGCAAAACTAACGGTCATAGTTGACAATATAGGAACGGATGAATTAAAGGGAGAGTGGGGGCTTTCCATTCTCTGTGAGTATGGAGATAAAAGGATACTTGCTGATGTCGGCGGATCTGATTTGTTTGCAACAAACATGAAAGCATTAGGGTTTGCTCCTGCCGACGTTGATTATGCAACATTAAGTCATGCTCACTTCGATCATGCAAATGGAATGCCAAAATTTTTTGAAGAAAATTCAAAAGCAAAGTTTTATTTGAGAGATACAGTAAAACCAAACTGTTATAAAAAGATCTTGTGTTTTCAAAAGTATATTGGAATTCCTAAAAATGTAATGGCTGACTATTCAGATCGCATAGAATTAGTTTCTGGGGATTATCAAATCTGTGATGGCGTTTATTTGATACCACACAAAACACCAGGATTAGAAGCGATTGGAAAAAGAGAAGGAATGTATCAGAAACAGGGCTTAAAACGATGCCCAGATGACTTCTCACATGAGCAAAGTCTTGTGTTGGATACTCCAAAAGGGCTTGTGATTATCAACTGTTGTTCTCACGGTGGCACTGAAAACATTATAAATGAGGTAAAGGAAACATTCCCAGAGAAGAGAATCTATGGCCTCATTGGAGGCTTTCACTTATTTAATAAATCAGAAGATTTTGTGCGTAAAATAGCAAAAAATCTTGCAAAGGAAGGGCTTGAGTTAGTATGTACAGGGCACTGCACGGGAGAACGCGCATTTAAAATTATGAAAGAAGAACTTGGAGATGCTGCTTTACAATTGAAAGTGGGGTTACAGATAAATATTTAGGAGTTACAAAATGGCACTTCAGTATCTCTTTTAATATGAAGAGAATGACGCATATAATATATCTTGATGTGTAACTGAATAACAAAAGGTGCTAAATTTAGCTAGATAAAAAATAATGAAGAATATAGAAATCAATGTGGAATCAATAGGAGGAAACATAAATGAGTTTGGAGACAAGCGCGTATTTTGGCGTTGCGGTATTGATTTTATCATATGTTGTATTTGGAGTATTAGCGCATAAAGGGTATATAACAAAATGGCAAAAGCGAATTTCGCGAATCGAAAAAGCAAAGCGATTAAACCATATGGTGAAGGGCTCCTTGATTAAAGGGGGAAACTATACAAGCGAGGCAAATGGACGTGTCAACCATACTCCACATGGAACTTATGAATATATCGTGGATGGGAAAAAGTATGAGTATAGAAAAGTATTTACACATGCTGACAGCGTTCATCCACCTACAAGTATAACAATTTATTACTTGAACAATCCAAGGAGAGCCTTTGATACTGATCGAGTATCATATCTGGATTTCCTTTGGGTTGTGCCATGGATTCTGGGAGTATTAGTGACTGCACTACTGGGGCTATAAATAAATTGGGTTAAATCACAGAAAAAAGGCTAAGAAAACCCAAAGCCAGTAGGAAGTTGGGTCAAATCACAGAAAAAAAGGCTAAGAAAACCAAAAGCCAGCAAGAAAATGGGTGAAATCACAGCAACTAAACCAAGAATACCCAACTTGCTAGCAATCAAACAATCGCCTGCAAACCATATACATTTTTCAAAGCGCAAAAGAATGTGTTATACTATAGGATAGTGTGTATAAAGAAATTGTCATAAAAATAAAATGACAAAGAAATGGAGATAGTTATGTTATATCTGATTGAAGGAATGCCTGCGAGCGTAATCGCGACAATTGGAGTGATACTTGCTTTCGGAGGAACGGCGCTGTTTACAGGTGTTTTTAAACGCTTTTTGCCTCAGGATCAGGGGAGAGCATTTGCGGTGGAAGGCGCAAAAAGTGCAGGAAAGCCAAGAGGCGCTGGTATTATTTTTGTGTTTGTATTTGCGATTGTAGCAATGCTTACATTGCCATTTTCATTGGAGCTGTTATTCTATATTTTGCTTGTGATAGTGGAGATGTTTACCGGATATTTCGATGATGCGGCAGAAAAGCCTTGGAATGAGTATTTAAAGGGCGCATTGGATTTGGTAGTTGCAATTCTTACAGCAGTTGTATTTTTGCAATACAATGAACCAACCATTCATTTTACATTATTTAGAGTCAATGTTACCATTCCAGCAGTTGTATATGGAATTTTGACAGTTATCTTAGTATGGGTGGCAATCAATGTCACAAACTGTTCAGACGGAGTTGATGGATTGTCTGGAAGCGTCACTATCGTAACCTTAATCAGCTTCTATGTTCTGTCAAAATATTATGGTGGTGCAGTAACCACAGATTTCGCATTTACAGAAGTGATTTTTGCCCTTTGTCTGCTGGCTTACCTTTGGTTTAATGCAACTCCAAGTATTCTTCTGATGGGGGACGCAGGAAGCCGTGCTATGGGATTTTTCCTGGCAATTGTTGCAATCAAGAGCGGTGCGCCAATTATGTTTATTCCATTTGCACTTGTGCTGATTTTGGATGGTGGACTTGGCCTTGTGAAGGTCTTTTTGCTTCGTTTCCTAAAGATTCACATTTTAAAGAATACTACGACACCACTGCATGATCATGTGCGTAAGAAAAAGGAATGGTCAAATGCGCAGGTGACCATTCGCTTTACCATTATTCAGCTGATGATCAGTGTTGTGATTTTGTATCTGATTCAAATTTAAGTGGTTTATAAGAAAGGATGAATTGCAATTAGCAATTCATCCTTTTGTTATGGCGACGAGGAAAATCGAGCGCATGCTTGCATGCGAGGAGATTTGACGACCGCTAATCAGGGCGAAACACGCAAAGAATGTTTTGTTGCTGTTTGTTATAGAGGAATTATTGAGAGGGGCATCATTTGACTAGAGTTTTATGCTTTTGGGGAAGAATGCCTCTGAATAATAAAAGCGAGTTATTGAAAGAGGTACACAATAAGTGAGTTTACCTCTTTGCGATTTATTGCTTTTTATTTTAGAGGTACAAATGAGAGAGAAAATAGAAAATTACCACTGAGAAAGAGTCATTGAACGGTTGATAGAGGTATAAAACAAATGGAATTACCTCTCGGCAATTTTTATTAGTACTATATAGAGGTAATCATAAAAAGGAGAATAGAAAAATACCTCTCAAAAAATGTTTTTTGCAATCTACAGAGGTAGCGAATGAAAAAACTTACCTCCAAAATGTCATATGTTGATATGTACAGAGGTAATTTCTCAAAACCATAGAAAATCTTACCTCTCTATGAACATATTATAATCAACACAGAGGTATTATTCAGCCGGGCAAATAGAAATTGCCTCTCACTATAACAATTTCCATTAACGCAGAGGTATTATCTAGTCGTTAACCTCTTGCTATCCAGCCAGGCAAATAAAAATTGCCTCTCACTGTAACAATATTCATCAACACAGAGGTATTATTCAGCCGGGCAAATAGAAATTACCTCTCATCTCAACGAAATCAATCCATATAGAGGTAGTTCTCTCAAAATCGCCCAATCATAACAAAAAAGGGGACCTCAGCGAGGTCCCCTTTAATCCAATCCAGTAATGAAATCCCTTTAATCAATCATTTCCTTTTGATCCTGTTCAATGCAATGAAAATCAATTCATTTCAATGCAATTCAATTCAATTTCAATTCAATTTAATTCAATTCAATTCAATTCAATTCAATTCTATTCCCCTACCTCATGCTTCATTTTCTTGCGGTGGAAGAACGCAGAGAATTTTTCCAGATGGAAAGGCTTTCCAGTGCGTTCCTGGACGCGCAGACGGTTTTCCTCGGAGAAGCCAACAACGATGTCGTGGTTTGCTTCAGAAAGGTAGTCCATAATACCGTCAATGTCCGACTTGATGTTTTTCGGACAGTGGATGTAGAGATGATTCTCAGCATAAATGTGCATGGTATAAGAAATACTAAAATGATACCAGAGAAACTTGTGCAGGGTGGAATGCTTATAAATCCACAATATTTTGTCAATCGGCACAATGGCATTGGCATCAGGGCTGGTCATAATAAAGTAATGTTCCGTGATGAACATATCTTCTGTAGCTAACTGTGGAAGCGTTGCAAGCTCTTCCTCCGCTTCCTCTAACTGACGCCTTGGATTTCCAAAGGTAATCAGGTTGGTGACCGCAGGTGCGGTCACTGGGAAGAAGTAGTGAATCAAAAAGGTCACAAGATTTCCAATCGCAAACAGGAGAGTCACAAAATACACCGCAAACAGGATGCTCGTGAGCAGGTTGTGATTTGCAGGCTCGCTGAAAAAGGTGTCTGGCAATTCTGAGTCGATGCCCTCTTTGGTCCAGTTCAATTCCTCCGCCAAAACCGTAAGAAGATTTCCATAGGAGGTGGAGTTGTTGATTAACTTGCCACGCACATGAATTCGTTCAATCGTTGGCAGTCCCTGTTCACAGGTGGAAGGGGAGAGCAGAACAATCATCGCCTTGTCGCCCCATGGAGTGTAATAATAGTAGCCTGTGGTTCTGCCGCGCGAGGTGGCAATATGGCCAGTGAAGGTCAAATCCTCAAAAGTGTACTGCACAAAATGAGATTCCTTGCTGTAGAAGTAATCCAAATCGGCATCCTTTGATAAAGAGGTTGGCCAGATCAAGTGGCTCATCGAAAACAAAAACCAGCAGGCGAGCAGAACAAGGATGTAGATAATCGGTGCCCAGATTCGTTTTCGGTAATATGTTTTTATATTTTTCGTGATTAGGTGTTCAAAGTTTTCCAACATATGGGTATTATAACATATCTCAAAGCCAGCGGTACTAGATATCTATGCAAAATTGTAGTATTATCTATGTATCTATGAACTATTTTGAGAAGGAAGAGAAAATGGAAGCATATTCAGGCTTTGCAGAAGTATATGATCTTTTTATGGACAATGTGCCATATGAGGAGTGGGCGGCTCGCATCGCGGAACTTTTGAAGGAAAATCATATGAGTGAGGGGCTGGTGCTTGACCTCTGTTGCGGAACAGGTAAGCTGACAAGACTGCTTCGCGACAAGGGCTATGACATGATTGGTGTGGACTCTTCCTACGAAATGCTCGAGATTGCCAGAGAAGCAGAATATGGGGATGACGCGGTCGATGAATATATCGAGACTAGCGAGAATGCATCCTCCATCCTTTATCTGAATCAGGACGCCAGAGAATTTGAGTTATATGGGACAGTTGGCGCGATTGTCAGTGCCTGTGACAGCCTAAATTATATTGTTGAGCCGAAGGAACTTCGCGAGGTATTTCGACTTGCAAACAATTATCTGGAGGCGGAAGGCTTATTCATCTTCGATTTGAATACTCCCTATAAATATCAGAAACTTCTTGCAGACCATACCTTTGCGGAGAATCGAGAGGACTGCGCTTTTATCTGGGACAATTACTATGATGAAGAGACAGGCATCAACGAGTATGAGCTTACGCTTTTTATCGAGGAGTCGGATGGTCGTTTTGAACGATATGAGGAAACCCATCTTGAGCGCTGCTATACACTCGATGAAGTCAAAACTCTTTTGGCAGAGGCGGGCATGGAGTTTGTAGACGCCTATGATGAGTACACGAAGGAACCGTTAAGAGACGATTCTGAGCGCATGCTCATTGTGGCAAAAGAAAAGAAAGTTGAAGGAAAGTACTATGAATGATTACATCGTAAGGGCAACAGCTGCAGATTCTGCAATTCGCTGTTTTGCAATTACTTCAAGAAATACCGTGGAGACGGCGCGTGGACATCATGATACTGCACCAACAATTACCGCAGCGCTTGGCAGATTAATGTCGGCTGGACTGATGATGGGCAGCATGATGAAAGGGGAGAAGGATTTACTGACGCTTCAGATTCAGTGTGATGGACCTGTAAAAGGTTTGACTGTGACGGCAGATGCCATGGGACATGTAAAGGGCTATGCGAACAATCCAGAAGTTTATCTTCCGGCAAAGGCAGATGGACATCTCGATGTAGGTGGTGCGCTTGGACTTGGCTTTTTGTCTGTCATTCGTGACCTTGGCTTAAAGGAGCCATATGTGGGGCAGTGCCAGCTGCAGACAGGAGAAATCGCAGAAGATCTGACATACTATTTTGCGGTTTCGGAACAGACACCATCAGCGGTGGGACTCGGTGTATTGGTGGATGTGGATGGCAGCGTAAAACAGGCCGGTGGATTTATTATTCAGCTGATGCCATTTGCAAGTGACGAGGTGATTGACCGCTTAGAAGCGCGATTAAAGAATATCGATACTGTGACAGATATGCTTGAAAGAGGACTGACGCCAGAGGGAATTCTCGAAGAAATCCTTGGTGAACAGGGACTGGAGGTGACAGATACGCTTCCAGTGGAATTCCGCTGTGACTGTTCGAAGGACCGCATTTCAAGAGCGCTCGCAACACTGAATCAAAAGGATATCGATGAGCTGATTGAAGGTGGAGAGGATATCGAGGTAAAATGTCAGTTTTGCAATACTGCATATAAGTTTAGTGTTGATGATTTAAAGGAGATTGAGAAGCAGTGAGAAAGCAGGACTTAACTGTACCAGCGCTGTTATTGGAGGCGGTGGTTATCATTCTGACAGCAGGATATATCGTTCTTCAGATAATTTATGGGATTATTTATGCGAGAAATCCCCTCACGATTCTGATGAACGCGGTGGTCATCATTCTGATTTATTTGTTTTTCACATTCTTAAGTATTTACCCTGAGAGGGTGAATCGTTTGCCGGTGGAGGCCTGTGTGGGAGAGGTGCGCAAGTACACCCTGCGTATGCTTCGACTGGAAAAGCTGGTGCTCACCATTGGCTTTTTAATACCAAGCATATTTGATGTGCTTGAGAGAACGCTTCCTGCATTATGCAGTGTTCTCATCATGATAGCAATTATCCTGATTGCAATATACTATGAGGCAAGAATCATACAGACATTGCGAAATCAGGACAAATAATAAAAATAAGCAAAGATGATTTGCAAAAGAAAGAATATAAGGAGTGTACTATAATGGAAAAGCATGTAACCTATAAAACCTTTGGAGTTTGTTCACAGAAAATTGATTTTGATCTGGTAGATGGAGTTGTTCGCAATGTTGTATTTACCGGAGGCTGCAAGGGAAACACGACTGGGGTAGCCAGACTCGCAGAGGGGATGGAGGCAACAGAAATTATCAAGCGCTGCAAGGGAATTGAATGCCGCGGCGATAATTCATGTCCAAACCAGCTTGCGCTTGCTTTGGAGCAGAACCTGTAATTAATTTTGGAGTAACCTTATGTTGGGGAATGAACTTTTATACAACTATGCTGCAGATATCGTGACAGTGATTTTAGCACTGGTAAACTGGCGACTTCTTGCAAGCAGTTACAGCGTGAAGAAGTATTTGCTTACCTTGTTTAAGACGGCAAATGTTGTGGTGGTTTTTACTGCAATTACGAACATTATCTATCATCAGCTTTTGCTTTATCCTGGAGAAAGCACAGCTTTTTGGATTATTGCGACAAGATGCCTTAGCTACTGGCTGCTGTTGTCAATCTACCACATGTATTTTTTGTACGTAATCACATTGGTGAAGCCTTCTCATGGGCATATCATTTTTATGCGCATCGTGGAAATCGTTGGCTCTCTTGTCGTGATTGTAGGACAGATTCTAGGGGCTATTTATCATTTTGGATTTTATTTTGATGAGAAGTATGAAGTACATTACAATGTATTTCAGGAGCCCTTCCCCTATGTTTACTGGGTCTATGCCATTGTGGTGGCCTGTGTAGTGCTTCAGTTCCATCATCAT
>JAZUGV010000007.1:0-40631 GCA_045641385.1 Agathobacter sp. | reverse complement strand
GTTCGTCAAAGAGAGGTAATCAATGGCCTTGAAGGTGAACTTAAGGCCACATCTCCTAAAACGAATAATAATATGGGAAACGAGATGCTCGATGAGTTTACTTACATCATAAAGATGTTAAAAAGTAACGAAATTCTTTTGTCGAGCTCTATTAACACGAACGACTCTGTTTATATCAAGTGGAAGGATGGCGATTTAAGTCCTCAGGAATACCTGAAATACTGTATTTCAAATCAGTGGATTGATATTACACTTCTAAATGTGACAGATAAATATGCGGATACCTCAGAGGTCTATACCGCTTTGGTCAACTATATTATCGATGAATTAAAGGCAGATACGCAGTTTTCTAAAATTATCTATGATTATATGGTTCACAGCGGAAAAGTGAATGGACGTACGCTTTGTCTGATTTTATATGAACAGGGTGTTCTGGACTTTGATGAGAGACAGGTAGCAGCATTAAAGAGTGGTGCAACCTCTCCAAACGCATTTTTATTGGACAAAATTAACAATATTGAAATTACACCTGCGCAGCTTGCACTTGATCCTTGTACAGGAAGCTGTGTTATCACAGATGTTAAAACAGGGGAAATCAAGGCTCTGGTTTCATATCCTGGATATGATATCAATAAGATGGCAAATGGTGTAGATGCCGAATATTATGCGAAACTTCAGAAGGATTTATCAAATCCTTTATATAATTATGCGACACAGGAAAAGACGGCTTGTGGTTCTACCTTTAAGATGGTTACCTCAACGGCTGCTTTATCAGAAAATTTGATTACAACGGAATCTAAAATTTTGTGTACAGGTGTCTATGAAGGCGTTGATAATAAGCCTAAGTGCTGGATTTATCCTGGTACACATGGAAGAGATAATGTCTCTGAAGCGCTTAGAGATTCTTGCAATATTTTCTATTATAATTGTGGATTTAACCTTAGTAGTAAAGACTATGGTGTTTATGATGAAAAATCAGGTATTTCATACATTCAAAAGTATGCATCTATTTATGGATTAAATGAGAAAAGTGGTATTGAAATTGAAGAAAATAAGCCACAGATTGCTGATGAATATCCTGTAATGGCTGCGATTGGACAGAGTAATAACTCTTATACTACGATTTCGTTATCAAGATATGTGACAGCGCTTTGCTCTGGAAATTTGTACAATTATCAGCTGATGAATAAAATTGTTGCCTATGACGGTACTGTGATTTCAGCTTATGAGCCAGAGTATGATGATATTTCATCGACCTTAACCAAAAATGAATGGAATGCAATTTATAAGGGCATGAGAATGGTTGTTGAAAATCTTTCAAACTTTAATGGCCTAGACGTGAAAGTTGCAGGTAAAACAGGAACAGCTCAGCAGGTTTCTACGAGACCAAACCATGCGCTTTTTGTGGGTTATGCACCATACAATAGTCCTGAAATATCTTTTGCATCCAGAATTGCCTACGGTTATACCTCGCATAATGCTGCAGGTTTTTGCGCAAATGTTATGGCCTATTATTTTGGAGAGGAAACACTTGAAGAAATTTTAGAGAAAAAGGCATCAGGTGCAAATGCATCAAATAACAATTCGAACCACTTTACTGATTAATTTGATAGAAGGATATTATGTTTGACAGTTTAAAAAGATATCGTTTTCGAAATTTTCGATTCTTATTAATTTTATATGTGGTAGTGCTTAATATCATTGGAATTATGGTGATTGGCAGTGCTGCGCCATCTCTTCAGCGTAAACAGCTTTATGGTTTTATTGCTGGTCTTATTTTGATGGCTATGTTTGCATTAATCGATTATTCCTTTATATTAAAATTTTCCTGGATCATTTATACGGTTACGGTAGTGTTGCTTCTTTTGGTTAAAATTATTGGAGCAAGCAGTCATGGATCTTCCAGATGGATTTCTATAGCTGGAATTCAGTTTCAGCCTTCTGAGATTGCTAAGATTTTTCTGATTCTGTTTTTTGCTTACTTCTTTACCAAATATCAGGAGCGGCTGAATTCTGCAAAAGTAATTTTTATGTCATTGGGACTTGTTGCAGTTCCTTTGGTGTTAATTGTTATTCAGCCTGACCTTTCGACGACAATCACAGTAGCATTAATTTTTTTGACACTATTGTATATTGCAGGCTTAAGTTATAAAATAATATTAACATGTGCTGGTGTAATTATTCCTGTGTTTGGAATTGGCTTTTTCTACATCATAAATAATGCAGATAAGCTGATAAATTCGGATAGCAAGCTTGGTTATCAGGTCGGCAGAATTATGTCCTGGATTGACCCTACAAATCCGAAATATTCTAGTAAGGCTGTACAGCAGCAGAATTCAATTATGGCAATTGGTTCTGGGCAATTATGGGGGAAAGGCCTAAATAATTCCACCGCCACATCAATGAAAAATTCTAACTTTATATTAGAGCCTCAGACAGATTTTGTTTTCTCTGTAGCGAGTGAGGAACTTGGATTTATCGGCGCAATTATTATTATTGTCCTGTTGTTTTTGATTATTTTTGAGTGTATCTTAATTGCTCGTAAATCACATGAGTTTGAGGGTCGATTGATTGCCTGTGGAATGGCAGCATTGATTGCTTTCCAGAGCATCATCAATTTAAGTGTTGCAATGGGCATTTTCCCAAATACGGGTATTCCGTTACCGTTTGTAAGTTACGGACTTACCTCGCTAATGTCGCTATATATTGGAATTGGAATTGTAATAAATATAGGTTTGCAACCAACAACAAATAATAGGGGAGGTGTTTTATGAACATCGGATTAGTTGCACATGATTCAAAGAAAAAATTAATGCAGAATTTTTGCATAGCATATCGCGGAATTCTCTGCAAAAATGACTTGTATGCAACAGGTACCACTGGCAGATTGATTGAAGAGGTTGCAAATCTTCAGGTGCATAAATATTTGGCAGGTCGATTAGGCGGAAGTCAACAACTTGGAGCACAGATTGAGCATAACGAGATTGACCTTGTTATTTTTCTTCGCGATCCATTGATGCCTAAGTCTCATGAGCCTGATGTTAACAGCATTGTAAAACTTTGTGATGAGCACAATATTCCGTTGGCTACCAATGTAGCAACTGCAGAGCTTTTGATTCGTGCATTAGACAGAGGAGACCTTGACTGGCGTGATATGTATAAATAAGTTTTCAAAAAAGAGTCTGCTATGCATTGTTTGCGTAGCAGCTGTTTTTTTGAGTGGATGTGGAAAAAAGAATAATTTATCAGATGCGTATCCAATGTATTCAGATGTGATTTCAAACGCAAATTCGGGGTTTGAAACCACATATTTTTCTGAAAATTTGTGTGTTGTAGCGGATACAAACTTTGGTACAGACAAGGTTTCTTCCGTAGTGGCCAAGGCTGCTGGGGTTTTTAATGTTGATACAAAAGAAGTTTGTTACTCGCAAAATCTTTATGAGAAGCTTGCTCCTGCCAGTACCACAAAAATTTTGACCGCTTATATCATTATCAGGAATTGTAATTTGGAAGATGTAGTAACAGTAAGTGATAATGCTGTTGCTTTGCCGGATGATGCTTCTAGCGCAAATTTGAAAGCAGGAGATATGATTACGGTCCGTGATCTGCTATATGGCCTTTTGCTGCCAAGTGGTAACGATGCGGCAACTGCTTTGGCAGAATATTATTCTGGTTCCGTAGAAGCCTTTGCAAAGGTTATGAATCAGACGGCTCTTGAACTTGGAGCGAGTAAATCCCATTTTATGAATCCAAGTGGTTTGCATGATGATAATCATTACACCTGTGTCTATGATTTATATTTGATTTTTAATGCGGCAATTGAACAGGATGAGTTTGTTAAAATCATTCATACAATAAAGAAAACGGCAACCTATAAAAATATTCAGGGAGATACCGTTTCTCAGGAATATATGAATACCAATCGTTATTTGCTTGATCTTGTCGATACTCCAGATAATTTTACTGTGATTGGTGGGAAAACTGGAACTACAGAGGCTGCTGGAAAATGCCTTGTTTTACTATCGAAAAATGCCAACGGAGATCGAATTATCAGTATTGTATTAGGCGGTGACTCACGCAACAATTTATATATTTTGATGTCCCAAATGTTGAGAACATTTGGCAATTAGTAATTGTTTTTTTGTGCTAAATATACTATAATTGTTTTAACTTAATACAAGTTTTGTACATTTTTCTAAATTATAAGTCCGGGAGGTATTATTATGATCGAAATAATATGTGGAGAAAAGGGAAAAGGTAAAACAAAAGAGCTTTTAACCAAGGTAAACAGTTCTATTGAAACTTCAAATGGAAATATTGTTTATCTCGATAAGAGCCAGAAGCATATGTATGAACTTAGCAACAAAGTTCGTTTGATTAATGTAATGGATTATCCTGTTTCTAATTGTGATGAATTTGTTGGATTTATCTGTGGAATCGTATCTCAGGACAACGATTTAGAGGAAATGTATTTAGATAGTTTTTTAACAACTGCTGGAATCACTTCTGCTGATGAAATTACAAAAGCGATTGAAAAGCTTGATGTGATCAGCGAAAAGTTCAAAGTAAAATTTGTACTCAGTGTTTCAAAGAATAAAGATGATTTACCAGAATGCGCTAAGGCAAAGGTTGTCATTGCTTTATAAAAATGTATTTTCTAAGGGATGTCCTAGGACATCCCTTTTTTAAGAGGATTTCAATGAGTGATAAGGTTGTAAAATATAAAAAACCGTTTTCATTTAATATTGGATTAATCATATTTATACTGATTGTATTCTATGTATTCTTTAATATTTTTTCTTATTTAACCAAGAAAAATGTTTCAGAATACGAGGTTGTGCAGGGGAGTATTGCGTCGAATACTCTTTATCGCGGATTAGCGATTCGTGAGGAAGAAGTAATTACCTCAAATCGCAATGGCTATATTGACTATTTTGTTTCAAACGGTGCTAAAGTTTCCGTGCGAGATTTAGTATATACAATTGATTCTAAGGGAAATATTTCACAGGCATTAAATTCAGATGATTCTTTGATTTCACTTGATGCTCAGTCAATTAAATCGATTTCAGTATCTCTTGATACCTTTGTGAAGAGTTATCAGTCAGAAAATTTTGCGAATGCTATGCAGTATAAGCTGGATTTAGAATCCAATATTGACCAGTTAGTCAATAATCAGATGATGATTAAACTGGCTGACGATATTGTTCAGGCGGAAGAGAACCAGTCCTTCTTTAAAGGATATTCTGATATCCCTGGAATCGTTTTATATTATCTTGATCAATATGAAGATGTTACAGTAAATAACTTTACAAAGACTGATTTGGAAATGTCCAAATATTCGAAAACATTATTGTCTGGTCAAAGTGAGGTTGCAGCAAATCAGCCTATTTACAAACTTGTAAAAGGAGAAGACTGGCATTTGATTATTGAGATAGATCAAAGCATGGTTTTAGCCTTGGAAGATCGCTCATCCATTAAAATTCGATTTTGCGAGGATGATTTTATTACCAATTGTTCCTTTAATGTCATTCAAAAGGAAGAGAACTATTTTTTGGATTTGTATCTTAAAAAGGGTATGATTCGCTATGCAAATGAGCGATTTATTGACATCGAACTGATTATTCATGAAAAAGCAGGGTTAAAGATTCCTAATAGTGCAATTACAACAAAGGATTTCTATAAAGTTCCGGTTGATTACTTCTTAAAGGGAGGAGATTCCAATAGCCTTGGATTCTTGTTAAGGGAGAAGAATGGAGACTGTTCCTTTGTCGCTCCTACCATATATTATGAAGAGCAGGGATTGTATTATTATATCGATTCGGAATTTGTATCAGATGGTGACACAATTCAGCTTCCTGCTGATTCAGGAACACATTATGTGATTGGACATGACATTGGTACGCTGACGGGGGTTTATAATATCAATAAAGGCTATGCTGTATTCAAACAGATCAATATTCTTTATCAGAATGAAGAATATGCCATTGTTGAGCAAAAAACCACCTATGGTGTTGCCCTATATGACCACATTGCGCTTGATGCATCGTCATTAAAGGAAAATGAACTAATAGTAAAATAACAGAGGTATTTATGAGCGATTTATCGTTAAATTATGAGACAGTATTAAAAAATATTGAAGCGGCTTGCAAAAAAGCGAATCGCAATCCTAAGGA
This sequence comes from Agathobacter sp., assembly GCA_045641385.1. Lineage (GTDB taxonomy): Bacteria > Bacillota > Clostridia > Lachnospirales > Lachnospiraceae > Roseburia. The sequence goes on along the minus strand of JAZUGV010000007.1, from coordinate 34,458 downwards.
TGTGACTCTGATTTCTGTGAGTAAGACAAAGCCAGTTGAAATGCTAGAGGAAATATATCAGTGTGGATCCAGAGATTTTGGAGAAAATAAGGTTCAGGAAATGTGCGATAAAATGGAAGTTCTTCCGAAGGACATCCACTGGCATATGATTGGTCATCTTCAGACGAATAAAGTAAAGTATATTGTTGGAAATTGTGCTCTTATTCATTCTGTTGATTCGCTTCACCTTGCAGAAGAGATTGAAAAGCAGGCTGCAAAAAAAGACGTAAAGGTTCCTGTTTTGATTGAAATAAATATTGCAAATGAAGCTACAAAGTTTGGAATTGATCAAAAGGAAGCGTTTGAGCTAGTTTCTTCTGTTGCAAAATTACCTCATTTGGAAATTAAAGGATTAATGACAATAGCACCATATGTTGACGATCCTGAGGATAATCGAGCTTACTTCCACCAAATATGGCAATTATCGGTTGACATAAAATCGCAAAACATAGATAATGTATCTATGGAAATACTATCCATGGGGATGACCGGAGATTATATGGTTGCGATTGAAGAGGGAGCAACTCATGTTCGTGTAGGAACAGGAATCTTCGGGGAAAGAAATTACAATATCTAAAAGAGGATGACAGTATGAGCTTTATTGACAAAATCATGAATGCAATGCATCTGAACCCGGAAGATGATTATGAAGATGAATTAGATCCTTATGAAGATGACTTGGAAGAGCCTGAGAAAAAACAGCCTAAGAAACCACATGTGTCAAAGGTTGAGACTGGCAGAGCAGCAGAGAAAGTTCCTGTAAAAACTGCTCCAAATATCTCGTCTTTTGGTAAATCTTCAAAGAAACAGGTACAGGGAATGGAAGTTTGTGTAGTTAGACCATCTTCAGTTGAGGACGCTCGTGAAATTACAGAGACCTTATTAAATGGTCGTACAGTATTACTGAATATGGAAGGTTTAAATCTTGAAATCGCTCAGCGAATCATTGATTTTACTTCTGGTTCTTGCTTTGCAATTAGTGGAAATCTTCAAAAGGTTTCAAATTATATTTTTATTATTACACCTGCAAATGTTGATATTTCTGGTGATTTCCAGGAGATGTTTGATAGTTTCAATATGGGAAACTTCAATCTGTAATGAATGATTTATAATTAAATTTTAAAAAAGCATCGAAGGGATTTTCTTTGATGCTTTTTGTTATTATATATGGAGTATAATTTTATGAAAACCAAAAAACAATTAATTCTTCCGATAATAATTGTTTTTGTTATGACAATTATTGATCAGATTACAAAGCAGTTAGCTCAGCTGAAACTTGCTGGTGGAACCGATTTTATTATCATTCCGAAGGTGTTTCGACTTCAATATTTAGAAAACCAAAGTGCTGCATTTTCAATGGATCCAATTACTTTGTTGGATAAGATTTTTCATTTTAAGGCGTTTGCCAATGATCCAGCGTTGTTTCTTAAAGCTAAAATGTGGTTCTTTGTGCTTCTTACCGCCATAGTGTTGGTTCTTGTAGCATTTTTATATTATAAAATTCCGCAGAATAAACGATTTATGCCATTAAATATTGTTATTATCCTTTTGTTTGCAGGAGCAATTGGCAATTGTATTGATCGTGTATGGCATAACTATGTAATTGATTTCTTTTATTTTGAATTAATCAATTTTCCGGTATTTAATGTTGCTGATATTTATGTAACCTTTGCTGCAATTGGTCTAATTATTTTGCTTTTGTTTTATTACAAAGAAGATGATTTTAAAGTGATTTTTCCTTCTAAGAGAGAGAAAAAATAATGCGTATTGAAACATTTGAAGTGTTAATTGAACAGGAAAACGAACGAATTGATAAATATATTAGTTCTATTTATCCTGATAAATCACGCTCGTTTTTTCAAAAATTAATTAAATCAAGTCATGTGCTCGTCAATGATGGGCCTGTAAAAGCGAATTACATTGTCAAGGCAGATGATATAGTTTCTGTTGAGTTTCCGGATTCCGAAGAGACAAATATCAAGGCCGAAAACATACCAATTGATATTTTATATGAGGATGAGGATGTTCTGGTTGTAAATAAGCCAAAGAATATGGTTGTACATCCTTCTGCAGGACATTATTCAGGCACTTTAGTAAATGCGATTATGTATCACTGTAAAGATTCATTGAGTGGGATTAACGGTGAAATACGACCAGGAATTGTTCATCGCATAGATATGAATACAACTGGTTCTTTGATTATATGTAAGAATGATAAAGCGCATATAGATATTGCTGAACAAATTAAAGTTCACAGTGTTAATCGAATTTATGAAGGCATTGTGATTGGCAATATTAAGGATGATGAGGGGGCAATAGAGGGGTCAATTGGCAGAAATCCAAAGGATCGCAAGAAAATGGCGATTGTAGATTCAGGAAAAGATGCTATCACACACTACAAGGTCCTGAAGAGATTTGGAAATTATACCTATTGTCAGTTTAAACTCGAAACAGGTCGTACACATCAGATTCGTGTTCATATGAGTAGTATTGGGCATCCATTGCTTGGAGATGATCTATATGGCTCTGGACAGGGGCTAAATGGACAATTTAAGCATTTAGAAGGGCAGACACTTCATGCAAAGACGATTGGCTTTATTCATCCGACGAGTGGAGAGTATGTTGAGGTTTCGGCTCCCTTGCCTTTGTATTTTGAAGATTTATTAAAAAAATTGGAAAACATGTAGATAAAATTCATAAATTGTGCGACAATTTATAAAAGGAATTTAGGATGAGCTTTAGAACGAGTGAGTTAGGATTGATAATGTTTTAACAATTCTAATGATTAAAAAGGGGGTAGTAATATGGCTGGTGTTATTTATACAATTGGTCGAGAATATGGAAGCAACGGAAAATTAATTGGTGAAATGCTGGCGAAAAGATTAAATATTCCTCTTTATGATAAAGAGTTACTTCAAAAGGCAGCCAAAGAATCAGGTTTTTGTGAGGAAATCTTTGAAAATAATGATGAAAAGCCAACCAGTAGCTTTTTGTATTCATTAGTTATGGATACATACTCTGGAGGCAGTTATTCATCATCACCATTTTTGGATATGCCAATTAATCAGAAGGTTTTCCTTGCACAGTTTGATGCAATTAAAAAAATTGCTCAAAATAATGAATCCTGCGTTATTGTAGGCCGCTGTGCAGATTATGCGCTTTCTGAACAAAAAAACGTGATTAATGTGTTTGTGCGTGCTGAACTTGAGGATCGTGTAAAAACCGTTTGTAAGCGTTTGGATATTACAGAAAAGAAAGCTAAGGATATTATTGCAAAAAAGGATAAACAGCGATCAAGCTATTATAATTATTACACCAGTAAAAAATGGGGTGATTCAAGAAATTATGATTTGTGCTTGAATTCCAGCAAGTTTGTTCTTGAGGATTGTGTAGAAATTATTATCAGAGTATCAGAGCATATTATTCAGTAATTATATACATTAATTCATTTGAATATATCAAGATGGATATAAATTATAGGAAATGTCTAAAAATCACAAAAACCTTGATTTTAAGGCATTTCCTATTAAAAAATACATTAAACTATTCGTTAAACTTGTGTTTTGCGAATAAATATATGTCGGAAATACACTACTATTTCAATGATGTTTTTAGAGCTTAACGATTTCATCGGAATCTAAAATTATGGTAAATGGACCATCATTGCATAATGTAATTTGCATATCAGCACCAAATATTCCAGTTTGAACAACAGGAATTTCTTTTTTACATTCATCGATAATATATTCGTAAAGTTCATTTGCCAGTTTGGCATTTCCGGCCTTATCAAAGGATGGTCGAAATCCTTTTTTACAGTCTGCATATAATGTAAATTGTGATATTAAAAGCAACTCTCCTTCTACATCATGGAGGGAAAGATTTGTTTTTCCATTATCATCAGCAAAAATACGTAATCCAAGCATTTTATGGATCATTTTATCAGCAATTTCATGTGTATCTGTCTCGGAAATACCAATTAAAACCATAAAGCCATTATGATTGATTTGTCCTGAGATTTTCCCGTCAATTTTGCAGGAAGCGCCGGTTACTCTTTGAATAATAAATTTCATGGCATATTTCTCCTTGAATTTTTAATTTCATGCCGTATCAAAATATAGTATAATACATATATAGTATACACAAAAGGTTGAAAATTTGAATTATGAAAGAAAAAGCATATTTTGAAGATGTGAATACAAATAATGAATTAAAACTGCGTAGGCTTTTGAGTACACTTCCACCCTATTGTAGGCAATTTTTTATAGGAATAGAGGCGAATACTTCCTCTAGAACACGCATTGCTTATGCCTATGATTTGGCCTGCTTCTTTGATTTTTTACATGAAAATAATCCGAAATGTCAAAAAATAGAAATTCGAGATATTCCAATTACTATTCTAGATCAGATAACACCATTGGATATAGAAGAATACCTCTTCTATCTTAAGGTTTATGAAAAGGATGGCGTTGCTCATACGAATGATGAGCGTGGACTAAAGCGTAAGCTCGCTTCACTTCGCACCTTCTATAATTATTTTTTTAAAAATGAGCTGATTGACACCAATCCTGCGGTTAAAGTTGATATGCCTAAAATCCATGATAAGGCGATTGTTCGATTAGACGTTGATGAAGTGGCGAAGCTGCTTGATATCGTCGAATCTGGGGATAGTTTGACTGAACGCCAGGTGAAATATCATGATAAGACAAAAACGCGCGATTTGGCCCTTTTAACGCTTTTACTGGGCACAGGAATGCGTGTATCTGAAGCTGTTGGAATTGACCTTGATGATTTAGACTTTAAAAATAATGCAGTTAAAATTCATCGAAAAGGTGGAGCTGAGGTCGTTTTGTATTTTGGTGATGAAGTTGCTGAAGCATTAGCTGATTATATGATTGAGCGAAATGGCATTATGCCTGTGGAAGGACATACAAATGCGCTCTTCCTCTCTATCCAAAACAAGCGTATCAGTGTTCGTGCTGTTGAAAATTTGGTAAAAAAATATTCCAAGCTTGTTACCAGTATGAAAAATATCACCCCTCATAAGCTAAGAAGCACCTATGGTACCTCGTTGTATCGTGAAACAGGGGATATTTATCTGGTTGCAGATGTACTTGGTCATAAGGATGTAAATACAACCAGAAAGCATTATGCTGCGATTGAGGAAGACCGTAGACGCATGGCTGCAAAGTATGTTCATTTACGAAAAGACTAGTTGAAAGGGCTTTATATGATTTATAAGAAATATAATGAAAATAAATAATCATATAAAAAAGTGGCATTGAATTAACAATGCCACTTTTGCTTTATGCTTGTTCAATTGGTCCAAATTCTTTAATATGGTCTAATTTTTGCTGGATTTTATTCTGAACCATTTCAGCAATGTCCTTCGATTTCATATCTTTATAGGTCTCATAAGGAATTGGTTCAAGATAATATACATAGGTGGTTGTTGGTCCAATATGGAAGCTGTTAAAAACTTTGTATGAGTCATATAAAACAACAGGCACGATAGGCTGTTTAGACTTTAATGCAATTTTAAAGCTTCCTGCTTTAAACTGTTCCATCTTATTTTTGTTATTGAACTTATATCCGCCTTCAGGGAATAAGATAAAAGGTGTTCCGTTAGCAACCTCTTCTGCGACTTCGTTGATGATTTGCATTCCCTGTCTAGGATTATTTTTTTCTAAACGTTTTCCCTGAACCAAGTCCACAAATTCACGAACTAAAACGGTATGGGATTTCCACTTATCCATAACAAAAGAACAAGGTCTGGCATGGGTCATAATGATTCCTATGACATCATATTTTCCCTGATGATTTGGAAACATAATATACCCACCTTCTTTTGGGAGATTTTCCTGTCCAAAGGCAAAAGTCTTTACGCGACCGGTTTTGTTCATCCAGTAAATTACTTTATTTACAAGTGCATATCTTTGTTCTTTTGAATACTTTTCTGGATGATGAGCATACCTTCTCATCTTAGGAATAACATATGGAGTTCTATAAAAATTGGTAATGATTACATATAAAAAATTAAACATAAAAGCTCTCCTATCTCATTATTATAATATATCAAATGTATCATTTCAATTTAAAAGGCCTTATCGAAATCGATAAGACCTTTTAAAATATGATTAATGAAATAGATGGAAGCTTAATAATGATAAGCTGGAACAATAATGTAATCTCCGGTATGAATTTGATCAGATGATAAATGATTGATTTGTTTTACCTCGTTAATATAATCGGTGCGCTCGATAGAAAATCCATCAATCTTCTCTTCTGCAATCGTCCATAAAGTGTCATCTGATTGTACCTGGATGCTGATATACTCTTTTACAGGAGCTTTGGTTTCCTTTGACTTGGCAAATGTAATCACTGTACTGCTTAAGAGGATAATAAGTGAAATTGCAAAAATTACGCCAACAAATAAAATGATACGCTGAAGTGATACCACTACTGCTCTTCTGCTTAATGAGACGTTTGCTGCCTGTGAAATGTTCTTGTTATACTTATGTGAGCTGATCATTGATTTCATGGAAATATCCTCCTTAAAAAATATCTATAAAAAGTGTACAAATGTTCGTCGAATGTTTGTTCGTATCTTTAATATAATACCCGAACAACTGTTTGTCAATACAAAAATCGAACAAATTTTCGGAATATATGTTTGCTTTTAGCTCGAACATATGTTAGGATAAATATAGATATAAATTCAAATTCACTTTATATTATTTAAGGGGGGTTATATGTCATACGGTAAAATTTCCGATAAACAAAAAGAAATCTTAGAGTATATGAAGACAGAGATTTTAAATAAGGGTTATCCTCCTACAGTTCGAGATATCTGTGAAGCTGTTAATCTTAGCTCTACTTCTTCTGTTCATGCTCATTTAGAAAAACTTGAAAAGAATGGTTATATTCGTAGAGATCCAACCAAGCCTCGTGCGATTGAGATTATAGATGAGAACTTTAATTTAACTCGTCGTGAGGTTGTTAATGTTCCTTTGGTTGGGCAGGTTGCTGCTGGTTCTCCGATCCTTGCAGTTGAGAATATCGAGAATTATTTCCCAATTCCTTCGGAGTATATGCCTAATGAGCAGACCTTTATGCTGAAGGTAAAAGGTGAAAGTATGATCAACATTGGTATTTTTGATGGAGATCAAATTCTTGTAAAACAGCAGGAAACTGCGAATAATGGGGACATTGTAGTTGCCCTTGTTGAAGATTCAGCCACAGTAAAGACTTTTTATAAAGAGAATGGTCATATACGACTTCAGCCAGAAAATGACAATATGGATCCAATTATTGTCCCTGATTGTAAAATTTTGGGAAAGGTGTTTGGAGTTTTTCGATTCTTCTAAAAATAAAAAGAACTTGTCAAATGACAAGTTCTGTTTGTTTTGGGAAATTGTTTTAATTTTATAAGTTTACTTCAATTGCATCCTTCCAAAGACGTTCAATATTGTAAAATTGACGGTCTTCTTTTGAGAAAAGATGAATAATAATATCATTATAATCCATTAAAATCCATGTGGATTTCGAGTCGCCTTCAATCTGTTTTGCATGAACGCCGGCTTTATACATTGCTTCATCGCAAGCATCCTGCATGGCAGCAAGCTGATTTGGATTATTTCCATCTGCGATAATAAAATAATCAGCGATGCTTGAAATTTCTTTAATATTCAAAATCTTGATATCCTCAGCCTTCTTATCTTCTAAGGCTTCTTTTACTGCTTTTACTAAATCTAATGTTTCCATGGCTGCTCCCTTTCAAATTGTCTATAGTATTCATACACATGGGCTGTAGTTGAATCAATAGGTCGATTTTTGCTTTTTAAATGTGCAAGTGTGTCATATAGAATATCTGCTATGCAGGCGTCAATATCCTTAAATGCCAGACTTCTAATCTCAGTTAAATGTAATTGTTTGGTTCTGCCTGGCTCTATATAGTCAGCAACAAATATAATCTTGTCTAAAAGATTCATATTGTCACAACCAGTGGTATGTACTGAGATTGCATGTATAATTTCAGGGTCTTTTATATCATATACTTCTTCTGCAAGAATCGCACCTGTTTTTTGATGAAGTAAAAAAGGATTTTCCATTTCTACATCCGATATACATACATTGTGATCACGACACAGTCGAATCTGTTCATCGTTTTCAAGATGTTTTGTACAGTCATGCAATAAGCCGGCATACATTGCTTTTTCGATGTTATATTCGTGTGCCATAGCTAAACTGGCTGCAGTGTACATAACACCGATTGTATGCGAATATCTGTCCTTATCGAGGACCTTTTTGAGCTTTTTTTGTATTTCTTTTATTTCCATTTTAGATATATAACTGATGTTTTTTGATGTAATCAAATACAAGGCTGTTTAAATGTGACGGACAATGCGCTCTATTGTTCTTTAAAAACTGTTTTATGTTACTTGAAGAAGCTGTATATTCTTCTATATCTAAGTAAATAATATCAGCTTTAAACTGTTGCTGAATTTCTTTCGCTTTTTCTTCCATCTGAGCTTTGGAAAAGCCGATTCTTGGAATTACAACAATTTTAGCACATTCTGCTATGATTTCTGGATGTACCCAATGATCAAAATAATCAAGTGAATCAGCTCCTAGAATATAGTATAGTTCATCTGATGCGAACTTTTCTTTGTAGGCTAGCATAGTTAGATAAGTATAGCTTATCTCCTCTCTGCGAGCCTCGTAATCGTCTATGATGATTTTGGGATTGTGCTGCGCAGCAAGCTCACACATTTTTATGCGATGTATGGAATCAGTCATTTGATTTTGCGATTTGTTCGGTGAATTATAGGATGGCATCATGCGAAGCTCATCTAATTCACATTGTTTTATGGCTGATTCAGCGACATAGATATGGCCGTTGTGAACAGGATCAAATGACCCACCATAAATTCCAATTTTCATAGCTTTTATTATAAATATACTTAATTTGGTAACTCGATTTTTGGATTTTTCTTTGATTTACGGAAAAGAATAATTTTCTTTCCAATTACCTTTACTACTTCACTTCTTGTTCTCTCACCAATTACATTTGCGATTTCACGTGGATCATCAAGACAATTCTTTAAAACGGAAACCTTGATTAATTCACGTGCTTCTAATGCATCATCAATTGCCTGAATGATTTCAGGGGTAAGAGACGACTTTCCAATCTGAAAAATTGGTGCAATTGGATTTGCAAGTGACTGTAAATATGCTCTTTGTTTGCTTGTCATAATAACCTCTATATTTTATATAATGTCTATCAAATGATTTATTTTATTTGTAATAATCAAACTCGTTGCCATACATTCGCACGGTATCACCATCTTCGATTCCAAGTTTTTCTAATTCTTCCAATATTCCCTGTTCCTTTAAGAAACGCTGGAAGAATAAAAAGCCCTTTTCTGAATCAATATTAGTGTAGCCAAGCATTTTATCAATTTTTGGCCCTTCAACGACATATGCGCCATCCTCTGCAATTTCAACAGTATATGGTTCATTTTCGAAGAATCTGAGAGATGGGTCAAACTCTGGCTCATAAATAACAGGCTCTTTCGGACATTTTGAAAGTAATTCTTTGACTTTATATAATAGTTCTTTTAAGCCCTTACCGCTGACTGCTGAAATAGGAAATACTTCAATGCCTTCTTTTTCAAATTCCTTTCGAAGGCTTGTGATGATTTCATTTTCATCTCCATAGATTGCATCCGTTTTGTTTGCTGCAATTACCTGAGGCTTTTCTAAAAGCTTAGGGTCGTAAGCTTTCAGTTCCTTCATGATATCACGAATGTCCTTGATAGGATCGCGCCCTTCGGTTCCGGCGGCATCTACAACATGAATCATTACTTTTGTTCGTTCGATATGACGAAGGAATTCCAATCCGAGACCGACACCTTCAGAAGCACCTTCAATCAAACCAGGAATATCAGCGATTACAAATCCAAAGCCTTCTTCCATATCAACAACGCCAAGGTTTGGCTGTAAGGTGGTAAAATGGTAATTCGCAATCTTAGGCTGAGCATTGGTAACGCGAGAAAGTAAAGTTGATTTTCCGACATTTGGGAAACCAACAAGACCAACGTCTGCAATGGTTTTTAACTCAAGCTTTACTTCGATTTCAATGGCTTCCTGCCCAGGCTTTGCGTATTTAGGTGCCTGCATGGTAGGAGTTGCAAAATGCTGATTTCCAAGACCGCCTCTGCCGCCTTTTAAAACGACCTGACGCTTGTTATCTCCTGACATATCAGCAATTACCTTATCTGTCTCAACATCTTTAATTACGGTGCCTTCTGGAACCTTTAAAATTAAATCCTCGCCATTTTTTCCATGGCAATTCTTTTTGCCGCCCTCTTCTCCAGGCTGAGCTGCAAATTTTCTTTTATGACGATAATCAGTTAATGTATTCATTCCTGGGTCAACTTCAAAGATGACATCTCCGCCGTGTCCGCCATCGCCTCCGTCTGGACCACCGTCTGGGACATATTTTTCTCTTCGGAAGGAAACGTGTCCGTCTCCGCCTTTTCCTGATTTGATAATAATTTTTGCTCTATCTGCGAACATATCTGATACCTCTTAAATATTGGGGTTGCAATACACAATTACAATTGATTTTATCTTATCAAAAGTGGGTTGATAAAGATATGGAATTTAATCATAAATCCTATGAATAAATTTGAAAATAATATATCAAAAGCACTATAAATAATAACATATATATGGAATTTCGTATAGATTACTTTCAGATCGACTCATAAAGAATGTAAGGCATAATAAAACCCCGGCTGAATACAGTCGGGGTTAATTATTACATATTAGTCGTTAGATACTGGGTAAACAGATGCCTGCTTCTTGTCTCTACCTACACGCTCAAAACGTAATACTCCATCTACCTTTGCAAATAAAGTATCATCTCCGCCGATGCCTACGTTAACACCTGGACGAATCTTGGTTCCACGCTGTCTGTAAAGAATGTTTCCAGCCTTAACAAACTGTCCGTCTGCTCTCTTTGCTCCAAGTCTCTTTGATTCTGAGTCACGACCGTTCTTGGTAGATCCAACTCCCTTCTTGTGAGCGAAAAGCTGAAGGTTCATATTTAACATGTCTTACACCTCCTCGAAATTTACTTTGAGATATTTCTTCCCGTTGTCTTTCATGGTTTCATTTAAACCTAAAACCATGGATTCGAATAAAATCTGTGTGAATTCATCCGGTTCTTCTGCAAGCATAACTTTCAGATAACCTTCAGATTCGCTGGCTTCAATTTCTTTCTTTGCAAGAGACTCGATTGAGTTTGCACAGTTGATTGCCAATACAGATACTGCGGAACAATAAATATCAAATCCACTGTCTGCATAACCTGCATGACCTTTCATCTCAAAGCCAATAATTTTATTCTGATGTTCTTTGATTGTTATTTTAATCATAACAAAAATTAAGCGTTGATCTTGTCAATCTTAACCTGGGTGAACGCCTGTCTGTGGCCGTTCTTCTTGTGGTAACCTGATTTTCTCTTGTACTTGTAAACGATTACCTTCTTACCTCTGCCTTCTTTGATGACAGTAGCTTCAACAGTAGCACCTGAAACTGTAGGCTCGCCTACCTTTAATTCATCACCTGACACTGCTAAAACCTGATCAAAAGTAACTTTCTCGTCAGCTTCGACTCCAAGCTTCTCAATGGTAATGATATCGCCTTCTGAAACTTTGTACTGTTTTCCACCTGTTGCAATAATTGCGTACATATTGGCACCTCCTATTTATCATTACTCGCCAACTTCGGTGCTGTCTAAAAATGGACAGACTTTTACCTCGTTGTGCGGCATACTCAAGTATATTAACACAAGTAAATATATGAGTCAACATAAATTTATGAGAAATCTTCACATATTTCCTTTATGGATTTACTAACCTTTTTGCGTGTTAGCTCTACAAGTCCGAGCTTTGTGATATCTATATATTTGCAAGGCTCAGGAAACTTATTTGAAATCTCTTTTAAATAAGTAATCAGCTCTATCGTGTCCTCTTCATTCATATTTATGAAATCAATTAATATCATGCCTGATATATTTCGAAGAGATATTTGCTCTAAGGCCGCATAAGCAGCTTCTTTGTTTACAGACAAAGCATTTGATTTTTTGATATCAGTTTTTGCTGAATTTACATCAATAAAGGTTAAGGTTTCTAGTTGTTCAATGATGATATTACTACCGGATTTTAGCCAAACCTTTTTGGATAAAAGCTCTTTGATATTAGAATAAATGTTATATAAAACATTTAAGGAAACCGCCTGGTTGTCATAGTATTTTAAAATACTATTTATATTTTCTTCTGCTAAATCAACAAAAAGCTGATTTTTTATTTCTTCATAAATTTCGATAGAGTCTGTTGTGATAAACTCTGGCTGCTCAGCAAACTGATTTTTTAAATAATTGATAAAAGCGGGTGGTTCCTTATAAACAATCGAATATAAGGATTTGTGCATATAGGTTTGCATCAGTGTATGATATTGCTCTTTTAAGGCAATATAATCGCTTATAACAGCGTTTATATCCTTCGAGGCTGCAATGGTTCGAACAATGACGTTATAGTCAAGGAAATCATCCTGATAAGGCAAAAATGCTTCGATCAATTCATCTTTCCTGCTCTGCGATATTTTTTTAGAAAATGTTAATTTGTTGTCCTTAGTGTTTAATACCAGGTATTTCCCTTGTAAACTTAAATGACAAGTGGCTGCAGGCTCTTTTTCTTTCAAAGCCTCTCGAGTGATTTGAATCAATATTTCATCACCAACACAAAGCTCTTCTTTTTTTGAATTCTTTTTGACATAGAATGGATCTGATGCTTCGTCATAAGGTAAAAAGCAATTGTATTTATTTCCATCACCTGAATCACTGAAACGAACAAAATATGCTTTGATATTAGGAACCTTCTTTTCTACACGCCCAACATAGATATTATTTAAAATCACTTTAGAATGTTTTAAAGAAAGATTGACACCTGTGAGCTTTCTGTTTTCATCTAGTCGTAGGCATACGCAATAATCTTTTTCGTTTAATGTGATATTTGTGACTGCATATCCGTATTTCATAATATCCTCGTTTAGTTAAAAATATATGGCGCATAAAATTATATGCGCCATATAATATCTTATAGAATATCTTCACCCATCTCACCAAGAGATAGAAATCTTCCGTCATCATTTTTGGTAAACAAATCTACTCTGTGAATTTGAATCGCCATAGGGTCATAATCTTTTCCGAGTTTTTCATAAATGGATGAAAGAACAAGCTCAGGCTTTAAATTATCAATACTTCCTGTTGAGACAAATAAATGAAATACAGGAGACTGATTTTCCTCTTTCACAGAGAAATCAAAAACAAGAGGTTTTAAATCTACTTCTCTTTCTGATTTTTTTGTTTTCTTCATGATCATGAAGGAATCCTTTGAAAAGAATTCTTTGTCTAGTATTTCTTCCCATTCAGTTAGGCTATAGGGACTCTGATAGCCATCCTTATAAGATAAAATATATTCACCGCCAGCAATAATCGCCATGGAGGTTTTTGCGTTATCAGGTAGCTTTTTATAGCTAAAAATGCGTACACCTTCTACCATGGTAGAATTTAATGCATTTATAGCTTCTTCGGTGGACATAGATGAATTGACTTCGATATCCAAATATTCTCCATCGCTTGTGATTCCAACTCCTAATGGTGATGCAAATGACATTATCTGATGAGGAGAGAATCCTTCAGAATAACAAACATCAATATGACTTCTGCGAATGGCTCTCTGGAAATAACGCATCATATCAAGATGACCGACAAATTTCATTACGCCGGATTTTTGGAATTTGATTCTAATTTTCATCAAAACAAACACCTCCGCCGTAACATTTTGCTCCGCAGGCATTGCATGCCATGCGGCAGTTTGGTGTAACAGTCTCTTTCTTTGACTGATTCCATTCTCGTATCATAAATTCCTTGGTAACACCAATATCAATAAAATCCCATGGAAGAATTTCATCAATTGGTCGCTCTCGATAAGCATAGAAATCAAGAGAAATACCTGTTTTTTCGAATGCTTCCTGCCATAATTCAAAATTGAAATATTCATTCCAAGCATCAAAGATACCGCCGTGTTCATACACATAGGTAATTGCATCAGAGACTCTGCGGTCACCTCTTGCAAGTAAGCCCTCTAAAACAGTGATATCGGCCTCATGCCATTTATAGCTTAAGCTCTTATTGTTTAATAATGTCTTTTTATGATCATTTACAATATGGGCTCTACGCAAATATTCTTCGGGTTCAAACATACCAGCCCACTGGAATGGAGTAAATGGCTTTGGAACAAAGAAGGAGGTTGAAATCGTAATACTAACCTTTCCCTGTCTTTTTTCCTTAGGAACAGTTTCGTAATATAAAACTGCAACATCATTTGCAAGCTCAGGAATGGCTCTCATATCCTCTTCTGTTTCCCCAGGTAGTCCTAACATGAAATAGAATTTGATTTTATTCCAACCACCTTCAAAGGCCTGCTTTGAACCATTCATAATATTTTCAACTGTGAGACCTTTGTTGATGACATTGCGCATACGCTGAGAGCCCGCTTCAGGTGCAAAGGTAATACTACTCTTTTTTACATCCTGAACTTTTTTCATAACATCTAATGAAAAAGCATCAATGCGGAGAGATGGCAAAGAAATATTGACTCTGTTTTTGCCACAATCCTCGATTAAGAAATCCAGAAGGTCTTCTAATTCCTTGTAATCAGATGAGGATAAAGATGACAGAGATATTTCATCATATCCTGTCGATTCAAGCATTTTTATAGCATATTCTTTCATTGCAGCGACATGCTTTTCTCGATTTGGACGATATATCATTCCCGCCTGACAAAAACGACATCCACGAATACAGCCACGCTGAATCTCTAAAGTGACTCGATCCTGAATCGCCTGAATGAATGGAACAACTGGTTTTTCAGGGTAAGGAGCATGGTCTAAATCAACTTCCACCTGCTTTTTGATTTTGACTGGAATATCATCATAAACTGGGGTAAAGCTGGCAATAGTATTGTCCGCTTTGTAAGTTACCTCGTATAAAGAAGGAACATACATTCCTTCGATTTGGGCAACCCTGTGAAGAAATTCCTTGCGACTATAGCCTTCTTTTTTGCACTGTTTGTACAAATCAAAAATTGCATCATACTGTGTCTCGCCTTCCCCGATATAAAAGAAATCAAAGAATTCAGCGATTGGTTCAGGATTGTAAGTACAAGGACCGCCACCAATGATAATTGGATCATCGTCGGATCTGTCTTTTGATTTTAATGGAATTTGAGCTAAATCAAGAATTTGAAGAATATTGGTATAGCACATTTCCTATTGAAGTGTCATTCCAATGAAATCAAAGGTCTTAATTGGCTCCTGTGATTCCAAGCCAAAAAGAGGGATTTCTTTTTCTTTCATGATTGCGTGAAGATCAGGCCATGGAGAATACACTCTCTCACACCAGACATCTTCTCTACGGTTAAACATATCATAAAGAATCTGAATTCCCAAATGTGACATTCCTATGTCATAAACATCCGGAAAGCACATGGCAAACCGGATGTCTACTGAATTTTTGTCTTTAACTACAGAGTTAAGTTCGTTTCCGATGTAACGTGCAGATTTATCTACACTCATCAGAATTTCATCGCTTAAAGCGAGCTTTGGCATATTTTCCTCCTAGCGCTGCGCAAGTTCTGTTGTGATTTCTTCCCAGGTTACTCCTTTTTCAACCATGAGTACCATGCAGTGATATAAGAAATCAGAAATCTCATATTTAATCTCTTCAGGGTCTGGGTTTTTAGCGGCAATCACAATTTCTGTGCATTCCTCACCAACCTTCTTTAAAATTTTATCTACGCCCTTGTCGAAAAGATAATTGGTATATGAGCCTTCCTTTGGATTTACCTTGCGGTCAGCAATAACATTGTAAACTTCCTCAAATACCTTAAGAGGATTTTTTTCAATATATTCCTTTTTCACAATATTGTTATGGAAACAGGTCTTTGTGCCAGTATGGCAGGCAACTCCGACCTGAGAAACCTTCGCAAGGATGGTATCAAAATCACAGTCAGCTGTCAAAGATTTTACATACTGAAGATGTCCTGAGGTTAATCCTTTTTCCCAGATTTCATTGCGACTTCTGCTGTAATAGGTCATTCTTCCACTGTTGATTGTGCGATTGAAGGCCTCTTCGTTCATATAAGCAAGCATTAAAACTTCATCTGTTTTGTAGTCCTGCACAATGACTGGAACCATGCCATCTGTGTTTTTCTTTAAATCAGACCAAACTAAGGATGGAGCAAAATTATCCATCTTAATGCCATCATTGGCCAAGGTCGATTTTAAATTCATAATATCTCGGTCAACATCATTGATAAATGGACCAGAAATACCACGGATATTGTCTCTCTTTAAAAACTCAAGAATATTATCATAATCATACTCATTAAGCTTTAAAACATATGGAACATTGGTAATGTTTTCAACAGCGTCAACCATATCCTCATTCAAGAGATACATTTCGTGAATTTTATCTTCAAGTTCGTTTTTATTTTTGAAGATGTAATCTACATTGGCAACTGATACAACAATTCGATCCTTGCCAAAGCGTGCACTTGCTTCGTTGATTAATAAAGTACTTGATGGCTTAGAACCGTTTAAAATTACCTGCAGGCAACCAGCGTAAAGGAGTTTTTTTACATCCTCTAAACGGTTAATGTTACCGCCTGCGCAAGTCTTGATTTCGAGATTTCGATTAATATTTTTGATGGTATGAATATTCTTTTCATGCTCATCATCATCAGATGACAAATCAAAAATAATGATTTTATCAATACCGCTATCGTTATACATCTGACAAAGGTCATAAACATTTTGAATTTCAGTATGGTCATCCAATGACTTTACAGCTTTTCCATTTCTTAAATAAATGGTTGCAACGATATTCTTGTGTTCCATTATTCTAAACTTCCTTTCGTTGACAATACATCACAAATACGTGAATCAAAAGTAGTTGCTTCATCGAGAGCTCTGGCAAAGGCTTTAAACATTGCTTCGATCATGTGATGATTATTGCCACTGTTTAATACTTTAATATGCAAATTCATTCCAGCAGTATATGAAATTGCATAGAAAAATTCTTTTACCGTTTCAGTGTCCATATAGCCAACACGGTCTGTCGTGAATTCTGCTTCAAAATTGAGGTAAGGTCTGCCGCATAAATCTATGGCGCAAAGAACCAGGGTTTCATCCATTGGTAAAATACAACTGCCATAACGTTTGATGCCCTTTTTGTCACCGATAGCAGCTTTAATTGCATTTCCAAGAACGATTCCGCAGTCTTCAATGGTGTGATGACAATCTACTGCGATATCACCCTCACAATTTATTTCAAGATCAAAAAATCCATGCTTTGCAAAGCCTTCAAGCATATGATTAAAGAAGCCGATTCCAGTGTTGGCAATACATTTTCCGGATCCATCTACATTATAAGACAATGTTATATCGGTTTCTTTGGTTTTTCGCTTAAGCTTTGATATTCTTTCTTCCATAAAAAAATCCCCAATACTTAATAATATCTATTTTTATTCTTCAAAACGAACACGGATTGAATTTGCATGAGCAGTTAATTTTTCACAATCTGCAAATGCTGCTATATCCTTGTATACGGCTTCTAATGCTTCTTTTGAGTAAGAAATAATGCTTGATTTTTTGATGAAATCATCAACAGAAAGCGGTGAAAAGAATTTTGCGGTACCATTTGTAGGAAGCACATGGTTTGGACCAGCAAAATAATCTCCAAGTGGTTCTGAAGAATATTCTCCAAGGAAAATTGCACCAGCATTTTTGATTTTTGTCATTACAGTAAATGGATCTTTTGTGACAATTTCAAGATGCTCAGATGCAATGGTATTTGCGGCATCAATTGCATCATTTAAGTTGTCAGCGACAAGTATATATCCATAATTATCAAGCGATTTCTGCATAATCTCTTTGCGTGATAACTTTGCAACGAACTGATCTACTTCTATCGAAACCTGATTTGCGAGTTCCATAGAGGTGGTCACTAAAATTGCAGATGCCATTTCGTCATGTTCAGCCTGTGATAATAAATCTGCAGCAACAAATTTAGGGTTTGCGGTTTCATCTGCAAGAACTAAAATTTCAGAAGGACCAGCAATAGAATCAATACTAACAAAACCAAATACAGCTTTTTTTGCAAGTGCTACGAAGATATTACCTGGACCAACAATTTTGTCAACCTTTGGAATGGAGTCGGTACCAAATGCCATTGCAGCAATTGCCTGAGCACCACCAACTTTGTAGATTGCATCAACTCCAGCTTCATTTGCAGCAACCAGAGTAGATGGATAAACCTTTCCTTCAGAATCGCAAGGAGTACACATTACAATTTTCCCAACTCCTGCTACCTTTGCTGGAAGCACGTTCATTAGAACGGAAGAAGGATATACGGCCTTTCCTCCTGGAACATAGACGCCGGCAATTGCAAGCGGGCTGACTTTTTGGCCTAAGATAATACCATCCTCTGATGTAAACCACGAATTCTGAAGCTGCTTTTCGTGATATTTTTTGATGTTTACCAAAGCCTTTTGAATGACTTCTAATAAAGTTGGATCAACAAGGCGGTAAGCCTCATCAATCTCCTCTTTGGTTACAAGTATATTGTCTTTGTTTATATTTGCTTTGTCAAACTGTTTTGTGTAAGCAAATACTGCTTCATCGCCCTTTGTGCGTACTGTTTCTATAATCTCTGAAACAATGGTTTCGTACTCCCCGTAGCTGTTAGGAGATCGCTTTAAAAGGTTTTTTGATAATTCTGTTTTTGTCTGTTCATTTAATTCTAAAATTCTCATAAGTATACCCTGTATTTATTATAGTACTTCTTTTAATTCTTTTATTAATTTTGTGATTCTTTCGTTTTCCATTTTCATGCTTACCTGGTTTACAACAACTCTGGCAGAAAGTGGGCAAACCTCTTCTAATACAGTCAGTCCATTTTCTTTTAAAGTTGTACCAGTCTCAACAATATCACAGATTACTTCAGATAATCCGACAATAGGAGCAAGTTCAATGGAACCATTAAGTTTGATGATCTCAACGGTCTGATGTTTTTTGTTATAGAAGTAATCCTTTGCAATCTTTGGATATTTGGTTGCCACGCGAATCTGTTCATGATGCTGTAATAATTCTCTTGCACTTTCAGGTCCGCAAATGCACATTCTGCATTTACCAAAACCTAGGTCAAGCACCTCATATATATTTCTACCCTCTTCAAGGATGGTATCTTTTCCAACAACACCGATATCTGCTGCACCATATTCGACATAAGTAGGAACATCAGGTCCTTTCGCAAGGAAAAATTTCAATTTTAATTCTTCATTTACAAAGATCAGCTTGCGAGTGTCCTTATCGCGAATTTCTTCACAGGTAATTCCAATTTTTTCAAATAATTCCAAGGTCTTGTTTGCAAGACGTCCTTTGCCAAGCGCAAAGGTTAAATATCTATCGTTACTCATAATTATATCCCCTTAATCAATCATATATTCAATCGAAGCAAATCTTTTGGGATTTGCATAATTTTGATAATCCTCTGCTGTATTAGATGTATCATAGCGAATGATTTCAACTGTTTCATCTTCTGCCCGCATCTGAATTGCACGAGCGACAGCTTTTGAGCGATTTTCCTTTGAATATATAATTAAGGTTCCTTTTTGAGGAACTTCGATTTCGATTTTTTGACGAAGTAATGCCGCCATGAGCTGATCTACTGTGATGGTAAATCCAATTGCAGGCGCATTTTTTCCAAAATAAGAAAGCAGTTTATCATATCTTCCACCGTTTACAATCGCTTCACCAGTTCCGAAGGTATAGCCTGAAAATATTACTCCAGTATAATAGTGGAAATTGCTTACGATACCAAGTTCATATGAAATATATTTATCAATTCCATAAAGCTTTAGCTGATCATAAAGTGCTTCCATATCATTTAATGCCTTAAAGATTTCGTCATATTCACGAGCAAAAAGCTTTGCTTCAGTCAACTCATCCATTGTCAGATCGTAAGAGCCCAGCTTTGAAAATAATGACTGAAGTTCAACAGGAATTGTAAGCTCATTCACCAATTCCTGAACTCCAAAAATATTTTTGTTAGACAAATATTCGTAGATTTCCTCTGATAATTCCTCAGAAGCATTGGCAGCGCTTAATAAAGCTGGTAAAAACTGCGAATGCCCTACAGTGATTCGAAAATCTTCAAGTCCTGAGGCTTTTAAACAATCCACAACCATTGCTAAAATTTCGGCATCAGCAGATGCAGAAGAATCACCAATTAATTCGGCACCACACTGTGTGGCTTCCTTTAGTTTAAGCTGGTAATTGGAATTATTTACGAAGGTGTTGCCCATATAACAAAGCTTTACAGCCATTTTTTCGTCCATATAATACTTTGCAGCACTTCTGGCAATGGATGGCGTAAAATCTGGTCTTAATACCAAAGTATTCCCTTCTTTGTCGAAGAATTTATATAAGTCTTTTGAAGGGGTTGTTCCAATCTCCTGTCCAAAAATATTAAAGAATTCGAAGGTTGGTGTTTGAATATCCTGATAACCATATTTTAATAAAACATTGTGAAGCTTATCCTGCAGGGCAAGCTTTTTCTGGCATTCTCCGTTATAAATATCTCTGACACCATCTGGGGTGTGTAATCTTTGCTCTTTCATATATAGTCCATCCTTTACAATTGATAGCAGTTCTCAAACTCCACACGCTTTAACCTTGTAAAGTGGTAATTCGTTACTATGCTACTAAAATAAACATTAAAATTATAAAGAAACATCTATTCCTTGTCAAGCCTTGTATTTAGGTCTAACTGAATGGAATCGAGATATGGAATAAAAAGTTCATTTGCATGATTTATAAAAAACTGTTTATCAAGTTCTTCAATGCGAAAACTTTTGCGGCCTCCACTTACAGCGCGGTTCCAAAATTTTTCTAATTCTGAAAATCTAAGGTAATAAAATTTTTCTATATGTGTGTAATAAATTAGGATAAATGCAATCCCCTGCTGCTTTTCCCAATCTCGCATAAATTCAATCTGGTGTGAATGAATATTCGCAAGAGGAAATGTGTCTGTATGGCATTCTTTTGCATCAAAGCAAACTGGAATTCCCTGAACAACACCTATATAGTCAACTGTACTCTTTTGATCGAAATATGCGAGTGTAATATGATGCGAAGTTTTATCTATATTTATTGGTGTGATTGGTGTTGGGACTTTTTGAATTAGGGCCAGATTGTTTGAATGATATTTTTCGTTTGACATATTTAATATATCTTCTAAAACTGATCCTCTTAAGCCTCTTGATTTCCAGGTTCCCATATTTACTCCTGTAATGATCTGTTCATAATAGTATCAAATATAGCTGGCGCTTTTGCTCTTACTTCTCCAATTTCAGGAAGAATTAAGCGATACGCATGCAGTAATTGCGAATCAATATGATATTTATCCTTAAAGGCATCATTGATTTTTCGGTTTCCATATTTATAGTCTCCAATGATTGGATGACCAATATATGCCAAATGAGCACGAATCTGATGGGTTTTTCCAGTAATCAACTCGATTTCTAACAGCGAAACATCATTGTGTTCGTTATAGGCTAATCCTTTGAAAACTGTTTCAATATATGAATCGTCTTCATTTTCTTTTGTTGCGGCAATATTTACCGTATTATTCGCTTCATTTTTGCTCAGATAGCCCTTTAAAGTTTGCTTTCCTTCGATTTTGCCTTTTACAAGTGCGTAATAAAATTTATGTGCTGTCCTCTCTTTTAAATAAAGAGACATTTCCTGTAAGCCCTTTTTGGATTTACCAAATATTAAAATACCAGTTGTGTTTTGGTCTAATCGATTACAGACAGAAGGCTTAAAGGTTTTAAATTCATCCATGGAAAGCATATTCTGCTTAATCATATAGGATAATAAAATTTCATTTGCTGAAATATCAGTCTTTTCTGCTTTCTGTGAAAGAAGATTTTTCGGTTTATTGATTAATAGAATATCATCATTCTCATAAATAATTTCGGGAATTTGAATGTTTAAATTCTTTAAAGACTGGTATTCCTCGAATAAATCATCTGCGCTTTGGACAAATTTATCATAGGTTTCGTCAGAAAAGAAAACCTTTACGACATCTCCTTCTTTTAGCAGTTCACTGCCATCTGCCTTTGCATTATTTAAAGTGATATTTTTTTTTCGAAGCATTTTGTAGAGAAATCCACCAGAAGCATTTACAAATAATTTTTTTAAAAATTTATCGAATCTACTTCCGGCATCATTTCTTTTTATGATAATTTCTTTCATAAGTCTGCAATTTCTTTCTTTGTTAAGCTGCGATATTCGCCTGGCTTTAAATCGCCAAGGCTTAGATTCCCCTCCTTGATACGTTTTAAATAGATTACTTCACAGCCTACTTCATGAAACATTCTTTTTACCTGATGAAAACGTCCCTCCTGGATCGTTAATTCGGCCGTATAGCCATTTTCTTCTGATACAGGTAAAATGATTAGTTTTGCTGGTAAAGTGACCTTATCGTCGCCGATATCAATACCAGACTCGAAAGCTTTTATAGCACTTTCTGGAACTTCATGATCCAATTTTGCAAAATATGTCTTTTCTACAGAATGCTTTGGACTGATTAAATGATGTAAAAAAGCTCCATCACTGGTTAATATGAGAAGTCCTTCCGTATCAAGATCTAATCGGCCCGCGGCATTTAAACGTTTTCTTTCGTTTTCTGGAAAATAATCCAATACAGTTTTGTGAATGGAATCTGTATTTGCAGTTACACATCCAGCAGGCTTATGAAACAGATAGTAAAGTTCCTTCTCATAGATTAGTTCTTTGCCCATAAAACTAATTACGGAACTATCAGGATCTATTTGAATTGCACTATCCTTAACAATTTCGTTGTTTACAGTGACCTTTCCCTGCTTTATATATTTTTTCACATCGGTTCTTGAACCAATTCCCTGGTCACAGAGAAATTTATCTAATCTCATTATGATACCTGCTTTAGATGGAATATTTTATTTAGCGTCTTCTAAAAACTTTACAAGGAAATCCCAAACTCGTTTTGTAGAAGAAATTGAAAGGCGTTCCTTAGGGGTGTGAATATCATAATTGTTTGGACCAAAGGATACACAGTCAAGATCTTTGATTTTTTCAGATAAAATACCACACTCCAATCCGGCGTGAATTGCACAGAATTTTGGCTCTTCTCCATAAGATGCTTTATATGCTTTTGCAATCTCATCACGCAGTGGAGAAATTAATTTATATTCCCAAGCTGGATAATCGCCCTCGATTTCAACTTCTGCACCAAGCATTTCATTTAATAAAATAAGTTTATCTTTCAATTCTTCTTTTCGGGTTCCGACACTACTTCTGATGGAGGTTACCATATACAAATGGTCTTCCTCCAATTTTAAAATACCAAGATTTAATGATGTTTCAACAAGACCGCTAATGGCCATGCTCATGTGTTGTACACCATTAGGTACCATTCTTAAATAGTAAATAATTTTACTTACAGAAGAAAAATCAAGCGCCTTAAATGAACCATTTTCGAGTTGCTTAACAGATACATAAACTCCAGGATCAGAAACGGAATATTCATTTTTTAATACAGTAGTTAATGCATCACAGATGCGTTTTACATCATCAGTGGCATCCGGATTTACAACAATTGTAGCAATTGACTCTCTAGTAATTGCATTATCCTTTGTTCCTCCTTCAAAGGAAACAAGACTAAACATAATCTCTTCTCTTAATGCAGCAAAGACTCTTCCCATGATAATATTTGCATTGCCATGCTCTTTATCAATTTCTGCACCAGAATGACCGCCTTCTAAGCCCGCGACTTTTATTTCAAGACAAATTCCTTCTAACTCTTCGCGCTTTACTGGAAGCTTAGATACAAATCCCATTCCACCAGCACAGCCGGTTAAAAATTCGCCTTCGACATCGCTATCGATGTTAAGCATTTTTTTGCCTTTGAGCATGGATAAATCAATATCCTCTGCGCCAAGCATACCAATTTCTTCATCTACAGTAATGACAACTTCAAGTCTTGGATGCTTAATTTCTTCTGACTCTAACAAAGCAAGCGCATAAGCAACTGCGATGCCATCATCTCCACCAAGTGTTGTTTTGTTAGCCTTAACAAAATCCCCATCAACATATAATTCAAGTGGGTCTGTTTCAAAATTAATCGTGGAATCAGATTCTTTTTCACAGACCATATCCATATGCCCCTGGATAATGATTGGATCAGCATTTTCATAACCGTTGGAAGCTTCTTTGATTAAAATGACATTGTTTAATGAATCCTGAATGGTTTCAAGATTATGAGCTTTTCCAAACTCGGCAAGATAATCACTGATTCGCTTGGTATCTCTTGATCCATGTGGAATGTTAGCGATTTCTTCAAAATAATAAAAAACTCTCTGTGGCTCTAAATTTTCTAATACTCTCATATATTATTCTCTCCTTAACATAAAATACGGCACCAGGATTTGTAATCTTGATGCCGATTTCGTTTTATTATTCGTTTGATTCCTTTAAGTCGTCTTCGGATAACATTACTTCTGGAATTTTAATTTCTTCTGATTTTTCTTCAGTCATAGCAACTGGAGCTTCCTCCTTTGGCTGTGGCTTTAATGCTGGATTTAATTCCATACGATTTTCTGATACTACATCAAGATAACCCTGAAGCGATCCAACAAGATTGTCGTAACGAGCCTTGGTTGTATCAATGGAATTAATTAAGATGTCTTCAATTCCTTTTAACTGAGCATCAGCATATGCCATAATGCTAGTACGAATGTTATTTGCTTCTTCTGTAGCCTTATCAATGATATCCTGAGCTTCCTTAGTTGCGATTAATACAACTTCGTTTGCCTGAGCGTAAGCCTGTTGCATAATCTGATGTTCAGAAACTAGCTCTGTGGTCTGAACCTGAGCCTGTGCTAAAATCTCTTCTGCTTTACGCTGAGCTTCTGCCAAAATTGCTTCTTTATTGCTGATAATCTTCTGATATCTTTTGATTTCCTCTGGTGTTCTGGTGCGAAGTTCTGAGATTAATTCTTCAAGCTCTTCTTTATTGACGGAAATGTTCTTACCTGAAAGTGGCACATATTTGCAACCATCAATGTAATCTTCAATTTCGTCAATAATCTGTTCCATCTTACTGCTCATTTTACTTCTCCTTAATGTTATATTTCGCATAAATTAGTGGAATCAAATCTTCAGGTACAAATTTTGAAATGTCACCACCATAAGATGCGAACTCTTTGACAATGGTAGAACTTAAATATGAGTATTTAAGGTTCGTTGTCAAAAAGATAGTTTCGACTTTCGGATTTTGAACATGATTTGTCTGTGCAATCTGTAATTCATAGTCAAAATCAGTGACTGCACGAAGTCCACGAATGATAATTGTGGCATCAATCTGATCCATATAATCAACGAGTAATCCGTCAAAAGCAACGACTTTTACATTAGGAATATGACTCGTTTTTTCTATTAACATTTTAACACGTTCATCAATTGAAAACAACGAATTTTTGGCGCTGTTGCGTAGTACTCCGATATATAATTCATCTACGATTTTAGCAGATCTCTCGATGATATCTAAATGGCCAAAGGTGACCGGATCAAAGCTGCCTGGATAAATAGCACGTTTCATTTTTTTATTTTCTCCCAATAAATAAATGTGTATTTGTCTTGTATAATTTCTGTTTTATAATCTCAAATCCAAGCTCATCTAAATATGAAAAATCGGTATCAAGAGAAGCCTCTACAACAATTAAGGTATTCTCTTTCATAAGACTGGAATCCTTTAAACGATAGAGTACTTCCTTCTCAAGATCCTTGTTGTATGGAGGGTCCATGAATATGATATCGAATTTATATTTCCCCTCTAGTTCTGAAAGTGCAAACAAGACATCTTTGGTAATTAGACGGGATTCCTTGGTGAATTTTGTAAAAACAATATTGTCTTCAATGCATGAAATCGCCTTTTTATCTTTTTCAATAAAAACAGCATATTCAGCACCTCGACTTAAGGCCTCAAGGCCAATCTGACCACTTCCAGCAAATAAATCCAGGAAATATGAGCCGGGAATTTCAGCTTGTATACAGTTGAATAGGGTTTCCTTAATTTTATCTGTTGTAGGTCGTGTGTTATAGCCTGGTGCGGTTTTTAATGGCAGACTTCTTCTGCTTCCAGCGATAATTCTCATATTACTTTGTATCCTTTAATACATCCTTGTTTTTAACAATATAATCAATTAGAGAAACAATGGTAAGTACTAATGAGATATAAATTAATACAATCTCAAGATACTTCCACCAGAAGAAGAAGGAATATTTGCACCATTCTAATCCAAGTATTAAGGCAATAATCATAATCATCTGAAATGTAGTTTTGAACTTGCCCCAGTAACTTGCAGCAATCACTACGCCGTTATCAGATGCGATTAATCGAAAACCACTGATAATAAATTCTCTTGCAATAATAATGATTACAATCCAGGAATCGAGCTTGTTTAAGCTGATTAAGGCAATCATGGCTGAGCAAACTAAAAGCTTGTCTGCAAGAGGGTCCATAAATTTTCCGAAATTGGTAACAAGATTATATTTTCTGGCTATTTTCCCATCAAATAAATCTGTTAAGCTGGCAATGATAAAAATTGCAAGTGCTATATAACTTCCAAAATAATCCTTAAAAAATGGAACTAAAAGAAATATAAGGAAAAATGGAATTAAAACCACACGAAAAATTGTAAGTTTATTTGGTAAATTCATATGATGTCTCCTAACTATATTAAATCAATTCACCGATTAAATCATATTCATAGGCGCCAGTTACTTTGACTTTTACGATGTCTCCTGTCATAAGCGCTTCGCCTGTATGAATAAATATGTAACCATCTACATTTGGCGCATCGCGATAGGTTCTGCCGATATAAGCATTTTCATCAGCAACTTTACCCTCTACAAAGGCATATAACTCTTTGTCAATAAAAGACTGATTTTTATCAAAAATAACTTCCTGTTCGAGTTCCATAATTTCATCTCTCCAGGTAAGCTTTATCTCTTCATCAACCTGTGATTCCATTTCAGCAGCGCTTGTACCTTCTTCTGGAGAATATGGAAAAACTCCAAGGCGGTCGAACTCCATATCGTTTACAAACTGCATTACTTCTTCATGCATTTGTTCTGTTTCTCCAGGAAATCCAGTGATTAAGGTTGTTCGTAAAGTGATATCTGGAATTTCTTTACGAAGTTTTTCGATATTTAAGGTGAGCTCCTCTTTATTCGTCTTACGATTCATCGCATTTAAGATATCATTGTTGCAATGTTGAATTGGCATATCAAGATAGTGACATACTTTTGCATTTTCTTTGATTGCCGAAATTAACTCATCATCAATTTCTTCAGGATAACAATACAAAATGCGAATCCAGAATAATCCATTAATCTGATTTAGCTCTTTTAATAGCTTTGGCAATGATTTTTTTCCATATAAATCAATACCATAGAGCGTTGTCTCCTGCGCAACTAAGATTAATTCTTTTACTCCGCATTCAACAAGTTCTTTTGCTTCTTCAACAATTGCCTCAATACTTTTGCTACGGTAACGTCCTCGAATCGACGGAATGACACAATAGGAACAGTTTTTATTACAGCCTTCCGCAATTTTTAAATAAGCAAAATGTCCGCCGGTTGTGATTAGACGCTTTTTAGGGTCATTTGGCAGCCCGGTAAGAGGCTTTAATGATTCAAATTTTTGATTCGATAAAACATTTTCTACAGCATTAACAATGTCATCGTATGAATTGGTACCTAAGATTGCATCTACTTCTGGTAATTCCTCTTTGATTTCCTCTGAATAGCGTTGTGCCAAGCAGCCTGTTACGATTAAAGCCCTTAAAGCACCATTTTGTTTGTACTGTGCCATTTCAAGGATGGTATTAATACTCTCCTCTTTGGCATCTCCGATAAAGCTACAGCTGTTAACAACAATTACTTCAGCGATTGTCTCGTCATCAACGATTTCATGACCGGCAGCGGATAATAACCCTAGCATATTTTCAGAATCAACAAGATTTTTGTCACATCCCAAAGATATAAAAAGAATTTTCATAAAAACTCCTTTAAGTTATAAAATAAAAATAGAGTTTCGCTTGCGAAACTCTCGCGCCGCTTTTGCGTCGCCAATGCGACATTTTCATCTGCAAAAGCGTGTGCATCCTCTCTGAACCTTTTCACTGTATAGGAAATTGGAGCAATTTCCTATACAGTGAAAAAAGGAATGACGAATGTCATTCCTTAATATTTTTAGAGAGTGTCTTCATCGTCAGAAACAATTTTTACATCGCCTTTATAAAGTTCGTGAACAGCAATTGATAAAGGCTTATCACAAACAGGGTTTTCAATTAATGGATCTGCTCCTGCAATAATCTGTCTAGCACGCTTTGCGGTTGCGTGAACAATTGAATAACGACTGTTTACTACTGGCTCTTCACCAATTTCCACGTCGTCATTTACCACTTTCATTAACTCTACATATGATGGATGAATCATAATTTTTCTCCTTTCGAAAAGCTTATAAGCTCTTTACGCATATTATTTATAAAATCTATTTGAGAATCAACTTTATAAGCTGAATTCAATTCTTCTTGATGGTTTCTGCAGTTCGTGATGATGCTGTGAAGAAAATTGGTTGTTTCCTCTAAATCATCGTTGATTATCAGATAATCATAGACTTCACAACCATCGGATTCTTCAATTGCACGTTCCATTCGTTTACGAATGACATCCTCTGCTTCAGTACCTCTCCCCTTCAAACGATTATAAAGGGTTGTTGCATCTTTTGTTGATACAAAAATTCTTTTTGTCTCAGGAAGCTTATGATAAACCTTTTCGGCTCCCTGTATTTCAATTTCAAGTAAAACGCATTTTTGATTGGCAAGCTGCTCCTCAACGTATTTACGAGGGGTTCCATAATAATTGCCGACATAAGAAGCATATTCAAGCAGCTGATCATTATCAATCATTTCCTCAAAATTATCTTTATCAACAAAGAAATACTCTCTGCCATGTTGCTCCCCTTCACGTGGACCTCTTGTTGTAGCAGATATTGATAAAGCATAATCTGAAGGGAATTTTGAAAGTAAGTTCTTAACCAGAGTACCCTTTCCAGCTCCGGAAAAGCCACTAATTACAACAATAAAGCTTTCCATATATTTCTCCATACCGATTATTCTAAGTTTTGAATCTGTTCTCTTACTTTTTCAATATTTGTTTTTAATTCAATTCCGGTATTGGAAATTTCAATACTGTTTGTCTTCGAAAGAATGGTATTCGATTCTCGATTCATTTCCTGAAGAATGAAATCAAGTCTTCTGCCAACACTGCCACCCTTGATCAAAGTATCCTTTGCAGAATTGACATGACTTCTTAAACGAACGGTTTCTTCGTCAACACAAATTTTATCGGCATAAATGGTAACTTCAGTCGCGATTCGACTTTCGTCAAGCTGAGTGTTTCCAAGTACTTCTCTGATTTTTTCCTCAAGTCGATTGCGATAATCTTTTAATAACTCAGGAGATTTTTCTTCGATGAAATCAACACAATGTAAAATATCATCCAATTTTGAAATAAGATCAGCCTTTAAATTTTCGCCCTCGGCCTTACGAGACTCAACAAATTTTTCACAAGCCTGTCTTAATGCCTTTTCAAGAATACTCCAAAGCTCCTGCTCATCAATGTTTTGTTCTTCTAATGTTAAAACCTCTGGATATCTTGAAAGTGTACTGACACGAATATCATTTTCAAGTCCATAAGTTTCAGCAAGATCTTTTAAATATTCTAAGTATTCTCCTGCTAAAGTTTTATTTAATTTTAATGAGCCGGTGTTCTCTGAGAAATCTTCGTAGGTAATATATAAATCTACCTTTCCGCGCTCCATATATTCTTTCAAAAGGTTACGAATTGCACTTTCAAAAAAGTTTAATTTCTTTGGCATCTTGATGTTTACATCAAGATATCTGTGATTTACAGATTTCAGTTCCACTGTAAATTTTGTATTTCCTTCAAGGACCTCAGCACGGCCAAAGCCGGTCATACTTTTAATCATAAATTACTCCTATATAACGTCTATGCATAGATATAATAATTATATACATCGAACTATATATAGTCAAACAAAATCGAAACTCGCGAAGCGGGTTTCGATTTGATTAGCGGTCGTCAAATCTCCTTGCATGCAAGCATGCAGCCGATTTTCCTCGTCGCCATAACAAAAAGAGACCAGAAAAACGCTGGTCTCTTTATGCAAAATCACATATATTTATTCTTTTAATTGCGGATTGGAAATGATTACCTTATGATCATACCAATTTCCGTGAGTTCCAATTAATGCAAGCTGAAACTCTTTATCAATCACTTCTACTTCTACATCAAAAGCATATACAGCTTCTGACATTCCATCAGAATAGGTTACTTCCTCAACAACAGGATAAATCATTGTCTCATCGGTTACATCTTTTGCGAAGCCTTTATAAAGGTTTACTATATTTTGTGAAGGCATCACTAAGTGAAGGGTTCCTATATGATTTTTAACCGTAAGTTCAGCCTTCTTATCCATAACCTCATTTACATGAAACATTGAGCTGTCGGTTGAGAATTCCACCAGATAGATACCATCCTCCAATGAAGATACCAAAGTCCCGGTAGAGATGGCTTCTGTTGAATTCAAATCTTCAGAATTGACCTCTGATGAAATTGCATTGTCTTCGTTTGTCCGTTTTTCATTTGCGCTATCTTTGTTTGCACAACCAAATAGCAGACTAAATGTAAAAAGACAAAGAAATAAATATATTTTATGATTTGATTTTAATCTCATTAAAATATCCTAACTTTAAAATTAAAGTGATTTCATAGCCGCTGCGGTATGAGCAACATAAAGCTTCTGAACCTCTTCGAGAGATCCTAAACCAGAAATCTGGCTTGAAACAGTAAATCCAGCTGCTTCAAACATAGACTTCCATGAATCCTCATCATCTCCGGCCATATCATTGTTTGCATGATCACCAGCAACAACCATGATTGGACGAAGAACAACCTTTGTATATCCAGCTTCCTTAAGAACATTGATAACCTCTTCAACAGCAGTTTCTTCTGGCTCACCTTCAACTGTTCCGACGATGCAGTTCTTATATCCAAGCTTCTGTAACTGAGTATTTAACTGAGAATAGGTTACGTTTGCAACGTGTGCGGTTCCATGTCCTAAAAATACAAATGCAGTCTGATCATCTGCTGCAGCACTTGTTGAATCATATCCAGCATCACTTACAGCCTTTGCGGTAACTGCCTTAGTAACAGCTTCCTTATCCTTGTTAATCTTTGTTGCATCAGCGCCAACTTCACCTAATAATGGTTCTGCTACAGCAACCTTTTCGAACTTATCTTTATAATTTTCAAGTGCTTCGATTAATTCGTCATACTCTGCACCATGCATTAAGTGAGTAGGCTGAATTACAAGCTCTTTTACTCCATTGTCAACAGCTCTCTGTAAGGCCTGATCTACATTGTCAATCTGAACGCCTTCACGTGCAAGAACATGATTGATGATAATCTGAGCTGTAAATGCTCTTCTTACTGACCAGTCTGGGTTAGCAGCCTGAATTGCTTTTTCGACTCCGCCGATATCGTTTGCACGGCTATCGTTGAATGAAGTACCAAAGCTTACTACAAGAATTTCCTTTTCGCCAATACCATCAGCATTTAAAGCATCGTCTTTAGATGCATCGCCGGTATCAAGACCAAAGTAATCATACTCTTCTACTAATTCCTTCTGAGCATCGGTAAGAGCATCCCATGCTGCCTTTGCAGCCTGGCACTGAGCAGTTGTGTTCTCAGTCCATTCCTGAACATAGATGGCTTCAATTAATGCATCTACTTCTGCTGCTAATTCTTCATCTGATTTTCCTGATTCTTCAGTATTAACTTCAGACTCTGAATTAGTTGTGTTTGTTGCATCATCTGTTTTGCTTCCGCAACCAAACATCATGGTTGCTGCTAAGCATGATACACATAAAATTGATACGATTTTCTTTTTCATTTTTAATATCCTCCTATCCTATTTAATGAAAAATCAGGTAAAAGGACGCACGAAAAAATATTAAATTATAAAGCTATTTTTCACGCGGCCAATTTACTCGTGGCTTGGGATTTCCCCTTGCGTATCATAGGCAGGTCTCCTGACTTACAGTGATAAGAATCCATCGCCTTCCCAGCTTAGCCAGTGACATATTGTGAGGATTCAAACTGCTTACAGTGACGAGTTCGTACAGGATTTTCACCTGTTTCCCTATTCTCCAAATAAATATTTGGCACCTATCATTGAAGTGCCCGTATCATGAGCATTTCATATATATTTTATATGATTTCAAAATAATGTAAAGAAATTTATGTATAATTATTTATAAAGTAAAAAAAATAATATATCGTTTTGGGAATAAATCATATAAAATAACTACATATCTTTGAAAGGATCTACTCCAATGGCATTTGATGGAATTGTAATTTCAAATCTCGTAAAGGAAATGAAGGATTGTCTGATTGGGTCTAGGATTTCTAAAATTGCACAGCCTGAGCCGGATGAGCTTTTGCTAACAATCAAAACAGTGGAATTTGGAAATAAGCGTCTTTCAATCTCTGCAAATGCTTCACTTCCTTTTTTATATTTTACCGAGGAAAATAAGCCTTCACCAATGAATGCGCCAACTTTTTGTATGGTTTTAAGAAAACATATCTCTGGTGGACGAATTGTTAATGTTGAGCAGCCTGGACTTGAGCGAATCGTATATATCGATATTGAACATTTAAATGAAATGGGTGATTTATGTCAAAAACGGCTGATTATTGAATTGATGGGAAAGCATTCTAATATTATATTTACAGATGATTCAGGGATGATTATCGATAGTATTAAACGCATTTCTGCTGCAACCAGTTCTCTTCGAGAGGTGCTTCCTGGAAAGCTTTACGAAATTGCCAATACTCAGACAGATAAAAGAAATCCATTGAATGAGAGTCAAATTGAATTTATATCTCAGATGATTTCAAGACCACAATCTGTGCACAAGGCAATCTATCTGTCATATTCTGGAATTAGTCCATTGATGGCGCAGGAATTATGTGTACGTGCAGATATTGACGGGGACATTCCTGTGCAGGGGTTATCTTCCGAGGAATTAAATCGCTTGTCCAAAGAGTTTTTGAAACTGATGGGTGATATTAAAGATTGCAGTTTTTCACCTGTGATCGTATATAAAGGCGCTGAACCTGTTGAGTATGCTTCCTTTTCTCTTTCTATGTATCAGGATTATGACATCCAGAGTAAGGAATCAATATCGCAGGTGTTGTATCAATATTTTCATGAAAAAGAGAAATATACCCGAATTCGTCAAAAGTCTGGCGATTTAAGACGTGTAGTTAGTACGATCCTAGAAAGAAATTATAAGAAGTTCGATTTACAGCAAAAGCAGTATCAGGATTCTGAAAAAAAGGATAAGTACAAGTTGTATGGAGAATTGCTCCAGGCATTTGGCTACCAGGCGAATGAAGGGGATGAATATATTATTTGTCCTAATTATTATGATAATGACAATGAGATAAAAATTCCTTTGGATAAAGATTTATCTGCAATCGATAATTCAAAAAAGTATTTTGAGAAGTATGGAAAATTAAAAAGAACTGCGGAAGCCTTAGAAGAATTAATTTTAGAAACGAAAAATCAGATTGATCATCTTGAATCAATTCAAAATTCTCTTGATATTGCGGTGTCTGTAGAAGACTTGAATCAGATTCGTGACGAGCTGATGGATTATAATTTTATCAAAAAGACAAGCGGTAAAAAAATGAAATCCGAAAAGAGTAAACCTTTTCACTATCGCTCCTCTTATGGTTATGATATTTATGTTGGCAAAAATAATTATCAGAATGATGAGCTTACCTTTAAAATTGCCACTGGTAATGACTGGTGGTTTCATGCGAAAGGTATGCCAGGAAGTCATGTGATCGTAAAGGCCAATAACGAAGAACTTCCGGATGAAGTTTTTGAACAGGCAGCTAGACTTGCTGGATATTATTCCAAAGGAAAAGACGCTGAAAAGCTTGAAATTGATTATTTGCAAAAGAAAAATGTAAAAAAACCAAATCAGGCAGTCCCTGGATTTGTTGTTTATTATACAAATTTTT
>JAZUGV010000006.1:0-14212 GCA_045641385.1 Agathobacter sp. | reverse complement strand
AAAAGGCGGCAAGCGTTGGAACCAAAAACAGGATGCTACACTTTTGAATGGACTTACGCATCATGTTGGAGTTCGTTCCCGCTCCATGAGACTTGGTATTTTTCGCCATGATAATTTCCTCTCTCCACGCCCTAGTCGGCGTCAAACTGTCCTTTTCTTACTGCCGTAGAAAGCATATTTTTAATGTATACTTTCTGCGGCCGCATAATTACCACAAGATTAAAATGAGGGGCACGGCTGCTATGCCATGCCCCCGTGTAATTTACATATTACTGAGCGTTTGCTGCGTTGTACTGAGCTGTCCATCCAGCAACGAATGCTGTAACAACATCATCCCAGCTTCCGCCAGCATTGTACTGGTTCATAGCTGCAACTACAGTTGCTCTCCACTCATTTACGTTTGGAGTGTAGTTGAAGGTCCAGTCAACGTTGTAGCAACCTGCTGCAAGATAATCATTTGCTGCCTGAAGAATTACATTCTCAGTAGGAGCAGCCTTCTTGTAAGGAATTGAACCAAACTGCTCAGCGAAGCACTTGGTACCAGCCTCTGAGGTTACTAACCAATACATAAAATCTAAAGTAGCCTGAATATCTTCATCTGAAGCGTTTGCATTAACAGCCCAGCAGTTCTCAGTTCCTGAGCAAAGGCCTGCCTTCTCTTCTCCAGCAACACCACAGTAGATAGGAAGTGCTGTAACATCGTCCTTGCTTAACAGGTAGCCCTTCTCAGTATCAGTGCAAAGGCTTGCATATTCCCAAGATCCATTCTGGAAGAATACAGCCTTCTGTGTACCGAATTCAGCTTCTGCATCAAAACCGCCATCCGCAAGAGCAGAGATTGGAGTAGCAGAATCTGTTGTATAAAGATCCCAAATCATCTTGAAGTTTGAAAGGTAGGTTCCCTTAATTTCTGCTGGGCAAGCAGTCCAGTTAGCATCTCTGCCCTCATAGAAAAGAGGCATGTTCATAAGGTGTCCAGAGAATCTCCATGAAGAAGAACCATCCATACCAGATGAAGTAAATGCGTCAAAGCCTAACTCATCAGCGCGTGCATGAATATCATCAGCAACTGCCTTTAAAGACTCAAAGTTGGTAATCTCATCTACTGAGTGACCAGCCTTCTCAAGAAGTGCTTTGTTTGTAATAATACCAAAAGACTCATAACAGTATCCAATTGAGCAAACCTTTCCATCTGCATCACGTAAGGTGAAGGCATCTGTTGTTAACTCTTTGTATACATCAGTATCACTTAAATCGTAGCAATACTCTCCCCAGGTTGAAACTGCTGCGTCGTTACCAACGACAAATAAGGTTGGAGCATCGTCCTTGTCCATGTAAGCGGTAAGAGTAGACTCATACTCTCCACCAGCTGCAGTTAACACCTTAACCTCAACACCAGTCTCCTCAGTATAAACCTTAGCAATATCCTGAAGTGCTGCGTCAGCCTCTGGCTTAAAGTTTAACCAGAATACTTTTCCTGCTGCATCCTTCTTTCCAGATGATGAACATCCAGTAAAGATGGAAGCTACCATTGCTGCACAAAGTACAGCGCTAACTAATTTCTTTTTCATAGTAATTCTCCCTCCTGTAATATAACAACTATGAATATGATTCCGAACTTTTACCAACCTCAAACCTTGTTTCAAATTGTAGACAAGCATACTCTCCTGTCTGCAACCATGCTTTGGGAACGATGTCGGTAACGTTTTCGGTAACGTTTCCGAAAACGATAATAGCACCGTTTTTTTTAGAAAACAACACCCCATCTTGCATTTCGTTAATAACCCACAATTTCGATATTTACAATTTGTTAACTTTTTCCAAGGACCAAAAGTACCAAAGAAATTGATGTATTTTTGACAGAGACGAAACAAAACAGCCAGACACTGAGTGTACCTCAATGCTGGCTGTTTATTATCTTTTTGGGTTCCTACCGCTTCTCGGATTCCCTGACTTTTTCACATTCTTGTTTAAAGCAGTTTTTTTCTCTGTCTTTTTTGCTGAGCCCTTCGACTTGCCAAAAGCTTTCTCTTTTCCAGAGAATTTCTCTTTGTATGAGGACTTATCCCTTCCCGCAGACTGCTTTCCTGCCATCTTGCGAGGCGGAATCAGGCACTCAGGTCCAAAGCCAATCAAATCGGCCCTGCCTTCCTTTAATAGTGCCTCCTTGACCAGGTCATAATTTTCCGGGCGACGATACTGAATTAACGCACGTTGCATTGCCTTTTCATGCGGATTGGTGGTAACATGCACCTTTTTCATCGTGCGTGGGTCCACCCCTGTGTAATATATCACTGTAGAGATCGTCGATGGGGTTGGATAAAAATCCTGTACCTGTTCTGGCATATAGCCCATATCTCGAACACTCTCTGCGAGAGCGATTGCATCCTTTAAATCTGAGCCTGGGTGAGAAGAAATCAGATAAGGAACAATAAACTGTTTTAAGTTTAAATCCTTATTTACCTTCTCAAAGCGCTTACAGAATTCCTCGTACACTGCTGCGCGTGGCTTTCCCATCAAATCAAGGACATGGTCTGTCACATGCTCTGGCGCGACACGGAGCTGACCACTGACATGGTACTTGCAAAGTTCCTTCAAAAAGGTCTGATCCCTGTCCGCCAAAAGGTAATCGTAGCGAATTCCCGAACGGATAAAAACCTTCTTTACGCCATCAAGGTCACGAAGCTTACGCAAAAGCTTCAGATAATCCGAGTGATCCACCTTCATGTTTTTGCAGACGGTTGGATAGAGACACTGTTTGTTGGTGCAAACACCCTTTGTCAGCTGTTTGTCGCAGGACGGACCACGAAACTGAGCCGTTGGACCTCCGACGTCATGAATATATCCTTTAAAATCAGGCTGCTTTGTCATTTCCTTTGCCTCGTTGATCAACGACTCATGACTTCTCGCCTGAACAATTCTTCCCTGGTGGAAGGTGAGCGCGCAGAAAGAACAGCCTCCAAAACAGCCTCGATTGCTGGTTAAAGAGAACTTAATTTCACTGATAGCAGGCACTCCACCTAGCGCTTCGTAGGATGGATGATACGCATTCATGTATGGAAGCTCATATATGTCATCCATCTCCATCATGCTCAGTGGTCTTGATGGAGGATTTTGAACGATATAACGCTTCTCCCCATATTTTTCTATCAAAGGCTTTGCGGTAGCAAAATCGGTATTCTGATACTGCACAAGAAAGCTCTTTGCATAATTCTCACGATCTGAGGTCAAGTCATCATATTCCGGAAGCATAATGCCCTGCTCCGCCTCAAGAACACCTGACACATCTTTTGCTTTATAGACAGTTCCTCTGATAAAGGTGATGTCCTCAACTGCCATACCGCTTGCAAGCGAATCAGCAATCTCAACCACCGCAAGTTCTCCCATGCCATACATCAAAAGGTCTGCACCAGAGTCCATCAGCAGGGAACGTTTTAATTTGTTTGACCAGTAATCATAATGTGCGAGTCTTCGCAAGGAAGCCTCTATTCCACCAATTAAAACAGGCGTGTTTTTATAGGTGCGTTTAATCAAATTACAGTAAACCGAAGTTGCATAATCCGGACGTTTTCCAGCCACTCCACCTGGGGTATAGGCATCCTCCGCACGACGCTTCTTGCTGACACTGTAATGGTTTACCATAGAGTCCATATTGCCGGCAGAAACTAAAAAGGCGAGGCGTGGCTCACCAAAGGTGGTGATACTGCTCTCGTCCTTCCAGTCTGGCTGCGAAATAATCGCAACCTTATAGCCGTGTGCCTCCAGCACACGGCTGATAATTGCAGGTCCAAAGGAACTGTGGTCCACATACGCATCACCAATGACATACACAAAATCCGGCTGTTCCCAGCCCCG
Source organism: Agathobacter sp. (assembly GCA_045641385.1). Classification (GTDB taxonomy): domain Bacteria; phylum Bacillota; class Clostridia; order Lachnospirales; family Lachnospiraceae; genus Roseburia. Next base: position 10,357 of record JAZUGV010000006.1, on the reverse strand, counting down.
CTTTTCCATATCCTGTTTTGTAATTGGTAGAAAATCACGCATCATTTACTTTTTGTTCTGCTTTCTAATCTTGTGTAATTTGATTGCAGCATAAATGGCAAAAACGCCAATCGCTGTATGAATTACACCATCTAAAGTGCTAAAATCAAAGAGGTTAATAAAAAAGCTGTCTTTTTTATTCCATTTCCCAACTTTAAAAAGGCTCAGTCCAAAATGAATTCCATTGTCCTCTGCCTCTGCGTTTTCTGCGGACTCTGTCTCTACAGCTTCCTCTACTACTTCTTCCTCAAACATCTTTTCTTCCATTTTTACTCCCTACTTCCAATATATTTGATGAGATTTTCTCATCTGACAATCATTATAGCATTTATCTCTTCCAAAAAAAATTAATCTTCCTTTTTACAGTCACAGCAGTCTCCTCGATTGTCTATGCGGTCACCTTTTCGGCAGTTGCAGCTTTTCGCACAGTTTCCACAGTTACACTGCCCTCTTCTTCTCACAAGGGTAATCACTGCAAGAGCTACTGCTGCAACAATTACAATTAATATCATAATATCATAGATATTCATATGCTTCCTCCGATATTCATATGCTTCCTCCGCTATAACATCAAAATCAGCTTAAAAATCAAGGCAATCACATAGGCAATCACACACTGCCATACTACCACAAAAATTGCATACTTATGGCCGAGTTCTCTTCGAATGGATGCGATTGCTGCCACACAAGGAGTGTAGAGCAAACTAAATACCAGCATAACAATTGCAGTTGCTGAACTAAGCGCTGCTGCCACCCCAGCCTCTGCCGCAAAAAGCACCTCCATGACCGAAACTACGCTCTCCTTTGCCACAAAGCCACTGATTAATGCGGTACAGATTCTCCAGTCACCGAGTCCCAAAGGAGCAAAGACAGGGGCAATCAGCCCTGCAATCGAGGCAAGAATACTGTCCGCGGAGTCCGAAACCATATTAAAGTGCAAATCAAAGGTCTGAAGGAACCAGACTACAATGGTTGCAATCAAAATGATGGAAAAGGCCTTTCGCAAAAAGTCCTTTGCCTTCTCCCACATCAGCTGTACAGTGCTGCGCAGACTTGGGAGTCTGTAGTTTGGAAGCTCCATAACAAATGGAACCGCCTCTCCTCTGAAAAAGATTTTCTTATACAGCAGTGCAATCAAAATTCCAACGATAATGCCCAGGAAGTAAAGACCGGTCATAATAAGACCTCCCTTTCCCGGGAAAAATGCACTTACAAAGAACGCATAGATTGGCAACTTTGCGGTACAGCTCATAAACGGAGTCAGAAGGATGGTCATTTTTCTGTCCCGCTCACTTGGCAGTGTTCTTGTGGACATCACCGCAGGTACTGTGCATCCAAAGCCAATCAAAAGAGGAACAATGCTTCGTCCGGAAAGACCAATTCTTCTTAAAAGCTTGTCCATAAAGAAAGCGACCCTCGCAATGTAGCCACTATCCTCTAACAGGGAGAGGAAGAAAAACATTGTGACAACAATCGGAAGGAAGCTCAACACACTTCCAACTCCTTCAAAGATTCCGCGAATCACAAGGTCATGAAGCACTGGATTCACATTTCCCGCCGTCATCGCCTGATCTGTCAGATTCGAAAGTGCACCAATTCCCATTTCAAGCAGACTCTGAAGCCATGCACCAATGACATTGAAGGTCAGATAAAACACAATTCCCATAATAATGATGAACAGAGGAATTGCTGTAAACTTTCCTGTAAGAATTCTGTCAATGCGCTCACTTCTCTTGTGCTCTTTGCTTTCTACCGGTTTTCTCACACATTTTCTGGAAACCTTTTCAATAAAGCGATAGCGCATGTCTGCAACGGACGCACTGGCATCTAGTCCACGCTCCTGTTCCATCTGGATAGTAATATGTTCAAGCAGTTCTTTTTCGTTCTGCTCTAATTTTAATGCATCAAGTACCAGAGAATCGCCTTCCACCGCCTTGCCAGCGGCAAAACGCAATGGAAGGTCTGCTGCCTCCGCGTGGTCTTCAATCAAATGCTCCACCGCATGCAGACAACGGTGCACTGCGCCACCAAAATCTTCCTTTGCGCATAAATCCTGCTCCAGAGGTGACTCCTGATATTTTGCAACGTGGATTGCATGTGTAATCAGCTCATCCACACCCTGATTCTTTGATGCAGAGATTGGCACAACTGGCACGCCAAGCATCTGCTCCATTTCGTTGACATCGATGGATCCACCATTTCCAACCAGCTCATCCATCATATTTAAGGCGACTACCATCGGGCGTCCCATTTCCAAAAGCTGCATGGTCAGATACATATTTCGCTCAATATTATTCGCATCAACAATATTGATGATGGCATCAGGTCTTTCCTCCAACACAAACTTGCGGGAAACAATCTCCTCGCTCGAATATGGTGACATCGAATAGATGCCAGGAAGATCTGTGATATTTGTGTTGGGATGGCCCAAAATACTGCCGTCCTTGCGATCGACCGTAACTCCCGGGAAATTGCCAACATGCTGATTGGCGCCAGTCAAACGATTGAACAGGGTCGTCTTGCCACAGTTTTGGTTTCCAACCAGCGCAAAGGTGAGCACATGCTCTTCCGGAAGAGGATTTTCCGTGCTTTTATCGTGATGAACACCAGGCTCTCCTAACGCAGGATGAAAGGTTTCTCTCTTTTTGTAAATCTGCTTCTGGTCAACCTTTGTCTTTTTATATTCTTCTGGCCTAATATAATCACAGTTGTCACATTCGTCGCAGGAAGCGCTCTCATGAGCACAAGCAACAACCTTCTCCACCTCAATCTGCTCTGCCTCCGCCAGTCGAAGGGTCAGCTCATATCCGTGAATTCTGATTTCCATGGGATCCCCCATTGGAGCGAACTTTACAACGGTAAGCTTTGCGCCAGGAATGACTCCCATATCCAAAAAATGCTGGCGGAGCGTTCCTTCTCCACCGACGGTGAGAATACGCGCACTCTCACCAATTTTAATTTCTTTTAATGTCATACTCTACCTAATTTCTAAATATTCTCTATCAGTGCAAGCTCCCAGAACTTTTCCGCCACCAGTTTTGCAACCTCAAGCTTTGCCTCCAAACGGCTTAAGCCCTCCGACAGCTGAAATTTCTCCGAAACCTGATTTTCTCCCCAAATGATGCAGATATATACTTCTCCTGGAACAGAATCGTGGTTCTCCGGATCTATGGTAACCAAAGATCCAGTCACTCCAATGCCGATGGTTGCCTTCATCTTTTCTCTGCAGGCAGATGCCATCGCCTTTGCTGTCTCAACAGAATAAACACCATATTCTTTGATGACCTCCTCTGAGACACCATTTTCCACCTTCATTCGGTTGCAGTAGGTGACAAATGCACCCTGAAACACAGCGGAAGCACCCTCGGTATCAGTAATCAGGGAGGCAATCATTCCAGAAGTGCAGCTTTCCATTGTCGTAATCGAAAGCTTATGCTCAATCAGATACTTGGTAATTTTGAAATACTCTTTGTGAACACTTTGCATCATAATATAATCCTTTTTCCCAAATCAACTATAACTGTTTCTTCCATTTCCGGAAATACAGATAAATGGTATATCCAATCATTAATACTGCTCCCACAATAAAGGAGGTAGGATATGTATATAATACACCGTTAAAGCCCTCAATGTGTGGGCGAATCAGCAGCATCCACAGCGCACGATAAATGCAGAGTGCGAACAATATAATCACCATTGGTCCAACGGTGTTTCCTGTTCCTCGGATACATCCCGCAAAGGAATGAATCAGACCTAATACCGCATAGAATGGTGCAAGTGCCCATATGCACATCACCCCATAATGAATCACTGTCTCGCTATCGCTAAAAATCTGAATAATCTGGCGATCAAAGGCTAACATAACCACGGACATAATCGCTGTATAAATCAGATTCAGAATAATAATCATAACGGAGCCCCTGATTGCTCTTTTCTTTTGTCCTGCACCAATATTCTGCCCCACAAAGGTGGTTGCCGCAAGCGAAAAGCTTAGGATTGGCAGGATATCAAAACCGTCCACCTTCATGTACGAGGTAAAGCCGGCGGCGGCTGCCTCTCCATACTCATTGACACCGGACTGAATCAGCATCGATGAAAAAGCAATGACAGCATTTTGTACTGCCGCAGGGAAGCCAACAGCGATAATGCGCTTGCAGTATGGCCATTTCAACTCAATTCTTCTTATGCTAACTCGATAGACCTCTGAGGTCCTCATCAGATATATCATAATCCAGATACAGCACACGGCCTGCGAAATCACCGTAGCAATTGCTGCTCCCTCTACTCCCATGCCAAACACGCGAATGAAGAGCAAATCCAACACGATATTAAGCACCGAAGAAATTGCAAGGTACATTAGCGAACGCTTGGAATTACCAACTGCATTTAAAACTGCTGCCGCCATATTGTAAAGCACCTGGAAAATCATTCCCCCAAAGAAGATGCGCAGATATAAAACTGCATCTTTCATAATTCCTTCTGGGGTTCCAAGCCAACGCAAAAACACAGGGCTAAAAGCCACTCCAAGTGCAGTAATTGCCACGCCAAGCACCACGCCTATTCCAAGCATATTGTGGATGACCTTCTGCAGTTCCTCCTTCTTTTTTGCTCCAAAGGCCTGCGCAATTAAAATGCCTGCACCAGATGATGCGCCAAGATAAAAGGCGACAAGGAAGAAGCTTATGGTGCCACTGACGCCAACGGCTGCCAGCGCATTATCTGAAACATAATTCCCCACAATATAGGAATCAAAGGTATTGTATAGCTGCTGCATCAGATTTCCAAAGATGAGCGGAATCGAATATAAAATTATTGATTTTAAAATATTTCCTTCAGTCATGGTTCTTCTCAACACAAAATATCATGATAGGATATATCATCCCGAATTATATGATTATACCATATTCGCAGTATCTTTGCCCTTTACAACTCCCCAATTATTTCTTAAAATTTTGTGATCATTCGTGCAAAATATGAGAAATTGAAGCAATTTCCTATACGCTAAAAAGAGGGACTCCCTCGAGTCCCTCTCAATCCTAAAATAAATTTATAACTGATCACCCTGCTTATTTAAGCCGTGTCCATATGGATAACGAACGAGTGATTCATCCTGTTTTCCGATGTCCTTAAAGTTCTTCATCCAGGTGTACTTTAAGGTTCCAGAGAAATCATAGTCTCCAAAAAGTACCTCAGCAACACCATCTCCCTCAGTTCCTGGAAGCCAAGCCATAATAATGACATCAAACATATCTTCGTATGCAGAAATATCAATTGGTCGTCCTGCCACGATGATTCCAATCACTGGAACATCTGATGGAAGTTTTGAAACATTCTTCTTTAACTCCTTCATCATCTTTTCATCGTCTGCGCACATCTTAACATCTTCCGCGTCACAGTCACCATACATCTCTGCATAAGGATTCTCCCCGAATATTGCGATGACTGCATCGCTGCCCTCTGTGATACTTCCATCAACAGAATGCTTAATCTGAGTTCCCTCACTTACATTCTCAGCAAATCCCTGAATCAGAGTTGTACCTTCCGTAAGCTGATTTCCCTGCATTCCCTGCCAGCTGATGGTCCATCCACCACACTGAGAACCAAGGTCATATGCCTTCTGTCCAACAACAGAAATCAAACCTGCATCCTTTAATGCATCAAATACGTTGGCATCTCCTACCTTCTCATTTTTCAAGAGAACAAGGCTCTCGCGAACCGCGCGGCGAGCCACCTTGCGATGCTCCTCGGAACCAAACTGTGCAAGAAGCTCATTTTCGTATTCGCTTCCGATTTCCTGGTCAAAAAGACCAGCAGTAAATTTTACATAAAGAATACGATGAACAGCATCATTTAAACGCTCCTGCGAAATGCTTCCATCCTTTACGTTCTCAAGCAATGCATCGTAAACAATCTTCCAGTCAATTGGCTCCATGAGCAAATCGACACCAGCGTTTACCGCGTTTGCAATCTGGTTCTTGTAGGTGGCACCACTACACTGTGCAACACCATTGTAATCTCCGGAAACCAGTCCCTTAAAGCCAAGCCCTTCCTTTAACACTTCGGTCAAAAGATGATAATTCTCATGACACTTTACGCCATTGACGCTATTATAAGATGCCATCACAGAAAGAACGCCTGCATCTACTGCGTGAGTATATGGGTCAAGCACACCACTCGCAAGCAGCGCATCAAACTCTTCTACAGTCATCTCAACGTTGCCCTGATTTACACCATCCGCAGTATATCCTTCTCCGATGAAGTGCTTTGCGCAGGCAATCAGTTTTCCCTGCTCAAGGTAATTTCCCTCAGCTGTCTCTCCCTGAAGTCCCTTGATGTACTCGCTAACCAAAGGACCAATGTCCGCAGCATTCTCGCTGAAGCATTCATAGCTGCGTCCCCAGCTGACATTCTGTGGATTACCAATGCAAGGGGTGTAAACCCACTGTGCACCAATTGCAAGTGTTTCCTGCGCAACAATGGTTCCCATCTCGCGCATCAGCTCTGGATCATTTGCAGAGCCAAGTCCAATGTTATGAGGGAATAGGGTTGCGCCGTAAATGTTATTATTTCCATGTACCGAATCAATTCCGTACATAAGAGGAATTCCGAGGCGGGTCTCAGAAGCGGCCATCTTAAGCTCGTTTATGCGCTCCTGCCAGTTTGTCGCCATATTTCCAGTCGAAGGAGCACTTCCGCCACCACTCAATACCGCGCCAAGATAATATTCCTTAATATCCTCAGGAGTCACTGCTGCCTGCTCTGCCTGAATCATCTGACCAACCTTTTCCTCGTCAGTCATCTGCGAAATCAAGGCCTCTATACGCACTTCAATCGGCGCCTGTGCATCCTGAATGCTTTCCTGAGCTTTTTTGTCGATTGCGTCCTTCCCTTTTCCGCAGCCAGCCAAAAGCAATACCGCTGCAAGAGAGACTGCAATCACACGTCGAAAAATCATATGTTTCTTTTTCATCTTATAGCCTCCAGACCAAAATCAGTTTACTTCAGTTTTAATATAAAACAGTTTTTTTACAAATACTATGGAGAATGAAATAACTGGAATAAAAACAAAAAAATGACACCAAATGGTATCAAAAAAGGGAGCTGAAAGCTCCCTTTTTGATGTCTTTATGTAAATTTCTTTAGAATGTTCTCTTTTAAATTCGTATATTCCTCTACAAAGTCTCTTTAAACATCCTCATCGCATTCTCGTGGCAAAGCTTATCAAGCTCACTACCTGTAAAATACCTGCTTAAATAGTCCACCAGACCAGGCATTCCTGCGCAGTCCTTCCACTCCATGCCGTTATCAATTCCATCGAAATCCGAGCCAAACGCAAGGATGTCTGTGCCAGCCACCTTCTTCATATAAAGAAGATTCTGCGCAACCTCCTCGTAGGTTGAAGTCACTTCATCGCCGTAGTTGACCCCCTCTCGAAGGAATGCCGTCGCAAAATTAATTCCCACGACACCACCGTGCTCTGCAATTGCACGAAGCTGCTCATCGGTCAGATTCCGGCTGTGACTGCTGATCGCGCGCGCGCAGGAATGTGACGCAATAAATGGTTTGTTGCTATACTTTGCCACATCCCAGAAGCCACCTTCTGATAGATGTGAGACGTCGACTATGATTCCAAGCTCGTTCATGCGGCGAACCGCGTCAATGCCAAATGGCTTCAGGCCTAACCTGTGAAGCTCCGGATTCTTGCTATTTGGAAATCCAATGCTGTTCTCGTAGTTCCAGGTAAGTGCCACCATACGAACTCCAAGCTCATAAAACTTGTCTATGTTTTCAAGCTTTCCATCAATGTTGACTCCATCTTCCACGGTCAGAATTGCACTGATTATGCCTTCCTCTTTATTTCGCAGAATATCCTCTACCGTAAAGGCCTGGCGCAGGATATCGCTGTTTAACTCCAGCTCACGATGAAAGGCTGCGTAAGCCTTATCAAAATATTCCTGTGGTCCATCAATGATGCCATCACGCTCAGCCGCGTCGTTGGTGGGTACAAAGATGGCAAAGCACTGCGCCATCACACCACTCTTTAATATCTTTTCTCTTGTAATATGCGCCTGCATGTCGCGAAAATGCTCGCCCTTATAAAAGCGCATAATCGTATCACAGTGTAAATCTACTATACTTTTCATTTCTGCCTAATTTCCTATTTCATTTTATTTTGAAAGACAGCCATTGCCTCCAAAAGTCCAGCCTCATCACGTGGGGTAAACAGTGGAATGCAAGAAATATCTAAGTTATTAAAGTAATTTAAGGTTTCCTGTAAAAGAGTAATTCCTTTTTCCTTTGCCGCCTGCTCCATCTTTTTCGCCAGCGCAAAATTTGCCTCAGTCAGATAGGACTTATCCTTGACCGCATCTGCTCCACCGCTTAAGTACTGTGCAAAGAAACCAAGCGCAATGCCCGAATATGCGGTTGCAAGAAGCTCTGGATGTGCCTTATGATATTCGCGCATCTGTGGATCAATACGAATCAAGGTATCGTCCATCAATGGTCCAGCGTTGTCAGAAGCTGCATTGAGAAGTCCCTGATTCATCACAAAGCCGCGATACCCCTTTTCTTTTGCATACTCCATTGCAGCCTCAATACGAGGAAGTGTCCAGTTTGAGCAGCCATAATAGCGGATCTTTCCTTCTTTGACAAAGCTCTCCATAGTATCCACTACCTCCTCCACAGGTCTTGCAATGTCATCGCGGTGGAAAAGATAAATATCAATAAAATCAGTCTGTAATGCCTTTAGAGAAGCATTTAAATCTGCAGTCATCTCTTCCTTTGAAAGGCATGGCTTATGCATATCAGGAAATGGTTTTGCAGTCAGATCAGGATGACCACCCTTTGAAATGATGACAATCTGATTTCTCTTACCAGTTTCCTTTGCCCATTCTCCAAGCCATTCTTCGCTTTTTGAAAATAGCGAATAGACACGCGCGGTATCATAAACATTTCCACCATTGTCAAAAAATGCATCAAAAATACGATTGGTTTTTGCCTTGTCCCAGGTGTTCTCTGACTTCATGGAGCCAAGACCAATTGGTGATAAGTTTCCTAAATCCGTGTTTGGTATTGTAATCATAAAACCTCTCTTTCTCAAACGACATTTGACTAACTTATATTCTAACATTTTGTGCAAAGATGTGTTACCATATTTGTAGTACAAAACAAAAAACAATGCTGGAAATACGCGATTTGTCGCTGTAAGAAAGAGAGTTTCTATGAATTCAAAAGCAAGCTGTAGCTGTAAGGGAAAATCATTAGACCATTTCCTTCAGCCAACCATCCTTATGATTTTAAGTAAAGAAGAAATGCATGGCTTTATGCTTCTTCAGAAAATAAGTGAAACCCCATTGTTTGCAGGAGAATATCCTGACCCTACCGGATTATACCGATTTTTGAAAAAGATGGAGAGTCAGGGAATGCTTGCTTCACATGAAGAGAAGCAGGAAAATCTCCCCTCCAAAAAGATTTATGAAATCACTGATTTTGGGCGTGAGTGCTTAATCAACTGGGAGCAAACCATCAAACAGTATGCCTCTGAGCTAAATGAACTTGCCAATTTAATTGCTGAGGTAAATCAGGCTGCGCCAAATGAATAAGCAATAAAAAATGATGTCATAACTTATCAAAATAAAATAGAGTTTCGCTTGCGAAACTCTCGCGGAGCCTTTTTACTGTATAGGAAATTGGAGCAATTTCCTATACAGTAAAAAGAAGCGGTCCAAATGGACCGCTTCTTTTTTTGAATAAATACGTAATAAATTAGTTTAATGCTTCGTTAATTGCAGCTTCTAACTCTTCCTTTGAAGGAGTGATAGAACGGAACTTTAACTCACCATTGATGTATAAAGAAGGAAGGTTTGGAACACCCATCTTCTTGCAACGAGCAATGTTCTCAAGTTCAGTAAACTTGTACTCAACCATGTCAATCTTATCGCCAAAGTTAGCCTTTGCTTCGTTTGCAGCACCCATCATATACTGGCAAGCAGCACAGGTAGCTGAATCAAGGGTAAATACCTCAACAAGTGGCTTGGTAAGGCTTGCATAATCAGGAAGCTCTACATCGATATCGCTTTCTGGTGCAACGTAGTTCTTTAACATCTCACGAACAGAGTCTGTCTCTAATACAGCCTGAGCAACACCGATTGCGTTCTCTTCCGGTACAGCATATGGCATATCACATCCAGGAGAGAGAATGAAGTTTGTCTTGTCATCAAGGCTGTCTAATAAATCGATAGCGAACTTCATGTTATCCTGCTGTGTACCGTGAAGCATGATTGTTGTAAGCGGAATGTTACCACAGATTGTAACG
>JAZUGV010000005.1:0-21725 GCA_045641385.1 Agathobacter sp. | reverse complement strand
TGATCGCCAGCAATTAGCAGATTATCTGGGAGTAGAAAGAACAGCTCTTTCAAAGGAACTGGGGAAGATGAGGGATGATGGACTACTGACATTTCATAAAAATGAGTTCCACATTGTAACTGGAGAGGGAAAGTGAAATTGTAATTTTACTGTGAATATTGAAGCCGTCGTGTTAGGATATACAGAGTTGCCATTGTTATTAAACGATGATAATTGTGTTTTTCCTTGTTTGGATAGCGTTGCGATTCATATTAAAGAGTTAATTGACTTAGCAGGTGTTGAAGAATAAAAACTTGATAGAGGTCTTGCACACCCTCCACATTCCTATAAAACAGTAAGTATGACAAACAAATATTATTTCGAGCAACTGAATAAAGAACAGCAAAAGGCGTACTTCGCTATGAAGGAAGGGCTTTTAAATCTCAAGGATTCCTTTCCTGTGCCAAAGCTAACACAAAAGGAATTGTCCGACATCTACTTTCAGCTGCGTTTGGACTGCCCAGAGATTTTTTACACCGTAACCTTTCGCTATAAATTTTATCCGGATTCCACCGCGGTCGAGCTGATTCCGGAATACATCTTTTCGAAGGATAAAATCAAGGAACATCGCCAGGCGATGGAGGCACGCATCAAAAAACTCGCCCGCCAGGCAGCGGATTTAAAAGAGTGGGAAAAGGAATTATTCATCCATGACTTTCTCGTGCAAGGCGTGCACTATGATAAGCTCAAAAAAGAGTACTCGCACGAGATTATCGGAGCACTTGGAAATGGAGTTGCCGTCTGCGAGGGAATCGCAAAGGCGGTAAAGGTTCTCTGTGACGCCTTGGGCATTTGGTGCATTGTCGCAATTTCTGAAGCCAATCCTGAAAAAGGCATCAAGTATCGTCACGCCTGGAATGTAATTAAAATCAACAATCACTATCATCACCTGGATGTCACCTTCGACAATACCCTTTCGCGGCACTACGAGAATCTGATTCGCTATGACTATGTAAATCTTTCGGACAAGCAGATCTTCCGAGACCACGAGCCTGTCATTTGGAAGGTCCCTTGCTGCGACAACAATGATGAGTTTTACTACAAGGTCAAAAAGACCTCCTGGACCACACTTGACGAAGTGCGAAACCGCACCAAACAGGCCGTCAAGAAGGGCAAACCTCTTTTGTTTCATTGGAGAGGTGGTTATCTGACAAAGGAAGTCCTGTCAGAGATTCTAAAAATCTTTCAGGAAGAAGCAGCCGCAAAAGAAAAACAGGCAATCTGCTCCGTCAATTGGGCACAGGCTGTTCTCTGTGTACTTTTTAAAGACAAAACTGATCCATCTGCTTCAGAATCCTCTACTTCAGAATATGCTCTCGACGATGCAGGCAAAGAGGAACAGAACGATTTTGAATCATAAAAGAAAAACAGAAAACCTGTAATATAAAAGGTGGGCACTGCCCACCTTTTTCTATCCGATATTTCTTACCTTTCCAACCGAAATATAATTGTTTAAAATCGCGTGTAAATCTGTCCCCTCCATGGCCTGATAAGACCTGATTCCATGAACCATATAGGATACGCGACCATCTTCTCCTGGAGTTTCATCGTAGGTATCCGAAAAAACAACATCTCTTGAAACCGTTCGATCCCACAAAATCCCGTTCACTTCCTCTGCTGAGCAGGCGGGGAAATTCACATTCCAGATCATATCCTCACCAGGCGCCTGGTCAATCAGCTTTTCCATAATCTCCTTCAGATATCTGTCCGAAGCAGAATGGTCCTCATCAAAATTTTCCGAAACAGCGATGGATGGAATCCTCTGAAATGCACCCTCAAAAGCTGCATTTGCGGTCGCAGAATACTGTATATCTGTCGCTACATTAAAGCCGTAATTGATACCAGAAAAAATGACATCTGGCTTTTCTGGCATAATATTTAAGACCCCAATACGCACGCAATCTGCAGGTGTTCCTGTACAGGCAAAGGCATGTACTCCTTCCACCGGAAAATCGACCTTCCATGCATCAAAGGAATGTCTGAGTGTTAAGCTGTGTGACATCGCGCTGCGTTCGTTGTCGGGCGCAACTACCCACACCTCTCCTAAGCTTTTTGCACACTCAGCCAGGCGAATCAGTCCTGACGCACAAATTCCATCATCATTTGTGATTAATATCTTTCTCATAAAACTCCTGTAAATCAGTCTTTTTTTCTTTCCAGCGGCCTTAACTAATTGTCTCCTCTGTGATATCTGGTCTTCATCAAATCCGAGGTGTTTTTCAGCAGACTGCCGAGCGCCTTGTCGGATTCCTTTTTCACCATATCCATAATCTTTTTGTTTGCCTCGGCAAGGAGCTTGACATCTCCACCTTCTAAAAGCTTTTGATCATACTCATAAATCAGCTGGCTGCCCTTCTCCCAAACCGCATCCTGATATCTTTCAGAATAAAGAATCGAAGACTTATAGTTTGCGTCGGTGAGTGCAGCAATCAGTCGGCTCTGCCAATACATATAATCGGTATCCACATTTTCGGAAGTCTTTGCGATGTAATCCGGCAGCTCATCGACCTGCGCATAGAATGGGAAGCACGCGGTAAAACAGCTGCCACCCATCGAATACCAGTGCACGCCCTTTAAAGCATCTGGCATATAGCCTCGAATCTGAAGAATTCCACAGACATCGGTGTTTGGAATGCCGATACATCTATACTTGCCAGCGGTCTCATACTTCGTATAAGGATTATACTCTGTGCCCTGATAATATGATCCAAGCACATAGCGCACATCTTCCACCGTAACCTTCTTTTCAGGAACAAGAGACCATGGAATGTCATTGCTCTCCGGCGTAAAGTCAGCATCTGATCCCTCCCAGCGATAGGTTTTCGCGTTGAAATATCTGCCCATGTACCAGGCGCGTGGAGTGTTATAAATATGATCTCCATCGGAATGTGATCCAAACGCAAGACGTGGATTGATGATACCGTCCTTTTGGTAATCCTCCTTACCTGTGTACAGATGATTCTTCTCCATAAACTCTTTTAAATCTGCAGAGCAGAGATGATCCTTCTTCTTTCCATAGGCATCGTTAAAATCAAAGGTATCAAGGCCAAACTGATTTGGCATAATGACAACCGCATCATCTGGAACTCTTTTTGCGATCCAGTGATGTCCACCGATGGTTTCCATCCACCAGACCTCGTCCGAGTCACAAAAGGCAATTCCATTTGATTCGTATGTTCCATATTCTTCCAGCAGCTGACCCAGGCGTAGTACGCCCTCCTTTGCAGTTTTGATATATGGAAGCACCAGAGTAACCAAGTCCTCTTCCCCGATTCCGCCCGGAGTTTCCTTGCCATTTCTTCCCTGCTTTTTCTTGTATTCCACAAATGGATCTGCGCCCATCACTCTTAAGTTTGTCGTGATAGTTTCAGACGCAGTCATAGCTACGTTGGCGCTGTTGATTCCGCAGGCTGGCCACATGCCGTTGTCCGTTTTCACATTTGGAACCATTGTGCACTGCAACGGATTTTCAGGTAGCTCAATGGTAAGCTTACTGATGACCGATTTATAGATTTTCTTTATTTTTTCCGGCTTCATGACAACCACTTTTTTGGTGTCATATCCGCCGTCATCGTTTCTTGAAATAATGGTTGATCCATCATTGGTTGCATTCTTTCCCACTAAAATTGTTGTACAGGACATATGCTGTTCCTCTCTTCCTTTGGCTTCTGCCAATATCCTCTATCGTCTTCTATCATAATCTAAGCCGCTGTTTCTATTCAAACCAGCTGGCTTTATGGTCTATCGCATATTTCACAAGCTCCGTAATCGCCTCATTTTTGCTCTTTTCATTCCAATACATGCAAAGCGTTGTATTTGGAAATTCCTTGCACGGAATGCACTTAATTCCAGAGATATCTCTGCCTAAAATTTCTGGCGAGACAATTCCAACCGAGATACCACTCTTGACATTCATAAGCACGCTGTCAATATCCGGAACGGCAATCACATTCGGTTTCCCCGCCTTATGATTTTTGAAGATTTCATAGATGGAGCAATACTCAATTTCTGTCTTCTTCGGAAGAATATCCACCGAAAAGACTTCGTAGCGAAACTGTTCAAATTCAACCTCATCATATACCGCAAGCGGATGATCCTCAGCGGTAATCAGATAACTGTTCGCAGAAAACAGATCAATAGACTTTGTGTTTGGGATCTCATAATCTCCCAAGCGCAAATAGAAAACAACATCATAATCCATGGATTCCAGGCGCTCATTTAATTCGTTCCAGCTGCAGGCCTTTAAATCAATGGCCACATCCGGCTGATGCTGGTGAAACTTTTTTACAAGCTGTGGAATTCGGTTTTGATATGGCCCTATGAGATAACAGATTTTGAGTTTTTTCCGGTCAATCTGGCCGGCCTTTCTCACAATTTCAATCATCTCTGCTTCCTTCTGAAACAGCTCCTCTATTTCTCTGACCAAAACCTTCCCAGCATTTGTGATTTCAAGACGATTTCGGTTTTGTCGTTCAAACAGCTTTACCCCCAGTTCATCCTCCAAGGTGCGAATCTGTTCGCTTAAGGATGGCTGGCTGATAAACAAATCCTTTGCCGCCTGCGTCATATTCATCAGCTCTGCTGTTTTTAAAAAATATTCCAACTGCTTATGTGTCATATTGATACCCCATTGTTATAGGATTTACCCTATACCCCTCTACCGATAATTATATTTTTCAGGCATAAATACGTCAAATATAATTTGCTTATACAATAACAACATTTATGGGAGGTTTTTATGGATCACACACAATTACCACCAATTGCGCAAAGAGGAATGCGCCTTGGTGCAGCTGTCAATTTACAGGAACCAGATCGCGTTCCTTTCGTTCCTCAGATTGGTAACTTCTACTGTCTCGGTTATGATGTCAGCTTAAAGGACGGAATGACAGATTTTACCAGCGTTTATCCTGCAATTGACAAATATCTGGCCGATGTTCAGCCAGACTTATTCAATTCGCCACCTGTTTTCCCAATCCCGCCTATGGCAAGATTGGATGCACAGTATTTTGACTGGCCTGGAAAGAAGCCTGAATATGGTGATAACTTTATCTATCAGATGCATGACCACTGCTTCCTGGAGGAAGAAGAATATGAATCCTTCATCAAGGATCCTCAGCGCTATCTGATGCAGCGTGTTCTTCCACAAAAATTCCCTGCATTACAGGGACTGGCAATGCTCGACCCTTATTCCCTTTGCGGCTCTAACGTTATGGGCTTTGCTTCCCTTGGTATGCCACCTGCACAGGAGGCACTCAAGGCATTGATGGATGCTGGCGCTATGACTGCTGAGCACATTGGAAAGATTACTGGACTTTCTATGCAGTTGGTAGAAAAAGGCTATCCTCTGTTTGGATCAGCAACCGTTCTTTCTCCATTTGACGATTTCGCAGACTGTGTGCGCGGCCTCTTAAATACCGTCATGGATTTAAAGACCTGCCCAGAGCTGTTGGCCGAGGCCGTTGACCGCTATGCAGATGTTACCATTGCATCCGGAGTTGGCCTTGCAAAGATGACTCACCAGCAGTACCTTTACATTCCTCTTCACTGCGGCGTAGATGAGTTTATGTCCCTCGAAGACTATGAGAAGTACTATTGGCCACCTCTCAAGAAGCTGATTATGGCTGCCATTGCTGCAGACTTAACACCAATTGTATTTTGCGAAGGCAATTACTATTCAAGACTTGATATCCTTCGCGATGTACCAAAGGGCAAGGTTGTTTACATGTTTGAAAAGATGGATATGGCTCTCGCAAAGAAGAAGCTTGGCGATGTAGCATGTATCGGTGGAAATCTTGATATCAACACCTTAACCTATGGCACAAAAGAGGATGTTGTCGAAGAGACCAAGCGCCTTCTCGATGTATGTGCTCCAGGTGGTGGATACTGGATGTCTAACAACATCATCATTGATCGTTGCAAGCGCGAGAATCTTATTGCATGGTATGAAGCAACCTTAAAGTATGGCTCATACAGATAATTCGCTTCTATAGACGCAAATATATATGACCAAAAAGAAACGCATTTGTCGGATTTTTTCTGACAAATGCATTTCTTTTTAGCATTGTATCGCGGAATTATCTGTCAACAACTCGTTGTATTCCTCCTTGTAATACATATCATTCTATATTATTATATCAGGTTATATAGATTTCAAAGATTTCTTATGTTAATATATTCCCATAGTACAAGGGCGTACTTCTACGGCGTCTTTGTATTTTTTTTACAAGAACGGAGGACATAACAATGAAAAAGAAATTACTTTCACTTCTGTTAGTTGCTTCCATGGCTGTTGGCCTTACCGCTTGTGGTGGTGGTTCTTCAGATGATGCAGCTGCAGGTACTGATCTCAACGTAATGCTTGAGACTCCTGTTGAGTCATTAGATCCTCAGCAGGCAACAGACGGAACTTCCTTTGAAGTTATCGCCTGCTTCACAGATGGACTTATGCAGATGGATGCAGATGGAAAAGCAGTTCCAGCTCTTTCAGATGGTGAGCCTACTATTTCAGAAGATGGTTTAACTTACACCTTCAAAATCAGAGAAGATGCAAACTGGTCAAATGGTGATCCTGTAACTGCAGCAGATTTCGTATTTGCTTGGCAGAGAGCAGTTGATCCTGCAGTTGCTTCAGAATACTCTTTCATGATGTCAGACATCGGACAGATTGTTAACGCAGAAGCAATCATCGCTGGCGAGATGGACAAGTCAGAGTTAGCAGTTACTGCAATCGATGAGAAGACCCTTGAGGTTAAGCTTAACGTTCCAGTATCATACTTCCTTTCACTGATGTACTTCCCAACCTTCTATCCAGTAAATGAGAAGTTCTTCAATAGCTGTGCAGATACCTTTGGTACAAGCCCAGAGACAGTTCTCTCAAACGGTGCATTCATTCTTGACACCTACGAGCCAGCTGCTACCGCTTTCCACCTCACCAAGAACGAGAACTACTATGACGCTGCAAGAGTATCTCTTTCAGGACTTAACTATCAGGTAATTCAGGATTCTCAGCAGGCTCTTATGAGCTATCAGAGTGGAGACCTTGATATCACTCTCGTAAACGGCGAGCAGGTTGACCAGGTTATGGACGATCCAGAGTTCGAGACCATCGGTGCTGGATACTTATGGTATGTATCACCTAACATCAAGGAAGTTCCTGCATTACAGAACGAAAACATCAGAATGGCTCTTACCTATGCTATCAACAGAGAAGCTATCACCGCTGACGTACTTAAGGATGGATCACTTCCAACCTACACTGCAGTTCCAATGCAGTTCGCAGCTGGTCCAGACGGTTCAGACTTCTCAGCAGATCAGTCTAAGTTCGCTGCATACTGCAAGTCAGATGCTGCAGCAGCTTTAGAGTTCTGGAATGCTGGTCTTGCAGAGCTTGGCATTACCGAACTTACCCTTAACATGGTAGTAGATGCAGACGATGCTCCACAGAAGGTTGCAACTGTTCTTAAGGAGCAGTGGGAAACAGCTCTTCCAGGATTCACCGTTGAAATCACTGTTGAGCCAAAGAAGCAGAGAGTACAGGATCTTCAGGATGGAAACTTCGAATTAGGCCTTACAAGATGGGGACCTGACTATGCAGATCCAATGACCTACCTTGGAATGTGGATTACCAACAACTCTAACAACTATGGATTCTGGTCAAATGCAGAGTACGATGCAATCATCGCTGAATGCACCACTGGTGCTCTTTGTACTGAGCCAGAAGGACGTTGGGCTAGACTCTACGATGCAGAAGAAATCGTAATGAAGGAAGCAGTTATCTTCCCACTTTACACTCAGGCAAATGCTCAGTTAGTTTCTTCAAGTGTTACAGGAATTGACTTCCACCCAGTAGCATTAAACAGAGTATATAAAGATACCAAGAAAAACTAATCTTTCTTTATAACGAATTTAAATAAAAAGGCTGCACAATTTTGTGCAGCCTATTTATACTTTCATACAAATAAAATTTTTAGGAGATCATATGAAACGCTATATCGGCAAACGTGTGCTAACTTCCATATTTACACTGCTTGCGATTCTTCTGGTTTTATTTATCCTGATGCAGTTAATGCCGGGTTCTCCGTTCAACGACGAGAAGTTAAATGCAGACCAGAGAGCAATGCTCTATGCCAAGTATGGACTTGATAAGCCAATTATTGTTCAGTTTTTTAACTATGTGAAAAACATGTTTACGGGTGATTTTGGTGTTAGTTATAACATTTCCAAAAATACGCCTATTTCACAGCTCATCCAGACTCGACTTCCAATCTCTATTATGATTGGTGGATTTGCTGTATCTTTAGGTGCAATCGTTGGACTGATTCTTGGTCTGATTGCAGCTCTTAAGCACGACACCATCATCGATGCAATCTGTACCATCATCTCAGTTATCGGTGTATCTGTTCCTTCCTATGTGTTTGCGCTGGCATTAAGCTACAGCTTTGGCTTCAAGTGGAAGCTGTTCCCAATGCTCTTCTCGCAAAAGGATATGTTTGGTTCATCCGTGCTACCTTCCGTCGCGTTATCAATGTTTACTATGGCATCCATCGCGCGATTCACTCGAAGCGAAATGCTCGAGGTCCTCGATAGCGAATATATGCTTTTAGCAGAATCCAAAGGAATTTCAGGTTCTGCACTCATTGTTCGTCACGCACTTAGAAATGCGTTAATTCCAATTATTACCGTTCTTGCTCCGCTGATTGTAGACTTAATGACAGGTTCCTTAGTCGTAGAGAAGATTTTCGCCATCCCTGGTGTTGGTTCTCTTCTCGTAAATGCAATTCAGTCAAATGATTATAATGTAGTAATTTCTTTAAGTTTTATATATTCAGCAATGTACATTGCAATTATGCTGGTCGTTGATATCCTTTACGGAATCATCGATCCACGAATTCGAATTTCTTCAAAGGGGGCAGAATAATATGGAAAAAATTGATTACGCCTCTTATGAATTTAAACCAGAGGATTTCAGACTTAAAAATAATGAAGCCGAAATCGGTATTGATACTAACTTTTCTTCCCAGAGCTTCTGGAAAGATGTAGTAATGCGCTTCTTCAAAAAGAAAAGTGCATTGATCGGCTTAATCTTTATTGTGTTAATTGCACTTTTTGCAATCATTGGACCTGGAATGAATGACTATACTTATTCAGGACAGGAACTTTCACAGAAAAACTTTGCACCAAGAGTTCCAGGAATTGAAAAGCTCGGCATCTTTGACGGTGTTGAGAAAATGAAGACCTCCACCGGCGTAAAGGAAATCAACAACTATACCTCTAAGGGCTTAACCGACCTTTACTACTGGTTTGGTTCTGACAATTTCGGTAGAGATATCTGGACACGTTGCTGGACTGGTGCCAGAGTTTCCCTGATTATCGCTGTTGCCGCCGCATTAATCGACATGATTATCGGAATGAGCTACGGATTAATCTCCGGATTCTTCGGTGGCAAGGTCGATATGGTCATGCAGCGTTTTCTGGAGATTTGTAATGGTATTCCACGACTTGTTATCGTAACCCTGCTTCTTTTAGTATTAAAGCCAGGTATGCTTACCATTATTTTTGCCCTGATGCTCACCGAATGGGTCGGCATGAGTAGAATCGCTCGAGCTGAAATGCTCAAGCTCAAGGAACAGGAATTCGTATTGGCTTCAAGAACTCTTGGAGCAGGAAGCTTCTTTATCATCTTTAAGGAAGTTCTTCCAAATATTATTGGACCAGTAATCACTCAGGTAATGTTTTCAATTCCTACCGCAATCTTTACAGAGGCGTTCCTCTCATTCGTAGGTCTTGGTATTCCAGTACCTCAGTGTTCTCTCGGTTCATTGATCTCAGAAGGATTTAACAGCTTTACCACTCATCCTTTCCAGATCATCCCACCAATTATCATTATGGCACTTCTTATGCTGTCCTTCAGTTTAGTTGGTGATGGTCTCCGCGAAGCGTTTGATCCTAAGATGAAAGAAATGTAGGAGGTTTCAGGATATGGCAGATAAAATATTAGATATTCGTGATCTTGATATCTCTTTCAAAACTACCGCTGGCGTTGTTCACGCAATCAGAGGTATCGACATCGACTTGGAGCGCGGCGAAACGGTTGCCATCGTAGGTGAGTCTGGTTCTGGTAAATCCGTAACCATGAAGGCTGCAATGGGAATCCTCGCCAAAAACGCCACTGTAAATTCTGGAACAATTGAATTTACCTATAACCACGATGATGGCACAAAAGAAACCATCGACATCTTAAGCAAAGATAAAAAGTGGATTCGCAAGCATATCAACGGCAAAAGAATCGCCATGGTATTCCAGGATCCAATGACCAGCCTTGACCCTACCATGCAGATTGGTAAGCAGGTAATGGAAGGAATGCTCTGGCACACCGACATTTCAAAGGCTGATGCATATAAGAAGGCTGTAAGTCTTCTTGAAGAAGTAGGTATTGTAGATGCTGAGAAGAGAATGAAGCAGTATCCTCATCAGCTTTCAGGTGGAATGAGACAGCGTGTTGTCATCGCGATTGCATTGGCCTGTGACCCAGACCTTTTAATCTGCGATGAGCCAACCACCGCTCTTGATGTAACCATCCAGGCAAAGATTATCGAATTAATCAGACGCCTTCAGCAGGAAAGAGGCATTTCAGTCATCTACATCACCCATGACCTTGGCGTTGTGGCAAAGGTTGCTGACTATGTAAATGTTATGTACGCTGGTGCTATCGTTGAGAAAGGAAAGATTGACGAGGTCTTCTACGACCCTCGCCACCCATACACCTGGGGTCTTCTTTCAGCTATGCCAGATTTAAATACCGACGACGAACGTCTTTATGCAATTCCTGGTTCACCACCAAACTTATTGCATGAGACACCTGGAGATGCGTTTGCACCTCGTAACAAATACGCTCTTGAAATTGATGACAAATTAAGACCACCAATGTTCAAGGTTACCGAGACCCACTATGCAGCAACCTGGCTTCTTGATGAAAGAGCTCCAAAGGTTGAAATGCCAAAGGAACTTGCCGCACGTCTCGAAAGAATGAAGAAGGAGGCAGCAAAATATGGCAGCGAATTATAATGCCGAACCAGTTCTCAAGGTAGAAGGTTTGAAGCAGTATTTCCCAATTTCCAAAGGCTATACC
Organism: Agathobacter sp.; assembly: GCA_045641385.1. Classification (GTDB taxonomy): domain Bacteria; phylum Bacillota; class Clostridia; order Lachnospirales; family Lachnospiraceae; genus Roseburia. The sequence continues at coordinate 10,555 of JAZUGV010000005.1, read as the reverse complement.
GTCAAGGCTGTTGATGATGTCTCTTTTGAAATCTATCCAGGCGAAACCTACGGTCTGGTTGGCGAATCTGGTTCTGGAAAATCCACTATTGGACGCTCTATCATCAGACTTTACAACCCAACCGATGGAAAAATCATCTTCAACAACACTGATATCAGCAAAAGATTATCAAAATCTGATAAGAATATGCTCCGAACACAGATGCAGATGATTTTCCAGGATCCAATGGCATCCTTAAATCCTCGTAAGAAGGTTGAGGATATCATCGGTGAAGGCCTTGATGTACATCATATGTACAATTCAAAGGAGGAGCGCCATGAAAAGATTAAGGCCATCCTCGCAAAGGTAGGCCTTGCTCCAGAGCACAGCTCACGTTTCCCACATCAGTTCTCTGGTGGTCAGAGACAGCGTGTTGGAATCGCAAGAGCATTGATTATGAATCCTTCCCTGATTATTGCCGATGAGTGTATCTCCGCTCTCGACGTTTCCATCCAGGCACAGGTTGTCAACCTGATGAAGGATATTCAGGAGGAAACCGGCTCTGCGTACCTTTTCATCGCACATGACCTTTCCATGGTAAAGTATATTTCCGATCGTATCGGTGTACTTCACCTTGGTCATCTTCTTGAGACGGGAACAACAGAAGAGATTTTCACTAACCCAATACATCCGTACACAAAGAGTCTTCTTTCAGCAATTCCAGAACCAAATCCGGTTGTGGAAAAGAACAGAATTTCTCTCAGTTATGATTACAAGACTTCTGGTCTTGACTACACCGCTGGAACTTACCATCACATCGATGGCCAGCACTATGTAAAGTGTACCGATGAAGATTTGAAAAAGTTTTTGAGTGAATAACCAAAAGGCTTTCTATCAGATAACCTCTGACAGAAAGCCTTTTATATTACTATGTAAATTACACTGTATAATAATTAATAAATTGGTCTATCTCTTTTAGTAAAAACTCATCAAGATTTTCTCGGCACTTTTCAATCAATGCTTCTGGTATCCCAAAATATGCCTCTGCTATACTTCCCGCAATTGCACCTATTGTATCTGCATCTCCTCCCAAGGAAATAACATTACGCAATGTATCTTCAAAATCTGTCGCTTCTAAAAATCCAATAATAGCCTCAGGAACAGTTCCCTGACATGATTCATCCATGGTATACACCGGCCTTATATCATCGAGTTTCCGATTCAAGTCATACCCGAACTCGCTCTCAATATATTCTTTTATCTGCGCCTTGGTATGACCAGTTCTCGCCAAAAAGATTGCGGCAGCTGTGGCTTCAGCACCTTTTATTCCTTCAGGGTGATTATGAGAAACCTCTGCACTAACTCGAGCATATTCTCTAGTCTTTTCGATTGAATCAAAAGCCCATCCTATCGCTGATACGCGCATTGCAGAACCGTTCCCCCAGCTTCCATAAGGTTGCGGATTCTCCATATATAACCAGTCATAAAATCTTTCACCGTATCCAATATAAGGATACTCTCGACCTTTTTGACGCATCATCATAATCACATAATCTCGAAAGTCTTCAATATCATCCTTCCCATCAAGAAGTAATAAGGCTTTTGCAACTCCTACTGTCATAACTGAATCATCTGTAAACTGACTTATCCTTGAAAAAAGGGGGAATTCCTTGGTTTTCATACCAGTATCAAATTCGTACGGGCTTCCAATAATATCACCTAATATGGCTCCATATAACATTTAATCACTCTCCTTATCTACTTTTACTCACTTATCCGCATATGCCATCCAATAAGCTGCATGCTTTTCTTCCTCATTCGTCTTACGATAGTTTGTTGAAATTTGCAAATTCATACCGGAGTCAAATTTGATGCACAAACCCGGATTATCTATCTCTATTTTATTAATTTTTCGTCTTACAAAGTAAGGAAAAACTTGAGAAATATCTTCCACTACTCCAGTCGGCATTCTTGTATCCGTCCATACATCTGCGTACCTATTAATTATCACAAAACCTGTGTCGTATTCCATGCATAGATTACAGCGAAAAGCATTTGTATTTTTTGCCTCAGGGTAATCTATCGAGAAAAAAGTATCCCCTTCACCATCCTTGATTGCATATATGTGATTTATCTGCTTCCCAATAGACTCAGTAAATAAGTTTATTCCCTGATACGGAATCCCCTTATTCTTCGCATCTATCATTTGATAAACTACTTCACAAACATTTCCTAAATAAGTCTCTTCAAAAAAATACGGCTTAAATGTTGCCTCATACCCAAAAACTCCACTTGGCGACTCATCATCAACTACTACATCCACAGCTCCTGCATCCAATAATTTTTTCGCAGCTTCTAATACATATTTATCTCCTCTAGCATGTACCAACTCTTTCAAACATGCTGCTCCCGCTTTTCCATCGTCAGCAAGTACATCAAATCCATTGTTCAAAAACAAATCTATAATATCATTTATTTCTTTGCCTATATTAATTTCATCGCTCCCGCCATAAAAGCACTGCTCACAATTTGTATCCCCGCAGGATCCAGTGCCCTTTTCTCTGCATTTTCCATACCCAGCAAAATTTGATAAAATTTCGCTCAATACATTTTCATAAGAGCCATGCACTATGTAGCTAGCGTTAAGATTTACTCCTTCGTCAATAATCAATTGAGCTTTTTCTATATCCATACCTATTGCCTGAAGGCAATCTATCAATTCTTTCTCTCTATCATTAAATCCACTCATTTTACATCCTCCTTACAGACCAACAATCATGAACCCTTTCATGATTGCCTTGAATGAAAAACTAAAACCCAACTGAAAATACGTCTAATAATCAAAATTCTATTCTGAGGTCAAATAAAGCCCTAATAATGGATGTTCAAATTCAAATATCATGCTATAATTAAGGCATTCCAGATAGCAGGTATATATTTTTTTGCATGATTAACAGACGGCTGGCTACTTGTTATGCAAAAGTAAATGCGACCCGTCTTTTTAATACCTATTGACAAATCGATTACTATCTGCAGTTTCGGTCTAACTACTTTTTAACGAATAAATCTGGCATCAAATGCACTTCATCTGGCGGGATGAGGTGCATTTTTAGTAATGACATTAATGCTTTGAAATCTTCATCATCCTCTTCTACGAGCTCATATGGACTTTTGTTTCCTAGTCCAGGACGTTTTACACTGTTGATATGATTCATCAATAAAGTCATATCTTCTTGCGTGTATGGATTCAAGCTTTTTCCTTTGGGCACAGCATAACGAATAAATTCATGATTTTTCTCGATACACCCTTTTTGCCATGAAGCCATTGGATCACAGTAATAAAGGCTTGTTCTATAAACTAAGAAGCCATCCTCATCCGGTGTAAGTTCTAACTCATCTACCTTCTTGAATTCCCTGCCATTGTCGGTCAATATAACTGGAAACAATCGTCTAAAAACATCTATTCCCAATCCTGTTTCGAGATAATCAAATACTCTTTTTACAGATTCTGCTTTTCCGTCCGGCATCAGAAACAATAACATTACATTGTTCTTTCTGGAAATCATTGTAAGAAGGCGTTTCCCTGATTCTCTTACACCTTTTACGGTGTCCATTTCTGTTACTTCATCTTCTGAATATTTGAATTTCATCGCATATTCAAAATCCTCATACATCCTACCCTGTCTAAACTCCATTGAGTGAAATCCATTGATATCGTTGTACTTTTTCTTTCGTGGTTTGTAGCCTGTCTTTCTTCTCAAATCTATGTTTTTAATAGATAGTGCACCTTCATCGATATAGTTATAAAGTGTTCTCAAACACACTGGCATTTCATTTTCATGTTCTGCATATATGTGTGTTAAAGGCTGTCCTTTCTTAACAAGTCGAGTCACAAGTTCATCCAATTCTTCCTTCTTTTCATCAGAAAGCCTAACTCCTTGTCGGCTCTCCGATCTACGACGAGTTACAGCTGCATCAGCGAATTTCGCACTGTAAATATACTTATCTTTGTTACAAAGCCTTTTATCCTTGCAGTTATTACAAACATATGGAGGAGAATCAAACTTATGGCAAGCAACCGATACATATCTATCGCACACCTTGGTACAATCCACACCTCTACAAAGTCTACACTTTGTATTACATGCTTCTTCATCACACCCGCATAAATTCCTTACTGTACATTGTCTTGCCATCCTACAATCCCTTCCATTAGGATAATTCCCTTTTATGAAAGTTCTGTTTTCTTTTACTTCGTGAGCAATAGTAGATGGATGTCTTCGAAGTCTTTTTGCTATTTTTTTGAATGACTCCTCAGTACATATCCCAGTTTCTATAGCGATTCGATCTGACAGATCCATTTGACCACTAACCTTGTAATAATTCATATCTGCTCCTTTCCCAGCAGATAGTAATCGATATAACCAATATATCATGCCTTGGAAGGAGCTGTAGAAAAAGTAAACTAGACCTTTTATAGCCATTTTCAGTTGTCAAAGAACAGGTTTAATTTTGCATTCTAGGCCTTTCATGATTGCACATTACAAAATATATTGTCCATTAAAAAGGTCATCTTAAAAAGCTCCCTGAACATCTTCAGGGAGCTTTCTCTCAATTATTATATCTCACTTTCTATTGACTCATTAATTCTCTGTATATCCTGCCTTATCATGCGGTACTGACAAATTCCAATTATTAAAAACGTAATTCCATATCCAAGCAAAGTATATGCAAGCGCCTGTGGAACATTCTGCAACTTCCACAGATACATGGTGATAAATGCAAGCACCAAACCTGTTACGCAAAAATAAATCAGGTACTGCAACACAAATCCCAAACGGTCGAACTCAAACACAAAGGTCATTCCCGAAAAGGTCAATCCAATCAGCCCATACAGCAAAATGTTCACATATGCAGCCATAATCGGAGTAGAAAAACGAGCCACAAAATCTGGAGCAATCGAGGTAAACTGATCAATGGTTCCAGTGGCATTCACGATGATATCAATCGCCAAATTCACAATCAGCCCTGCAAAGGATGAGATTAAAAAGCTGATCATCATTCGCTTTAATGCAGTTTTCATATCATTCTCCTCCCACCAGTAATTTTTTGATTTTGACCACATTTCTTCTGGACGTGTAGGTCTCATATCCATTTTTCATGACCAGCTTGATTGTTCCAGCCATATTCATATCCAGACATTTAATCATTTTATAGTTCACAATTTCCGATTTTGAAATGCGGGTAAAATAGCTCTCTTTTAAATCCTCTTCCAGCTCGTACAGCTTCTTTGTCACTGTGTACTGCTGGTCTTTGCCAAGTGCGTATACTTTCTGGTTCGCAGCAAAAAAGGAAACAATCTCGCTCGGCTTTAGGCTCACTCGATTTCCATATTCGTCTACCGCACTGATTTTATTGTCCAACAGCTCGTGAAGAATACTAACGGTTGACGCCACCTCATCGTCTAATCTGTCCTTGCAAACATGCAACTCCAACTCTGGATAATTTTCGTGAATCACTGTTTTAATCTGCATTTGCTCACTCCTCTATAATGTGAGTATATTCCTTCCCACACCGGCTGTAAAGCAAGCTATGCAAGGTCTGCGCGCATCTTTGTGCGGAACAATACAGATGACAGAAGAAGCAACACAACTGCCACTGCTGCCGTCACAAGCATAGGCATAGCGAGTGCCTGTGCGGTAAATTCCAAACGAACACAGGCTCGCACAGATTTTGTTGCATAGAGAAATGGAAAGCATTTGCAAATTGTTCCCATTGCACCGCCAATTCCCTCTGCATCAAACCAGATTCCACCCACGAAAGAACCCAAAGAGATGATCAGTGAGCAAAGTCCAGGTGCCGAATTTTTATTTAAAACAGTTCCAAAAATAAGACCAATCGAAACAAACATCACTGACGATGGAATTGCTCCAGCAATTGCAAACAGCACGCCAATGAATGAAAGCTCTTCTCCCACAATCACTGAGATGATCATTGCTGCCACCCCTGATACAATGCTCTGAAGAATCCCAATGGCAAGCATTGGAAGAATATAGCCAACCGTAAAGTTTGAGCTTTTCATAGGTGTCGCATACAGTCTCATCATAAACGAGCCATATCTGTCCTGCGATACCGTCAGCGCGGTAAATAACATCAAAAATGTATGTCCGAACACAATAATTCCACCCAGAAGATTATCGATGCGAAAAATCGTCATATTTGCTTCTGCAGGGATACTCTGATTCACCACAGACATAACCACTAACATCAAAATTGGAAAAGCCACGCAAAATAAATATCCCAAAACATCTCGCGACATTTCCATTATATTTCTTTTTGCAAAAATCATTGTTCTGCTCATTTTATTCTCCTTTTAGCTTACGCCTCTGCTATCTTTACAAATACATTTTCAAGACCACTCTGACCCGTGAGTGTTTCCAGTTCCTTTAAGGTTCCCTGTGCCCTTATTTCTCCATCCATCATCACTGCAATCTGATCCGCCAGCGACTCCGCCTCTTCCATATAATGCGTTGTAAGAATGATGGTAATCTTGGTTTTTAATGCTTCGATTTCTTTCCAAAGCTCACGTCTTGCCAGCACATCCAAACCCAGTGTCGGCTCATCCAAAAACAACACCTTTGGCTCTCCAATGATGGCCATGGCAATGGAAAGCTTTCTTTTCCAGCCGCCGGAAAGAGTTTTTGCTCTTTTTCCTCTGACGTCATTTAAATGAAACATATCAATCACGGTTTCAACTCTGGCCTTTACCTGCGCACGGTCCAGATAAAGGGCAGCCATAAAGCTAAGATTTTCTTCCACAGTAAGATTCTCCGCAACTGCGGTATCCTGCGTTGAAATTCCAACCAGCTTCTTCACCTGATCCTTTTGCGTTCTTACACTGTATCCCAAAATCTCTGCCTCCCCCTCCGTTGGGGCAGACAAGCATGACAGCATTCTTATCGTCGTTGTTTTTCCTGCTCCATTCACTCCCAAAAGTGCCAGGCACTCTCCCTCGCGCACGGTAAAATCAATTCCGTTTACTGCGGTCTTATCTTTATATTTTTTCGTCAAATTCACTACCTTAATTGCTTCCATAATCTATCCTCCTGTAGTGCTCCTCATATTTCTGAGATTACCCTACCTCACAATTTGCAGTTGTGCCATAAATTTTATATGAACGGTCGTTTTTTGGCTGTAAATGGCATGTATATATCACAAAAAATACACTTTTTACTGCTATCTTTTTATATAGTTTCTGTGATAAGATACGTAAGCAGATAAGTCAAATAGGGATAAATAAGAATATATTAGAGGTGCTACTCATGGCAAAAAACACAACGGTAGATATGACAAATGGAAGCCCTTTGAAGCATATTATTATGTTTTCGCTTCCTTTATTATTTGGAAATATATTTCAGCAGATATATAACATTGTCGACACGATGATTGTTGGCAAAACGCTCGGAGTCGATTCCCTTGCAGCGGTAGGCTCTACAGGAAGCCTCATCTTTTTAATCATCGGCTTTTGTATGGGCGTCTGCAGCGGTTTTGCGCTTCCTGTTGCCCAGGCCTTCGGCGCAGGTGATTATAAGCGCCTGAAAAAGCTTGTTGGAAACAGTCTTCTGGTATCTGTTTTGATTGCAGTCATAGTAACTGCAGCAACCACTCTTTTATGCGGACAGCTCTTAACCTGGATGAAAACTCCAGATAATATTTTTGAGGATGCTTACAGCTATCTGATTATCATGTTTATTGGCATTCCAATTACCATTGCCTATAACCTGCTCTCTTCGCTTCTCCGCTCACTCGGAGATTCACAGAGACCATTATACTTTTTGGTGATTGGTTCCGTCGTAAATATTGGTTTAGACTTTTTATTCATCAGCGGCTTCCATTGGGGCGTAGCTGGTGCTGCGACCGCAACCATTGCATCGCAGCTGCTCACTGCAGTGTTATGTCTCATTTACATCATGCGGGATGTTGAACTGCTGCATTTTTCAAAATCAGATTTAAAACCAGACCGCAGCTGCATGAGCGCTCTGTTTGGAATGGGACTCCCAATGGGCTTTCAGTATTCCATCACTGCAATTGGCGTCGTAATTCTTCAGGCCTCTGTCAATATGCTCGGCTCCGTTTATGTCGCTTCCCTTACCGCTGTGCAAAAGGTAGATATGTTCCTCGAATGTCCATTTGCAGCACTCGGCAATGCAATGGCCACCTTCGCTGGTCAGAATGTTGGAGCGGGAAAACCTAATCGTATTAAAAAAGGAACCTTCCTCACCTGTGTGATCGGTTCCGCTTACTCAGCTCTCGTATTTGTATTTATCTACTTTGTAGGTCCATATATTTTCCAGCTCTTTGTGGACAGAAGCGAAACCGATGTCATTCACTACGGCCAGCAGTGCTTACTGATTTATACCATCTTCTTCATTCCGCTTGCGCTCCTGAATATCATCCGATTCACAATTCAGGGTATGGGCTTTTCCGGTCTTGCTGTGTTTGCAGGAATTGCAGAGATGTTTGCCCGCTCAACCGTAGGTATTGTATTTGTACCAATGTTCGGATTTATCGCAGCCTGCTTCGCAGGACCTGTCGCATGGATTGCGGCCTGCCTCTTCTTAATTCCGGCATTCTTTGTATGCTACAACAAGATCAAAAAGGCTTTAGGCAAATAAAATTTTGCCTGCGAAACTCCCGCGGTGCCTTAGACAGCAAAAATCCCCAGACAATCGTCTGGGGATTTTCTATGTCGTTATATAATTAGAACTGTCCGTAAATAAAGAAGGTATTTCCATGATATCCCATGATAATGGTGAGTCCACAGAAGACAAAGAAGACAGTAAGTCCCAGGATGGTGTTTAAATTCATCATTGGATAGAATCCTTCTATTCTATCCTTTCCACTGCGCACCTTTGCAACAATCGTTGCCGCGATAAACACGACAATTGCCAAAAGGCTCCAGGTGTATGGCTGGCTGATTCCCGAATGAATTGTAAACATAGAGGCAAATACCGCCATCGCATTTCCAAAGCTTGTCGCTCTAAAAATCACCCACAGCAAAGTCGCTACTGTAAAAGTAATGCAAATATTTAAATACTTCCATCCCTTAAGATTGTGTCTCTTAAAGACGTTGTGTAAACAGCTGAGCACACCATGCAATGCGCCCCAAACAATGAAGGTCCATCCAGCACCATGCCACAATCCGCTGAGAAGCATAGTTAGTAGCAAATTAATATAGGTTCTTATTGTCCCTTTACGACTTCCACCAAGCGGAATATATACATAATCACGGAACCAGGTACTTAGGCTGATATGCCATCTGTTCCAAAACTCTGAAAAATTCGCAGAGGCATATGGCATATTAAAGTTTGGCTTAATGTCAAAGCCAAGAACCTTTGAAATACCAATGGCCATATCCGAATATCCTGAGAAGTCAAAGTAAATCTGAAGCGAATAGCTGACCGCTGCAAGAATGACAGTTCCTGTGTTATAAGCACTTGGTGAATAGAACACATCATCTACAAACACGGCCAGATGGTCTGCAAGCACCATCTTCTTAAACAATCCAAATACAAAAATCTGAATTCCACTTTTAAAATGCTCTGCATCAATTCCCCTATAATCCTTAAGCTGTGGCAGAAAATCCATAGGTCGAACAATCGGTCCTGCCGTCAACTTTGCAAAAAAAGCAATGTAGAGCGCAAAATTTAAGAAGTTCTTTTCAGCACTACAGGTCTTTCTATATACATCAATGATATATGAAAGCGCAGAGAAAATATAAAAACTGATACCAACTGGAAGAATAATATTAAGTGCAATGGCATCCTCTCCAAGCAGACTTCTTGCACTGTTCACAAAGAAGTTTGCATATTTGAAATATCCAAGAAATGCCAACAGACAAATAATTCCCAACACAAAGAAAAGTGTTCTGTACTTGTCTTTTTCAATCAGCAAACCAAGCACATAAGTAATCACTGTGATGACTGCAACACAGATACAGAATTTCCAGCTGGAAGTGAATACAAAAAAGTAGCTAAACAGCAACAGCAGCACAATTTGAATTTTTCTCACAAGCTCTTTCTTTTTGATTAGCTGAACGGCCAGCATTACCAAAAAGAAAACAGCAAAGAGTACAATAAATTTAAAACTATTGAGCGACATTTTCACCCTCCATGTAATTCTTAATCACCTCTGCCAACGTCTTAGCAGCCACTTCATGCCCATATTTGTTCATGTGGCCAGCTCCGACCGCAGTGTTTATAAATCCATGTGCAAGTCTGTGCTCATTCTCATACAGCGCAGTAAACTGGTCTGTCATATCGATGAATATGATATCTGATGCCTCACATGCCTCGCGAAGCAGTGCGAGTTCCTCTTGCTTCTCTCCATCCTTCACCGTTCCATCCTCGTCAATGACAGTTGAGGGATTATAAAAGATAATGAGCTGAGCCTCACCCGCTGACTTTGCTGCATACTCGAAAAAGCGGAACATGGTCTTTTCGTAGCTCTCGCCTCTTTCTTCCTCATCCTCCTTTGACTCACTACCAGAAGAGGTACTGTTTGCCCAGTCCTGAAC
>JAZUGV010000004.1:0-5332 GCA_045641385.1 Agathobacter sp. | reverse complement strand
GAAAGCTATTTAAAAGCGTTATTATCCGCCAAATAAAAAAAGAGTTTCGCTTGCGAAACTCTCGCGCCGCTTTTGCGTCGCCAATGCGACATTTTTCATCTGCAAAAGCGTGCGCATCCACTTGTGGATGCGTTACCATATAATCTCCATATAAACAGGAAGAGAAGGACCATCGTCCTTCTCTTTATCGCCCCTCAGTATTTCATCCACCGACGTACCAAACAGTACGCTTAGCGCATACAAGTTATCGACAGTTGGAAGGCTATCGCCTCGCTGCCATTTGTATACGGCTTGTTCTGACTCGAATCCCATGAATCGAGCTACCTCTTCGACCTTCAGGTGATGCTTCTTGCGAAGCTCCTTGATTCTTTCACCGGTCTTTTTTGTGTCAAGTACTGGATATTCCATAATTTTTGCCTCCTAATGTGTCATAAACGATAATGTCTTAAGTAACAACATCCACAGCAGTTCTGCTTCGATACCTCTATCTCAAATGGATGCAAGGCTTTCTTGAAATAGTATAATATCAACTTTCCAAATACTCTTCCACAATTATAATCGCGAAATAACTCCTGCTATCTCGCCAAACACTCAATGTTAAGTTTCTCGTATGATTTTTTATTTTCTCCAGCCCACTTCTATCATTCGGTTATATCAAACACATTCATTTGCTCAATTGGCTTCCAAGCGAGAATATCATCATATTCAATAATTCCGCCCCTTCCCTGGCGAATCACGCCACGCCAATTGTCCTCAGTATAATAACTACCTCGATCTACACATCCAGCGCTAAGATCTCCATCTTTCATAACAACCAAGACCAGTTCAAAGTCTGTTGGATAAATTCCATCCTCTATAAAGAAGAAATCATCAAGCATAAACTCTATCGCTTTTCGATCTGAATTTGCAAGGTATTTGCGTCTTCTTTCCTCTACAATCTCGTTCCCGATCTCAGCTGGATCAAATTCCAATACCATTATTTCATTTTCATCTTTATGGATGTTCATCATTCCAAGGTAATCACTTCCCAAAATAGGTGTTTCCCCAAAGGTTTCCATCTCAGACACATAAATCATATCGACCCCATAAATTTCATGTTCCCCAATGCTTATGGATTCTATTTCTGCCTCATATACTTCAATACTCTCAACTCCCACTACAACGCTAGTCTTCTTTAATCCAGCCGTAGAAATTCCCAGCGCTTTTGCATTAATAATGGTTACATCAGAACCTGTTTTTACCAATGCCTTGAAAGTGAAGTTTTTACCATCCTTTACAATCGTTATATCCACATAATCAAATCCATCTTTGCCCTTGCTGCAGGTTATTGTTTCTCTATCATACATTTTAAAATCCTCCTACTCAAACTTCCCTATAACATCAGTTTCTGCCACATGCTTAAATAGCATCTCTTCCCCATCATACAAGGCGCAAATATCATAAGATGCCTCGTCAGGTCTATGAAACGACCCATACTTGTCAACAATCTCGACAGTTCCGCATAGCTTTATTCTCTCACTTCCATGATCCCACCAAAATTCGACAACATCTCCTCGCCGAAATCGGGGATATCCAGGAACATACTTTTTCTCTTCAACTGTTTCTCCTAGCGGAAGAATCTGCTTATACAGTACCGTCTCCTTCTTCGTCACGGTCAAATCCATATGATAATGGCCAAAATACCATCTTTGAAACGAGCATTTTTCTCTTATCTGGTTGAAAAAGTCCGTTAATTCATCCGCCTTAAAATCATTGTTTGGAGTAATCATACTCTGACAATCAGTGGAACAGCAATGAGAAATAATATAGTCCACTTTAAAATCAGTTTTCTCTAAATTTCGAAGTGCTTCGTCATACTCCTTTTTCGACGGCTGTTCCTCTTCCCACCAGGATACATTCTTAATTCTATATGTAATATATTCTCGATCTAACTCTTTCTTTTTTTGAGTGAAATCAGGAGCCTCTTTATCCAGAATTCCTCCTAAAATGTCATGACTGCTTGCTCCACCCATTGTAAATATTCTATTGCCCGCAAGCTCATACACTTGGCCACGCGCTAAATGAAGCACAGACGGTCTGATTTCATGTACCAGACCGCCGTGCCACTTCCTGATTGGATACCCATACAGTCGTTTAAAATTCTCATGATTCCCATCCACAAACAGCGTTGTATAATTCTTATTCTCAAGCCAGTCTAACCAGTATTTTTCCTGCTTGCTTTCTCCATCAGGATCCCAAATCCCTCCGAAATCGCCACAGATTATTACGTAATCTTCTTTGTCCAACTCCATCTGCTCTGGAAAATTTTCTGTATTAAACTTTCTAAAATCGCTATGAGTATCTCCTGTAATATAAATCATATGCCTTGTTCCTGAAACATTTGATATGCTGTGGCTACTTCTTTAGATTAACATCCTTTATTCTTTCTGAAAAGTCCTGCTGACTACATCGTTATATGGAAGCCTGTGCATATGGTCATTTATCGCTCCATATTTTTGTTTTGCGTCAAACCTTTCTTGGCCAGCAGCACGTCCAAATCAAAATTGTTCGCATTCACAGGCATCTGACCTCTTCGAAAAATCCAGTTTGTTCCAACTGGCATATTGAGTATTTTCTTTACTGGGGAATCACATCGCTCTGCAACTGCTTTTGCTGTCTCTACATCATTTCCGCCCAAATATACATAGGTATCACAATTTCCGATAATCGTCTTTCCATCATATCCATAGCACTCTGTAAGCTGTGATTCTGATTGAATCATGAGCATTGTAGAGATTCCACGCGAGCGAATGGATGCAATCATTCTTGGAAATTCTTCAATCTTACAGTTTGTCGCAAAATCATCTAGTATAAATCGAACCGGGATAGGCAGACAACTATCCTCGCACTCCTTATCCGCTACTCGGCAAAGCTCGTTCATCGCCTGGGTAAAAAACAGATTTGCCAACCCATCCATTGAGCGATCTGTGTCACTCACTACTACAAAAAGAGCTGTTTTTTGCTTTCCGATATTTTCAATATCAATATCATCGTAGGCTGTCAACGCATTTAATTCTGGAGTGTCATATAGTCCAAGTCTTGAATTCACTGAAATCAAGATCGACTTTAATGTTTTTCCCGCAGCGACCCTAAACTTGTCATAGGTACTGACAGCATAACTCGTTTCATCTTTTTCTCTCAGGCCATCCACCAAAACATCTAATGGATTCTTATATTCTGGGTCATTCTCATCAATTTGACAACTATTTATAAGCATTAACAGGTTATGCAAATTGTGATGTTGTTTACCATATTCCTCGCGCAAAAAAGCAATTACGGCCTGGACGAGGAGCTGGCTTGCATCATCCCAAAAAGGGTCTAATGTTCCGCCCTTTTTTCTCTGAAAAATCAACATATGCGCCACTTTAACAATGTCCTGAGTGTTTTTAATGTAGCGGAAGAAGTTATAATGTGCAGAATCTTCAGGATCTGTGAAATCCAATTTTTTTACAATATATCCCTCCGCTTCCAAATATGACTTATACTTCTTATATAAATTTCCTTTTGGATCAGATACCACATAACTTCCCGATGCCTGCAATAAATTTGGAGTCACTATACTTCTTGTTTTACCAGCACCAGATGTGCCTACCACAAGAACATTGTTGTTCAATTTCGTCTGATAACAATCTAAACTGTAGCTCTGGTTTTCCCCCAGAATCATAGTATTATTTTCCATTCTTCGCCCTCCTTATATCTCGCTTTAACCTACATGTATTTTTTCAATAACGGCATCACACAATCCAAATTTAATTGCATCTTCTGCATTCATATAATTATCAAATGTGGTTGCCCTGTTAATTTCCTCTATTCCTTTTCCCGTGTGTTTTGACAAAATGCCATTAACAATTTCTCTTGTTTCCAGAATCGAATCCGAAATATTTTTGATGCTTGTTGCTGATCCTCCCACCCCGTTTGCAATCAGTGGCTCATGGATCATCACTTTACTGTGTTTTAATATAAATCGTCTGCCCTTCTGTCCGCCTGCAAGGAGAATTGCTGCCATACTCGCGGCCATGCCAGTACATATCATATTGATTTGCAACTCACTGCCTTGAATCGCATCATATATCATCAGTCCAGCATTTACCTCTCCACCCGGACTGTTGACATATATCGTAATTGGTTCTGACGACTCCTGCTCGAGATATAACAATTGTGACAAAAAAGCGTTCGCCATCTCGGCATCAATGTCTCCTGTAAGAAAAATACATCGATTCATCAAATGTCTTGTATTTAATGACACCTCTCTAGTACCATGTGCACTTTCTACCTCAATTCTTGGATCCCATACTTTGCTCATATCTATTCCCTCCTAATCATCTGTACTTATTGCAATACTCTGTATACGCAACGGTTAATGTCTGGATTTTCTTCAAATCACCTGTTTCCTTATCCGGATGATACTCTTTCAATAGTTTTTTATATTCTTTTTCCGCCTCAGATATACTCATACCCTCAAAAACTGAGTTCTCCTTATTTCGCTTACGTTTTTTTTCTTTCTTGTTATCTTCATATTTCAAAAAATCTTTTGTCTCTGAAATAGCTAATAAGATTCCTACAAACAAAGCCAAAACGATAATTCCCCAAAAGAAGATTCTCTTAAAAACTGCAAGAAATATTACTCCGGCATAAGCACCTATAATTCCTACTTTTCCAAAAATAGGGCCCCTCACAATTCCCTTGATCGAGTAATAAATAAGAGCTATCAATTCCAAGAATAAATATTGCAGGAAAACACCTATTGTTTTAAATACACTCCTTTTCGTCTTACCCATCAGCCACCTCCATAGAATTACTAAGTCTATAGATGAAATTTTAGCGGACAAATTTGATGACGAACATATACCGCTAGTTTAAAAAACCGCATCCATAAAATGGACGCGGTTCATAATTGTAATTCTCTATAAAATTTCTAATTCCGATAAAGAATGAGCATCTAATCCCTTGATTGTTTTACATCCCTTCTCACAAAGGCTTCATCCGACACATTTTCCGAATGACCACATCGATAATTGTGCACATGAAACAGTTCCCTTTCAATAGGTATGTACATAACAAGCTTTCCCCTTTATACGAGCTTCCTCATTATTCTATTCTATGTGAAACAGTGCTGTTTAGCACATCAAACTTTCTAAATATATAATCATTGTACACTTTATAATAAATACCATCCTGCCAACTTTGTAGCTAACCATTTGATATATCTTCAAAATAGCATAGCAGATATTCACTAAGCACTGTAACTAGACTAGAGTAACCATCTCTAAATTAACAACTATTAAGTTTTTAT
>JAZUGV010000003.1:0-16983 GCA_045641385.1 Agathobacter sp. | reverse complement strand
CAAAAGGCGTCGGTGTGGCAGCAAAGGTTATCTCAGGTAAGGCAATCGCAGGAATTGCAGCGGCAGCAGTGGCGGTTGTAGCGGTAGCTTCTGTTTCTGTGGTAGCAATCAAGAAGCACCAGGAGAACAGCTCAATTCCATTCGTATCAATTGCGGAGCGCTCTGAACAGCAGGAGGAAATTTCAACAGAGGTGGAGGTAAGAAATTCGGAAGAACTTTTAACCGAATATCTTGAAGCGTTGAAGACGGAGAAAGGCGATTGGACAACGTCTGAGAACGAGATGGCGTATAAAGACGAGGGCACTGCGGGTGGAGCAGTATATAGTACAATGGCTGGATTAACCAAAGAGCAGGGCGGAGTTTTCGCTTCATATATTACAGACGCCGACAAAGATGGTGAACCTGAATTGATTGTAGTTGAGTGCCATACAGCGGAGCCAGACACAATAGATGGAGCTACTGTATATAAAAGATTAAATTATACCGTTTTTGTTTATAAAGTTGATGGGAATGAGGTCCTCTGCGTGGGACAGGAGGCGATTGACGCTCCGGAGCATGATGAATATTGTGATATTCATTTGTCTGTTACAGACATCAGGGTAGCCTATGTGGAAGATCAGGGGGGAGGATCTATTATTGTTTGCGATGCATGTGCGAATCCATATTCCTTTTTCTCATGGACCTATTGCGAGGTGAAAATCACAGCAGAGGGGCTTGTGGTAGAAGAACCAGCTTTTGAAATTGATGATTACTCAGGGTCACTTCCTCAAGTGGAGCTCTACGAGCAAAGAATTGCAGGCGGAAAGGTGCTCACTAGTCTGCGAGGACTCGGAATCTCTGGATATCTGAAGGTAGTAGAGGGAGAGTTGCCTCCTAGTGAATATTAATAATATGTTTTAAAAGGACTCCAAAGGAGTCCTTTTTTCGTCTCTGTTTCTGTTGCTAAAATGAACCACAAACTCCGTCCCCTAGGTTCACCCGGGTTCCTATTTACAA
This sequence comes from Agathobacter sp., assembly GCA_045641385.1. Taxonomy (GTDB): domain Bacteria; phylum Bacillota; class Clostridia; order Lachnospirales; family Lachnospiraceae; genus Roseburia. Next base: position 15,987 of record JAZUGV010000003.1, on the reverse strand, counting down.
GAACTGCGAGACTATATAAAATAAAAAACAAACTATGTGGTGTAAAGTGAACAAAATGAACCACGAACCCCGTCCCAGGGGTCAGAAAGAGGTAGTGATGAAAGTGTTAATTTTAAATGGCAGTCCAAAGGCAAATGGAAATACTGCTCTTGCAGTGGCAGAAATGACAAAGGTTTTTGAGGCAGAAGGTGTTGAAGCAGAGGTAATTACCGTCGGTAATATAAACGTTCGTGGCTGTGTTGCCTGTGGCAAGTGCGGAGAGCTTGGCAAATGTGTGATGGATGATGTGGTAAATGAGATTGCAGAAAAGTTTGAGCAGGCGGACGGTCTTGTAGTTGCAAGTCCAGTTTATTATGCGTCTGCAAATGCAACCCTGATTGCGGCATTGGACAGGGTATTCTACAGCTCTAGCTTTGATAAGACGATGAAGGTTGGCGCAAGCGTGGTTTGCGCAAGACGAGGTGGATGCTCCGCAACCTTTGATGAATTAAACAAGTACTTTACCATTTCAAATATGCCAATTGCTTCCAGTCAGTATTGGAACAGTATTCACGGAGGCGCTCCTGGAGAGGCAGATTTGGACGAGGAAGGAAAGCAGACAATGCGCGTACTTGCAAGGAATATGACCTTCCTTATGAAGAGCATTGCCCTTGGAAAGGAAGCGTATGGACTTCCTGAAAGAGAACCACATGCGTGGACCAATTTTATTTCGTAGGAGTGAGTTGCTTGAAATTAGCAGACGTAGAAATGTTAAGACAATGATGTTGGAGGTAGATTGGTATGGATAAGCTGATTATGGAATTTAAGATTTCCATAAAGGGGGAAGAGATTACAAATATGGAGGGACCACGCGGGAGCGTGACCTTCATTCCTTTTGGTGGCAGTGTTGAATCCGAGCTGTTCACAGGCGAGATAATGCCTGGCGCTGCAGATGTGCAGGTACAAAATCCTGCAGGAAGCCGTCATATGTGTGCGAAATACATTTTTAAGGGGATAGATAAAGAGGGAAATGCCTGCCATTTGTTTGTAGAGAATAATGGATATCTGCAGGAGTGTAACAGGAACGACCCACATTTAAACGCCTGCCCAACCTTTATCACGGATTCTCCAGTGCTTGGAGAATATTTATCGCAGGCGCGCTTCCGCACAGAGGTGCATGGAACTGAGACTGGTGTATGTATCAAGGTATTTGATGTAATGGCATGAAAAAGAAACGCGAACTTTCTCTAGTAAACAAATTAATAGGGATTTTATTAGCCATCATAGTGATGCTTGTAATCAGTGTGGCTTCTTTGCTGGTGTACTCGATCTATAATGTGCGAGAGCAGGTGGAGAAGAGTACCTCTGACTATCTGGACTTGTACTGCCACAATCTCGATGCTGAGATTGCTGGGGCAGAGATGGTTTTTGAGATGCTTCTTTATGATAATTCAGATTATGAGACCCTGGGATCGAATAAAGAGCGAGACGTCTATATGGCTGTCTATCATCTGACCACACAGCTGAAAACTGTGTTTGCCTATAACAGCGCGATTGACGCCATTGTTGTGTCAGAGTCTTCCAATCAGGTGGATTTTGGCCACAAGAAGGCAATCATTAATTACAACGCGTTTGAAGAAATACGCGCATACAATATGGAATGTGCGAACCAGTATCACCAAAAGGCAAGGTGGGAAATCAAGGAGATTGGCGGAGTCAAATATATCACCAAGGTATATGTCTGGTCTGGCAGAGCCGTTGGGATCTACATGATTCTGGATAATGCGCTTGAGACTGCGGGCTCCGTGGATACGGATATGCAGTTGATGGCTGTGGATTCTGAGGGAGTGATTCAGCAGACACTCGGAGAAGAGTTATCTAGCCAGTCTGTGGGAGATGTGTTTGAAACACCAAGGAAAACACGTTTGTACAGTGTTTCTAAGACGCTTGATAAAATGGATATGCAGATTGCCATCACGAATGAGCTTCATATGTCTGCAATTCAGAATAAAACCTGGATGGTTATGCTTGCGGGTGTTTTAATCGTCACGCTTGCGGTTGTCATCTGGCTTCGCACCTTCCTGAGACGAGAAGTGCTTGTTCCGCTTGAGCATATGCGAAGAAGCATGGAGGAACAGAAGCTTGATGTACTTCAAAAGATAGAGAATGTTTATCCAAATGCCGAATTTGAGACCTTGAGAAAAACCTACAATGAGCTGATGGATGAGATTGTAGATTTAAGAATTGAGGCCTACGAGAAGCAGATTAGTCTGGCGGAGAATGAGCTAAAGGCGGTGAAGCTTCAGCTTCGTCCACACTTCTTTTTGAATACACTCACTTCCATCTCAAGCCTGAGCATGCAAAAGAAAAATGAGGATATTCAAACATTTATTGCCTCTCTTTCAAAGAATGTGCGCTATATGTTTAAGTCAGGACTTCACACAGTGCATCTCGAGGAGGAGCTTGCGCATGTGGAAAACTTTTTTGAGATGCAGGAGTTAAAATTCCCTGGCTGCGTGTTTTACTCGATTGAGTGTGAGGACGCGGCAAAGGGATGGAATATTCCACAGATGGTGATACATACCATCATTGAAAATGAGTATAAATATGCGGTTTCGATTGACCGCGTTCTTGTGATATTGATTAAGGTTTCGCTGGTAGACAAGGATGGAGAGCAGATGCTTCTCATTGAAATTGAGGATGATGGGTCTGGCTACCCTGAGGAAGTTTTAGAGCAGTTTGAGCATATGGAAATTAAGCAGGACGGAACAAGAGTGGGACTTAGCAGTATCCGAAGAATGCTTTATCTGATGTATGAAAAGGAAGATTTATTCCAAATCGGAAACGTATCACCTCATGGATGTATCAATCGAATTTGGATTCCAAGAGAGGTAGTGAATGAGGTGAAACAGGAGGTATAGAGTGCAAATACTGATTGTTGATGATGACACAGCGATTACAGCGGTGATTCATTCTCAAATCGATTGGGAAAAATTAGGAATCAGCGAAGTGTATGAAGCCTATAATATGAAGCAGGCGCAGGAGATTATCGAGACTCATCCAATTGACATTGTGGTGAGTGATATTGAGATGCCTCAGGCCAGCGGAATTGATCTGCTCGAGTGGTATCGACAGCAGGAATACGAAGGCGATTTTTTGTTTTTGACAAACTATGAGAGCTTCGACTATGCGAAAACTGCAATTCGTCTGAGAGCGACAGAGTATCTCTTAAAGCCCTTTGATGTGACGGTGATGGAGGCGGCGCTTCAAAAGATTATCAAAAAGAATTATGAGAGAAAGATGGCAAGCGTGGAAAGCGAAGAACTATTATATCGCAAATATCTATCTCTCCTGTTAGAAGAGCCTGACGACAGCGATCGGGCCACGATTGAGGCAAACATCAAGCATCTTCCAGTGGACATGGACAGGGAGTATACGCTTGTAGTTTCGCGTGTTTCCAATATTGAGCGTGATAAGCAAAAAATACATTCTTCCCTGCTTAAATTTATGGTGGCCAATGTTCACTCAGAGATTTTGCTAAAAAACCCGGAAGCAATTCGTGTGGTGGAGTTTGACAATCGTAACTTTTATATGATGGTTACAATATGCGAGGAAGCGCAGGAGGAAATTTTGGAGAGAAGCAGGCTGCTTGTAGATAAGTATTCGCAGCTGTTTTCGTCTACGATTACCTGCATGGTATGTAATCCATGTAAACCTGAGGAATTCCATCAGAAGTATCAAAAAGCCAGCTTTGGAATTGTGGATTACGTGCTTGGCTATGGAAAGGCGTTTGCGGAGGACGAGGTATATTTAAATGACTCAGACACCTACGAGGTGCTCGATTTGGCAGAGCTAGATGAGTACCTGGAAAACAAGGAAAAGGTAAAGTACATGGTCTGTCTGAGAGAAAAGTTAAACGACCGCAAGCAGGCAAATTCCTTAAACGCACATGTTCTGACTACGATTACGCAGGAGATTATTCAGTCGGTTTATTACTATTTGGCAAAGAGGGGAATTTCCGCGGCAGAACTATTTAATGACCGTGAGCTTAGAAGCTTATCCATTAAGGCGTCGCAATCGCTTACGGACAATATGAAGTGGGTGAATTATCTACTGGACATAACCTTTGCCTGTGAGGACAACTCTAAGCAGACGATGTCGCTCTCAGATCGTATCAATCAGTATATTGCTGAGCATTATAGTGAAGATATTGGTCGAAACGAGATTGCAGCAGAGTTTTTCCTGAATCCAGAGTACCTTGCTAAGGTTTATAAAAAGGCAACAGGAGTATCGCTTAAGGATTACATTAACGAGTATCGCATTCGTCAGGCAAAGCTTTTGCTTCAGAATGAATCACTTAAGATTTCAGATATTTCGGACATGGTTGGATTCAATAATTTCACCTATTTTTCAACCTGTTTTAAGAAGTATACAGGGGAAACACCAAACCAGTATCGTGGAAAATAATATCTTGTTTTTAAAAAGGAGTGTCTCATTTTTTAAGGAAATGAGATATTCCTTTTTTATATACTTACCAATGTCAGTTAATGCATTTATGCAGTACAAATCGGGAGGAAAAAATGAAAAGAATGAAACGTTTTGCGGCTTTAGGGCTCGCAGCAGTAATGACAACTGGACTCATCACAGGTTGTGGTGGATCCAAAAAGAGCGACAACGGTTATGATCAGGTAACCTACGCTTTTGTAACCTTTAACAACATTCCTTCAGAGGAAGCGCTCGACGATGTTGAGGAGGCAATCAACAAGATTACCCGCGAAAAGATCAATGCGGAAATTACACTTATGCCAATCAGCATTGCAGAGTATTCTCAGAAGGTATCTTTAGCACTTCAGGGTGGCGAAAAGATTGACGTATTTGAGTCACTTGGTGACTTCACCAACTGTGTATCTCAGGAAATGGCACTCGATATCACTGATATGGTTTCTGAATATGCTCAGGAAACCTATGATCTCATTGGGGAAGACCTCATGAACGCTTGTGTAATCGATGGTTCATTATATGGTGTTCCAACCTACAAGCCATTCGCACTGACACCTATGGTTGTATATCGCAGCGATATCGCAGCAGAGTTAGGACTTGATATGTCAGCAGTTTCTTCCCTTGAGGATGTTACCGCTATTCTTGAGCAGGTTGAGGCAGCTCATCCAGAGATGACCCCACTTGCACCAACCCAGACCGGTGATTCAGGTCTCAGCCGTATGACTCCAGAAATGGATTTCCTTGGCGATTCCTTTGCAAGCTTTGCAGGAGTTCTCGTAGGAAAGGATCTTACCGTTGATGATTTCTATGCAAGCGATGATTTCATGAAGCTTTGCAAGACAGCAAGATACTGGTATGAAAATGACTTAATCATGAAGGATGCAGCTACCACTACTTCTGCAGCAGCAGAGCTTATGGCATCTGGAAACTACTTCTGCTACATCGCAAGCTACAGCTATCCAGAAGAGTCAACCGCAGCACAGATCAGTGCACAGGCTGGTGGCATGGAACTTGGAGCAAAGATTATCCAGGAGGCATATGTAAGCACAAGTGATATCTCAGCACTTTCTTGGATGGTTTCTTCTACTTCTGATGTTCCAGAAGCAGCACTTAAGTTCTTAAACTTAACCTTCACCGATCCAGATGTAATCAACTTAATTATCTGGGGTATTGAAGGAAGAGATTATGTAGTAGCTGACAACATGATCAACTATCCTGAAGGACAGGATTCATCAACTGTTCCATATACTGCAGGTCTTAGCTGTGGTGTTGTTGGTAACTTCTTTGAGATGTATGGATCAAAGGAAGAGGAGCTTGCATGGGAATTAGAGCAGAACAAGAGCTGTAAGACTTCTCCAGCAATGGGCTTTGTTTACAACAACGCTAACGTTACTACTCAGTACACTGCAGTAAACAACGTTATTTCTCAGTATGTTCCTGGATTATTCTGCGGAAGCTTAGATCCAGAGACAACCATTCCAGAGTTCTTAAAGGCTCTGAACGATGCTGGTTACCAGGATATCCTTAAGGATAAGCAGGATCAGCTTAACGCTTGGGCAGCAAGCAAGTAATGAATCAAAGAAATCATGCCTGGCATGATTGAATTGAAGAATGAAATCAAATCAGGGGCGGATATCAGTTATTCGCTCCTGTATTTTTCTAAGAGGTCAAATTTATGGCAAAGACAACGGCAAAAGCAAGTAAAAAGAAAGCAAACAGAAAAAGCAATTTATCTCTTTTACTGATTGCACTTCCAGGAATTGCTTACTTAATTATCAACAACTATATCCCTATGTTCGGAGTATTTCTGGCATTTAAGAAATACAGTTTTATGAAGGGCATCTTTGGCAGTAAGTGGAATGGAATTGAGAACTTTAAGTTCTTATTCAAAACAAAAGATGCACTTATCATGACACGTAATACCATTCTCTATAACGTGGCATTTATTATTCTTGGAACCATCATGGCAATCCTTGTTGCCATTTTAATGTGTGAGCTTGGAGAGAGACTTCGCGTGAAGTTTTTCCAGGCAGCATTGCTACTTCCAAACCTTCTTTCATGGGTAGTAATCGGATTTATCACATACGCATTTTTGAATGCGGATACAGGATTTATCAATAACACCATCTTAAGACTGCTGGGCATCGATCCAGTCGCCTGGTATTCCCAGAGCGGGGCATGGCCTGCGATTTTAATTATCGTATATCTGTGGAAAAACATTGGATATATGTCCATTGTGTACATGGCCAGCATCTCAGGCATTGATAAATCTATTTATGAGGCAGCAGCAATTGATGGAGCTTCAAAGATGACACAGATTCGTACCATCACGCTCCCAATGCTTAAGCCAACTGTAATTACGTTAACACTGATGTCCGTTGGAAGAATCTTCTTCTCAGACTTTGGATTATTCTATCAGGTAACACAGAATTCCGGTGCAATTTACAGCACTACTCAGACCATCGATACCTATGTTTATAGAGGTCTAATGCAGTTAAACGATGTTGGAATGTCGGCAGCAGCAGGCTTATATCAGTCTGTAGTAGGTTTCCTTCTTGTACTAATTGCAAATGGAATTGTGCGCAAGCTGGATAAGAGTAACGCATTATTTTAGGAGGTGACAAAATGACGGAAAGTAAAACTTTTAATCGAGTGGCAACTGTTATTTTGGCGCTTCTCGTAATCATAACTCTGCTTCCAATTCTGCTCATTGTGATTGCCTCCTTTACGAAGGAGTCGGCACTGATTCAGAATGGATACTCATATTTTCCAAAGATATGGTCGACTGATGCTTACTACTACATGATTAAGCAGGGAGTAACGATTTTCAGAGCCTATGGAATTTCCTTTTTGGTAACCATAGCTGGAACAATTTTAAGTGTTGTAATCACAACAATGCTTGCGTACCCAATTTCAAGACAGAGCTTTAAATACAGAAATGTTTTGGCATTTTTCGTGTTCTTTACCATGTTGTTTAATGGTGGAATCGTATCCTCTTATATCATGTGGACCAGAATTTTTTCAATCAAAAATACCATCTGGGCTTTGATTGTTCCAAACTATCTGGTTTCTGCGTTCAATGTAATTCTTGTTAAGAACTATTATCAGAACAACGTTCCAGAGTCGCTGATTGAGGCTGCACAGATTGATGGAGCAGGGGAACTTCGCATCTTCGCAAAGGTTATGCTTCCTCTTTCCGTTCCAACCGTTGCAACCATCAGCTTGTTTACAGGCTTGGCTTACTGGAACGATTGGACAAACGGCTTGTACTATGTATCAGATGAAAAGCTGTATTCGATTCAGCTTTTACTTATGAAAATTATGAATAATATCCAGGCATTAAAGATGAACAGCAATGCAGCACTTCTTGGAACTGGTGCTGTGGATCTTCCAGGAACTGCAATTCGAATGGCTATGGCAGTCATCGGTATCTTGCCAATCGTAGTGGTTTATCCATTTGTGCAGAAGTATCTGGTTCGTGGTGTTGTTGTCGGAGCGGTCAAAGGATAAGGAGAAAAATATGGCAGTTATTAAATGTGAGTTTTATTCATGCAGCTTAAGCAGAACAGTGGAATTTACAGCGGTGATTCCAAATGATATCCCAGATTTCCCTCTGATTGAGCTTCCGCCAAACCCTGCGTTTGACAGACCTGCAAAAACAATCTACCTCCTTCACGGACATGGTGGAAGAAATACTGACTGGTTATACAACAGTGCACTTCCACAGATTGCGGGAATGTTTAATGTGAATTTTGTTATGCCAGCGGGGGAAAACTGGTTTTATACAGATTCTGAAATGAGTGATCGCAATTACTGTAAGTTTGTAGGTGAAGAGCTTGTGAATTATACAAGAAAGCTTTTCGGATTTTCAGAAAAGAAGGAAGATACCTTTATCGGTGGCTATTCTATGGGTGGCTATGGAGCGCTTCATGTAGGACTCAGCTATCCTGATACCTTTGAGAAGATTATGGCCCTTTCCAATGCCCTCATCGTGCATGAGGTGGCGGATATGAAGCCAGGCAGCGATAATGGTGTTGCAAACTATGAGTATTACAGAATGCTTATGGGAAACCCTGAAGAAGTGCTTACCAGTGTCAATAATCCAGAGCAGCAGATTTTAAACCTGAAAAAGGAAGGAAAGAGAGTTCCTCCAATCTATTTGGCAATTGGAACCGAGGATTTCCTTTATGAGAACAATCAGGTATTTAAAAAATTCCTCGAGGAGCAGGAAGTGGAACATATCTATACAGAAGGCACGGGAATGCATGATTTCATTTTCTGGAACGCGCATTTGCCAAAGGCAATTGAATGGTTTGTAGGGTAGGATTATGTTTGAAGAGAATATAAAGCTTTTAGAAGAAAAGATTGCAAATCATAAGTTTATTCGAAATATTAAATTTCATATAAAGCCAGACGGAACCTTCGACCGCGAAGGGAACCTTCTTCTTTGGGATGAAGCCTGCAGTGATCTTTCTAAGATTTATCTGTGGGAGGATGGCGAAAAGAATCATAGCGCCGCAGAAAATGCAGCCTATATGATTTTTATTCCTTCTGAAAAACCTGTTTTGGATGCGCAGCCAACCATTTTGGTTGCGCATGGTGGCGGGTTCAACATTCGCACCGGATGTGAGGGGGCAAATGTAGCATGGGAGTTTCACAGACGTGGCTACAATGTAGCGATTCTTGTGTATCGCATGCTTCCGAATACCCGATATGACAGTCTTGCAGATATGCAGCAGGCAGTAAGAAAACTACGCATTATGCGTAGTTCGCTTGGCGTTGGGGAAAAGATTGTAATCATGGGATTTTCCGCTGGAGCAATGCTTGCAGGCAACTGTGCAACCATGCCAGCTTTAGCTTATGATAAGTTTGGACGTGCCTGTGAGGAAGCTGACGTTGAGACAGAGTGGAGGGAGATTTCCACAATTCCGGATTTGGCGGTTATCTCCTACGGTGCTATGAGCTGTGTGTCTTTCCCAAGACCGTTTATGTCAAACGCGGATTTTTCGCTATTTGGTGATTCTGAGGAAGATAAATATTATTTTGCAACAGAAAAGCATGTAACTCCAAAGACTCCTCCAATGTTTATCTGGCAGACCTTAAGTGATGACGGAAGACACGGAATGTGCCTTGCGAAGGCTCTTTCCGATGCAGGAGTCAGCTATGAGCTTCACATTATGGAGGGTGGAGTACATGGTCTTGCACTGGCAGATGGTGAAAACGATCTTGCCGAGAAGGTGGACCACATCAATCACTGGGTGATGCTTTGCGATGAGTGGATTCAGATGAAGTTGTCACAGTAAAGTATGTGGATGGAGTCGGTCTGATTGTTTACAAGAGGTTTGAAAATGGGAAGTGAATTTATAGCGCGTTCCGATGATTTTGGCAGCAGTAGGGCTGCAAATCTGGCAATCTTAAAGGCAGTAGAGCTTGGCTATATCACTCGAAACGTTTCCTGTATGGCGCCTGGCCCATTTATTGCGGAGGCGGCAGAGGAATTGAAGCGACATAAGAATATTGCGATTGGGATGCATGCAACCTTAACTTCTGAGTGGGATGGCATCAAATGGGAGTCTCTGGGGAAGAAGCTTTCGTTTTTCAAGTCCTCGGAAGAACTGGCAAAAAGCAACCCTTCTGTGGAGGATATTTTAAAGGAATATGGTCTTCAGTTAGACTATCTGACAAAGCTGGGATTAAAAGTTGACTATGTCGACAGCCATATGTTTCCTGAATATCACGTGAAGGGGTTGTATGAGGCGGTTGCTGAGTGGATTTTTAAGAAGGGCTTAATCAACGCAGAAAACTTTTATTCTTTTCCAGAGATTATCGCACCTCGTAGGAGCGAAGATTATGACGAATTTGTGGACAATGTTAAAAGCTTCTTTTTGAGTATGAAGGATGGAGCGCAGTATTTTTATCTGACACATCCTGCGATGGATGATGAAGAAGTCCTTCTCATGTATAACGAGTCTATTCCTAAGGGAGCCATGCGATTGGAGCGCTCTTTTGAGCAGAGAATTGTATGTTCTGGCAGTATGAGAGATTTTTTGAAGGAGCACCAGTTAAGGCCAATCAAGTATACCGAGGCCAGAGAAACTGGAGCTGGTGGCTTTCTAAAAATTATGAATTTGGGTGAATGATATGAAGCAGTATTTGGGTGATTATTTATACGAAAACTGCAGGCTGACCGGCCGCGGTTATCTGGATAAGGATGAGAAGTTGCTATACATTAACTGGTCTGGTGCAGGGCTTGGTTTTAAGGTGAATGGAAAGAAATTAATCCTTTCACTTCGTGCTCTGTGGGCCCCAGAATATGAGGGTGTTCCAGGTGATACAACCGCTCCATTTCACAAAAACTGGCCATGGATTGCGGTGTTTGTTGATGGGGAGGAAATCCTAAAAAAAGAGATTAACGAGGAAAATATGGAACTCACTGTTTGGGAAGCCAACAGTGTAGAGGAGCATGAGATTTCCATCGTTAAGCTTACAGAGAATTTTAAGACAGAATGCGGCATAAAGGCGATTGAAGTGGATGGAGAACTTCTTCCGTCAGAGTTGTCAAAAAGGGATTGTATTGAGTTTATTGGAGACTCAATTACCTGTGGCTTTGGAAACATGACGATGGAGGCAAATCGCTTCTTTTATACAGAGGATGAGAATGCATTGTTTGCGCATGGACCAATCGCAGCAAAGATGCTAAATATGGATTACTCACTGGTGAGTGTGTCGGGAATCTGTGCTACCACCAACAAGGGGCTTCCTATGGAATACGCGATGGATGAGCTCTATGAATACACGGATCGAGTCATCGAGGATCTCTTAAAGCATGAAAATTATGAGAGGTTTGACTTTGCGAAGAATCCAAACAGAGTTGTTGTTTTAAATCTTGGAACCAACGATGGAACAGGAATGTTTATGAGCCCAGACGAAAAGGCTGAGCTTAACAACTTCAAAGTAAAGTATAAAGAGTTCCTTCGCACGATTCGAAGATGTAATCCAAAGGCTTATATTATCAGCGCACTGGGCACGATGAACTATTATCTTCTTCCGGAAATAACACAGTGCGTGGAGGAATATCAGGCTGAGTCGGGGGATGAGCGGATTATGTTCTTCCGCTATAGAGGTATGCACCCAATGGATGGACTTGGGGCCTGCGCGCATCCGAGTATGCCGAGCCAGCAGAAGATGGCAGAACAAATTGCTGAGGTAATAAAGAATATTTTGTAATGGAGTATCATATGAAAAATCATGAAATTGTAGATAAAATTTTAGCCTATCATCCAACCCTGCTTATGTATCAGGGCTGCGATGGATACAAGTGTGGAAATGAGGAGGATGAGTGCAAGGGTGTTGCAGTTGCGCTTGTGCCAACCGTGGATGTGATTCAAAGAGCAGCAGACGCAGGCTGTAATCTTTTGGTAGTTCACGAGCCAATCTTTTATACCTCTGTCGATGCAGCAGGCTGGATTGGAGATTTTGATAACTCAGTATATGAGGAGAAGCAGGAGCTGATTGCAAAGACAAACATGACAGTGTGGCGTGATCACGATCATATGCATGCGCATAACCCTGATTCTATCTTTTCTGGCGTGATTCGTGAGCTTGGTTGGGAGGATTATTATATCAAGCCGAAAAAAGGTTCATTTGATATGTCTTACTGCTTTGAGATGCCTCCTACAAAGATTCGTGATATTGCAAAGCTGTTTAAAGATAAGCTTAAAATGAACGGAATGAAGTATATGGGCGACCTTGACAGAGAGGTAACAAAGGTGGCGCTGGTTGGACATCTGATTCCAGGCTTTGGCGAGGAAAGCACTGATGAACAGGGCTTCTATCATAATTATGCGATGGAGGTTATGAAAAAGATGGAGCAGGACGGAGTAGAGTTGATTATTCCAGGAGAAATCATCGAGTGGACCGTGCTTGCTTACGTTCGTGACGCGATTTCCATGGGCAAAAATATGGCCTGTCTGAATATCGGGCACTACAATCTTGAAGAACTCGGAATGAAGGACTTTGCAGACCGCATTTCAGAGCTGCTCGCGGGTGAGGAAAACGCACCGAAGGTGACTTACATTCCTACAGAGGATGGATTTTTATATCTGTAAGAAGGCTGGCACATAAATTATCGGGTGAAAGAATAAAGAGGAAACTATGAAAGAGAAGACGTTAGAAATATTAAAGAATCACGAAAACTGGGAGGTGCCTGTTGTGCCGGAAGAGATTCCTCACGGAGATATGCCTGGAGATAAGGTGGAAATTGGTGAAGATCATCTCAACAAATCAAAGCTGATTATGGGCGAACTGGTGAAGCTGCTTCCAGAAGTGATTGAAAAGAATGGAAAGGCTGTAATCGCGGTATGTGGCGGCTCTGGTGTTGGGAAGAGCGAGAATGCATCATTGATTTCATATTATCTGAATCAGATGGGAATCGGAGCGTATACCATGTCGGGCGATAACTATCCAAGACGCATTCCAATGTACAACGATGCTGAGCGACTGCGTCTGTTCAGAAGCTCAGGAGTGAGAGCTCTTGTGGAGGCAGATCTTCTTACTGAGGAGGTTAAAAAGGAGATGATTGCACTCCAGGAGAAAGAGGATGATGCAAACACAGCATATGCAGACCCTTCTTCGGCAGAATATTACAGCTGGTTTGAGACCTACTTAAGCGGCGCACTCGAGGGACTTCGTGGTTATCTTGGAACCAAAAACGAGATTAACTTCGATGAAGTGACGGATATTGTGTCACAGTTTAAATCTGGAAAGAATGAAATCTATTTAAAGAGAATGGGAAGAACCGACACTGAGCTTTGGTATGAGAAGGTTGATTTTTCTGAGATTGATGTTTTGGTCATTGAGTGGACACATGGAAACAGCGATCACTACGAGGGCGTGGATCTTCCAGTATTTTTAAACAGTACGCCAGAGGAAACCATGGCGCATCGCAAGGCGCGCAACCGTGATGGAAAGGTGGACTCTGCCTTTACAACCCGCGTGCTTGAGATTGAGCAGCAGATGCTTGCAAACCAGGCACATAAGGCAAAGGTGATTGTTTCTAAAGCTGGAAAGTTGCTGACTTATGAAGAATATCAGGCATTATAACGAGGTGACAAATGAGTGAATTAAAGACCGCAAACAATAAGCCAATGTTAAATGCTTATCCAGACAGCATTGGCGGAACATTATCGGATATCATCTCTGTGTTGGAGAAGCCAGAGCTTAAGGATGTATTTTCATCCTTTTATATTCTTCCAAGCTTGTTCAATACAGATTTGGACAGAGGCTTTTCTGTAATCAGCTACGATTTGAACGAAAGACTTGCGAGCACGAAGGATTTGGAGAGACTTGAAAAACTAGGCATCGATTTAAAATTGGATTTCATCTTAAACCATGCCTCTGTTTTGTCAGAGCAGTTCCAGGATATTATCAAAAATGGCGAGGCTTCCAAGTATAAAGACTTTTTCATCAACTGGAATAAGTTTTGGGCTGGCAAAGGAACTTTGACTGAGGAAGGCTATATTCGGCCAGACGAGGAATTGATAAAAAGAATGTTCTTCCGCAAGCCAGGACTTCCAATTTTGATGGTGCGCTTCCCGGATGGAAGCAATGTGCCTTATTGGAATACTTTTTATCAGGAGGTTAAGTATCCAGTCATTGATGCACAGGATGTTATGAAGGCGACAGGCGCTCAATATTACTCAGCAGATCATGTGGCAAAGCTTGTCAACGAAGCGCTGAAGGACGGTGTAGCGCTTTCTCAAATTGACTTTGGTGAATATCGGGAATATCAGGCAGCAGTGTCTGAGTATATGGAGTCTCATCGTAAGTACTTGGGCCAGATGGATTTAAATATCAAATCACCACTGGTTTGGGAGTTCTATGACAGCGTGTTAAAACAGCTCTCGGAGTATGGCGCGAAGATTGTTCGTCTGGATGCGTTTGCGTATGCGCCGAAGGAGCCAGGCGAGAAGAACTTCTTAAATGAGCCAGGTACCTGGGATACCCTGTCAAGGGTTCAGGAGCTGGCAGACAAATACAATCTTTCTCTTCTTCCTGAGATTCATGCAAGCTATGGAGAGGGGAACTATCTGGATATTGCTTCACGAGGCTATATGACCTATGATTTCTTCCTTCCAGGCCTCATCATCGACGCAATTGAAAACCACGATGGAGAGACTTTAAAGAAGTGGGGCGAGGAAATCATTACGCGTAAGCTAAAGACAGTTAATATGCTTGGCTGTCATGATGGAATTCCGCTTTTGGATTTAAAGGGACTTGTTCCAGAGGAGAGAATTCAGTCGCTGATTGATACGGTTGTTTCGCGCGGAGGCTATGTGAAGGATCTTCATGGTGCGAAAAATATGTATTATCAGGTGAATGCAACCTACTATAGTGCGCTTGGAGAGGATGATAAGAAGATGAAGCTTGCGCGTGCACTTCAGCTTTTTATGCCTGGTAAGCCACAGATTTGGTATCTGGATGTGTTTGCAGGAAAGAACGACCACGAGGCAGTGAAAAGAGCTGGAGCAGGCGGACATAAGGAAATCAATCGTACAAACCTCTCTTTAGAAGATGTAGAGGCTGCACTTACAAAGGATGTTGTACAAAAGCAGCTTGAACTGTTGCGCTTCCGCAGTAACAGTGAAGCGTTTTCTTTTGATTCTGAAATCGAAATTACTCTTGAAAAGGACGAAATTTGTTTCCTTTGGAAAAACAAAGCTGCAAAGGCATATCTGAAGGCGAATTTAAAAACCTATGAATACACTTATGGGGATGTTTCTTAATAAAAGGGACCAGCGTTATGCTGGTCCTTTTTTGACAGATACACCATATTTTTGTAAAATAAATGCTGATGTATCAAGCGCTTGACGGGCGCTTGAATGAGACAGAAATCGTCACGAGGTATGAAAAATTGATAAAACAAATTGGAAAAATAATAGTGGCTGGAATTCTGGCGGTAGCGATTCTATCCGCGTTTTGTTTTGTGTATGGATATTCAGGAGTTCACATTCCAAATCCAAGTGGAGCGACGGATTATACATGGGAACCAAATCAGCTAAAAACAACCATGACAGAGGGGTATGCGTGGTTTCATATGGATGAATATGGATTCAACAATCACGCTGGAGTTCGTCCAGAGCAGCCAGATATTTTGCTGATGGGAAGTTCTCATATGGAAGCTGTCGAGGTGGACAATACAGAAAATGTAGGCTATCTGTTAAACGATATGCTCGATGGGCTCACCACCTACAATATTGGAACCTCTGGTCATACGATGCTTCACTGTGTCAGCAATTTGGAAAACGCAGTCAATTATTATGATCCTCAGAAGTTTGTGATTATTGAGGTCAATGAGATTGACCCAAAGGAAGAGGAAATGGAAGCGGTAATCAAGGGGGAGTTTGCAGATATTCCTTCTTACAATACAGGTGCACTGTATTTCCTTCAGAAAAATATTCCTGCGGTAAAGCTGATGTACAAATCCGTTCAGGACTGGGCAAACAGTAC
>JAZUGV010000002.1:0-4537 GCA_045641385.1 Agathobacter sp. | reverse complement strand
TTTTTTTACTGTATAGGAAATTGCTCCAATTTCCTATACAGTAAAAAGGCTCCGCGAGGATGCGCACGCTTTTGCAGATGAAAAATGTCGCATTGGCGACGCAAAAGCGGCGCGAGAGTTTCGCAAGCGAAACTCTATTTTGATGAAATTTAAGGGATAGGATTGAAAATGAATTCTTTTCTAGCTATAATAAAATGTCGGTCAAAATAGACGATAAAATGACGAAATACCTATAAATGGAATCAGGAAAGGCAGGTGAGTAAAATGGATAGTTGTGATAGTCATAGTCGAGGTACCAACGGGATAGAGGATGGTCACATATGTTCATTTACCTCCTGCGTTTTTGGCTTATAATAAGCACCTGCGGATGTGAATAAACATATGCTTCCATCGTCTATCTCGCTAAAAAAACGTGAGGTGAGAAAATGGAAGAAGAATTATTAGAAGATCTCGTCCTTTCACAAAAGCCGGACTATGAGGCAGAGATTATCGATATCCTGCGTAGCAATGCGTCCCCTAGGGTGATTGCGGACAAGCTGTCCGATTATCATGAGGCAGATATTGCAGAAATTTTAGATATCATTACTGAGCAGGAGCGAAAGAAGCTGTATCGTATTATCAGCTTAGAGAGCCTTTCGGATATTATTGAAAGTGTCGAGGAAGATGAGGCAAAGCAGTATTTAGACGAGATGGATTTGCGCAAAGCGGCAGCTTTGCTTTCCAACATGGAGCCTGATAAGGCCGTTGTTGTACTGCGTGAAATTCAAAAGGAAAAGCGTCTCGTATTAATAGATTTATTAAATGCGGAGGCAAAGAAGGACATCGCGCTGATTGCATCCTATGATGAGGATGAAATCGGTAGCAAGATGACCACGAACTATATTGACATCAGAGAAGACCTCTCGGTAAAGGAGGCAATGCATTCTCTGGTAGAGCAGGCATCACAGAACGATAATATTTCTACGCTGTTTGTTACAGACGAAGAGGGCTCTTTCTACGGCGCGATTGATTTGAAGGATTTGATTATCGCACGCCAGGGGACCAAGTTAGAAGCTCTGATTATGACCTCATATCCTTATGTATATGGACATGAGACCATTGATGATTGTATTGAAAAGTTAAAGGATTACAACGAGGATTCCATTCCAGTTTTGGATAATGATAACACCCTGCTCGGTGTCATCACAGCACAGAGTATCATTCAGGTAGTGGATGATGCAATGGGTGATGATTACGCAAAGTTGGCAGGTCTTTCTGCAGAGGAAGATTTGCAGGAGCCATTGAAGGACAGTATGCGCAAGCGTTTGCCATGGCTGTTAATCCTGTTACTCCTTGCACTCGGGGTTTCTACGGTAGTAGGAATCTTTGAATCTGTCGTTTCGCAGCTGACCATCATTATGGCTTTCCAGTCGATGGTACTTGGTATGTCAGGTAACGTTGGTACGCAGTCATTAGCGGTAACCATTCGTGTATTGATGGATGAATCGCTTACCGTAAAGCAGAAGTTTGGCCTGGTTGGTAAGGAAGCAAGAGTTGGTTTCTTCAATGGATTTTTGGTTGGAGCACTCGCGTTTGTCTTTGTTGGGCTATATGTATGGCTGTTAAAAGGAAGAACGGTTTCCTTTGCGTTTGCAGTATCTGCCTGCATCGGTGTAGCTCTTTGGGTGGCGATGACTATTTCTGCGACAGCTGGAACACTGATTCCACTCTTCTTTAAGAAGATTAAGGTTGACCCGGCAGTAGCATCAGGTCCATTGATTTCTACCATGAGTGACCTTGTTGCGGTAGTAACCTACTATGGATTAAGCTATCTGCTCTTATTGCAGATTTTCCATTTGGGAGGCTAAGCGAAGGCTCTTTATAAAAACCATAAATAATTGGTATTGTTTACTGAGTGAAAGCGCTAAAGTTTTTAGTGTATTTCACTCAGTTTTTTATTATAATGATATTTGTCGATGGAATGATTCTATGTGAATTCCATAAGATGCAGTAATAATATCTGACAAAGAAAGATCAAAGGATAAGTATGAGTACCTTCAATGTTGAATTAAAAAAGGTTGTCGATGACAGCTATGAAATTGAAATTGGATATGAACTGAAAAGCCGCCTGATCGAGGACCTTGAAAAGGGTCTGATTGGAAAGGTGAAACGCATTGCAGCTATCACCGATTCTGAGGTGGAAAAGCTTTACGCGAATGAGATTTGTGAGGCCATTGCGGATGCAGGCTTTTCAGTGGATTTATTTGTGTTTGCTGCTGGTGAAACCTCAAAGACCAGAGAGACAAAGGAGCGCATCGAGGATGCGATGATTGCAAAGGGCTATCGCCGCGATTGTGCAATTCTGGCGATTGGCGGGGGCGTGGTTTCTGATTTAGCTGGCTTTATCGCAGGCACCTATGCGCGTGGAGTTCCATTCATCACCTATTCTACCACCTTGCTTTCTGCCGCAGATGCATCTGTCGGTGGCAAGACTGCAGTGGATACCCCTGTTGCAACCAATCTGATTGGTCTGTTTAATCAGCCTAAGAAGGTTTACATTGATATTGCGACCTGGAAGACACTTCCAGAGCGCCAGTTAAGAAGCGGAATGGCAGAGACCATCAAGCACGCCTGCATGGACAGCATGGAGCTGTTTGAGTTTTTGGAGGATAATATGGAAGCTATCTACAAGCTCGAGAAATTTCCATGTGAGTTTATCGCAGAGAATAACTGCCGCATCAAATATCAGGTAGTAATGAAGGACGAGCTTGAGACCGGTCTTCGCGAAATATTGAATCTCGGCCATACCGTGGGACGTGCTATTGAGACCGTCAGTGAGTATCAGCTGTTGCATGGTGAGGCAGTTGCCATTGGACTTGTGGCACAGGTTCTTTTATCTGCAAGACTTGGATATATGTCTGAACAGCAGGCAGTTCGTGTGACAGAACTGGTTGCCAAAGCAGGCCTTCCAACAACCATACCATCCTATATTGACAGAGAGCGTCTTGTGAGCAAACTTTACACCGATAAAAAGGTAAGAGAGGGCAAGCTTCGCTTCGTAATCGAAAAGGGAATCGGGGAGATGGTAGAATTTGCGCCTGGCGTATTTTCAACCCCAATCGAGGAAGAACTTGCACGCGAGATTATCATGGAAATGTAAGGCTGTAATCTAATCAGGGAAGCATTTAGAAGAAATAACATTGGAGAAATACTATGATATACGGATATGCGCATTCAGCGCTATACACAGATTTGTTTGAGGAGACAATTTCCTTTTACGAGAGAGCCTTTGGCGCGGTTTCCTGCGGTCAGTTTATGACAGATGTCAGGGGCGTTTGGCTAAAAATAGGCGATTCCATTCTTGAAATATTTGAGAGCGAAAAGCTTCCATCGGAGGGCGCCTTTAAGCATATCGCATTTATGTGTGATAGCGTGGACGCCATGTATGAGCAGGCAGTCAAGGCAGGCGCGAGCCCTCATGTGTTGCCAAAAGATGTCTGTCTTGAAATGGATGTTCCACAGAAGCTTAGAATTGCATTTGTAAAGGGAATCAACGGGGAGCAGATAGAGCTGTGTGAAAAGCGCTAAACAATGCACTGATTCTTATGAACGGTATTCGTATTATGAATAATATTATAATGAATATTATAATAGATATTGAGGAGAGATTATGAAACAGGCAAAACACGAATTAAAATTATTCCTGGCCGGCATTATTATGCTTGGTGTTGGCCTCTTTATTTTTTCGCAGAGAGTAACTGTACATTCAGGTTTTTATACCCTCTGGGGATTTGGAATGGGCGGAAGCCATCTGACCAGCGGTGTGATTATCATTCCATTCATCATCGGAATTATCTGGCTGTTTGTGTCAGGCGGATCCCTTGGCTCAAAGATATTGACAGGCTTTGGCGTCCTATTTGTAATCGTAGCGGTGATTATCTCTACAAGAATCACCTTAAGCCCAATTACTCTTTTTGAGTGGATTATTATTTTGATTTTAATCTTTGGCGGTGCTGGCCTTATCGCACGTGTCCTTTTCGGAGGCAAAGAAGAGGATGAGAGTGGCTACAAAGCCCGCAAGAACAACCGCGAAAAGAAGCTGGGAAATCAGAACACTGCTTCTGAAGAGACTTCTGTGGAAGCTCGTATGCAGGCCATCGAGGAGGAACTCGAGGAACTAAAAAAGAAGCTGTGATTCCAGTGAATCTTTATTTCAAACGCCATTAAGTTAAGCATATTTTAAGGGACTTCTTCTATGAGGTCCCTATTTTATTCTATTCGCCTTCTTCTTCCATAACCATTCTTTCACGCGCACTCCTTGCTACTCAAAACCTATGCAACGGAAGGTCCTTCGCCTATTCACGAATTTCGTTTTGACGAATTTTTCCGTGGTGATTTTTCTAAAGCTTTCAATGGACTCTACCTTAGGGATGCCCTCTTGTTAGAGTAAAGTGTGCAGTCCTTAGTGCCTGAAAAGCCTGATGCACCGCAACCACGCAAGGATGCGTGGTTAGACCTGCATAAGCAATGGATTGCGTTTCTGGTCGTGCGGTGCAAT
>JAZUGV010000001.1:0-9680 GCA_045641385.1 Agathobacter sp. | reverse complement strand
TGGCTCGCTTCCCCTACTAGCACATTCTATCATCTACAAACATATAAAATACTCATCAATAATCGACAATCACAGACCCACACCAGCCAATCCACACCAAGTTGCGAACCCTTGATTTTCGGGGATTTATTGACTGGAATTGATTTGGATGTAGGTAATAAAAAAGGGAAGCAAACAACCCTCGTGGTTGTTTGCTTCCCTACTATGTCTTTATTCAATTTTGTGTTTGGACTTCTTCTCTTTTCTCGCTAAATGTTTTTGTCCTTTTTGCGATAAGCGAGATTGTCCTTTAACAAGTAGTCTACTCCATCTCAATTGTTCCTGGTGGCTTTGAAGTTAAATCATAGAATACTCTGTTAACTCCCTTCACCTCGTTGATGATACGACTCATTACGATCTGAAGTACCTCAAATGGGATCTCAGCAGCTTCTGCTGTCATAAAGTCGATGGTACGAACTGCTCTTACAACGACTGCGTAGTCATAGGTTCTCTCATCTCCCATAACGCCAACGGAGCGCATATTTGAAAGCGCTGCGAAATACTGGTTTGGCATCCATGGAGCTTCCACTCCGTTTGCTTCTTTATAAGCCTTTGCTGCCTTATCTACCTCTTCACGGTAGATGTAATCAGCATCCTGTACAATCTTAACCTTCTCACCAGTTACCTCACCGATGATACGAATTCCAAGACCTGGGCCTGGGAATGGCTGACGATATACTAAGAACTCTGGAAGACCAAGCTCAAGACCAGCCTGACGAACCTCATCTTTGAAGAGGTTGCGAAGTGGCTCGACAATGTCCTTAAAATCTACGAAATCAGGAAGTCCACCAACATTGTGATGTGACTTAATTACTGCTGACTCACCGCCAAGTCCTGACTCTACAACGTCTGGATAAATAGTTCCGTGTGCGAGGAAATCTACCGCACCAATTTTCTTAGCCTCTTCCTCAAATACACGAATGAACTCTTCTCCGATGATCTTACGCTTGCGCTCTGGTTCTTCAACACCTGCAAGCTTTCCATAATATCTTTCCTGCGCATTTACGCGAATAAAGTTGATATCAAAATTTCCGCCCTTACCAAAGATTGCCTCAACCTCATCGCCTTCGTTTTTACGAAGAAGACCATGGTCGACGAATACACAGGTAAGCTGTGGTCCGATTGCCTTTGCAAGAAGAGCCGCGAGTACAGAGGAATCAACTCCACCTGAAAGAGCAAGGAGAACCTTTCCGTCTCCCACCTTCTCGCGAACTTCCTTGATGGTATTTTCTACGAAGGAATCCATCTTCCAGGTTCCTGCAGTACCACAAATATTGCGAACAAAGTTAAAAAGAATTTCCTTTCCCTGAACAGTATGAAGTACTTCTGGGTGGAACTGGATTGCATAGAGCTTCTTTTCCTCATTTGCATCTGCAGCTACAGGACAATCTGCTGTATGTGCGATAATTTCAAATCCTGGAGCAGGCTGTGAGATGTAATCAAAGTGACTCATCCATACGATGGTCTTTTCTTCTATTCCTGCAAATAAAGAATTCTTAGCACCATCGATCATGGTCTCCGTCTTACCATACTCACGCACTGGAGCCTTCTCTACCTTGCCGCCAAGGATGTGATTCATCAGCTGTGCGCCATAGCAAAGACCAAGCACTGGAATTCCAAGCTCAAATAATTCTTTGGTATAGGTTGGTGCTCCCTCTTCGTAACAGCTGTTAGGGCCACCAGTAAGGATAATACCCTTAGGATTCATGGCCTTAATCTGATCGATTGGGGTGCGATATGAATAAATCTCACAGTAAACATTACACTCACGTACACGACGTGCCACTAACTGGTTGTACTGTCCACCAAAGTCAATAACGATGACTTTTTCCTGTTCCATCTTTTTTCCTCCTATAATCTAGGTTCATCTGCCCTTTATTATAGAGTACGCATCTGCATCCCGCAATACATAAGACCTACAATAATTCGGTATCTTTACAGGTAACTGCGTAGCATATTATATAACCAGACACCCTCTTCGTTCATATCCTCAGTGGTAAAGCCGCTGGTTTTCGTGCAGCTCTCTTTAAAAAGCGCAGAGGACTCATTTTTATTTGAAATATTCCAGCAACAGTAGCTGATATCATTTTCATTCAGCAAATCAATCCATACCTTTGCTGAATCCTTATCTAAGGCTCCATTTCCGCTGGCATCGCAAATTCCATATTCACTTACAAAAATTGGAAGACCCTTACTTAGCGCAGTCTTCATCTTGTTCTGGAACTGCTCCTTATGCGTAGCTGCATAAAAATGAAGAGCATACATCAGATTCTCATACTCCAGCGGACTCTCTGCTGCAACGTCCACGTCCTGACTCCAGTTTGGAGTTCCTACGATAATCACTGCATCCTCGTCATTCGCACGAATGATAGGAATAATCGTGTTGGCATAGGTCTTGATGTCATCCCAGGTTGCACCCTTACATGGCTCGTTGCAAATCTCATAGATGACATTGATATTTCCAGCAAACTCCTCTGACATCTCTGCAAAGAACTTCTTTGCATCCTCCATATATACAAGAGGACTGCCCTCGTTCAAAATATGCCAGTCGATGATCACATATAAATCATTTGCTGTCGCATAGTTGACTCCGTTTTTCACAAGCGCGCGAAGCTTCTCCTGATCACCGCCCACACAATATCCAGCATCCTCATAGGTGTACATTGCAAGACGAATAATGTTTGCGCCCCACACGCTCTTTAACTCTCCAAAGAAGGTGTCATTGACAAACTGTGGATACCAGCCAATTCCATGAGTACTTAAGCCTCTAAGCTGTACTGGTGCACCGTTTTCTCCACATAACTTTGTTCCTTCCACGTGCAGCTTTCCTGCCGTTGATGGATATGCAATCTTACTCTCCATAACCTCTCCCCCATCATCTTCTGATGTATTATTTTGATTTTCCCCATTTTCATAGTCACTTGAGTGATTACTGTTTGGATTCTCTGTTTTTTGTGTGCTCTGCTTTGACGCACAACCCACAAGTCCAAAGACCAATATTATGCAAAGCGTGCAACTCAAAAATCTCTTCACTGTAACACCTCCTGAAAATGAAAATTGGCGATATTTATTATATCAATAAATACCGCCGATTTATTTCAAATTCTTGCTTAGTTAATTGCTGTAACAGGATAATCTTGCGCTTCCACTGCTGCCTTTAAGGTCTCATCAGAAACCTCTGCTGATAAGGTCACTACTGCAGTTCCAGCCTCGTGGCTTACCACTGCCTCAGCAACTCCTTCGATGGCCTCAAGAGTCTTTTTCACTCTTGCCTCACAGTGTCCACACATCATTCCTTCAATATGCATTGTCTTTGTCATTTCTTTTACCTCACTTTTCTTATTTTCCTGGGTCTGTGCCTCAGCTACAGCACCCTTATGAACTGATTTTTTCTTTCGCTTTCGATCATGCTTTGTGCTATATACAGAAAACAAATTTAAACGAAGCGCATTCATCACTACGCAAAAGCTTGATAAGCTCATTGCAAGTGCTCCAATCATAGGGTTCATGCTCCATCCAAAAGCAGCCACATAGCAACCTGCTGCAAGCGGAATGGCAATAACATTGTAGAAGAATGCCCAGAACAGGTTCTCATGAATATTTAGCAGAGTTGCTCGACTCATTCGTACTGCTGCCGTCACGTCCAGCAATCGACTTTTTACCAGCACAACATCCGCAGCGTCAATGGCAACGTCCGTTCCAGCTCCAATCGCAATTCCAATGTCAGCTCTTGTAAGAGCTGGCGCGTCATTTATGCCATCTCCGACCATCGCAACCACGCCCTGCTCCTTAAAACTTCGCACCACAGCTTCCTTTCCATCGGGAAGAACTCCGGCAACCACCTCGGTTACTCCAACCTGGGCTGCAATTGCCTGAGCCGTCTGCTCATTGTCTCCTGTCAGCATGACAACGCGAATTCCCATATTGGTTAACTGAGCGATAGCCTCACGGCTATCCTCTTTCACAGTGTCCGCCACCGCTATGACACCTAAAAGAGTTTTACCCTTGGCAAAGAACAATGGAGTTTTTCCATCTTTAGCAAAGCCATCCGCAGCCTCCATAAGAGAAGCATAATTTTCTGCCTTCTGATAGTCTTCCATCAGCTGGGCATTTCCTGCCATCAGGACTTCTCCCTGATAGTTAGCTTTCACTCCCGATCCAACAAGCGCCTGAAATTCCTGGATTTCATATATTTCAATCTTTGCCGCCATGGCGACCTGCCCCGATACTGTAACCGAATGATTCATTACCAGCTCACAATAGCCAGTAACCGCCTTTGCAAGCGGATGCTCACTCATCTTTTCGAGCGAATATGCAACCGATAACAGTTCGCTGTAGTCTGCTCCAATCACATCCGTCACCTCTGGAGTTCCCTTTGTGATGGTACCAGTTTTATCGAGCACAATGATATCAGCTTTTCCAGCCTGCTCTAAACTTTCAGAGGTCTTAAACAACACACCGTTTCTTGCCGCTTTACCATTGCCCACCATAATCGCAACCGGTGTTGCAAGACCTAATGCACATGGACAACTAATGACAAGCACTGCAATTCCTCTAGCAAGCGCATAGCTAAAGTCTGCCCCAAGGAGCATCCATATGATAATGGAAATGACTGCGATAGAGATTACCACAGGGACAAATATCCCGGAAACCTTATCTGCCACTCTTGCAATTGGCGCCTTTGTTGCTGCGGCATCGCTGACCATCTGAATAATCTGCGAAAGTGTGGTATCCTCGCCAACTCTTGTCGCCTTACATTTCAAAAATCCTGACTGGTTGATTGTTGCAGCGGATACCTTCATTCCGATAGACTTATCCACTGGAATGCTCTCTCCAGTCAGAGCGGATTCATTCACCGCGCTGCTGCCCTCCACAACGATACCATCGACTGGGATACTCTCCCCAGGACGAACAATAAACAAATCTCCAATCTCTACCTGCTCCGCAGGAACCACTTCCTCAATCTCATCCTTTGTGCTTTCAGAGACACGTAGAACAGTCGCGGTCTTTGGTGCTAACTTCATCAGACTCTTTAATGCGTCGGTCGTCCTTCCCTTTGACTTTGCCTCAAGCATCTTTCCCACGGTGATTAGCGCAGGAATCATAGCAGCTGATTCAAAATAGAAATGCTCCATGATCTCTGGATTTACAGAATACATAAATAACACTATCACACTCCAGAGGAAGGATGCCCCTGAGCCAAGCGCAATCAGGGTATCCATATTAGGGCTGCCATGCAAAACGCCCCTCACACCACTCACAAAGAACTTTTGATTGATCAGCAGAACCACTTCTGCCAAAATCATCTGAACCAATCCCAGTCCAATCACATTCCCATCAAGAAACGCCGGCACTGGCCAGTGAAGCATAGTGTGCCCCATAGAAAAATACATTAACACTAGCACAAACACTATCGACGAAATCAGTCGTCTTCTAAGCACTGGTGTTTCGCGGTCTGCCAGCGAATCCTCTAAGGATGAGATCAACTGATTTCCCGAACCGCCCTTTGCATCTTTTTTCGTTGAAGCTCCACCATTCTGTGGGCTTGCTCCATACCCGGCAGCTTCCACTGCCCTTATAATTTCACTTGCTTCTGCGCTTCCCTCGACGCCCATGGAATTGGTAAGTAAGCTCACCGAACAGCCAGTCACCCCAGGCACCGCATTTACTGCTTTTTCCACGCGCGCCTGACAGGCTGCACAGGTCATTCCAGTCACATTGTATTTTTCCATTATTCGTTCACCAATTTATAAGTCCTATTTCATCAGCTTCTGTAGCACGTCCACAAGCTCATCCATGGTATCCGCACGGCCTTCCTTTAAGTCCTCTACCACGCAGCTGTGAAGATGATTTTCCATCAAAACCTTGTTAAAGCTGTTAAGCGCTGCGTTAACAGCCGAAACCTGAAGCATAATCTCTGGACAGTAGGCATCCTTTTCCACCATTCCGCGAATTCCACGAATCTGTCCTTCGATTCGACTTAAGCGGTTCATCAGTTTTTTCTTTTCCTCTTCTCCACGGGCAGTCTGTCGTTCTGCCGCGCAGTGTGGACAGGTCTTTTCTGTGCTCATTGCTATCCTCCTGATTTATAATCAAGTCATATAATACCCCCACAGGGTATATGATTTGAGTTAAATTTATACCCCCTTGGGGTATTTGTCAAGAATTTTTTATTACAGTATGTATTTCTTTTTTTCATAAAAGAGTATACTCATAAGATGTAGACAACGAGGATTCTCAGGAGGCATCTATGCAAACATTCAAAAAATATCTAATGCTAACCATTGCCACAATGATTATTGTTCTTGGCATCTATGTTTTTAAATTTCCAAATAACTTTTCCTTTGGTGGGGTCACCGGTATTGCCGTAGTTTTATCTGCAATTTTGCCAATCACTCCAGGCATTTTAACCCTTGGAATTAATATGCTTCTTTTGATAATTGGATTTATTTTTCTTGGAAAATCCTTTGGTTTTATGACAACCTATGTCAGCATTCTGATGTCCGTTGGTCTTCGCCTTTGTGAGATTTTTTTCCCAATGAATGCGTCTTTAACTGACGAACCTATACTTGAGCTCATTTTTGCCATCGTGCTTCCAGCCTTCAGTTCCGCCATTTACTTTAATATTGGTGCCTCTGGAGGAGGTACAGATATCGTAGCCATGATATTAAAAAAATATACAAAACTAAATATTGGTGCTGCGTTGTTCGTCGTTGATACGGTGATTGTCGTTGCCGCATGTTTTGTCTTTGACATCAAAACCGGTTTATTCTCATTGGTTGGTCTGCTTGCAAAATCTTTGGTCGTCGACAATGTCATTGAAAACATCAATCTCTGCAAATACTTTACAATTATATGCGACAACCCTCAGCCAATCTGTGACTTTATCACAAATGAACTTCACAGAAGCGCAACTACCTACAAAGCCGAAGGTGCCTACGCTCATAAAGAGCGTACCGTTATTATCACAATCACCAAGCGTTTTCAGGCTGTCGAGCTTCGTAATTTTATCAAGCAAAATGAACCTGGAGCCTTTATCGCTATCACAAATTCTAGCGAAATCATTGGAAAGGGCTTTCGTGGTATGAACTAAATGTCAGTGCTTCTTCTATCAAAAAAAGACCAGCGATACTTTCACTGGTCTTTTCTAGCGCTACAGATAAACGCGCATTAATATTTAAATAACTCGTTTCCGCAGAATGGATCCACTGGGCTGACACCCTTAAACTCGCTGCGTCCCATAATCTTATCCATGACAGCTTCCTTCACCTCAGGAGTGCTTGCATAAGCGTTGATATAGGTCTTAATCATGTTTGCATCAAACAAATGATATGGATATGCGGTTGAAATCATTAAGGTAGGCACTTCCTGTACGAACCATGGTGCATCATCGCCAAGTCCAAAGACTACATTCCAGTTCAGACGAACAGTCGTGTTGTTTGACTGGTTCTCCATGTTTGCAATATAAACATAGAGGTCATAGTCCTTCTTCATATCCTCTACAGAACGATATAATTCTCCAAAGAGCTTCATCTTATCAGGCTCAAGATTTGGTAAGCTTGCGAAATCTTCTGGAGCAAAGGTTGTGCTACGGTTACGAACGGTTACCTCAAAGCCTTCCTTCTCGAAGAGTTCCTTCCATGCAGTTACCTGCGCATTGTTTGGATCTAAATCCTTCTGGATTACATTTAAGTATACTCTCTTAAACTTCTGAGTTGAGATTGGAAGAAGTGACTGAGTATCCTTAACTAAGGTAACACTTCTGTCTGCTACAGACTTTGCCCACTCTCTATGCTGCTCACAGCCAACAATCGAAATAGCCTCCTTGCCAGGAACCAAAGTTCCAGCAGCCTTTTTCTCTGGAAGATGAAGAGAAGCCTTGGTTGCAAGAATACGGGTAACAGCCTCGTCCAAACGCTCAACCGTAAGAATACCATCATCAATACCCTGAAGTACAAACTGGTAATCTTCCTCTAAGCTCTTGTTGAATAAAATCACATCAGCACCAGCAGCAATTGCAGTTGGAACTGCCTTGCTTCTAGGCATAGCAACATTGAAACCAATCATTGGAGTTGCATCGGTAGAAATTAATCCGTTAAATCCAAGCTTTCCTCTCAATAATCCTGTTAAAATTTCCTTTGAAAGAGTAGCTGGATATAACTGCTCCTCAGGAGTTGCATTTGGGTTAAGTGCCTTAACGTATGCAGGCTGAGCAATATGTCCAACCATGACTGTCTTAGCACCCTTATCAATTAATCCGCCATAAATCTTTCCAAAGCTTGCATCCCACTCTTCTACAGAAAGTGGATTGATTGAGGTTACGATATGCTGATCACGCTCATCGTATCCATCACCAGGGAAGTGCTTGATTGCAACAGCGACATCGTTCTCATCAGCACCCTTCATGTATTCAAGGCCACAGGTCAAAACATAATCTGGGTTATCGCCAAAGGTACGTACGTTGGTGATTGGGCTGTGGAATTCAGCATTGATGTCAACGATTGGTGCAAAGGACCAGTTTAATCCAAGTGCAGCACCTTCCTTGCAGGCAACATATCCCATGTGATATGCGTCCTCTGGATTCTTGGTTGCAGCAACGTTCATTGGCTTACCAAATGAGGTTCCCTCATATGCAAGTCCGTCACCGCCGCCCTCTGTATTTGCAGCGATTAAAAGTGGAATATCGCTGAGCTCCTGAAGCTTGCGATGTGTCTCCTGAACATCCTCTGCCATTCCAGGGCGATACATAATTCCACCAATTTTAATATCCTTGGTTAAATGATAGAGTAAGCCCTCATCTGCGCTCACTCCAACCGGACAGAAAAGCTGTCCAACTTTTGCATTCAAATCCATACCAGCGAGAGTGTCCTCTACCCACTTCACCTGGTCATCATTTAAAAAGAATGGATTTCCTTTTAAATTTACCATCTTTTTCTCCTTATCATTGCAAGTTGACCACCACTGAAACTGCAAACATCTTCTGTGATGATATGCTACAAAATTCTTACTTTACTAGAATACCAAAAATTTTAAAAAAAATAAATGCAGAAAACCATCATAAATACGATAGCTTTCTGCATTTTATTGTTTATTTTATGCTATAAATTACGATTTAATTAGCAAACGCCCTGAGCGAGCATAGCGTCTACAACCTTCTCGAAACCAGCAATGTTAGCGCCAGCTACAAGATCAGCCTTTCCACCAACAGTCATGTTGTATCTCTTTGCTGCATCTGAAATGTTAGCATAGATGGTCTCCATGATTCCCTTAAGCTTTCCATCAACCTCTTCGAAGGTCCATGAAAGTCTCTCAGAGTTCTGGCTCATCTCAAGAGCTGAGGTAGCAACACCACCAGCGTTTGCAGCCTTTCCACCAACGAAGAGAACTCCGTTCTCCTGTAAGTACTTGGTTGCATCAAGAGTAGTAGGCATGTTTGCACCTTCAGTTACAGATACAACGCCGTTAGCAACGAGCATCTTTGCATCCTCAAGGTCTAACTCGTTCTGGGTTGCACATGGAAGAGCTAAATCTACCTTGTACTGCCATACACCGTGCTCTCCGTTCTTCTTCTCAAAGTACTGAGCTGATGGTCTAGCTGCAGCATACTCGGTAAGACGTGCACGCTTAACTTCCTTAACTTC